>CADBXE010000005.1 GCA_902798595.1 uncultured Erysipelotrichaceae bacterium | reverse complement strand
TTTCTGTGTATCTCATTTAGAACCTCCTCGTGAATAGAATAGCAAAGAAAAAAGTGGATGGCTCTTTTTAGCCTTGTCCACTTTTACACTAGCACTTCATAATTGAGGCGCTTTTTGTTTTGTCTTTTTTATTCTTTGATTTGAAGCTTATAGCCATCTAATTCCCAATCAGCATGGGCTGCGATGACTTTATCTAATGCTTCGTTAAATAACACCACTTCAGTTTTTTGTCTGTTCTTAGGTGTCTTTTTGAACGCTTTATAAACGTTATTTAAAGCAATGACACATTCACTTCTAGATTTATCTAACAAACCAGACATTAAGAGGTACGCCCTAATGGAGGCCATAGAAACGTCGTTGGAGATTTCTCTTCTTTCAGAAACAGGTACTTCCTTATCGTAGTATTCTTTTGCAGCCGCTAATTCCTTATTCATAAGATTGATATAAATCTTTTGCGCTCTTGCGCGAATATACACTTTAGCGTCAATGTCTTGTTTAGCATCGATAATCTTATCTAGGATTTCTTCTGCTTCTTCATATTTCTTTTCATCTAATAAGGCATAAACCTTGTTTAAGTTAAGATCAGCGGTGAAGTTAGTAATTTCATCGAATAATTTGATTTCAACTTTATTACCTTGTTGCATTTCATATTCCACTCTTAAGAGTTCATTGAAAGCAGCTTTATTCTTTGGGTTAGAAACCATGGTTAAGCGATAGCCATCAGTCATGGAGTCGATACGTAATGGCACAATATTATAGAAAAGAACAACCAAACCAATAGCCCCAACAGTTAAAGCGCCATAAGCAACATCAGTAAGAACTGCGGTTTTAGAATCTTTAAACAATGTGAATAAGACCATCACTATAACCGCTTCCACAACGAAGAATAATGAACCAAATAATAGATATGGTGTTGGATTTGCTTTGTCTTCAAAGCCTTTCTTAGGAACGATTTTAGTTTCGCCAGTTAAGCCATCGAATGAGGAAAAACGGAATTTAAATTTATCTTGATCCCTATAGAAACAGAAGCCCAAAATGTTAACGCTTAAGATTAAGTATTTACCAGCTTTAGCGCCTATGATGTGAGCAAGTTCGTACATCGCTGCATTAACCACAACACCGGCAACAACGGAAATTGCTACGAAAACAACATATCCAAATCCTTGGAATGAACTGTCAGGATTGTGGGCTTGTAAGACGGTTAAACCGAACACTACAGCGAGGGCAATGATAATCAAATAGATAATCAAACCAATGACATCTTCTTTTTTCATAAGAATAATTCCTCCTAAATACAACTTTTGAAAATGGTTTCTACCACTTCTTTATCCATATTTTTCTTTGGGTGCTCTATTACTCTAGCACCTTTATTAGTAACTATATTAGTTAAAAGTTCAATATCTGGGTTTTTAATGCCTAAATCTTTAAAAGAACGTGGCATTTCTAACATATCAAAGAGTTTTTCAATCTCTTTAATACCCGCTTTAGCGTTATCTAGTTTGTTAGATTTATGAAGATCAAACACGTTTCTCGCTAACTTATCGAATTTATCAGTATCGTAATTAACATAGTATTTAGCCCAAGCTGGGAAAAGAACCGCTAAACCAGCAGCGTGAGCAACTTCAGGATAAACACCAGAAACTGCATGTTCTAACTGATGAACAAATAAGAGCATCTTTTTGCCAATACTTGTTAGGCCATTGTGTGATAAGGATGACATAAGCATTAAGACTGCTCTTGCATCATAATCAGTTGGATCTTTAACAACCACTTTAGCGGCATTAATTACTGATTTTAATAATGCTTCCGCAAATCCATCCGCGGGTTCATTATCGCTAGATGCATGGAAGTATCTTTCTAAAGTATGCATCATGATATCGACAATACCATAGGCTGTTTGTACTTTAGAAACACTATAAGTGAGTTTTGGATTTTCAATGGCGAATACTGGTCTAACAATATCTTCATTAAAACCCATTTTCACTTGTCTTTCATCGTCTTGAATAACACATGAATTGGATAATTCACTGCCAGAAGCGGCGATGGTTAAAATAACACCAATTGGCAAGGCTTTCTTTGGTCTAACTTTATGTAAGTTGAAATCAAATGAATCACCAGCATAGAAATAGCCAACAGCGATATTCTTCGCAGTATCAATTACAGAGCCACCTCCAATTGCTAAGATTAAATTGGGGGTAAAAATCTGTGCTTCTTTAATGCCTTGATGGCATAAATCAATTGTCGGATTAGGTCTCACACCTTCCAAGATTTGGTATTTGATACCTGATTTATCTAATGAATCAGTAACTCTTTTTAATAAACCATTTCTTTTAACAGAGCCTTGTCCGATAACAATATAAACACGCTTATAACCACCATCTAAACAGATTTGGCCAATGAGTTCTTCTTTATTGTTTCCAAAATATATCTTTGTAGGACTGACAAAATCAAAATCTATCATTTCTTATTAGTCCTCCATCTGTAATCGAGTAAATCGATAATCTCTTTACGCATATTTTCATCATTTTCAAAACAGAAGCATTCAAACAATCCACTTAGTGTTTTATTCTTGTGTGTTGATAAATAATAGACAATAGTGTTGGAATAAGCAAACGCTCTAAAGCGGACGATATTCTTTTTCTCGTTAGCGCTTATTCTTTTACTATCAACAATATTATTGATGAATGTTGTGAAGCATTTATAGCAAGTATTGTAAATGAATTCGACGAATAAATCTTTGCCTGCAGAGTTAAGAGTTTCATCAATAAATCTTTGATTTCTTATATAGTAATCGAAGATAGCGGTTGCCATTTCTTCAGAGTTTCTCACTTCTTCAATGCCTTGAATTTTTTCGTTTAAAAAGACAAGGGCTAAAAGGTCGTAAATATCATGAAAGTGATAGTAAAATGTTTGTCGATTCACTTTGCAACGGCGTGTCAAAGCGGCCACTGAAACTTCTTCAAGTGGCATTTCTGACATCATGGATTTTAATGCTTCTGCGAATCGATGTTCAGTTTTCACTTTTGTTTGCAAACCTCTTTAGCAATTTCTGCGCCCACTAAGGCATTATTAAGAACTAGTTGGATATTTGATTCTAATGAATCTCCACCAGTTAATTCCACAATTGTTTTAAGTAAGAATGGGGTGGTATCTTTGCCTTTGATGCCTTGTTCATCTGCCATTCTTAACGCTTTATCAATAGCGTTATTAATTATATTATCATCCATTGCGTATTTTTCAGGAATAGGATTTGTAATAAGAATACCACCTAAAAGGCTATTTTTCCTCTTTTCTAAAATTATCTTGGCGGCTTCTTGATAATTTTCGATTTCATAATCAACCTTTAAACCAGAATGTCTAGTATAGAAGGCTGGAAGTTCTTTAGTCTGGAAGCCTAAGACAGGAACACCCATTGTTTCTAAGTACTCTAAAGTAAGTGGTAAATCTAAGATTGCTTTGGCACCTGCACAAATAACAGTCACATTGGTCTTCGCTAATTCTTGTAAGTCAGCGGAGATATCCATTGTTTCTTGTGCTCCTCTATGCACGCCACCAATACCACCAGTAACAAAAACTTCAATGCCAGCTTGAGCAGCAATAATCATTGTGGATGCTACCGTAGTAGCAGCCCATAATTTCTTAGCGTAAATCACTGGCAAATCTCTTCTAGAAGCTTTGCCAATGCCTTTGGTTTTACCAAAGAGTTCGATTTCTTCTGGAGTCATGCCAACGATAGGTTCGCCATCAATAATACCGATAGTAGCAGGCACTACGTCATGATCTCTTAAGACTTGTTCCACTCTTAAAGCGGTTTCCACATTCTTTGGATAAGGCATACCATGGCTGATAATTGTGCTTTCTAATGCCACAACTGGTTTGTTGTTAAGTAATGCTTGTTGGACTTCTGGATTGATTTTCATACTATTCATCCCTTTCCTTGATCGCGCTTAAGATGCGATATGAGAGTATATAAAGCGCCGCTAAAATAGCGATGATAAATGATGTCACCAAAATAGCAGGGCCACTTAATTCGATATATGGTATTTGTAACACTGGTTCAGTAATTTGATTAACAACACTAACAATGGATGTTATTAAAATAAATAGCACATTTATGGCAACAACACATATAAAGACAGTGCGTCTATATTTGGTTAATGGGCAACATACTCTATAAAGAACCGCTAAGCCTAATAAACTAAAAGCAATGATGCTCATCGCAATAGCGGTTTCTTTAGTGTATATGCCCCAGTTAAGCACACCATTACGTTGTAAAACATAGAATAAGAACGAGAATAAGACTGTACCAATTAATACTGACGCCGCAGGAATTGCTTTCTTAAAGATATTAGCTAAGAATCCACCTTTAATTTTTTCGTTGTTCTTTTCTAACGCTAAGAAGAAAGCAGCATAACCACTAGTGAAGATTTCCCATAGATATAAATGGTTAGTCACAAATGGATATTGAACTGTTGGATCTCTTTCAATAATCGATGCTAGTGTGAACACTAGAGTAACAACAAAAGCGAATATTGTTTTAGTAACGAATAATGAAGCTGTTCTTTGTAAATTATTAACAACTCTTCTACCTTCATCAACAACCGCTGGAAGTCTAGCAAAGTTAGAATCTAATAAAACAATGTGAGAAATGTTTCTTGCAGCTTCTGCACCACTGGCCATAGCAATAGAACAATCGGAACGTTTTAAAGCCAAGATATCATTAACACCATCACCAGTCATAGCAACAGTCTTACCTGCTTCCTTTAAAGCAATAACTAAGGCTTCTTTTTGTTCAGGGGTAACTCTACCAAAAACTGTGTATTCATTAGCAATAGCTTTTACTTCTTCAATAGACATGCCTTCTAAAGAAATAAACTTAGAGGCATTCTCGATACCCGCTTCTTTAGCGATAGAAGAAACTGTTTGAGCATTATCACCAGAGATAACTTTGATATCAACACCGTTATTAGCGAACCATTTGAATGTTTCCAAAGCATCTTCTCTAACATGATCTTTAATTACTAACATAGCAATAGCGGTTAATTGACCACTATATTTGTTATTAGCAATATCTTCCTTGCCTTCGGCCAAAATTAAGACACGTAGTCCTTCTTTTGTGTATTCTTCACATCTTTTAAGGATGCCTTGTTTGTCTTTAAGAGGTAGAAATTCAGGAGCACCGATAATAAATGTCTTTCCACCTTTAAATGTTGCACCTGAATATTTATTTTCACTACTGAAAGGTAAAGCTACTTTAATGCCCGCACTTAACTCCAAATCATAGACTTGTCTAAGAGCGACAGCGGTCGCGTTCTTATCATTGGTAGCGCACAAAACATTCGATATCGCTTGAGCAACATATGCTTCAGGAATTGATTTATCAAAGATGATGGTTTTGTGAACCATTAAGTTACCATCTGTAATTGTGCCTGTTTTATCCACACAAAGAGTATCTACTCTAGCAAGCATTTCTACAGAATAGAAATCTTGGATTTGAGCTTTCTTTTTAGCGAGGTTGATAACACCTACCGCTAATGCGGTACTTGTTAATAAATATAAACCACTAGGAATCATCGCCACTAAACTACCAGTAATAGATTTAACACTAGTGACAATTGATGTATCTGTTTTGAATTTACCTTGAGCGATAAAAGTAATAAGCATGAAGATACCCATGGTAATAACGGTGATGCCAATAACTAGGAACATGCTATTTAATGAACGTAAGATTTCGGATGGAGATCTTTTGAATTTATTAGCCTTAGATTGCAATGTATTAGCGAGACAGTCTTGGCCAACTTTATCCGCTTTAATGTAAGCGTTACCACTAGTGACATATGTGCCTGAATACACTGTTTCTCCAACTTTTTTATACACGTTAACGGATTCACCTGTAATAAGTGATTCATTAACACTAACTTCACCACTTAAAACAATACCATCTACGCATATTTGGGTATCTTTTTCGATATAGAGGATATCATCTAATACCACTTCATCAGTGGCTAATTCTTCTTTTTTGCCGTCTCTAATCACCACTGCTTTAGCTTGGGTAATTAATCTGAGCTTACTTAATAATCTTCTCGCGGAGATGTCTTCATATAAACCAATACCGGTATTACACGCTAAGATGATAAGGAAAAACATACCCCATAAAATCTTGGTTTCATTAAATCTCACTGCGACATAAATCAAAATACCCGCTATGAGATAGAGAACAATATTAAAGAAACTAAAAAGGTTACTAACAATAATTTGGGTATATGTTTTACCAAAAGCTTTTTTACTCTTGTTAACTAAATGTGCTTTTTTTCTTTCCTCAACTTGTTCGAGAGAAAGGCCTTGATTTGTTTCTGGATTATAACGTTCTATGTCTAAATTCATACACATACATGATAAAAAAACTTGGCTTTTATTCCAAGTTTATTTTATAAGTATTTATTTCCTTTTGCTTTTGAAGTAGTTTTTGATGATCAATGAACACTCTTCTTCAAGCACACCTTTTGTTACTTCTGGATGATGATTTATATTGTTGGCTTCTAAGATATTTATAGATGAACCAAATGCTCCACCTTTGATATCAGGAGCGCCATATACCACTCTTCTGATTCTTGATTGAATAATTGCCCCAGAACACATAATGCATGGTTCTATAGTCACATATAAAGTACAGTCCACTAACTGCCAATCACCCACTACTTCACTAGCGGCTTTAATCGCTAATGTTTCAGCGTGGCCTAAAGGATTATGAGACTTATCTCTTTGGTTATGTCCTCTAGCGATAATTCGACCGTCTTTAACAATGACACAACCGATTGGTACCTCATCCTCTAGCTTTGCTAGTTCAGCTTCTTTTAAAGCTTCTCTCATGTACTCAATATCTTTATCCATATTAGCTAAATAAACCACCGCACATGAACATAATACTTAAGGCTGCTACATTCCTGTCCTGACCTGGTTCGCAAATATTCATCGCGATGGCGAAATGATTATAACATTAAAGAAACAAAAAAGGTGATATTTTTCATATCACCCTTACTCTAAATTAATTAATCAGTAACGACGTGTTGAACGTTTTCTGCATCCATCTCTCTGGTTTTTAAATAATCTCTTAATTTGTTTGGATGCTTAACGCCTTGGAAGACGATATCGTTTTTACCAGCGACATCAACTTTCACATCACCGTATTTGAAAATCTTGCCACCAAATGTTTGATTAACAGATGTTGCTAAAACGCCTTTAAAAACAACTTCGTTTTCTTTTGTGTTAAAAATACCACTTCTAGCGATATATTTCTTTTCGTAGAAAGTAATTGTGTGATGGCGAGCAGCAATGTTTTTATAGGTAATATAAATTGCACCAGGAATTAAACCTAAAATTAGGAGTAAAACACAAAGCCAAAAATTAAAACCGTAAACTGCAGATTGTCTAGCGACATATTGTTCATTCATATGATAAAACCTCTCTTAACGAATAAAATTTTACATACGCATAATTTACCAGTCAAGTTCAAATAAAAAGGCACTTTTCGGTGCCTCTTTATATGATTGCTATTTCTTAATTGGTTTTAAGACTTCAAGTCCGCCCATCCATGGTCTTAAGACTTCTGGAATAACGACAGAACCATCTGCTTGTTGGAATTGTTCAAGGATGGCTGGGAAGATACGGGAAGTTGCTAAACCAGAAGCATTTAATGTGTGCACGTATCTTGTCTTTCCTGTCGCATTGTCTCTATAACGGCACATTGTTCTTCTTGCTTGATAGTCTCTAGCGTTACTAGCAGAAGAGACTTCTTTATAGATGCCCATGCTTGGTAAGTAGACTTCAATGTCATATGTTCTCGCCATGGAATGGGAGATGTCACCAGCGGCGAGTTTACTGACTTGGTAATGTAAACCTAAGCCTTTCACTAAGTTTTCTGCTTTAGCCACTAATTCTTCGAAAGCGGCATCGCTATCTTCTGGTTTGGTATATTGAACCATTTCGACTTTGTCGAATTGATAACCACGAATCATGCCTCTTTCTTCGGTTCTATAAGAACCAGCTTCTCTTCTATAGCATGGTGTATAAGCGAAGAATTTCTTTGGTAAATCTTCTTCTTTCATGATTTCATCACGGTATAAATTCACTAAAGCTGTTTCAGCGGTTGGAAGTAAGAATCTTTGTGGTTCTAAACCTTCAAGCCAGAAAACATCTTCTCTAAATTTTGGGAATTGACCGGCACCGAAACCAGACGCTTCATTTAAAAGGTGAGGAGGAAGGATAAATGTATATCCGTCTTTTAAATGGGTGGTGATGAAGTAATTTAATAAGGCCCATTCAAGTTGAGCGCCTAAGTTTGTGTAAATCCAAGCACCACGTCCAGCGATTTTCGCACCTCTATCATAATCAACGAGGCCTAAGGAAGTAGCGAGTTCAACGTGATCTTTAAGCGGGAAATCAAATTCTGGTTTTTTACCGAAAGATCTAATTGGTTTGTTGTTTTCTTTGCCACCGCCTAATAAGTCATCATCAGGAATGTTTGGAAGTTCAGCTAAGAAATTGAAAATTTTGTCTTCTAATTCTTTTAATTCCTTGTCGGATTCCGCATTCTTAGCAGCGATTTCTTTAACTTTAGCGAAAATTTTAGAAACATCTTCACCATTCTTTTTCGCTTGTGGAACAGAAGCGGATAATTTGTTCATTTCAGCTTTGTTACCTTCAACGAATTGAATTAATTCTTTTTTTCTTTTATCCCAGGCTAATAATTCAGTAAAATCAGCGTCCCACAATTTCTTCTTAAGGGCTTCTTTTACGCCTTCTGGATTTTCACGAATACGATTAATGTCTAACATAATCAGTTTTCTCCTCTTTATTTATTATTAATTATAGATTTATAGATGTTGATAAGTTTTTCACCATAATTCTTAAGGCTATATTCTGAGATTTGATTATACGCTTCTTGAATTGTTGGTTGTACATCACCGTTTAAATATTCTAAGACGAGCGATGTTAATGTTTCAGAGAATTCAGCAATATAGGCTGTACTCTCATTTTTAAGTGTGCCTTGTAAGATTGAAGATTTTCTCACAATTAATTGGCATTTGGCCGCCATCGCTTCTTCAACAGAGATGATGCCTGCTAAATTATAGCCTGGAAGCATAAACACATCAGCATTAAGCAATAAGCTACGATAAATATCATCAGGTAAGATGAATTTAAAGCGGACATTCTTTGGTGCTTCTTTAATGATTTTTTTGACCTTAGAAGACTTTGCTGCTTTAGACTCGCAGCCGACATAATAGAATACCGTGTCGTCTCTTTTTAATGCTGCGTTAATAAACGCATGAATGCCGCCTAAGTTATCATACTCGCCAACAGCGAGGACAATTTTCTTATTTTTATCTTCTCTAAAGTAACGATAGAAGAGTTCTTTTTCATCATCTCTAGAGAAGTTGAATCTCGCTAAGTTAACTCCAGGAGGACAAACCTCAATTGGAGTTTCAATCTTATTTTCAATTAAGTACTCCTTCGCGGATTCAGAAGGCACTAACACTAATGTGGCTTTATTAAGCATTCTGATGGATCTGTTTCTTAAAGTAGTAATTCGTTTGCCATCTTTATCACGGCGATATTTAAGAAAGCTAACTGATGGGTCATCTTCCCCGAATAAAGCAGAGACAATACATGGTATACCTCTTTCAAGAACGAGATTCATTTTACTTTCATCATTAGGCGATATGAAATGCGCCACATCATATTCATCATAGATGTTAGATGTGTATTGCATATCAACAACCTCAAGGGCACCCTTGATGGTTTTACGCATTCTAGTGCCCTCGTAATTGTCGTATTTACTACCTGGTTGAAAGTAAATTAACGCTTTCATAAACTATTCGTTAACTTCGTTATTTTCTTCGTTAACTTGTTCTTCACCTTCTAAAGGTTCTTCATCAACTTCTTCGCCTTCGACTTCTTCTTCATAAGGAACAACAGCGATAGAAGAGACTTTTTGTCTACCTTCAAGGTTAAGGATCTTAACGCCTTGAGTATTTCTAGATGATTGTCTAACTTCTGATAAGTGTGTTCTAATGACGATACCATAGTTAGTGATAACCATTAAGTCATCATCGCTAGAAACGGAGCGGACAGTGACGATTTTGCCCACTTTATCAGTGGATTTGAGTGTGCTAACACCTTTAGCACCACGCTTTGTCACACGATATTCAGAGAAATGAGTCATCTTACCAAAGCCTTTATCAGTGACAACTAAGATTAAGTCGCCTTCATAAGCAACGGTAACACCGACTGCTTCAACGCCTTCATCTAAATCGATACCGATAACACCAGATGCTGTTCTACCCATTGGTCTCACTTCTTCGACTGGGAAGTTCACCATCTTGCCTTCGCTGGAAGCAATACCAACAATTGTATCTACATAGTAGTTTTCCATTTCTTCGGCTTTTGGATTGTCCACTTTAGTGAAGATACCTAAACCATCTTCGCCTAATTCCATGGTGTAATATGCTTTTTCAGCATCAAATTCGCCGTACGCTTTCATCTTGCTTTGGACTTCTTTAACGGCTAATAAGTTATCGCCTTCTCTTAATGTAATAGCGATCTTACCATTTTGTCTGATTGATTCATATTCAGAGATTGGTGTTCTCTTGACGATACCATCTTTAGTAAAGAACATTAAGAATCTGTAATCTAAATATTCATCAACTGGAATAATGGACTTAACATTTTCACCTTTTTCGATGTTGATTAAGTTAATGACTGGGATACCTTTACCTGTTCTTTGATATTCAGGAATTTGGTAACCACGGATACGATAAACTTTACCTAAATCAGTGAAGAATAATAAGTCAGTATGTGTCTTAGTGTAGACCATTAAATCAACGACATCGTTTTCATTTAAGGATGCACCACGGACACCTCTACCACCTCTATGTTGGGCTTTGAATGTATCAACACTTAAACGTTTGACATAACCACCTCTAGATAAGGTAATAACGATATCTTCTTGTGGGATTAAGTCTTCATCGTCGATATTCGCCGCAACATTAGAGATTTCAGTTCTTCTTTCATCACCAAACTTATCTTTGATTTCTTCTAATTCTTTAACAACGACTTCAATTTCGTTTTCTCTAGAAGATAAGATTCTCTTATATTCAGCAATGTTAGCTTCAAGCTGTTGTCTTTCAGCGATTAATTTATCAGTTTCAATACCGGTTAAACGACGTAATGTCATCGCTAAAATAGCGTTCACTTGTAATTCAGTGAACTCGTATTTGCTCATTAAAGTCTTAGTGGCTTCTTCTGGAGTAGCGCTTTCTTTAATGATATCAACGATATCATCAATGTTGTCATGACACTTGATTAAACCGATAACGATATGATCTCTAGCTTCGTCTTTTTCAAGTAAGAACTTTGTTCTTCTTTCAATAACAGAAACTTGGAAATCTAAGTATTGTTGTAATAAGACTGGTAAGGAACATACTTTTGGAGCATTGTCCACTAAGCAGAGGTTGATAATACCAAAGCTCACTTGTAAGTTGGTGAGTTTATATAATTGGTTCAATAAAACTTCTGGAATGGCATCACGTTTGACTTCAATAACAACACGGATACCGTCTTTGTTAGATTCATCACGGATATCAGAGATACCTTCAATGACTTTATCACGGACTAAAGCAGCCATGTTTTCAATCATGTTGGCTTTATTAATACCATATGGAATTTCATCCACAACGATACGTTTTAAACCATGTTCACCACGTTCTTCAATGTGACATTTACTTCTAATAGCAATGCTACCTGTACCTGTTTCATAGGCATCACGGATACCACTTCTACCTAAGATGATGGCACCTGTTGGGAAGTCTGGACCTTTGATGTACTCCATTAATTCATCAACAGTGATTTCTGGGTTTCTCGCGATAGCGATAACACCATCAATAACTTCACCTAAGTTGTGTGGTGGGATGTTTGTGGCCATACCAACAAACACCATCGTAGTTATCCATGAAATCAACAACATCACAGTTGATATCACGGACCATTTCTAATGCTAATTTAGCCATTCTGGCTTCGGTATATCTGTACGCAGCTGGTTCATCACCATCAACAGAACCGAAGTTACCATGACCTTCAACTAACATATATCTCATCGCAAATGGTTGGGCTAATCTGGCTAAAGCACCATAGATAGCTTGGTCACCATGAGGGTGATATTTACCCATAACGTCACCGACGATACGAGCACATTTCTTGAATGGCTTATCTGGAGTGTTACTATTTTCCGCCATAGAGTAAACGATACGTCTATGGACTGGTTTCATACCATCTCTGACATCTGGAATCGCACGAGCGACGATAACAGACATGGCGTAATCAAGGAAGGATTCTTTAACTAATGGAACGGTATCAACATCGGTTAAACCGGCAACGATACCAGCTTCAAGTTCTTGTTCTTCTTCAGCGGAAACTTCTTCAGTTTCTTCATCTTGGACTTCTTCGTCTAAGACTTTGTTTTCATCTTCTAATAACATAACTTGCTCTCCTTTCCTTAGATATCAAGGTTCTTCACGAACTTCGCGTTAGCATGAATGAACTCTTTACGTGGATCAACGTTGTCACCCATCAAATCTGTAAAGATTTGTTCAGCGGCAATCGCATCATTAAGAGTGACTCTAATCATCTTACGATTGCTTGGGTCCATTGTTGTTTCCCAAAGTTGTTCAGCATCCATTTCACCAAGACCTTTATAACGTTGGAATGGATAACCTGGTTTCAACTTTAATTTTTGCTTAATTGTTTCTAATTGATCGTCATTGTAGGCGTAATATTGCTTACCATGATATTCGACTTTATATAGAGGAGGTTGGGCGATATAAACGTAGCCTTCTGTAATTAAAGGACGCATAAATCTGTAGAAGAAAGTTAATAATAAGATACGGATGTGAGAACCATCGACGTCAGCATCGGTCATGATGACGATTTTATGGTATCTAATCTTTGATGTATCGAATTCTGGGTCAATACCACCACCGATAGCGGTAATCATGTTACCGATTTCAGCGTTAGCAAAGATACGTTTGGCTTGAGCTTTTTCAACGTTAAGAATCTTACCACGCAATGGAAGAATAGCTTGCGTTTCTCTATTTCTACCGTTTTTAGCACTACCACCAGCGGAATTACCTTCGACGATATATAATTCACATTCTTCAGGTTTTTTGCTCGAGCAATCCGCTAATTTACCAGGCAATGTATTAAGTTCAAGACCGCCTTTACGACGGATTTCTTCTCTCGCTTTTCTAGCCGCTAAACGCGCGTTAGCAGCGGTAACAATCTTCTCCATGATTGTTCTAGCTAAACGAGGATCTTCTAATAAGAATCTATTTAATTGATCACCAACAATTTGTGAAACAATCTTTCTCACTTCGGAGTTACCTAATTTGGTTTTTGTTTGACCTTCAAATTGTGGGTTTGGGTGTTTAACAGAAATAACACATGTTAAACCTTCGGTAATATCATCAACTGTTAAGTCGTCTTCGCCATCTTTCAAGAATTTGTTTTGTCTTGCGTAAGCATTGAAGACTCTTCTTAAAGCATCTCTAAAACCTGTTTCATGCATACCACCTTCATGGGTATGGACGTTATTACAGAAAGAGAAGATGTTTGATGAATAACCATCATCATATTGCATTGCGATTTCAGCATAGACATGAGCTTCAGCACCACTAGCTAAAGTAATTGGGGCTGTGCCTTCGCAATAAATAACTTCGTCAAATAATTTTGTTTTGTGATTATTGATGAATAAGACATATTCTTTGATACCACCTTTGTAGCAGAATTCTTCATGAATCTTCTCTGCTGGTCTAGTATCTTCAACAATAATCTTGATGCCTCTATTTAAGTAGGCAACTTGTCTCATTCTGTCACGAATTGTTTCGTAATCATAATGAGTGGTGTCTGTAAAGATTGCAGCATCTGGTTTAAAGGTAACTGTTGTGCCATTCTTTTCTGGATCACAATCACCGATTCTCTTTAAGTGTTCGACAATCTTACCACCGTTTTGGAATTTGATGTAATAAACACCACCGTCTTTATGGACAGTGACTTCACACCATTCGGATAAGGCGTTAACAACGGAAGCACCAACACCGTGTAAACCACCGGAAACTTTATAACCGCCACCTTCACCGAATTTACCACCAGCGTGTAAGACTGTATAAACAGTTTCAACACCGGATAAACCAGACTTCTTAACGACGTCGACAGGAATACCACGACCATTATCGATAACGGTAATAGTATCACCTGGGTTGATGGTGACTTTAACTTCAGTACAATAACCCGCTAAGGCTTCGTCGATCGCGTTATCAACGATTTCCCAAACGAGGTGATGGAGACCAGCGGCTGATGTAGTACCGATATACATGCCAGGTCTTTTTCTGACGGCTTCTAATCCTTCAAGGCGACTTCTTTCTTTTCTTCTTCCATTAGAAGACCTCCTTTTCTTCTTGTTTTATTAATAAGTGATTACAGTCAGGAATATCTAATTTCGTGGCGGTAATGAACACTTGATTAAACTTTCTTAAAAATTTAATTAGTCTTTCTTGATGCTTTTGATCTAGTTCACTCATCACATCATCAAGAACCACTATTGGTTTTTTGTCCTTGTCTTCGATTAAGAAGTAAGGACTGAGTTTTAACGCGAGAGCGGCAATTCTGTTCTCCCCTTGAGAGCCAAACGTGGCGATATCACGTCCGTTTAGGCTGATAGAAATGTCTTCTCGATGGACGCCGATGGAAGTTTGCTTATGCTTGAAATCGCCTTCCTCAGCGTGTTTGAATGCCTTTTTTGCGTTCTCAGTGAAGTTAGAGTCGTAAGCCACGAATGGATAATACTTAACTTCGAATGTTTCTTTATTGCCTGTTAGCGCGCGCGTTATTTTATTAAGGATATCATTGATATCCTTCACATACATTTGTCTATAGGAGATGATGGAACCTGATAATTTGACTAATAATTCAGTCGTTACATCAAGTAATGTGTGATCTACTTTTTCGCTTTTAAGCAAATCATTTCTCTCTTTTAGAACTTTCTCATAACGAGAAATATAATCGAAATAAACAGCACTCTTTTTAGATATAGATATATCTAAGAAGTTCCTTCTATCACGAGGTGGTCCACTAAAGAGCATGACATCTTTAGGCTGGAACAAGATGACATTAACGCATTTAGCTAATTCTGAAAGTTTAGAAATGCTTTTACCGTTAATAGTGATTGTTCTGCCAGTTTTAGAGATGTTGATTTTAATCTTTCTAGTTAATTCTCCCTCACTGATAACCGCGTTTACTTCTGCATAGTCTTGATTTCGTTTGATCAAAGCAGCATCATCATTAGCCCTAAAACTTCTACCCAAGGACAGGTAATAGATGGCTTCCACAATGTTTGTTTTACCGACAGCGTTTGGTCCAGTTAAAACATTGAGATTGTTTGAGAATTCGAAATTGAGATATGCGTGATTACGGAAATTTCTGAGGCCGAGATTCTTAATCTGCATGCTAATCGATTAAAAATGACTTGCCAGAGATTTGAATTATATCGCCATGGTATAATTTACGACCGCGACGATTTTCCTCCTCTCCGTTGACCAAAGCACTGTTTTCACTTAGAAAATATTTTGCCTGACCACCAGTATCAATAATGCCGGTAATTTTAAGCAAAATGCCTAATGTGATGAAGGTTTCACCTTCGCGTAATTTAATGCTTTTTTGGGCCACAAAAACTCCTGTATGTTTATTATAAACTATATAAATAAAAAAGGGAATTAAATATTCCCTTAATTTGTATAAAGTCTAGAATAGGTATTTTTGGCCTAATAAGTACGGACTGGAGTGACAATTTGGACGACCGAGTCATCTGAGGCGTTCTCAACCACAAATGGCTTCATTTCGCCTACAAATGCGAATGTGACATCAGCACTTCCGAGGGCTTTAACAGCTTCAATAACGAAACTACTGTTAAATGAGACGTGTAAGTTTTGGCCAACGTATTTGAAGACATCAATTCTTTCAACAGCAGAACCAACTTGGCTTGATTTAGCAGAAATTTCGATACCATCTTCACTCATCGCAAGATCAACGATGTTTTCTCTATCGATGGATAAGATGTTAGCTCTTTCAATAGCTCTCATTAAATCATTAGCGTTAACTTCTAATGAGTAGTTGGTCATCTTAGGAACAATATTCTTTGTATTTGGGTAATCACCAGCAATTAATCTAGTGGCAACAACAGTTGTACCAATGGTGAATAATGCTTTCTTATCACTGAATGCGATTTCAACAGATTCTCTGCCTTCTAATAAGTGATTGATTTCATTCATCATCTTAGCAGGAACGTTAGCAACAAATTCTATACCTAAAGGAATATTGAGTGTTTTTCTTGCCATACGAGCACTGTCTGTAGCAGTAGCGGTTAAGACACCATTACTAGCTTCAAGATTTAACGCTGTGAGGATAGGACGTTGTTCTTTAAGAGAAGCCGCAAATGTTGTTTGGCTTACTAAGATATCAAAATCGGCTCTAGATAAGCTAAGTTCTGTACCATTGGCTTCTAGGTCAAGATCAGGATATTCATCAACCTTGACGCAGTTTAAGCGGTATTCTGAACGATTATTACTAATAGTGGCGATTGTGGAATCAACTACATCAACTGTAATTTCTTCTGTATCCATCTTTCTAGTAATTTCCACTAAAAGTCTGGCTTTCATTAAAATAGAGCCTTCTTTGTAATTTCTAATAATTTCTTCTTCACCTAATTTATAAGGAACTTGAGTTTTGATAGAAATGTTTTCATCAGTACCAGTAATGAATAAACCTTTTTCGTTTAAATCTAATCTAAAGTTTTCTAAAACTGCTTTTGCATTTTTACTAGAAATAGCTCTTGCGGCAACATTTAATCCTTTAAGGAATTCCTCACGCTTAATTGTAAATCTCATACATATTCCTTTCTTTTCTATATATTTATTATATTAATAATAATAATTAAATCTGTGGATATTGTGGATAACTCAGATTATGGTACTTGAGATTATTGTATCACACCTGGTTATAAAATGATATTTTTTATTTTTAAATAAACTAGTTGGATTTTAAGGTCTTTGTTAGTTTATCAATAACGGCTTTTAATTGCTCGTCAGTTTTCAACATACTTTCCACTTTTTCTATACCGTTCATCACAGTGGTGTGATCTCTACCACCGAATGCGTTACCAATTTTGGTGAGCGGAATATCGATATTAATTCTAATTAGATACATTGCGATGTGACGTGCGAGGGCAATTTGACCAGTTCTTGTTTTGCCCACTAATTGGGTTGGAGTCAGATTGTAGTAGTCAGCGACGATGTTGATAACACGTTGTTCTGATAGCTGTGCAGCGACGTTTTTGACACCGGTAATATTTTGTACAGCTTCAATCGCTACCTCTAATGTAATCTTGTCAACTGGGTGCATAGAAGTGACGTAGAAAATTAACCTATTAAACGCACCATCTAACTCTCTAACATTGCTGCTAAATTTCTCAGCGTAGAAGTATAAAACTGCTGGGTCGAAATTATTGATATCTAAGCCTTCATTGAGAATTTGTTTTTCAAGAATTTTAACGCATGTATTTTGGTCTGGGTTGTTGATTTTTACGGTCAATCCCTGGCTGAATCTAGTAACTAAACGATCTTCTAAACCTTTTAATTCATTAGGTTGTCTATCAGATGTGATGACGATTTGTTTGTTGGAGTTAACCATCTTTTGGTAGATGTAGAAAAACATCTCCTCAGTATTAACCTTATTTTCTAAAAATTGCACATCATCAAATAAGAGGACATCGACGGTGGAAAAGAAGTCTTTCATGGTCTCTGAACCCTTTTCACCTTTGACGAATTTAACGTATTCATCAACGAACTCGTTAGCGTTGATATATAACACTTTTGCGCCTGGCTTACTGATTGTTCTAATGTAGTTTCCAATAGCGTGCAATAAGTGAGTTTTACCTAAACCAGAATTGGAATAAATGAATAATGGATTGAAAACCGCACCTGGTTTTTTAGCGATCATTGTCGCAGCGCGATAAGCTTCCTTATTGAATTCACCTTCAACAAAGGAATCAAAAGTAAGGTTTGATTTTAATTCCGCATCTTTAAAGAAAACAGTTTCTTCATTCTTAATTTTATTAGCGTTATAAATACTATTGCTTTTAGCAATATCATCACTTAATTTAAATTCAAATCTGCAATGTTGTTCGGTAACATCGAAGAAAGCTTCTTTTATTAATTCTATATATTTAGAGGAGAGCACTCTTTGTGATGTAAGATCTTTAGCTACGACTGTCACTAAGTCTCCCTTAATGTCATGAATATAAGTGCGAGAGAAGAAAGAATCAAATATTTGTCTTTCATCGAGCCTTTGATCAATGAGCTCTAAAGTTTGTTCCCACATACGGGATATCTCTGATACTGAATTATTCATAACGTTTCCACCTGTTTTCGTGTCACCTATTATAAAATAATTCACATTCGTTTTGTATGCGAATTTGCGCGAAAATAAGTTTTCCACATCAATCCCCATAGAATTGTAACTATAGTGAGTTTTCCACATTTCCACATCTTCAAAATTGTGGATAAGTTTTCCACTTTTCAACAGTCTGTGGATTTGTGGATTACTGACTTTTTTGCACCACGTTTCCACTACTTTTGACAAAAACGCCATTGTGAATAACTCACTTAATACCACATTTTGTTGACATTTATTAATAAATGCTATTAAACTTATCTCGCTATGTAAGGAGGTTTCTTTTATGAAAAGAACATATCAACCAAGTAAAATTAAACATCAACACAAGGCTGGATTCCGTGCTCGTATGAAATCCGCAAATGGTCGTCGCGTTCTTGCTCGTCGTAGAGCTAAAGGCAGAAAAAAATTAGCTGACTAATCAGAGGAAGATTATGAAAGTTATTAATCGTATTAAAGCAAGTGATGACTTTGCTCTAGCGATTAAAAAAGGCAGAGCGCAGCGTAACCAATCGTATGTCATCCACATTCGCCCAAATGAATTTAACTATGTAAGAGTGGGCATTTCTGTTTCTTCTAAACTGGGTAACGCTGTTGTTCGCAATCTTGTCAAAAGACAAATTAGATCGATGTGTGATTCGTTGATCAACTACAATTCTCAATCATTGGACATTGTTATCATTGCTAAAGCAAATTTCCTTAATCGTTCGTATGATGATAACAAACAATCACTGAAAGAATTATTCAAATTTTAGATAGGACTTATTAAATGAAAAAAAGAACAAAACTATCCTTAGGAGGTTTGGCATTAGTTGCCGGAGCACTCCTACTCTCTAGTTGTACCGCGTCATTTTGTTCAAATCTTGATAAAGCTCATATCCTTTACGCTTTTGATTACGGCGTATGTGATTATTACGATGCAGAACATAAACCAGAAGAAGCCATCAGAGCCATCGAAGGCAATGATAACATTTGGTACGTTATAAATGTTCCGTCAAATGCAGGAAGTGGTATTGGTAAAACCAAATCTGATGCCATCAAATCTGGCTTTGCTCTACCATCAAATAATTACTATGTCGAATTAGATAAATTGGTTTTAACCAACGCTTTGAAGGAAAGTAAATTAGATGCTTCAACCGTCAAATTTGATGAAGCTATTCAAGCTTTGGATAACTATGGCTATCTTAAATTCTATTCAAATACAGATGGCGCAAAGCTTTGGGACAACTGGACCAATTTAAATCAAGAAATTAAAGATGGTATTAAAAATGGTACCAATTCTTTAACATTAGATGATTTACCATCTAATGACTATTTAAAGCTTTATCAAAAAGATATGAATTCTCTTATTGCTTCATATCGTTCCTGTCTCTCAATCAACACAGACGATTATGGTTTCTATGGCTATGCCAATGGTGCCCATTATCGTTCAGATGACAAAGTTAAAGTTGAAATCGAGGCTAAAGGCTGGGGCTATGCCTGGAAGAGAGGCTTCTTTGAAGGCTTATTAGTTTACCCAATTGGCTGGCTCACTGAAACATTGGTCCATTCATTCAAGAATGGTGGTGTCGCAGGTGGTGTTGCTCAATTATTAGCCATCTTTGTAATTACCTTTATTGTAAGATCTTTAATGTTAGTTGTTACTTTGAAACAAACAACTGGTAACGCTAAGATGCAAGCTCTCCAACCAGACATTGCTAAGATTCAAAACAAGTATCCAAATGCCAATACAAACAACTATGAAAAACAACAAATGGCAGCGGAAATGCAGAAATTATATAAGAAGAATAAGATTAATCCTCTTAGTACTCTCTTGGTAATGATTGTTCAATTCCCTGTCTTCATCTGCGTTTGGGGTGCTTTGCAAGGTTCCGCTAGCTTATCATCTGACTCATTCTTAGGATTACACTTAAGTGATGCCATTAACACCGTCTTATTTAATGGTGTTAACTGGGCAAACGGTAGTGCAGTCACCGCGTTAGTTTTATTCCTTTTAATGGCAGCTGCTCAAGTTTTATCAATTCTCCTTCCACAATGGATTCAAAAGGCAAAACGTAAAAAAGTAGCTCAATTAGGTAAAAACCCAGCGCAAAACCAACAACAAAATCAAATGAAAATGTTCACCTATATCATGATGGCCATGATTATCCTCATGGGCTTCACATTACCAAGTGCTATGGGTGTTTATTGGTTTGTCGGTGCATTATTCTCCATCGTCCAAACCTTAGTGGTTGAGAAAATCACCTCAAGTAAAACCAAAAAGAAAGGTAGATAATTTAGTATGAAACAATATACTGGAAAAACTGTCGAAGAAGCTCTTCAAGCTGCCGCTACCGAAACTGGCGTTGAAGTTGATGAATTAATCTATATCGTTTCCGATAAAAGAAAAGGTTTGTTTGCTAAAAAGATCGTTGTTGAAGTCTACGACTTATCTGATGTTATCAGGTTTGCTGAAGATTACATCTTAGGTGTTGTTGATGCTTTAGAAATCGAAAGCACAGTTAACACAAAATTAGACGATCAAGTTATTAGAATCACAATTGATTCTACACATAACCCAATCTTAATTGGTAGAAATGGTAAGACATTACAAGCTCTTAATGAATTAGTGAAATTAGCGGTTAGCAATCACTTCCATAAGAGATTTAGAATCTTGCTTGATATCAACGGTTACAAAGACAATAAGTACTCTCGCTTAGTTCGTATGGCTAGAAGATTAGGTCATGATGTGCAAAAAACAAAAACAACATACACATTTGATCCAATGCCAGCGGATGAAAGAAGAGCTATTCATAACGCATTAAATAACATGCCAAACGTCAGAACTGAATCAATCGGTGAAGGCGCGCAAAGACAAGTTCAAATCATTTACGTTGAATAAAAATAATTAACACCCTTTAGGGTGTTTTTTGCAGGATTATGTTTGAGACCATTGTTGCATTAGCTACCGCTCCTATCAAAAGTGCATTAGCCATCGTGAGATTATCTGGCGATGATGTTTTAGATGTTGTTTCTAAATGCTGTACTAAAGATTTAAGGAATATAAAGGAACGTACAATCCTCTATGCTTCTATTGTTGATAAGGGTGAAAAAATCGATGATGTTGTCCTATTAGTTTATAAAGGACCTAAATCATTCACTGGTGAAGATAGTGTGGAAATCATTTGTCATGGTTCACCACTTATCGCCAAACAAATAGTGGAGGTGTGTATGCAAAACGGAGCGAGAATGGCCACGAATGGCGAATTCTCTAGCCGCGCTTTCATGCATAATAAAATCGACCTTGTTCAAGCAGAAGCAATTAATGATGTGATTAACGCCACCACTAAAGAAGCCAAGAAATTAAACCTTTTATCTTTAGATGGTCAAACTAGTGATTTATTAAAACCAATTAAAACCAAATTAGCGGATCTTCTCGCTTTGATTGAAGTTAATATTGATTATCCAGAATACGAAGATATTGAAGTGGCTAATAAGGAAAAGGTTGTGGAATACGCTGATGATTTAGTTAATAAAATTAACTTATTAATTAGTGATGGCGAAAAAGCTCAAATCATTAATGAAGGTGTAAAAGTCGCAATTGTCGGTAAACCAAACGTTGGCAAATCCTCATTATTAAATGCCTTTTTAGGCGAAGATAGAGCAATTGTTACCGATATTGCGGGCACCACACGTGACGTTGTGGAAGGACACGCGAATATTGATGGTGTAGTTCTCCACTTATACGACACCGCAGGTATCCATGAATCTAATGATAAAATTGAATCCATTGGTATCGAAAAATCTAAGAAAGCAATTAAAGACGCTGATGTCGTAATTGTGGTTTTAGATGGTTCTAATGATATTGATGATGAAGACAAACAAATCCTCGAATACACTAAAGAATATAATCCTATCGTTGTTTATAACAAATCTGATGTCTCATCTAAAGATGATAGGCTCTCAATTTCTGCTTTAAACAACAATATAGAGCCTCTAACAAAGAAGATTAAAGAAGTAATCGGCTTAGATGAAAAAACGTTCTCTAAACCGGCTTTAAATAACGCTAGACAAATAGGTTTATTAAGAAAGGCCAAACAATCATTATTAAAAGCAAAACAAGACGCCGAAAATGATTTAACAATTGATCTAGTTTCTGTATCTTTGTTAGAAGCTTATACCGCAATATTAGAAATCTTAGGCGAGGCTAATCAAATAGACTTGGCTAAAGAAATATTCTCACGTTTCTGCGTAGGTAAATAATGAAATTAATCGATACACATTGTCACTTAAATGACGAACAACTTTATCAGGATTTAGATAATGTTATTTCTCGTGCCTTACAAACTGGTATTGAGAAAATGGTGGTTATCGGTTGGGACAAAGATAGTTCTTTGAAGGCTATTAAAATCGCTGAACAGTATCCATTCATTTATGCCTGCGTAGGTTTCCATCCAGAAAATTTGGAAGGCGTTGACGACGAACAACTTAACGAAGTGTTAAACCTTTATTCGCATCCAAAAGTCGTAGGTATCGGTGAAATCGGACTCGATTATCACTGGGAAAAAGATCTTCAAAAACGTGAAATTCAAAAACAGTTTTTTATCAAACAAATTGAATTCGCTAATAAGGTTGGTCTTCCGATCTCTATTCATAGTCGCGAAGCTTTCCAAGATACCCTAGAAATCTTAAAAGAACATAAGCCATTGCACGGCGGAGTGATGCATTGCTACTCAGAAAGTGTGGAAAATATTCAAGATATAATTAACCTCAATTTGTATATTGGCCTAGATGGTCCAGTGACATTTAGAAACGCTAAAACACCTAAAGAAGTGGCCGCGGAAGTGCCACTAGAAAAACTGGTGTTAGAAACCGACTCTCCATACCTCTCTCCACACCCGCTTAGAGGTACAGTAAATGAACCTTCAAATCTCATTTTAATCGCAGATGAAATTGCTAATTTAAGAGATATGTCTAAGAAGCATTTATTAGAGGTTGTTTACGATAATTCTTGTAAGCTTTTTAACTTATGAAAAAGTATTTAAAATACATCTTAGTCGTAGAAGGTAAAGAAGATGCTTCTTATCTTTCAAATTACATCGCTTCTGAAATTGTTGTGGTTAATGGTTACGAATTAGATTCTTCCCTTATTTCTTATTTAAAAGATAAGGATGTTATCATTATGACTGATCCTGATGAAGCAGGCCAACAAATTAGAAATAAGCTGAACGGTATGCTAAATAAAGTACATAACGTTGAAATTGATATTTCTAAGTGCAACAGGGGTAAAAAGAACGGTGTTGCGGAGTGCCAAATTGACGAAATACTTTGCAAATTAAAGGTATTTTTTGAAAATAACCCTGAAAAATACGCGGAAATTACCTCTTTTGATTTATATGAGCTAAAAATTACAGAAAACAGCCAATTAAGGGCATACGTGAGTGAAAAACTCAACCTAGGAACATGTAACAACAAACAACTACTTAAAAGAATGAATAACACTCATGTACAATTAGAAGTGTTAAAGGATATAGTTAAACAATATAACCATGGAAATTAATCGCTCTAACATTAATGAAATCGTTACCAAAGCTTCCCTAAGACCTGATAAGGATTATGGACAGAATTTTCTTGTGGAGCCAAGCATCTGCGATAAGATTGTTGGTGCTTTAAATATTGCTGAAAATGATAGTGTTTTAGAAGTTGGCCCAGGCCTTGGTTCCTTAACACATTTTATTAGCTTAAGTAACGCTAAATATGACGCTGTAGACATTGATCCAAGGATGGTTAATTTTTTACGAGTGGTTTATCAAGATTTTTCTAATATTCAAATCATTGAAAATGACATTAGAAAACACGATGTTTCTAAATATAACAAAATTATTGGCAACTTACCCTACAACATCACGACTGAAACAATCCAATTCTTTTTAACAAATGCCATTAGTGCAAAACGTATGGTGTTTATGATTCAAAATGAAGCGCTCAATCGCTTTTATGATGTAAAAGGTAAAGAATATGGACCGGTTTCTGTCTTATTACATTTACTTGGATCCATTGAAAAACTATTTGTAGTGAAGGCTGGTTCATTTTACCCAGCCCCTAAATGTAGCTCAGTAGTGTTCGCTATCACTATTGATGAAAACAAAAATAGGGAAGACGCTGTTGGGGCGTTCAAATTAGCGAAGTCATTATTCTTGAACAGACGCAAAACAATTCAAAATAACTTAGTTAATACTTTGAGAGACAAAGAACTTGTGGCAAAATTATGTTCCGACCTTGGGATTAATCCATTGTCTCGTCCAGAGGATTTATTACCAGAAACTTATTTAACTATTTTCAAGTATCTACAAAAGTAATAAGTCCCCCTTAAAAATATTTTTTAACGTGTTACAATTAAATTGAAGATGAAAAGTTTACACATTCGTAGCTACGCAAAAATTAATCTTTGCTTAAATATCACAGGGAAACGTGCAGATGGTTACCATGAATTAGATATGATTATGGTTCCTATTTCATTGCACGATTCTTTAGTGGTGGATACATTAGAAAAATCACCAGATAACTTTGTTACAGTTGATGATTTCTCTATTGGTACATTCAGCTATAATTTAGCAACGTTCTCAATTGATAAGTTGCGTAGCATCTACCATTTCAATGAAAAATTCAGAATCCTTATTCATAAGGTTATTCCTATTCAAGCGGGTTTAGGCGGTGGCTCATCTAACGCTGCTTGCTCTTTGAAAGCGGTCAATGATCTTTTAAAATTAGGCGCTACAGATGAAGAATTAATGGAAATTGGTAAAACATTGGGTTGTGATATCCCATTCTTTGTTAAATGCAAACCCGCAAGATGCAAAGGTCTTGGTGAAATTCTTGAACCAATTGAAATTAAAAATAACTATTACGTTCTTATTGTTAAGCCAGAAGCCGGCTGTTCCACTAAAGAAGTTTATGCTATGGCAGATTCTATGGATTTAACAATTTGTAACGTGGATAATGTAATTAAAGCATTAAAAGAGGGCGATGATGATTTATTAGCGGCTAGTATCGGCAATTCCTTGCAAGCCCCTGCTATTAAATTAGTGCCACAAATCCAAACCATTATTGATGAATTGCGTGATTGTGGTCTTAAAATCGTCCAAATGACAGGCTCAGGTTCTGCTGCTTTTGCTTTAAGCACTGATAAAAAACTACTTAAGAACATTCTTAAGAAATTTGACAACAAATACCAGGTCGAATTGGCCCGTGTATTGAAATAATTTTTGTAAATTACATACATATAATGGAGGTTCTTTTATGAACAAATATGTAGTCGTACTAGCGGCTGGCAAAGGCACAGGAATGAATTCCCGTGATCCAGAGCACTCAAAGGTTTCCTATCCAATTTTAGGTAAACCAATTATTAACTATGTTATTGATGCGGTTAAGCCACTTGATCCACAAGAAATTGTTACTGTTGTGGGCTTTGGTGGCGAATTAACAAAATCTCTTGTCGAAAAAGAATCAGATGTCGTTTGGCAAAAGAGATTATTAGGTACAGGTCACGCTGTTTTACAAGCAAAGCCATTCTTAGAAGGTAAACCAGGTCAAACATTAGTGATCTATGGTGACACCCCATTAGTAGAAACAGAAACTTTGCGTCAAATCTTCCACATCCACGAAAAGAACAGATATGACATGACTGTTGTTTCTGCGGTTTTAGACAATCCAAAAGGTTATGGTCGTATTTTACGCGAAGATAAATCAAATCGTATCTTAGCGATTAGAGAAGAAAGCGATTGTACATTCGCTGAATATGAAATTAACGAAGTTAACACTGGTATCTGTATCATTGATAACGAATTGTTATTCAAATATATTGAAAGATTATCCGTGGATAATAATCGTCACTTGTTCTACTTATCTGAATTAGTCCAATTATTCATCCAAGATAATTACCATGTTGGTGTCTTCGTTGCGGAAGAAATGAAAGAAGTTTATAGCATTAACAACCGTGTCCAATTAGCGTATGCGGCTAAGATTATGCGTAGAAGAATTAATCAAAGATTAATGCTCTCCGGTGTTTCTATTGAGGATATTGATTCCGCTTATATTTCCCCAGATGTAGAAATTGGTCAAGATACCGTGATTAGAAGTAACACCACAATTTTAGGTAAATCCAAAATTGGTGAAGCTTGTTCCATTGGCCCAAACACTATTCTTAATAACGTTGAAGTGGGTAATGATGCGGAGATTATCTCCTCTAATTTAGACGGTGTTAAGGTCGAAAACGCTGCAAAAGTCGGTCCTTTTGTAGATAAGAAAGGTAAATAGTATGCAAATTGTCGAGAGTTTTGGTAAGAACGTTTTTGTTGGTGAAAAGATGGTGGGATATATTGACCGTCAAGGCATTTTTATCAACCGTCAAAAGTTCGCAGATATCACTCCAGAAGGTGAAATCTCTTTTGGTGCCAAGAAACTCGGCTATGTCGATGATGATGGCTACATCATTATCAAAGATAAAGAAGTCGGTTATATCGATAATGATAATAACTTCGTCTTCTACGATATTAAGTTTTAGGTGACGCTATGATTGCAATTGGTATTGATATTGGTGGTATGTCAATTAAAGGTGCGGCGGTTGATAGTAACGGTCGTGTCTATGACAAATTTTCCATGCCTTTTGTTAAAGGCGAACCTGGTGAAAAAACCATTAGACAACTCGCAGAATTAGTGAAAGATTATATCGCTTCTCAACATTTAGAAGGAAAAATAGCAGGTATAGGTATTGGTTCTCCAGGTACGTTAGACGTTGAGCATGGTATCGTTAATTATGCGAATAACTTAGGCTGGAATGAATTACCAGTTACTCAAATCATGCAAGAAGTATTACCTTATCCAGTGCGTTTAACTAATGACGCGAACGCTGCCGCATTAGGCGAAGCGAAGTTTGGTGCGGGTAAGGCTTATGAAACCGTCATTATGCTTACATTAGGTACAGGCGTTGGTGGTGGTATCATCATCAATGGCAAACTTTATGAAGGCAATGAAGGTAAAGGCGGAGAACTCGGTCACACCGTTATTCAAGTTGATGGTGAACCATGTTCATGTGGTAGAAAAGGCTGTTTAGAAGCTTATGCTTCCGCTACCGCTTTAATCAGAGAAACTAAAAAAGCCATGTATGGCAATAAGCGCTCTCTTATGTGGCAAGTATCACCTGAAATTGAATTAGTGGGTGGTAAGGTTGTCTTTGAAGCCGCTGCTAGAGGCGATAAAAGCGCTGAACAAGTATTGAATAACTATATCAAGTATCTTGGTGAAGGTATATTAAATTTCTGCAACATCTTTAGACCAAATGTTGTTGTTCTTTCTGGTGGTATTGCTAATGCAGGCAAACCACTATTTGATCCATTAAATAAATATATCGAAGAACGTTTCTATGGATATAAAGCAACACCAGCAGTTAAGGTTGTTCCAGCGGAATTAGGATATGATTCCGGTAAGATTGGTGCTGCAGCATTATTTTTTAAATAAACAAGGGAGTTTTACATTATGCAACTAGTCATTATGGCCGCAGGCATGGGTAGCCGTTTTGGTGGCCTCAAACAAATGGAACCAATGGATGAGTATAATAACTTCTTATTAGACTATTCCATTTATGACGCAAAGCGTGCGGGTTTCAGTTCTGTCGTCTTCATTATCAAAAAAGATTTCTATGAAGCTTTCAGAGATACGATTGGTAAAAGAGCGGAAAAGATTATTAAAGTTGAGTACGCTTTCCAAGATTTAAACGACCTTCCAGAAGGCTTCAAATGCCCAGAAGGAAGAGAGAAACCATGGGGCACCGCTCATGCAATTTACGCGGCACGTGGATTGATTAAGGAAGATTTTATCGTCATCAATGGTGATGATTTCTATGGTAAAGAAACATATGAAGTTGCTTACAAATATTTAGCTTCCTTACCAAAAGATAGTAAAGGCAAATACGCTATTGTTGCGTTCGAAGCTAAGAACACAATGACCGAAAATGGTGCGGTTAAAAGAGGTGTAGCCTTTAAAGACGCAAATGGTTGTTTAGAAAAACTCATTGAATCCAGTATCTACGCTAAGGGCAACAAAGTTGTTTGCGAACCACTAGACGGTTCTCCAGTCTTTGAAACCGAACCAAATCAATTGGTGTCCATGAACTTATTCTGCTTCAATAAGGACCTCATTCCTGCTTTAGGCGAAAAGTTCCCACTTTGGCTAAAAGAAAATATCAATGTTCCTAAATCTGAATTCTTAATTCCAACAGTGGTTGATGAATTAGTTCATGAAAATAAGGCGACCGTGCGCTTATTATCCACTCCATCAGTGTGGTTTGGTGTCACTTATAAAGAAGATAAACCGGGTGTTGTATTATCACGTAGGAACTTTTTATTTAAAAGTTGCTAATAGATAGGATTTCGTTCAACCGAATCGGAGGAAGAAATGAAAACACTTATCATGTTATCTGCTATGCCTGGTAGTGGTAAATCTACATGGGCAAAAGCGTATCAAGAGGCTCATCCACATGCTTTGATTGTGTCTAGTGACGAGATTAGGTACGAACTCACCGGGACGACACAGGATTTTTCAAAGCAAAAAGAAGTATGGGAGCTTTTTTCTTTTAGAATCCATGAATACGCTAAAAAATATGATGACGTAACCGTAATTTTAGATGCTTTAACGGACTTAAATGTCTTAAGAGAAAAGTACGTTAAGGAAAATCCTGAATACGATGAATATGTTTTAGTTTTATTTCCCCGCACAGTTGAACAAATTCGTTTCTATAACAAGCAACGAAAAGAAACTTCGATTGTGCCTGATGAACAACTTGAAGTTTTAATCAACAAGTTTGAAGAACCTACAGAAGAAGTTAAAAAACTCTTCAACAAGGTAATTGAAGTTCATTGGTAGGAGGGAAAGTTATGAACGGAAATGTCAGAGATCCAAACATGAAACGTATTAATAACCGTGAGTTAGCTAATGCGTTCATTGAGGAACAAATTAAGGAAATTCGTGCTCAAGTCGGAGACAAGAAAGTATTACTAGCGCTTTCTGGTGGTGTCGACTCTTCAGTGTGTGCCGCTTTATTAATTAAAGCTATTGGCAACAACTTAACATGTGTTCACGTGAACCATGGTTTATTAAGAAAAGGCGAGCCAGAACAAGTTATTAAAGTATTTAAAGAACAATTAGGCGCTAACTTAATCTATGTTGACGCAGTTGATGAATTCTTAGACGCTCTCGCGGGTGTCGAAGATCCAGAACAAAAAAGAAAAATTATCGGTAAAATCTTTATCGATGTGTTTAAAAGAGAAGCACAAAAACTTAATGGTATCTCTTTCTTAGGACAAGGTACTATTTATCCTGACATTTTAGAATCTGTTGGTCTAAAAGCTCACCACAATGTTGGTGGTTTACCAGCGGAACTTGGTTTTGAACTCGTTGAACCAGTGAAGTTATTATATAAGGACGAAGTTAGACAAGTTGGTGAAGCCCTAGGCTTACCACATGGTATGGTCTACCGTCAACCATTCCCAGGCCCAGGTTTAGGCGTGAGATGCGTGGGCGCTATTACACGCGATAGACTTGAAGCGGTGAGAGAAAGTGATGCTATCTTAAGAGAAGAATTCGCTAATGCGGGTTTAGATCAAAAAGTCTGGCAATACTTCACAGTCGTTCCACCAGTTAAATCCACTGGTATTAAAGACGGCAAAAGAACATTTGAATGGCCAGTAGTTATCCGCGCAATCAACTCTGTTGACGCCGTTACAGCAAGCATCGAAGAAATTCCTTATGCCCTTTTAGGTAAAATTAGAGATAGAATTTTAAATGAAGTTAAAGGCGTAAATCGTGTATTATATGATTTAAGTAATAAACCATGCGCCACCATTGAATGGGAATAATAGGAGGCTTTACCTATGAAAGAAAATCGTGAAATAGTTTTATCCGAAGAACAAATCCAAAACATTTGTAATGATTTTGGTAAGAGATTAACAGAAGAGTTAAAAAACGAAGAAAAAACTCCACTCTTTTTGGGTGTCATGAAAGGCGCTCTTAATTTCATGTTTGATTTAATCAAGCGTATTGATAGACCTATTTTCACTGATTTCATTCAAATCTCATCTTATGCTGGTGTACAATCCACAGGCAAAATCAATTTAAAGAAAGATTTTGATATGGATATTAAAGACCGCACGGTTGTAGTGGTCGAAGATGTCGTTGATACTGGTATTTCTATGAAATATCTTATCGATCACTTAAACGAAAACTACAAACCAAAAAGAATTATTATCTGTGCTTTATTCGATAAAGAATATGCCAGATGTGAAAACATTAAGATCGATTATGTTGGTAAGACTCTCAAAGAGAACTATTTCCTCGTTGGCTATGGCTTAGACTATAACGAATTGGAGAGAAACGTTCCTTATGTTTATGTCGCTCAACCAGAAGACATCGATAAATGGAATGAGGAGATCCAAAAATAATGAAATTATTAGAAGACCGCATCCTTGAAGATGGCGTGATCATTAACAATGATATTTTAAAAGTTGATTCATTCTTGAATCACCAAATTGATGTTTCTTTAACAAGAGCATTAGCAAAAGAAATCGCCGCGGAATTTCCAACCGCGAAAAAAGTATTAACTATTGAAACTAGTGGTATTCCACTTGCTTTTGCAGTTGCAGAAGAATTAGGTAACGTCCCTCTCGTTTTTGCTAAAAAGAGTAAATCCGCGACAGTTGGCAACGATGTCTATACCGCCACTGTTAAATCATTCACTCGTAATATCAATTCACAAATTACCGTGAGAGATAGATATTTAAAAAGAGGCGATAAGGTATTGATTGTCGATGACTTTTTAGCGGAAGGCAATGCCTCTTTTGGTTTATATGATTTATGTAAACAAGCAGACGCTACTGTCTTAGGTGTAGCGGTTGCTGTTGAAAAAGGCTTCCAAGGCGGAAGAAAGAGATTGGAAGAATTAGGCTTACGCGTTTATAGTGGCGCGAATGTCAAAGCTTTCGTTGATAACAAACCAGTTTTCTAATATGAAATACTTAAAAGTTTTGCTCTATGGCATCTATGCAGGTTTAGCGATTGGTCTCGGATCATTTGTTTTTACCATTGTGAGTACCTATATGGGTGACACCACCGCAGGAAAGATATTTGCGTCTGCATTGTTCTCCGTCGGTTTAATTCTTGTTTGTGTGCTTGGTCTTCAATTATACACAGGCAAAATTGGTGTCGTCTTTGACGATAGAGAAAAACTTAAAGAAAACGCGATTAATTTACCAATTATGCTTGTGGGTAATGCGATAGGTGCGTTTGCCCTTGGCATTCTTTGCCATTTTATCTTCATGAATCTTCCAGAAGTTGCGAGTAAAATTAAAGCTATTTCAGAAGGTAAGACTGCTTCAGATACAGTTTTCTTACAAGGCATTTTCTGCGGCGCTTTAGTTTACATCGCTGTTTATTTCTTCAAGAACTTACAAAACTATGGCATGAAGATCGTGGGTATTATTACTGCGGTCACATTATTTGTTTATTGTGGTTTCCAACACTGTATCGCTAATATGTTTTATTTTGGTATGGCATTCAATTGGAATATTAATATGCTGTGGAATTTACTAATTGTTATTCTCACAAATAGTGTCGGCGCTCTTCTTGTTAGATGCATTGTGCATTTATCGGCGCTCTTAACCACGAAAAAGTAAAACTGGTTAAATTATATTTAAAGATAATAAAAAGGCCGGAACGTGTTAATTCCGGCCTTTTAAAATGTTTAATTAGGCGATGTCGTAGAAGATTTCAATATCGAATCCTGGTGTTTCGTAAGTTGACCAGTCAGTGACTGCAACATAGTATGTATAATCTGGTGATAAATAGACGAGTTCATAGCCATATGTGTCTTCTTGCGCGGTGAATCCCGCTTTTAACAAAGATTCTTCATAAGCTGCTTGTGCACCAGCGATTAAGGATGTGTCTTCATACATCACGAAGATTTCAATATAATCACTTTGAATTTGAGTGCTGAATGTTGCTTCTCCATCCACGACGACTGGAAGAACGCCTTCAAGTTCTGGGTGTTCTGCATAAAGGTTTTCAGTTGGGAAAGTGGTGGTTGCTTGATGCTCGTTAGCGATTTCATCAATTTGAACAGTGAAGCCATTTGGTTGATACATCACAGAAACTTCATATTGTTTGTTTGGTGAGTAGTATCTTCTGCATTGACCGTTTTCACCCATCTCTTCAAAGAGTTTGAAACCTTCTTCCACTAATAAAGCGGCGTAACCATCAGCTTCTGCTTTGATTTCTTCAGCGTCTTCTGTTTCTAAAACAACATCAATCTTTAAAGAACTTAAACGAACTTCTGCGTTTGCGGAAACGAATTCACCTTCATAGGCTGGAAGTTTATCTGTATAGCCATGCTTTTCTAAGAAATAAGCGAGGTGATATTCTGGCCATTGACCATATGTTAAAGCGGCAACGGTGTTGATAAGAATATATAAATCTCCATCTTGAACAAATGGGATAACAACAACTTTTAAGTCTGGAGAGACATAGTATGGTGTGCCATCTTCATCTGTTAACATGACAAAGAATTTATTTTCTTCTAAGACTTTGATATAGTCGTTAAGAACTTCGTCGATATCATAATCAGCATCTTCTTTAAATTCTGGTTTAATCCATAAACCATCATTGTCTTCATCTAATTCGAATAGAGCGATTCTGTCATCATCTAAAGCAGGAATGACAGTATCAATATCATTACCTAAGAATCTAGCGATTTTTTTAGTTGGCCAGCTGATGGTATATGGGACAGGTCTGAAAGTGATGGTGAATTCGCCACTGTTATTAATACCATTGGATTGGATATAGATTTGTTTGTTTGCAGACACATAGATTGTGCTATAGCCTTCTTCTAACGCGTAGCCTTGAGTTTGAATGTATTCAAGATAGGCGGCAGCGCAGCCTTTTTCTGTGCCTTTTTCAACAGCAATTTTAATAACGTTATTTGAGCCTTCTTTAACAATTGTGTAACCTGTTGCTTCGCCTTGATAGACTGGGACGACATCGGTGATATCTTCACCTAAAATTCTGGCGACTTCTTCGCTTGGGAATTGTGCAACTGGTAATGGATCAAAGATTCCATAAACCATTAAGATAGCTGAACCATATTGAGCGTTATAGTAGAAAGTCATATTAGCAACACCGACATTGGCGATTGTTAATTTGGCTTTATAAATGTCATTATTGCAGTTAACATCCCAACCAGCTTGTTCAACTTTAGTAGCGTAGGCAACAACTTCAGCATTTGTAGCGCCGTTAACGGATACCATCGCGGTGGTGCCAGAAATCATATATAAATATGTAACTTCTTTTCCTTCGAACACTGGGACATCAATGACACATGGTGAATATTCTGTGAAGAATTCGGTAAAGAAGCTTGTTTGCCATTTGCCAATTAATTCAAAGTAAATAGCCACTCTTTTTGCTGCTGGTTGATAGAGATAACTCACTTGATATGAATAATCTGGAGAAACAGCAACAAAATAACCGTAACTGTCTTTTTCTTCTTGGACTCTCCAACCAGCTGTTCTTAAGATATCGGAATAACCGCCATCTTCAGTAGTGCATTCCATATAGCACATGATAACTCTATATTGAGAATTAACATCGTAATAATCAGCACCTGGTAAGGCTGGAGCGACATCTTCACTACCAATGTATTGAGAAGCGAAATTTTCAGCGAAGAATGTTGGGAATTCATAATAGTATGGGTCTAATGCTTGTAAGAAGAACTGACCTTCGTCATTCTTGAAGCCCACTCTTACGTATCTAGTACCTTCTGTAGCAGCAACAGATTTTTCGAAAACATATGCTGCATCATTAACTCTTTCGAAACCAGCGTTAATCATCGCGGTAGCGTAGTTGGCTAATGAGTCTGTGGCTAATGTACCACCTTTGATAAATACTGATTCTTTTTCAGCGTCATAGGTAACAACTGATTCTTCAAAACCTGAGTATGGTAAGACAACACCATGTAAATTATCGGACATGATTTTGGCTTCTTCTTCAGTCCATGCCGCTTTAATAGGCTTGTTGACATTGACTTCGAAGGTAGCGGTCTTTTCTTGGTATGCAATGGTGATTGTTTGCTTGCCAATTTCGTTAAAAGTTGCACCATTAACAGGATTAGATGTGTAATCATTAACTGGAGCGTTTGAATAATCGTTATATTTAGCAGTGACCACTAAACCAGTTAAGTCTAATGATTCACCAACGTAATATTCTTTCTTAACGTTGTTGGTATTTAATGTAATACCGGTTAAAACTTTGGCAACAGTAATTGTGAAAGATTCACTGAAGTTTTGATAATCAACTCTCACTGAAACTTCACCAAGCTGAATTAATGTCGCATCGTTAGCAGGGTAAGTGGTGTAGTCAGTCACTGCGACAGTGGTGTTATCGCTATATTTCGCGGTAACCACTAAACCGGTAAGATCTAACTTATCGCCATAGTTATAGGCTTTTTTAACGTTATCCGCATTCAATGCAATGCCAGTTAATGTTGGAGCAATGGATGTAGAACTACTTGAAGTACTGCTAGATGAGATACTTGATGAAGAAGAACTACTAGATGATGTAATGCTAGATGAACTACTTGAAGAAGCAATACTTGAGGTAATGCTTTCTGAAGCAGAACTTGAATTACTACTTGTTGAAGATGGGGCTTGGGTGTTGCTATGGGAATGGTTGAAGTTACAACCGACCGCTGTACCAATGACCACCGCACCAAGGAGTAATGATTTGATGAGTTTTTTCATATTTTTTTCCTTTCTTGATAGTAAACGCATGTCTACCATGTTATTTGTTTTTAGTTAAAAAAACAATACATAAGCATAAAAAAAGCTTACCAAACGGTAAGCCTTTAATATTTTTTGCCTTTAAATCATTCCACCGGTATCCATGAAACACATTTCGAAGGAACCTTGATTGAGGTCATCAACGTCGAATTCAATCATAAACTTTCTATCTGGGGAAACATAAACATCCATGCCCCAAACTGTTTCGTGAGTGAATAACGCTGTGGTTAACGCTTCAATGTATGCATTGTAGGCTGCTGTTGCAGCTTCTCCGGATGAGAAGGTAACAGTTAATGTTGCTTCACCAGTATATGGATCTTCGTATTTAAATGTTGCACCTTCAGCATTGATTGTTGGAAGAACTCCATCAGCAGTTGGGAAGTCTTCAACAATTTTATCCATTGGGAATTCATTTTCACCTTGACTACCACCACCAAGACTAACAACTTTGAGTTGAACACCAAAGCGGTTTGTGGATACTTCAACATAGTATTGTTTGTTTGGTGAATCATAAACATCAGTGTTACTGACGATGGATTGACCATAGTTATAAGTGAATTTGGCTTTCACTAATGAATTGATATACTCGGAAGCAACGCTGCTTGCGTTACCTGTTTCAATCGTGATGTAGATGTTACCATCATAATAATCATCAGCAGTGATGATATCGCAGACCTTATCGTATGATGGAAGTGGGTCTGTATAACCTTTATTAGCGAACAAACTAGCAATCTTATTAGTTGGCCATAAAGAGTTAAAGTCGTTCTTTGGTTCGCCTTCAAAAGCGATACAAAGCTTGTTATCTTCACTGGTGTAGCGGATTAAAAGATCTTCGCTTGGAGAAACGAATCCGCTTCCTTCGTTTCCTGTATATCCTGCTTGTCCGAGCAAAACAGTGTATTTTGCTTTTGCATCATTTCTCGCTTCATTTGAAGAGAAGGTACAAGTGATTTGTACACTACGTTCCCCTGTGATTTTAAAGACATAACTACTCGCGTATTGTTCTGAAGGAATTGTGTCTTTCGTGTTATAGAATTCTCTAAGGAATTGAACAGGGAAGACATTTAAATATCCAGTCTTGCGGAAAGCAATGGTGATTGAACCACCTTCAGCAGAATAGACACTAACAGCAATTTCATTACTTGGAGAAGCAAATGATTCATCACCTGTAACCCTATAATTAGCGGTAAGTAATGTTTCTCTATAAGCTTCAACCGCTGCGGCTTCAGTACCTCTTTCAACTTTTACCATTACAGCGGTACCAAACATATCGTCCAACATGACAAAGCCTTTATTTGCCGCGGTAAATGCTGGAATAGAATCGATAGTATATTTACCTAAATATTCCGCAATCTTACTAGCAGGCCATTCAACTTCTGGAATTGGATCTAATAAGAAGTAAATTGTGACTGAGATAGCGTTAATTTTTGATTCATAGTTGAACTCAATTCTAGCGACACCTTTATTGGCAATGGTGAGATAGGCGTAGTAATGACCTCCACTTGTTTCTACATCCCAACCTGCTTCTGTTAAAACATTAGCGTATGTCGCTAAATTACTAGGTTGAGCACCATATAAATACATAAATGCGTGGATAGCCTCGTAGACACCTTGAGCATAAGCTTCTGCATTGAGATATGATTCTGCAAAAACATATTCTGCACCTTCAACGGTAAAGGCAGGAATATCAACGACATAGCCGTTATATTTTTTGAAGAAATCTTCAACGACTTTCTTGTTCCAATAGTTTAATGGACCAAAGTAGATGTCTAAACTTAATAATTCTTCATTGTATTTGTAGTTAATGAGATATTTACCATCTGGAGAAATTGCTACTTTGTAGCCTTTATTTAATTCTTCTTTGATGTCCCAATTAGCGGTTTCTAATAAAGCAGTATATTCCGTCGCAATGCTTGCGTTTTCTGAATAACAGAAAATACCAAGTTCGCCATAATCAACTTCAAAATATGTAGCGCTCACTGATGGAATAATAACACCTGAGTCAAAGGCTCCCGCTAATTCTTTAGCGTCTGCCACCGGGAATTCATAGAAATATGGGTCATAGGCTTGTAAATAGAAGACACCTTCCATTGATATGAAGCCGACTCTAACAAATCTAATACCTTGTTCAATTTGTACGCTCTTTTCAAAAACATAAGCGCTGTTATTGACTCTTTTAAATCCATCAGCGGTTAAAAGAAGACCATACGCCATTAATGAAGAACTAGTGGCTTCACCACCTCTAATAATGACTGAGGTTGCTTCTTCATCGAATATGACCACTGATTCTTCAGAGCCGGTATATGGTAAAACAACACCATGCAAGTTATCAGACATGATTTTTGCTTCATCTGCTGTCCACGCTTTTTTGGAAGGTGTAACAACATTTACTTTGAATGTTTTTTCGAACGAAGCGTAACTAACAGTGATGGTTTCTTCTTTGATTTCATTGAACACGGTACCTTTTTCAGGATTAGTGGTGTAGTCATTGACATTTTTAGAAGTGCTATTGGAATAATTCGCTGTGACCACTAAACCGGTGAGGTCTAAGGCTTCACCTTGTTCATATTGTTTTTTAACGCTATTGGTATCAATTTCAATGCCTGTTACTTTTGCACTGACAATAACATCAAAATCAGCGGTAAATGATTCATAACTCACTGTAATCTTGACTGGTCCAATACTATCTAATGTTGATCCATTTGCAGGATTAGTGGTGTAGTTATTAACTGTAGCGTTTGTGTTATCGCTATATTTTGCGATAACAACCAAACCCACTAAATCTAAAGTATCGCCATGTAAATATTCTTTTTTAACGTTTGTGGTATTTAATGTAATACCGGTTAGTGTTGGAGCGATAGAAGTTGATGTCGATGTACTACTGCTAGTGATATTACTGGATGAGCTATCGGAAGTAATAGGGTTTTCACTACTTCTACTGCTAGTGATATCGCTACTTGGAATGGTGGACTCTGATGTAGTGGAGTTCTCTTTTGGGTTACAACCCGCTACTGCAGCGATTACCATCGCGCCAAGTGCTAATGCTTTGATAATTCTTTTCATAGCTTCTCCTTTCTTGAGATTAAACTTTATGCTTAACATGGTATTTGCTTTATTACATGAAAGCAACAAAAAAAGACGGTAAATATGAACAACCGCCCTTTTTATTTTTAGATAATTATCTATCTTCTCTAAAGTACGTTAAGCCTAACGCTGCTGGTGGTTGAGTTTCTTTTCGGTTGAATAATGAAGTGACAACTAAAACCAAAATAGTAACAGCGTATGGCACTAATTTGATTAATTCTTTATCGGCAAAACTTAAGCCATCTAAGAAGCTTGGCATGATGTATAAAGCACCAAATAATAATGAACCAAAGATACTGAATGATGGGTTCCAAACACTAAAGATAACTAAGGCAACTGCCATCCATCCGTAACGATCAATAGTGTATTCAACAGAGCCACCAAGATAGTCCATGATATAGAACAAACCGCCTAATGCTGCAATTGCACCGCCAATCATTGTGGCTAAATAACGATACTTGCTAACATTTAAACCAGCGGCATCAGCGGTGGCTGGATTTTCGCCAATGGATCTTAATGATAAACCGACGTTTGTTTTCTTAATCACGATAGTGGCGATAATCGCTAAGATAATGGCTAAATAAACTAAGAAGCCATGACCAAGGAATATCTCACCAAACCAACCAGTACTACTAACAACCGTGTCTGGGAATAATTTATAGAAGTACGCGCTAGCGTATGTAAAACCAGCGCCTCTAGGAACTCTGGCGAGGATAAAAGCGTTTAAACCAACACCGAATGTGGTTAATGTTAAACCAACAACGTTTTGGTTACATCTTAAGGTCACAGTTAAGAAAGAGAAGAATAAACCACCTAACGCCCCGAAGATAATTGTCATAATAAGTGGGAATAAAACACAAAGGAATGGATTGATTAAATCCACATCATTAGCGATGGTTAAAAGATATAATCTTTCGCCAAGAACCGCACCAATACCACCCAAGCACATAATACCTGGGGTGCCCATATTTAAGTGGCCACTTTTTTCAGTAATGATTTCACCTGTGGAACCGAATAAGAAGATGGTTGAGAATCTAATCGCGTTTCTAATAAATGCAACAAACATAACTATTCCTCCTTACTCACTGGCTCTTCTTTTGGAGAGTCTTTTTTCTTGAACAATTTCTTAAAGAATCTTCCAACAGGAGCAAAGATTTTTTTGAAGAATCTACCTACTGGAGTGAATATTTTCTTAAAGAACCTACCGATAGGTCCGAATATTTTAGCGAAGAAGTCACCTATTTTCTTAAAGAAGGCTTGTACTTCTGTGGAGAAATTCATCTTATATCTTAAGAAGAATTCGCTAGCGATAAACACAAAGAAGAAAATACCGATTAAAACTTTTGAATAAGCGGTACCGAATCTAAAAATATCACCTGCGTAACTACCACCTAATGTGACGAACGCCACTAAGAAAGCGGTGAAAATCATTTCAAATGGATTGAAGTGACCTAACCAGGCAACTAAGATACCAGTAAAGCCACGGCCACTCACTAAATCAGCGTTTAATGTATGGCTGGTGCCATTAACTAATAAGAAACCGACTAAACCACATACCGCACCGGATAAGATTAATGTTCTAATGATTGTCTTTTTAACATTGATACCAACGTATCTTGCGGTATTTTGTGATTCACCAACAACAGTTAATTCATAACCATGTTTAGAATATTTTAAGTAAACAAAGATTAAGACAGTGATGATTACAACAGTGATGATGTTGATTAGGTAATCTTGGCCAAATAGTTTTGGTAACCAACCATCATGTGTGTTTGGATTAATAACGCCTAAAACAGCACTGCCGTTTGGGACCCACACAAAGACGAAATATGCCACTAAACCACTGGCTAAATAATTCATCATTAATGTGAAAAGAGTCTCATTGGTATTGAAAAACGCCTTAAATATAGCAGGAATAACCGCCCAAATAATTGAGAATAAAATAGAGAGTGCTAAACACACAAAGATTAATAAGGCATTTGGCATCGTACCCGCTAAAAACTTCATCGCAATAGTGGCACCTAATGCGCCGATTAAAACTTGGCCTTCTGCACCAATATTCCAGAATTTCATTTTGAAAGCTGGAGTTAACGCTAAAGCGATTAGTAATAAGATTGCGGTGTCTTGGAATACTCTTAAGGTTTGAAGGCTACTACTAAAAGTGCCCAAACCTAAGTATTTAAAGAAATCACCAAAACTACCTGGCGCCATCGCATTAGTGATGAGGGCGCAAATTAATAAAGCAATAACAACGGAAATGAGTTTACTGAACCAATAGTGTCTAGCTTTTGGATCAGGTAATCTAGTGAGATGGATAAAGGGGTCTCTTTTTATGTCATTCTTCTTCATCTTCTTGGCTAACATTGTAAGAAACCTCCTGTTTTTCAATTGATTTGGTCATTAAGAGACCGATTTCTTCTTTTGTGGTCTTTCTCGCGTCCACAATACCAGCGACTTTACCGCCAGAAAGAACCAAAATTCTATCACTTAAAGCGAGCAACACGTCTAAGTCTTCACCGACGAAAACCACTGCCGTACCTCTCTCTTTTTGCTCGTTCAATAAATCGTAAATAGTGTAGGAGGACTTAATATCAAGGCCTCTCACTGGATAAGCCACCATTAAAACTTTAGGGGATGAAGAGATTTCTCTACCAACGAGCAACTTTTGAATATTACCACCGGAAAGATTTCTCACTGGTGTTTTTAAGTTAGGAGTAACAACTTCTAATTCATCAACGATTTCTTCCGCTAAATATTTTGGTTTCTTTCTATTTAAGAAAATGGAATGACCTTTTCTAAAACTTCTCAGCATCATGTTATCAATGATGTTCATGTTGCCCACTAAGCCCATACCTAATCTATCTTCAGGAACGAAAGATAACTTAATACCTAAGTTTCTAATTTCGATTGGCTTTTTATTTCTTAAATCTATGATTTCATCTTCATAGAACATGATTTTTTCTTTTTGTACCATTTCTTTGATTTTCTTGGTACTAACACCTTTTAAATTTAGTGTTTCTTTTGTGTCATCGTCATATAAAGCGCCCTTTTCAGCGAGTTCTCTAATTTGCTTTACGTTGTGATGGAAGAATGTCACAGGTCTGTTCTTTTTAGGATTGTGGAAAACGATATCACCACTATCGAGGTGGACTAAACCAGCAATACCTTCTAATAATTCTCTTTGACCGTTACATGCGATACCAGCAATACCAAGAATTTCGCCGCCTCTAGCAACGAAACTTACATCGTCTAATGCTTTCACGCCTTCTCTATTTGTGTATGTTAATCCTTCGATAAATAATCTATCGTGTGGGTTTTTAACAGCAGGACGTTTAATATTTAATTCAATTTTTCTACCGACCATTAATTCGGTGAGTTCTTTTTCATTTGTGTCTTTGGTGACGACCGTACCAGCATATTCACCTTTTCTTAAAACGGAAACTCTGTCGGAAATTTCTAAAACTTCGTTTAGCTTATGAGTAATGATAATAATGGACTTACCTTGGGAAGCCATATTTCTCAAAACATTAAATAGTTTCTTTGTTTCTTGTGGTGTTAAAACGGCGGTTGGTTCATCAAGAATCAAAATATCGACACCCTTATAAAGAGCTTTAATGATTTCTAAAGTCTGCTTTTCACTAACAGACATTTCATAAACCTTTTTATCAGGGTCCACTTCAAAGCCATATTTCTTACAAATCTTAATAATTTTGCGCTTAGCTTCTTCAAGATTGTAGGACTTAGAATCTTTAATTCTCTTGTTATATTTTTTAAGTTCTTCTTTGGTAGGTTCTCTACCTTCTTCTTCCCTAATCTTTTGTAATTTAAGATCTTGTTTGGCTTTAGTAGCTTCTTCTTGTTTTTTGTAATCTTCTTTAGAAAGACCTAAAATAACGTTTTCTTTTGCGGTAAAAACATCCACTAATTTGAAGTGTTGGTGGATCATACCAATGTGGTAGTTATAAGCGTCTTTTGGTGAGTGGATGGAGGCTTCTTCGCCATTAACGAATATTTGTCCTTCGTCAGGATAGTAAATGCCAATTGCGGCATTCATTAATGTTGTTTTACCGGAACCATTCTCGCCCAAAATAGCCAAAATCTCTCCTTTACGTAAATCGAGAGAAACATTTTTATTAGCAATCTTACTGCCGAATGATTTGCTAATATTAACAAATTGTAGTGCGATATTATTTTCCATAAAAATAAGGGGGTTTGGCCGTCGGTTAAACAGCCAAACCCACTAAGTAAGTGTTTTAATTAGAATTGTGTATCTAATAAGTTGATGCCATCAATCTTGACATCGAAGTATGGAGCGGAACGGAATTTGGATTCTTGGAATTCACCGTTAGCAACAACTTCTGTATCTGGTGTGTAATTTGCGTCTGTATCGACATCGGCCATGTAGGAAGTTAAGTGACCGTTAGCATCGACTTTAGCAGCGGTGTTGACACCGAAATCGCCTTCTTTACCAGATGGTTGTGTGATGGTGACTGTGAATTTGCTTGTATCGAAAACTTTTAAGGAACCATCAGCGAGTTTCTTTTTGACGTTATTGACATAGTCAGCTGTTTCGGCTGTGGAAGCTTTCTTGCCTAAGTCAGAAATTAAGACGGAACCGTCGTTTCTGTTACCTGTGATATCATAGCCCATGGCTTCGCCACCAGAAACGGATTCAACCATCTTAACGAAATATGGAGCCCAGTTAATTCTGGAGTTGACTAAGTATGTCTTTGGAGCGCTTTCTTCAGTGGAACCATTGTAGGAAACGTTTGGAATACCATTTTGTTCACAAGCTGTTGGAGCACCTAAGGAGTCAGCGTGTTGGGAAATAAGGACTGCGCCTTTTTCTCTTAATTTAAGAGCACCGTTCTTTTCAGCGGTTTCATCGTACCAAGAACCAGTGAATGTGACGTCCATTGTGACATCGTTGACGATGGATTTAACACCGAGATACCATGCGGTATAACCGGAGATAACTTCGGCGTATGTGAAGGCACCAATGTAACCAACTTTAGAGGCAACATTAGCATCTTTTTCTTTCATGTCTTTTAATTTGAGACCCGCAACAACACCAGCTAAGTAACGGCCTTCATAGATGGAAGCGAAACCGTTGTGGTAGTTAGCTAATTTTTCTGTGTGGGCTTTTGTGCCTGTGGCGTGGTGGAATTGAACATTTGGGAATTGTCTGGCAGCTTGGATCATGTAGTCTTCATGACCGAAAGAGTCGGCGAAGATGACGTTGCAACCAGCGTTGACCATTTCTGCGCAAGCATCATAGCAGGTATTGTCTTCACCAATACCGGTTCTGATTAAGACTTGTTCTTTGGTTAATCCTAATGCGGCTCTTGCTTCTTCCATTGAATCGATAAAGTTCTTGTCATATGTTGAGTTTGTGTCGTGCAAACAAATTAAGCCAACTTTAACTTTAGAGAAATCTAAGCTTTTGTTGATTTTTAATTCGTAGCTGTCACCTGTTTTGATGTTGTAAGCGGCAGCAGCAGCTTGTTGACCACATGCTGAAAGTGCACCGACTGCAACGAGGGCGAACAATGACAATTTAAATTTTGCTTTCATTTTTGTTTTTCTCCTCCTAAATCTTCTAAAAAATAAAAATGAGCTTCCTATAATTGGAAGCCTCTACCTTAAATCAACGGCGAAACACACGAACGGTTATTTCGCAAACGGATTTGATTCGTAGTGCTACATTATACGGTGTAGCGTAGAGACAACCCACCAATTAGGGAATTATACGAAGTCAACGAATGTGATTTCATTGACGCCATTATTGTATATTCAAAAAATGACAATTGTAAACCCAAAAAGTAAGAAAAAAATAAAAAAACCTCGCACATGTTAATTAAAATTAAAGATTTACGTGCGAGGAGATTTTCTAATGTTTAGTAAGCTTCAACTGGAACGATGGAAATGACTGGGTATTTTTTAAGCGCTTCACGACCCTTGAGTGGGGTGAGTTCGATGTAGAACATGACTCCTGCAACTTGGGCGCCACTTCTTTCAACGAGCTCACATAAAGCTTTAGCGGATCCACCTGTTGCTAATAAGTCATCGACCACTAAAACCTTTTCTCCTGGTTTGATAGAATCTTCACTAATCACGAGAGTAGCGGTGCCATATTCTAAGTTATAAGAAACACAGTTACCTGGTCTTGGGAGTTTACCTGGTTTTCTTGCCATAACCACACCCTTCTTAGTCATAAGTCCAAGTGTTGGACCGAACAAGAATCCGCGCGCTTCTGGGCAAACAATCTTATCAAATTGAATATTATTTTCTTTTAATTCATCGACCATCACATCAAAAACCATTTGTAAGTATTCTGGGTTTTCAAATACTGGAACGATATCTTTGAAAATAATGCCTGGTTTAGGAAAACCAGGAACATCTTTAATATATTTTTCGGATTGAGAAATAACTAATTCTTTTTTAGTCATAATAACGTACCTCTTATTTAGGAAAGACAAACTTTATTCTAACTCAATAGTGGTCTTTTCTCAATGTGTTTGAGCCATTTTTTTGGACAGTGTTTGGACAAAATATAGCATTCTGTTTATGCCTGAAAATTTTCTAAAAAAATAGTTTGCAATATCATGTGTATGTGATAAAGTTTTAGGCAAAGGATTGCTATGAAGAGTCGAATTAGAAAGTGTAAGAACCCATCCGCTCTAGGGGGTTTCTTCCCTCAATTTTCCCTCCAATTAGCCACCCGCTATTGTTTGTAATCACCCCTTAGTGTCGGGTGATTTTTTTTGCGCGAAAGGAGAAACATTTATGTCGGCAAACAAACTTATCTTCGAAGTTGATGGCAAGCCAAGTTTCGGAAAACTCTTGGTCTTCGCGTTTCAACAAGTCTTAGCCGTTTTAGCGGCCACAATTGCAGTCCCAACCATTATCGGACTCCCTGTACAAATTCCTGCAGCAATCTTAGGTGCTGGTTTAGGTACAATCGTTTATTTACTTTTTACAAAATTCAAATCACCAGTCGTGATTTCTAGCTCATTCGCTTTCTTAGGCGCTTTGAGTAATGCTGTAGCGTTTGGCTATATGGGTATCTTACTCGGTGGCTTATTCGCTGGTGCAGTTTATGTCGTTATCGCAATCGTTATCAAATTCGCTGGTACAAGATGGGTTGAAAAACTCATGCCTCCAGTCATTATTGGCCCAACAGTTGCTTTGATCGGTCTTTCATTAGCGGGTGCCGCTATGGGCGATATCGTCAAAGCTAGTAACGATCCAGTCAATGGTGGATATAACTTGATTGGTTTACTTTGTGGTTTAGTGACATTCTTCACTGTCGTGATTTGCTCTGTCCAAAATAAATTCAAAGCTGGTAGATTAATTCCATTTATCATCGGTATCGGTGCTGGTTATTTAGTCGCTTCCATCTTCACAATCTTCGGTAACGTCTTCGATGTCAACTACTTAAAGATTGTTAACTGGGATCCAATCATTGATAACTTCAAAAACTTCAGTTTTGAATCAATCTTAACTTACCCAAGATTTTCTTTAATCGGTGGTATTCAAGAATTAGCTAATGGTAAAGTTAGCGCAGAAATCGTTAGCGCTGCCGCTCAACATAATAAAGCTGCTCAAGTCATCACCCCAATGGGTGTCCTTGAAGTCGCTTTAGCATTCGTTCCAGTTGCTTTCGTTACATTCGCTGAACACATTGCTGACCACAAGAACTTAAGCTCTATCATTAACAAAGACCTCATCAACGAACCAGGCTTATCCAGAACATTACTTGGTGATGGTGTTGGCTCCATGGTTGGTACAGTCTTTGGTATCTGTCCAAATACAACATATGGTGAATCCGTTGGTTGTGTTGCTATTACAAAGAACGCTTCTGTTAGAACAATCTTTGCCGCCGCAGTCATGCTCATCGTCTTATCATTCCTCGCACCAGTTACTGCAGTTTTAAAAACAATTCCAAACTGTGTTATGGGTGGTGTTTGCTTAACACTTTATGGCTTCATCGCTGTCTCTGGTTTAAAGATGTTCCAACAAGTCGATTTAAGCAAAAACAAAAACTTATTCACTGTCGCTGCAATCTTAATTTCCGGTATCGGTGGCTTATCATTACAAATTCCATACGCAATTCACTCTGCTGATGTCACAGCCAAAGCCGTTAATGAAGTTGAAGGCGTCTACGAAATTGTTGATGTTGTGACCGCTCCAAAAGGCCAAGTCTCAGCCGCAATCCAAATCACCTCTATTGCAACCGCGTTAATTTTAGGTATTATTACTATGGTGGTAACAAATGCTATTGAAAAGCATAATGCCCCAGAACAAGAATAAGTTGAGGAAGAAATAATGGCTTTCGAAAATTATCCAACAGTCCATATTCTTGACCATCCATTGATCAAGCACAAAATTACAAAGCTTAGAGATAAGACAACTAAAACTAGCGAATTCAAGATGCTTGTTAAAGAAATATCCGTTTTGGAAGGATATGAAGCATTAAGAAACGCTGAAACTCAAATGGTGGAAATTGAAACACCAATTGAAAAGACAGTTCAACCAGTTGTCAAACGCAAATCTCTCTGTTTCGTTCCAATTCTTCGTGCGGGATTAGGCATGGCCGATGGTATGCTTGATTTACTTCCTGGCTGTACATGTGGTCATATTGGTCTCTATCGTGACGAAGTCACAAAGAAACCAGTTGAGTACTACTGTAAGTTACCAGCGGATATTTCAGAAAAAGATGTCTACTTAGTCGACCCAATGCTCGCTACAGGCGGCTCCGCTATTGATGCGGTGGGTATGCTTAGAAAGCATGGTGCTAAAAAGATTACATTTGTCTGCATTATCGCTGCACCAGAAGGCGTGGAAGCATTTGTGAAGAAATATCCAGATATTCCAGTTTACATTGGTGCCCTCGACCGTTGCTTAAACGAAAATGCTTATATCTGCCCAGGCTTAGGTGACTGTGGTGATAGAACATTCGGCACAACAAACGGTACAACCGAAGATAAACCTATTATTTAATTTATCAACTTATTGATCTGTAGAAATTCCTTTCAGTTGAAAGAGGGAAAGAAAGACATGACAAATAAAGAACAAGTATTAGTATTCTCTTTAACATCCTGTGAAGAACTAGCATACAGGGTGTGTGAAGAACTCGGTATGGAAAAAGCGCCAGCTATCTGCAGAAGATTCGCAGATAACGAAATTTTTACCAGACCAAACGTTGACGTAAGAGGTAAGGATTGTATTGTTATTCATTCAACCTGTAACCCAGTTAACGACAGATTAATGGAATTATTAATCTTCATCGATTCTCTTAAGAGAGGTGAAGCTAAAACCATTACCGCAGTCATCCCATATTTCGGATATGTGAGACAAGATAGAACAATTGATTTCGGCGATCCAATCAGCGCTAAATTAGTGGCTAATTGCTTAAGAGAAGCCGGATGTAACAGAGTTGTTTCTGTTGATTATCACAGCGGTTCTATGCAACCATTCTTCGAAAACATGGAAGCGGTGGAATTATATTCCTCATCAGTGTTTGCTGATTATTACCGCAAACGCTTAAAAACATTAAAAGTTAAGCTTGAGGACGTCGTCATCGTTTCTCCAGACAAAGGCGGCCTCGAAAGAGCAAAACATTTATCTAAAGATTTAGGTGATTTACCAATTGCAGTGTTAAATAAATACCGTCCTGAACCAAACAAGGCCGTTATTACTAACATTAAAGGTGAACCAGTTGAGGACAAATACTGTTTGATGATTGATGATATCATCGATACTGGCGGTACAATTATTGCCGCGAGTAAAGAACTTCTCAAAAATGAAGCAAAAGGTATCTTAATCTGTGCATGTCATGGTATCTTCTCCAAGAATGCCCTCGCAAAACTATATAGATGTGGTATTTTAGACATCGCTATTAGTGATTCTATCCCACAAGAAGAAGATGTAGTTAGCATCGTCTCCTTAGCGCCAATTATTGCTAAGTACATTGACGAAAACTTCTAATCTACTTAATAAATAAATAAAGGTCGGATTAATTCCGGCCTTTTTATTTATAAAAAGATTGAGTATATCAAATAAAATTGTTATTATTCATAAAGTGAGATTATGAATAACGAAAATGCTGAAGCGGTATTTGGAAGACTGATACGCGAGCAAGATAATGAATCAATCTATTAAAAGCAGTGAAGTGAAAATATGAAAAACGGTGTTGTTATTAAAAGAAATAATTACTTTCTAATCGCCTCTATTATTGGCACAGTTTTCTTTTTTGGTCTTAGTGTAGCGATGTTCTTTTTACCTACTACCAACACACTTGAGGAGCTAATTGCTTTTTCAATTCTTTCCTCTATTGTTGGCGTTGCATGTTTCTTCTTTTTCCTCAGTTTGAAAATATGGTCTATACGCATTACTGAAGACAAAGTTTATGTCAAAAGAATATTTAAAAAAGAGATTGGCTATGACTTTGATCAAATCGTTATTACTCAATCAGAAAAACAAGTTAAAGCTGGTCGATACGGTGGCAATCTTGGCTTTTGCTATTGGATTCGTGACCGCAAAACAAATAAGCGTATTATCGATGTCGTAGGGGGAGATATCAACTCCTGCGCAATCATTGATTTAAAAATCAGAATTGACCGCGAGATCAAAAAAGAAAAAGACATTTATTAAAAAGCAATTTCTTAAGAGTAATTTTAAAGATATGCGGCATGGTATTTAAAAACCGACAATTTTTAGTGTTAAATGCGATTAAACTACATATCGATATTTACTTGTTTATTCACGAACAAAAACCTCAAAAATATATTAACAATCACGCGTGCATAAACTATAATTGAATAGTGTTTTTTCTTTGCGAAAAGAGAACGAAGGAGATACCTGTATGAAATACGATGTCGTCATAGTTGGTGCGGGCCCAAGCGGCTATTTTTGTGCCTATGAATTGGTAAAAAAGAATCCAAGCCTCAAAGTACTTCTCGTTGATAAAGGCCTCTCAATTGAAAAAAGACATTGTCCTGTTTTAGAACATAAATTAACAAAGTGCCCAAGAAATATTAAAGGCTATCAAGAATGTTTCCCAGCCTGCTCAATCACTAATGGCTTTGGTGGTGCAGGTGCTTATTCTGATGGCAAATTTAACATCACTTCTGAATTTGGCGGTTGGTTACAAGATTACATTGATCAAGATGAATTAATGAAATTGATTGATTATGTTGACCAAATCAACCTTAAGTATGGCGCTACTCCAGTAATTACTGACCCATATACTAAGGAAGTCAGAGAAATTGAAAAGAAAGCCATGTCTGTGGGCTTAAAGCTTTTACATAGCAAAGTCAGACACTTAGGTACTGAAGAAAACTTAAAGATTTTAACCAAGATTTATTTAGATTTAGATAAGAAGATTGATACGAAATTCTCCACTGCGGTTAAGGATATCGTTGTGGAAGATAAACAAGTTAAAGGTGTCATCTTAGATAGCGGTGAAAGAATTGACGCTGATTACGTCTTATTAGCGGTCGGCCGTGAAGGCAGTGCCTGGCTCACTGATTTATTTGAAAAATTCAATATTGAAATGACCCAAAACCAAGTGGATATCGGTGTCCGTGTCGAATGTCCAAATATGGTTATGGAAGAAATTAATAAAAACTTATACGAAGGTAAGTTCATTTTTAAAGCATCTACTGGAAGTACTGTTAGAACATTCTGCTCTAATCCAGGTGGTCACGTCGTTATGGAAAACTATCAAGGTGTCGTTAATGTTAACGGTCACTCCTATAACGATCCATCGTTGTCCAGTGAAAACACTAACTTTGCTTTATTAGTGACCCATCACTTTGAAGAACCATTCAAGAAACCAAATGAATATGCATTAAAGGTTTCCTCTTTAGCTAACCAATTAGCCTGTGGTTCTGTTTTAGTACAACGCTTTGGTGATATCAAACAAGGCAGACGTAGTACAGTTAAGCGTATCCGTGAAGGCTTTGTTAGACCAACTCTTAAAGAAGCGGTTCCAGGTGACTTAGCCTTATGCTTACCACAAAAAACCATGCAAGCGATTATTGAAATGATTCAAGTCTTAGACCACATCACTCCAGGTATCGCTACTGAACATACATTACTTTATGGTGTTGAAGCTAAATACTATAGTGCTCACCCACAAATTGATAACAAATTTGAAGTTAAAGATATTAAAAACCTCTACGTCGGTGGTGATGGTGCGGGTCTCACCCGTGGCTTAGCCCAAGCGGGAGCGTGTGGCGTTTATGTCGCTAGGAACATTCTCGAAAAACAAAAGAATGCGAAATAGAAAAAATAGAGGAGAAAGATATTTATGAGATGTGTTGGTGTGACATCTAGGGGTGTGAGACTCCCTGTCTTAAAAACTGGTGACGACTTAAGAAAGATTGTTGTCGAATCAGTTTTAAAAGCCTCAGAAAATGAAGGATTTAAATTCCATGATCGCGATGTTGTCGCAATCACCGAAAGTATCGTCGCTCGTTGCCAAGGAAATTATGCCTCGGTAGATAATATTGCTGACGACGTAAAAGTTAAAACCGGTGGCGATGAAGTAGCGGTCATTTTTCCTATTTTAAGTAGAAATAGATTTGCTATCTTGCTTAAAGGTATCGCTAAAGGCGTGAAGAAAGTTTACTTAATGCTTTCCTACCCAAGTGATGAAGTTGGTAACGCTTTAATTACCGCCGATCAAGTTTATGAAGCAGGCATTAATCCATACAGCGATGTTTTATCGTTAGAAAAATATCGTGAATTATTTGGCTATAGAGTCCACGAATTCACTGGTGTTGATTATGTCCAATACTATGTTGATTTAATCAAAGAACAAGGTGCTGAAGTTGAAGTTATCTTTGCTAACCGCGCCGAAGCAATCTTAAATTACACAAAGAAAATCTTAACATGTGATATTCACACAAGATTTGCCACAAAACGTTTATTAAAAGATAAAGGAGCTGAATTAGTTTTAGCCCTTGATGATATTCTAACAGCTCCAGTTAATGGTTCTGGTTATAACGAAAAATACGGTTTATTAGGTTCTAACAAAGCCACCGAAGAAACAGTTAAATTATTCCCAAGAGATGGTCAACCACTCGTGGAAGCTGTCCAAGCTGACTTATTAGAAAAGACCGGCAAACACATCGAAGTCATGGTGTATGGCGATGGTGCATTCAAAGATCCACAAGGCAAGATTTGGGAATTAGCGGACCCAGTTGTTTCCCCATTCCACACCGTGGGTTTAAAAGGCACACCAAACGAATTAAAACTCAAATATTTAGCAGACAATGCCTATAAAGGTTTAACCGGCAAAGCTCTTGCTGATGCGATTAAAGAAGATATTAAGGCTAAAGAAAAAGACCTCGTTGGCAAAATGGCCTCTGAAGGCACAACTCCAAGACAAATTACTGACTTATTAGGTTCATTGTGTGACTTAACAAGTGGTTCTGGTGATAAAGGTACCCCAGTTGTCTTAATCCAAGGATATTTTGATAACTATGCCGACGAATAAAAAGAAAACAGCCTTTGATAACAAAAAATATCTGAAAATCCAACGTCAGGAGATTTTAAAACGCATTAAATCCTTCGGTGGCAAGCTTTACCTCGAATTTGGTGGTAAGTTATTCGATGACTTCCACGCTAGTAGAGTCTTACCAGGTTTTGAACCGGATTCAAAGCTTCAAATGTTATTAACTTTAAAAGATGATGCAGAAATCGTCATGGCGGTCAACGCGAACGATATCAAATCTAATAAAGTTAGAAACGATTTAGGCATCACCTATCAATCAGAAGTTGAAAGATTAATCGATGCTTATCAAGAAGCGGGACTTTATGTCTCTAGTGTTGTCTTCTGTTTCTACGAAGAAAGCCAAGTCTTAAAAACATTTGCTCAAAAATTACGTAAAAACGGTATTAAAGTTTATAAACACTACAAGATTGATGGCTATCCACACAACTTAGTCTCAGTCTTCGGTAGCAACGGTTTCGAAAAGAATGATTATGTGGAAACCACAAAACCATTAATCGTTGTAACCGCACCAGGTCCTGGTTCAGGTAAAATGGCGGTCTGCTTAAGTCAGTTATATCACGACATGAACCGTGGTATTAAATCTGGTTATGCGAAATATGAAACGTTCCCAGTTTGGAATCTTCCGTTATCTCATCCAGTGAACTTGGCTTATGAAGCCGCGACTGTTGATTTAGCGGACGTCAATATGATTGACCCATACCATTTAGCGGCGTATGGCAAGACCACAACTAACTACAACCGAGATATTGAAACATTCCCATTATTAAAGACAATATTCGAAAAGATTTATGGCAGTTCACCATATCAATCTCCAACCGATATGGGTGTTAACATGGTGGGATTTGCCATCACTAATGATGAAGCTGCTTGTGAAGCGAGTAGACAAGAAGTCATTAGAAGATACTATCAAGCTAAGAAGAATGTCTATCTAGGTAAGTTCGCTGATGACACAATTACTAAAGAAGAATCATTAATGACTGCTTTAGGTATTACTGTAGACGACCGTCCAACAGTTAAAGCCTGCTTAGATAAAGCTGCTAAATGTAAGGAAAGAGTGGTGGCCATCGAACTTCCTAATGGCAAGATTATCACTGGTAAACGTTCTAGATTATTAGGCGCTCCTGCCGCTATGCTCTTAAATACTTTAAAGCACTTAGGCAAGATTGATGATTCTATCCATTTAATTTCACCACACGTGGTTACCCCAATGGCGGATCTTAAGACTGGTCCATTAAAGAAAGAAAACCCACGTATCCGTGCGGAAGAAATTCTTATTGCCTTAGCCATTCAAGCTTCTAGTAACCCATTAGCCGAATTAGCGCTTAAACAAATTCCAAAGTTAAAGGGTTCGGAAGTACACTGCTCATGTATCCTTTCTGATGCTGATTTAAGAACACTAACCGCTCTTGGAATTAATGTCACAGAAGAGCCAGTTGGTTACGCGCACAAACTATATTTTAAATAGATATAATCTAATGAAAATGAATAAAAGGGCCTTTTGGCTCTTTTTTCTACCCTTCACTTTTATAAAAAAACTCTTATCCATCGACAGGGAAATGAACGATAATATTTAAGGACTTAGTTTGTGTTCATACTGAAACAAACGACATAAAAAATATAATTTTGAAAGGGAAAATTATGAAAAGAAAGATTTTATTTCCTGTTCTTCTCATGGGCATGACTTTACCTTTGGCTTTGGGTAATAAGTTCATGGCTAACAACGCTGAATTTATTGGTGATTATGACGCAAAAAGCGCCTATACCACAGCAGGCTCTGAGTTGAACAAAAAGATCTGCGATGAAGGTTTTGTCCTCCTTAAAAACAAGAACAATTTCTTACCAATGTCGTCTGAAGGCAAAAAGATTTCTCTTGTTGGCAAGAGTTCAGGAAACCTCGTTCGTGGTGGTGGTGGTTCCGGTTCCGGTTCCGTCAACGGTGAAGAAAACTGGCAATTGTACGGTGATGCTTCACTAAATATCAAAGGCGCTTTAGAAGAAGTTGGCTTTGAAGTTAACAAGCATATCCAAGAATTCTATGGTAAATGGGCCAAGAGTAACTGGGGAGGTCCTTCCTATAGCAATAACACTAAATCCGGTAATGGTAGAACTAACGGTAACGATGGTTGGAAAGGTAATTCCGAAGTTACAATCGGTGAAACACCAATTTCTAGTTACACTCCTGAGTTATTAGCAACCTTAGATGGATATAATGATGCTGCTATTCAAGTCATCTCCCGTGAAGGCAGTGAAGGTTGTGACGTTAAAACCTGCAACGCTCACGACAGCAAAAAAACAAATTCCAGTGCGGAACAAGTTTCCGATAGACACGCTCTTCAACTATCCGAAAACGAAGAAGCTTTATTCGAAGAAATTAAAAAACACACCGATAACGTTATCATCATTATCAACTCTGGTAACATCTTCCAATGTGACAAGTTTGAAAACGATGACAAAGTTAAAGCTATTTTATGGATTGGTAATCCGGGCGCAGTCGGCGCTAGTTCAGTCGGCCGCATCTTAACTGGCGAAGTCAACCCATCAGGTCATACTGTTGATACTTGGGCACGTGATTTCACACAAGATCCAACATATCAAAACTTCTCCGATAATTCACAAACTAACTTAGTTGAATCTTCAGGTGGTAAGAAACTATACGCTCCACAAGATACCTTATTTAACGCTGATGGCACACCAATGCACAGTATTGGTACTGATAAAAACTACAAGGTTGGTGGCAGTCCAAGATGGGATAACGCTCGTGGTGGTGAAGAATTCAAAGTCGTCTCTGGTGGTTTAAACGGTGTCAAACCAGCCTCCTATGTGGCGTATGAAGAAGGTATCTATGTTGATTATCGTTACTATGAAACAAGATATGCTGATATGGCTAAATCAAGTAAGACCAAGGCTAATGAATGGTACGCTAGTAATGAAGGCGTTATTTATCCATTCGGCTATGGCTTAAGCTATACAACGTTTAAACAATCAATCGTTTCTTCTAATGTTAAAGGTAGAACACTTAAGAGTGGTAATACTGAAGTAGAAGTTAAAGTTAAAGTCAAGAATACTGGCAAAGTCGCTGGTAAAGATGTTGTCCAATTATATTGGAAAGCCCCATACACCAAAGGCGGCATTGAAAAAGCTAATAATGTTTTATGCGCTTTTGATAAGACTAAATTATTAGAACCAGGCAAAGAACAAGTTCTTACTTTAAAATTTAATACTCAAGATGTCGCTAACTACGACTTCGCGGACAAAAACAACAATGGCTTCATGGGCTATGAACTTGATGGTGGTACATATTACATCTCCCTCAATAAGAACGCTCACGAAGAAATCAGTTCTGTCAAGCTATCTGTTGCTAAAGATGGTATTAAATTTGAAAAAGACCGCTACACAGGTCATGAAGTTAGAAATAGATTCACTGATAGAGGCTTCTATAGCTGTTTACCAGGCGAAAATGATTTCGAATTCGAACAATTCTCTCGTGAAGACTTGTCTAAGAAGCCATTACACCCAACTTACGAGTCTCGTAAAGTTAAGGAAGGCAGCCGTTACGAAGAATTCTTAACTCACGAATTCACAATGAGTGATTTATTAGATGGTAAAGGTGAATACATTCCTTTAGAATCTCTTAAAACAAAAGCGGATATTGAAGCCTTAGGTTGGACACAAGCTTCCAGCACAATGAGCAAGACTGATAGTATTCAATTCCAAAATTTAGTTGGTTTAGATATGGATGATCCACTTTGGGAACAAGCCATGAACCAAATGACATACAACGAAATGCTTAGCTTCTCCTATGGTGGCAGCGCTCACAATCCAAAGATTGATAGAATGGGCAAACCACAAACAGGTGATAGCGATGGTCCTTCCCAATTCCAATATATCTGGTGGGCAGGCGCTCCAATCGTGGCCGCGACATTCAACGTTGAATTGGCATTAGAACAAGGCAGAATGGTCGGTATGGAAGCTCATATCTCTGGTGTTTATGGTTGGGCTGGTCCAGCGGTCAATTTACACCGTTCTCCATTCGGTGGCCGTAACTTCGAATACTATGCTGCAGATCCATTCTTAATGGGCCGTATCGCGGGTAGAGTCGTTGCTGGTGCTACCGATGAAGGTTTATATTGCTATTTCAAACACTTTGCTGTTAACGATCAAGAAAAGAACCGTGAAGGTGTCTCTTCCTTCTTAACAGAACAAGCGTTACGTGAAATTTATCTCAAACCATTCCAAATGTGTATTCAAGAAGGTAAATCCATGGCCTTAATGTCATCCTATAACCGTTTAGGTTTAATGGAAACCGCGGCTTCTTATCCATTATTAACAGAAGTCTTACGTGATGAATGGGGTTTCAAAGGTCACATCATTTCCGATATGACACACAGTGGCAATAGTAGTGTTAACTATAAATCCTATGAATGTATCAATAACCGTATCCTTGCTGGTTGTAACCAACAATTAGATAGTAATGGTTTCAAAGATGATATCGAATGTAAATGGGACGCTACAGCTTTTGATGGTAAGGGCGCGCCTACCTTTACAAGCAAAGATGGTCAAAAGATTGAAGCCTATACATGGTGGTACATGCTTAGAAACAACGTCAAAGAATCTATGTGGACATGCGCGAATTGTGGTGTCATGAGCAAGAAACTCATTAAAGACGCCAACTTATATTTCGTTGGTGTCGATCGCAATTACATTGAAGTTGCTGTTGGTCAAGAAATTAACATTAAAGTTGAAGCACCTGAAGAATTAGCCGGTGCAGCATTATCTATCGACCCAGTCACTCCATTACCAAAAGGCTTAGTCTTTGAAGACAACACAATTAAAGGTACATTAGAAGAATCCTGCAATGTCTTCATTCATGTTTTAGCCGACAACAACGGAACAAAACTTGGCTCTTCTCTTCAAATGTTTGCTCCAGAAATCGCAACTGCAAACGATATGTCTAAAGCTGGTTGCTTCGGCGGATTAGAAACAACATTAAGCGCTGTTGGCTTACTTGCCCTTGCTAGTGTTATCACATTAGTGATTAGCAAGAAAAGAAGAGTTAACGCCTAATTGTTAAAATAACAATTAAGACCCTCATATGGGGGTCTTTTTTGTTGCAAAAAAGTGAGACTATATCTTAATAAATTGATAATAGGCATATTGTTGCAATCGTATAATTGTCATGCTTGTAAATTACATTTGTCATATTATATAGCCTTCCTTCAATTTATATTGAAATTACTAATGCATTACGAAACATTATAATTTTTGGTTTCTATATTCTCTTTGCACTCGAACTGAGGCAAATTGAATAATGCAAAATAATATGGAAAGGAAAACATATGAAGAAACAATTACTTATCCCAATTTTTCTTGCCGCGTTAACCTTGCCAGCATGCTTAAATAGAGGCTTAGCCGCTAATAACGCCGAATTCATCGGTGAATATGGCCAAAGCGATAAAGCCAAATACATTGAACATGCTTCCAAAGTTCAAGACCAAATGGCTGAAGAAGGTTTCGTCTTATTGAAGAATAAGAACAACTTCTTACCAATGCAAACAGAAGGCAAAAAAATTACACTCGCCGGCAAAAGCTCACCAAACCTAGCTCGTGGTGGTGCTGGTTCCGGTTCCGGCTCAGTCTCCAGCGGCGTTGCTGATTACCAACTCGTTGGTGGTGCTGATGGCCACGTCAAAGGCGCTCTTGAAGAAGTCGGCTTTGATGTCAACATGAAACTCGTTGAATTCTACGGTAAATGGGTATACGACAGCAGAAGAAATTCTGTGTCATGGTCCAACAACAGTGCTTCCGGCGCTGGTAGAACAAACGGTAACGATGGTTGGAAAGGTAACTCCGAAGTTACAATTGGTGAAACACCAATCTCATCCTATACTGATGAATTATTAGCATCCATGGATGAATATAAGGACGCTGCTATCCAAGTCATCACACGTGAAGGTTCCGAAGGTTGTGACGTTAAAACATGTAACGCTCACGATAGCAAGAAGACAAACTCCAGTGCTGAACAAGTCTCTGATAGACACGCTCTTCAATTATCCGAAAATGAAGAAGCCTTATTAGAAGAATTAGGCAAACACACAGACAACATTATTATTCTCATCAACTCCAGTAACATCTTTGAATGTCAACAACTCGAAAACAATGACAAAGTCAAAGCTATTATTTGGGTTGGTAACCCAGGTGACCGTGGTATCCGTGCTGTCGGTCGTATCCTCAACGGTGAAGTTAACCCATCTGGTCGTACAGTTGATACATGGACACGTGATTTCACAAAAGATCCATCCTTCCAAAACTTCTCCGATAACTCACAAACAAACTTAGTTGAAGCCGCAAACGGTAAGAAATACTACGCTCCACAAGATACAATGCTTGCTGCCGATGGTGCACCAATGCTCTCCTTTGGTACAGATAAAGCATACAAACAACACTCATCCCCAAGATGGGACAACGCTCGTGGTGGTGAAGAATTCAAAGTCGTCTCCGGTGGTATCAACGGTGTTAAACCAGCCGCTTATGTTTCCTACGAAGAAGGCATTTATGTTGACTATCGTTACTATGAAACAAAGTATGCTGATATGGCTGCTAAGAGCAAAAAGAAAGCCAATGATTGGTACAAGAGCGAAAAAGGTGTCTTATACCCATTCGGTTATGGCTTAAGCTATACAAAATTCAGTCAAAGAATTGTTAAATCCACAGTTAAGAAAGGCGCTAAAGTTGAAGATGGCAAAGAAGTCATCGGCGTTACAGTTGAAGTTAAGAATACTGGTAAAGTCGCCGGTAAAGAAGCAGTTCAACTTTACTTCAAAGCTCCTTATACAAAAGGTGGTATTGAAAAAGCGGACCACGTCTTATGTGCATTTGGTAAAACCAAATTATTAGAACCAGGCCAGACAGAAAAAGTCCACTTATCATTCTATCTCCAAGATGTCGCTAGCTACGACTTCCAAGACAAGAACAACAACGGCTTCAAGGGCTACGAATTAGATGCTGGTAACTATGAACTCTTACTTGGTAAGAACGCTCATGAAAACTATGACAAACTCGGCTTCAAACTTGATGCACGTCAATATGAAAAAGACCGTTTCTCTGGTAACAAAGTTGAAAACCGTTTCACAGATAGAAACTTCTACAACTCCATGCCAGGTGAAAACGATATCGAATTCACACAAATGAGCCGTGCTGACTTCGATGGCACATTCCCAACACACCCAACCTATGAAGACAGAAAAGTCAAAGAAGGTAGCAGATTCGAAGAATTCTTAACATACGAATTCTCCTTAGCTGACTTCGAAGCTGGCAATAACGAATACGTTCCAGCCGCTGCTCGTAAAGATGCTTCTGTTGCTGCTAACTGGAAGCAAGGTTCCAAAGATACAAACCTCAAGATTAAAGATTTAAAAGAAGTTGATCTTGATGACCCAAAATGGGAAGACATCGTTAACCAAATGAGTTGGGACGATATGCTCAAGATCATTGAAACTAACCAAATGTCCTCCAAATCCATCTCCAGTGTTGGCAAAGATGGTTTCTCCGAAGGTGATGGTCCACAAAAATTCAGTATCATGTGGTGGGTTTCTTCCCCAATCATCGCCGCTACATTCAACCAAGACTTAGCTCATAAGCAAGGTGAATGTGTTGGTATGGAATCTCACATCAACGGTAAATCCGGTTGGTGGGGCCCAGCTGTTAATACTCACCGTTCTCCATTCGGTGGTAGAAACTTCGAATACTACTCAGCTGATCCATTCTTAATGGGCCGTATGGCCGCTCAAGTCGTCGGTGCCGCTACAGATAGAGGCGTCTACGCTTACTTCAAACACTTCGCTACAAACGACCAAGAAAAGAACCGTGAATCCGGTATCTCCTTCGTCAGTGAACAAGCGTTACGTGAAATTTACTTAAAATCCTTCCAAATGGTCTTTGAAGAAGGTAAATCCATGGGTGTCATGGGTTCCTACAACCGTTTAGGTTTAATGGAAACCGCGGCCTCCTATCCATTATTAACAGAAGTTCTCCGTGGTGAATGGGGCTTCAAGGGCTCTGTCTTATCCGATATGACCCACAGTGGTAATGGTTCCGTCAACTTCAAATGTTATGAATGTGTTACAAACCGTGTTCTCTCTGGTTGTAACGCTCAATTAGACTCCGGTGGTTTCAAAGGCGCTTCCCAAGCTTCATGGGATGCCACAATGAACGCTCCAGTCTATACAAAAGACGGCCAAAAAGTTATCTCCTACTCCTATTGGTATGCTGTTAGACAATGTTCTAAAGAACACTTATACATGTCCTCACGTTGTACCGGTACAAGTAGAGGTATCACAAAAGTCGCTCTCGAAGGTGGCGAATTATACATGGAAGTCGAAGCTCGTACTGATGCAGTTGACTTCGCTCCAACAATCGAAGGCGCAGAATCCTACAAACTCAACCAACGCGTTGAATTACCAAAGGGCTTAGAATTTAAAGATGGTAAGCTCACAGGTACAATCGAAAACGAAGGCGTCTACCACATTGACTTCATCGGCTTAGGTGCTGATGGCAAAGCAGTTGGCGCTTACAAGTTAATCATTACTGCTACAACAAATGGCTTCGACGTGCCAAAATCTGGTTGTGGTGGTGATATCGCAGCTGTCGGTGCAATCGTTGCCTTAATCGCAATCGCCGGCGTCGGCTTACTCCTCGTTGCAAAACGCAGAAGACAAATAGCCTAGTTTTTAGAAAATAATTTCTAACTAAAAAACATGCAAGACTGCTAGGGTCGGACTGGCCCTAGCAGTTTCATGCATATTAATGCATATACATTACGCGAACATAGTGGTATGCTATTAATGCTTATAAAATTGTTAATAAAGTTTCATCTTAAATCGTTCGTATTAAGATGGGGCTTGATTATATATCCCTAGAAAGGAGAAGTTTATTCGGCAGTTAAGTCTAGGGTTATCCGAATAAAACATCAAATATGAAAAATATCAAAAACAAAATGCTTTTCTTAGGCATGATGGTTGCATCTCTCACATTAACTGCTTGTGGTGGTGAAACCACTAAGAAACCATCAAAACCAAAATCTTCTGCTGATAGTACTGGTGATGTAGAAGTCATTCCAGAATACGATGTCAAGATCGTTGGTGCTGATGGTGCTGAAATTAGCAATGCCAAAGTTAAAGCTGGTGAAACAATTACCAAACCTGCAGAACCAACCGCTCCAGCTGGCAAAAAATTCTATGGCTGGATGAACGTTAAAAACGGTGGCCAAATTTGGAACTTTGAAGACAGAACGCTCAGCGCTGTCATGGACAATGTTGAATTAAAACCATTATTCGTTCCTGCAACTCAAGAAGCTCAAGTATTTGAAGCAGAACTTTGTAAAGACATCACCGAAAGAATAGGTAAAGATGGCACCCCAGGTATGGATGGTGTTACTTATTCCGGTGGTCAAGCTGGTCAAGGTTTAATTGGTAGAGACTACTATGACGAAAAAGGCGCTGCTAACGAATTCGGTGCTTCCGGTCTCTATATTAGAAGTACAGAAGGTGTTGCCCGTTACGCTGAAGCTGCTGATTTAGCTAACCCAGATACCGCTCCATCAGTCTTTGGTGGTTTCGTCCACTATAACTATGTCAACGGCAATACATTAACATGGGAACTCGAAAGTGATGTGGCCGCTGAAAACGTTACCATCTTCATGAGAGTTTCTGGTGAATATGGTCTTAATGAAGTTTATCAAGCTTTCCAAGGCGAAGGTGAAGATAGAGTTTCTGAAGTTTATGATCAAGATTCTTACAAAGTGACAGTGAACGGTGTTGCTCTCCAATATGGCACACAAACAATTCACAACATCATTCCAAAGACATTTATTACTTTCCAAGACTTCATGTTAAGTGCCACAGTTAGCTTACAAGCTGGCAAAAATACAATTCAAATGCTTGTTAACAACAAAGATACTCTTAATGGCACAATCGCTTCTACTGCTCCAGTTGTTGACTGCATCAAAGTCTTCTCTGACAGCCAAATCACATGGCCAGATGCAAAATTATCACAAATGGATAAGAGTGATAAAGACTAGGTTTTAGGTGAAAATATATGGGCTTTATTAAAAAGTTATTAAGACCTCGCGTTATTGCCTGGGCAGCGACCACAGTGGTTCTCACTGGTGTACTCATTGCCGCAGACTACTTCGCGATGAACAAATACGTCAAATTAATCGAAGCCACCGAATTAGGTGGTGACACTCCAATCCCAGATCCAAATCAAAAAGGTAATGCCTTCGTTTTGGATTTTGATGCTGATACCAAAGAAAAAGCTTTCGAAAACGCTAACAAAGTCACAAAGGAAATTTGTGAAGAAGGTATGATTCTTCTTAAAAATGATGATAATGCCTTACCACTTGCTAAAGGCGCAAAAGTGACAGTCTTCGGTAGAAACTCCGTTGATTTGGTTTATGGTGGTTCTGGTTCTGCCGCTCCAGGTAAGAGCAAAGACGAAAAAATTAACAAAAAATATGGTTGGAGAAAAACAATCAACGACTCATTAAAAGAAGTTGGATTCTCCGTTAATCCAGAAATGTGGGATTTCTACAACAAACAAGAAAAACGTAGTGATGATCCAGGCATGGAAAATGCGACTGGTGAACAAAAAGTCCCAGTTTTGAAAACTGGTGAAACACCATATGCCAAGTACACAGACGCTGTAAAAAAATCATATGATAACTATGGTGACGCTGCTCTTATCGTTTTCTCACGTATCGCTGGTGAAGGTTGGGACCTCCCAAGAAAAGCCACTGATAGTGATGAACGTCATTATCTTGAACTAGATAATGCTGAAAGAGAATTAATCAGACAAGTTGCCGCTTCTAAGAAGTTCAAAAAGATTGTTATCTTACTCAATGGTTCTAACTATATTGATTTAGGATTCTTATACGAAAGAACAAACGCTAAAGATTATAATGACTTCGGTAAATATGTTAATGCCGTTATCAATATTGGTAGCCCAGGCGCTAATGGTATCATGGCATTAGGTGAAATCCTTAATGGTACAGTTAATCCATCCGGTCATACAGTCGATACTGTCTACACAGGTTATGAAAACGATCCAACATGGCAAAACTTTGGTGGTAACAAATCCTACCAAAACCCAGAAGGTACTGATAACTACACAAGAAATGGTGATGCTTCTCCATACTACACAGTTGATTATGAAGAAGGTATCTATCTTGGTTATAGATACTATGAAACACGTGGTCATATCGACGGTGAAGAATGGTACAGCAAGAACGTTGTTTACCCATTCGGTTATGGCTTAAGCTACACAGAATTCTCTGAAGAAATTACCAATGTTTCCGCTTTAGATAACACCGCTTTAGAATTTGGTAAAGATGCTGAAGGTAACGATAAAACCTTCAAAGTCTCTATCAAAGTCAAGAACACCGGTAATGTTGCTGGTAAGCAAGTTGTTCAACTCTACGCTTCTGCTCCATACACCAACGGTGGTATTGAAAAAGCACACAAAGTCTTAGTGGGCTTTGCCAAAACAAAAGAATTAAAGAAAAACGAAACAGATACAGTTGAAATTGAAGTTAATCCATACGATGTTGCTAGCTTCGATTCTCAAGACAAAAACGCCAATGGTTTCAAAGGCTATGAATTAGAAAAAGGTGATTACACCTTCTACGCTGGTACAGATGCCCATAACTCCTTCGGCCAATTCAAAAAGAATTTAGCCGCCGATATTAAGATTGATAAAGATCCAACTACCGGTTATGAAGTTAAACCATTATTCCCAGAAGTAACAGCACATATGAATCCAGCTGAAAGCTTATCCAGAAGTAACTTCGCTGGTACATTCCCAAAAGCCATTACTGCTGCGGAACGTGCTCTTGATGACGCTACATACAATGCGTTAGTATCCAAAGAAACAACAAACAATGAAACATTTACCAAGATGCCAACATTAGGCGCTGAAGCTAAATACACTCTTAGAGATTTAGCGGGTAAAGAATATGATGATCCAATGTGGGAAGAATTCCTCAACCAATTCACCCTCGAAGAAATGCTCAGATTGTTCAACGATGGTTGTTATTCAACAACTGCTATCGAACAAAAGATGAAAGTCGTCGACGAAGAAACTGGTGAAGAAAGCGTAAAGAACGTTGTTGTCGTTCCAAAGACAACATCCGCTGACGGCCCAACTGGTATCGTTGGCTTCTTAGGTGATAAAGCTATTTATGGTTGCTGCTATTACTGCTCTGAATGCTTAGTGGCACAAACATATAACGTTAACCTTGTTGATGAACAAGCTAAAGCAATCGGTAACGAATGCTTAGTTGGTAACGAAGCTGGTGATGGTTCTGCTTACCCAGGTTGGTATGCTCCAGGTGTCAACTTACATCGTTCTCCATTCTCTGGCCGTAACACAGAATACTATTCCGAAGATCCATTCTTAAATGGTAGACTCGCTGGCAGACTCATTAAAGGTGTTGCCAAAAAAGGTGTCTACGCTAACGTCAAACACTTTGCCGTTAACGACCAAGAAACACACAGATCCACAAAAGGTATCGCCACATGGGTTGATGAACAAGCTATGCGTGAACTTTACCTCAAAGCTTTCGAAATGGCTGTTAAGGAAGGCGAAGCCCACGGCTTAATGACATCCTTCAACCGTATCGGTACTGAATGGGCTGGTGGCTCTTACCGCTTAGTCACAACCATCTTAAAGAACGAATGGGGCTTCAAAGGTTCCGTTATCTGTGACTTCCATACAGACTTCTATATGGATAGTAAACAAATGCTCTACGCTGGTGGTGATATCAACCTCTGCGCTGATAAGGAATTAAAATTACAAACAAGTGGTAGATATAGTACTCCTTACATTAAAGCGTCTGATATTAAAGACGTTAACTTAGTGAGAAGAAGTGCTCATAACAACTTATTCGCTTTGGCGAACTCCGCTGCTCTTAAAGTCGACATCATCGGCTATAAGACTGCATGGTGGAAAGTTGCCTTCCGCGCTGTTGAAATCGCTATTCCAGTTCTCTTAGTTGGTTGGGGCTTCTTAGTAATCTTCACTTCTTTACGTAAGAAAGAAGAAGCACCAAAAGCGGAATAGTTAAAAACTAAACCAAACAAAAAGCGAATCTCGATTGAGGTTCGCTTTTATTTTGCGCAAATCCATCTCTTTATTACTTTTTAGACGATTTAAGCCTAGTTAACAAAAAAGATGTTTATTCACCCACCTTTTCTTTTTATGCGTCTTATCTAATCCTTATTATTAAAAATAAAATTAAAAGCAGTGGTGTTACCCACTGCAATTGAACTTTGTTTTATTTAACTTCTTGCTTAAGCGCTTTCTTTTCTTCGTATTTCTTATCGAAATAATAATAGAGGATAGTAAAAGCAACACCACCTAGAATCATTAATATTGACCAGAACTGAGAAGGAGTTAAGCCTGGAACAAATTTGCCTCTTTCTTCAACGTCCCCTCTGATGAATTCAATCATGAATCTCCAGAAGCCATATCCAATAAGATAAACAGTCATATTGTATTTAAATTTGTATTTGAAATATAAAACCATCATCACCGCGGTAATAATGAATAAGAAAATCGCTTCAAATAATTGCGTTGGAATTTCTTTATGTAATTCACCAGCAAATTGCACACCATACCAGGCTTCAGTTTCAATACCACTGCAGCAACCAGCGCAGAAACAACCGCATCTACCAAAAGCGTGAGCGACAGTAATGGAAATAGGGGCAAATCTTAATAATTCCCAAACGCCTTTATTCATATCGCTTTTAAAGAAACTTCTTTCTTTTAAACGTGGATTAATAACGTAGACGTATAAGAAATAAACAGCGAGATAGACGATTACGCCACCGATAAGGCCACCGATGAATGTCATCTTACCATTAAATTGGAAGCCTTCTTTTGGATTGGCAATGTAGTCATAGATTGATTGCACAAGTGTCGCGCTTAAAAAGCCCAAAGCAATCGCAATAATACCAATCATGAGAATTGTATCTCTCGCGGTACTTGAGTAGCCGCTTTTCTTCATTGCGATATATGTAAAAACAAAACAAGCGATTAATCCAATAAGGATGCATATCGCATACATATCAATACCAACGCCAAACAAATTAAAAAGTGGATCAGGCAGCATGTTTTCTCTCCATGTTAATAAGGCTCACAATAATGTGTCCCGCACATAAGATACCACAGACGATTGTTAAAATCCAAAAGACACGATTGCCCCAAGGATCTCCATCCGCAATCTCAAGTGTTAATAGACCGCCAAAATCAAATATTGCATGAATAATAACACTTAGCCAAACATTCTTAGTTTTAAGTGTCATGACCGCGAACATCGCACCAATTAAGAAGGTATAACCGACTTGTAATAAAACATCAAATACACTCATACCCACAAATAAGTTAGTGAGATGGAATAACGCAAATATGGAAGTGGAAATAAGAACCGCGAAAAAGTATTTAAGTTTAGCGTTTCTTAGATAGTCTAAACACAAAGATAAAAGAATGCCTCTAAAGACTATTTCTTCTATTAATGCAATGGATATGACATAGATGATATAGATCATCATTAAGTCAGGACGGGTAATGGTTATCTCGCCTGTTGATAAGCCAGCATAAGGAAAATTTACTAATGCAACTAATAGGCAAGGTAAACACCACAATAGCTTTTTTAAATTGGTATATTTAAATGACATGTAAGGGGCATTACCGACGATATAAATAAGCCAAAGAAGTAAAGCGCCCACCACTAAATGGTAGATGATACTGCATAGTAATCTATTAGCCTCATAGTCAGTAACGATAATATCAATATGAACAGCTTCAAATAAAACGAAAGCAGTGACCATGAGGGCCACTAAGACAATTGTAATAATGTATTTGAGCGTTTTACCCATAGGCTATTTAGCTAGTTTTTCACTAGGATCATCGCCAATTGGGTTAACAATTGAATAGCCAATGTTTACAAGGTGGTCGGCTACTCTTTCTAATTCACTAACTAAAGTGGTGTAGAAAGGAGAGTTTTCCACGTGGCATGTCTTCTTTTGAATACGCTCGTAGTGAGCGGTACTTAAAGCATTCTTTAATTCATCAGTTTGATTTTCTAAATCATGAAGTTTTCTTAAACTATCACTGCTCTTATCGTGGAAGATGATAAATGTTAAATCAAACATTTGGCAAACGACATCAAACATGCTGTCGAATTCCTTTTTAGCGATGTCAGAGAACGCTAAGTCGTTTTCGACCATCTTCAAAGATGATTCATAGAAGTTATAAGCGTGGTCACCAATACGTTCGATATCGTTAACAACGTGGAAATAGCTACCTAATGTCTTTTCATCTTTTAATGTAACGTTATGTGTTAAGTTAATTAAGAATTGAGTAATTTCATTATTGATATAATCAATCTTATCTTCTGTTTCAATAAGTTCTTTATCGTTAGTAGCATCTTGATTAACAAGACGTTGATAACCAATCTTTAAGTTGTCATAAGAAAGTCTCATCATATTGATGATTTCTCTTTTGACTTGCATCATAGCGATGGTTGGAGTGTTCAATAAGTGATTATCAATATATTTAAGAGATTCACGCATCTTTTCTTGCTCTTTATCTTTGATGAGCTTGAGCGATAATTTTTCTAATGGTTTTACTAGTGGTAACGCTAAAAGCATAAAGATGACATTATATAAAACGTGGAAGATAGCAATCGCTAAAGCGTTGTTATTACCAAATATGGTTTGGAAACCATTGGTAATGACGTTTCCCAATGGCCAGCAAATGGCTAAGGCTACTAAAGCGGCTAAGATACGAATGATTAAAACGATTAAACCAGTGCGTTTAACATTGACGTTTCCACCAATGGTTGCAATCAAAAGAGTGATGACGGTACCGATTGTCGCGCCTAAAACAAGGTACATGGCTTGTTCAAAATGCAAAGCACCGGTACTAACCATTGCCACAGTAATACCGATAGAAGCAGAACTGGATTGCAGCAATGCAGTAATTAACGCACCAATTAATAACAAAAGTAGTGGGAATTTAACAGCTTCAAAGAAACTCTCGATACCCTTTACTAAATCCTCGTTTCCCAATATAGCGCCACTCATTGTGCTTAAGCCGAAAAACAAGATGCCTAAGCCAGCGAGGATTTCGCCGATATTTCTTACTAGTTCTTTTTTAAAGAACATCAAGACAACACCAATAACCGCTAAGATAACAAAATACTTAGAAATCGAAATAGCAGATAAGGATGCTATTAAACCGGTAACGGTGGTACCAACATAAGCACCAAGGATGATGTTGACACCTTGGAATACTGTCATTGCGCCTGCGGCAATAAAACCGATAGCCATGACACCAGTTGCAGCACTACTTTGTACTAACGCTGTCACAGTGGTACCAATGCCAAAGCAAGCAAATCTATTGTCTCTAATCTTTTTTAATAATCTTTTTAAACCACGTCCTGTGGATTTTTTTAAACCAGAGGACATCATGTTCATGCCAACGATAAATACCGCGGCACCTACAAATAATGTAATAATACTTAATACTAATTCTTCCATACGCTATCTATTTAATAACATTTATTGATTTAATTCAATAAGGCGATAGTTTGAAAAATGAATAATATTCTCATTTCTCTTTGTATCCAAAAAGAATAAAAGTATAATGATTCCGGAATTAAAAAGGAGAAAACACACATGCATAAATTAGTATTAATCAGACACGGTGAATCTGAATGGAATAAACTCAACCTCTTCACAGGTTGGACCGATGTCGAATTAAGCGAAAAGGGTGTTGAAGAAGCCCACCGCGCTGGTAGAACATTAAAAGAAAAAGGCTACGACTTTGATGTTGTTCATACCTCTTTATTAAAAAGAGCTATCCATACAATGAATAACGTCTTATTCGAATTAGATAGAGAATGGTTACCAGTCTACAAATCCTGGAGATTAAATGAACGTCACTATGGTGCTCTTCAAGGTTTAAACAAAGCCGAAACCGCTGCTAAATACGGTGAAGAACAAGTTAAAATCTGGAGACGTTCTTATGACTGCCCACCTCCAGCACTTGAAAAAGACGATCCACGTAACCCAGCTTTACAAGCTCAATTCAGAGATGTTGATCCAAAAGATTTACCATTGAATGAATCCTTAGAATTAACAGTTAAGAGAGCAGTTCCATACTTCGAAGAAGTTATCAAACCAGAAATGGAAGCTGGTAAGAGAGTCCTTATCGTTGCCCACGGCAATTCCTTAAGAGCTTTAGTCAAATACTTCGACAATATGGCGGATTCCGAAATTGTTGGTGTTAACATCCCAACAGGTGTCCCACTAGTGTACGAATTCGATGACAATATGAAAGCCATCAATCACTACTACTTAATGGACGAAGAAGAGCTCAAAAAACAAATGGAAGCTGTCGCCAACCAAGGCAAAGCCAAGTAGTAGAAATACTCAACTAATATAGACCATGCGAAAGTGTGGTCTTTTTATTTAAAAAATTATTTTACTTTCTCTCAACTATATATAAAATATAACCAATGTATTTTTAAAGAAGGGTATAGAGAAAAAAATGAACAAGAAATACGCAGTATTAGTGGTTGACATGCTCAACGACTTCGTGACAGGCGCTTTAGGCTGTGATAACGCTAGAGCCATTGTCAAACCAACTCAAGAATTATTAGAAATCGCTAGAAAGAATAACGTTCCAGTTATCTTCTGCAATGACTCCCATTTAAAAGATGTCGACTTCGAACTCAAATTATGGGGTGATCATGCTATCAGAGGCACAAAGGGTGCTGAAATCATTCCTGAATTACCAGTCGATGAAAAAGACTTTGTTATCTTAAAGAGAAGATATTCCGCTTTCTTCCAAACAGACTTAGACATCTTATTAAAAGAATTAGGTGTTACATCTGTTGTTGTTACAGGTTTACACACACATATGTGCTGCAGACACACAGCTGCTGATGCCTTCCAAAACGGCTTAGAAGTTATCTTTGCTAACGAAGCCACAGGTGCCTTCACAAAAGAAGACTATGAATATGGCTTAAAGTACGCTAAAGAAACATACGGCGCTAATAACTACAACAATAAAGAATTAGCAGAATTATTCAGCAAATAATTAACTAAAACAATCAAAACAAATAATGGTGACAAAAACCGAAGAGAGTAACTTCGATTCTGTCACCTTTTTTGTTAAAAAATCAGCAAAAAGCGCCATAGCGTGACAAAAAAATGCTGTTTTTAAATAAAAGCATGATGGAGTCTATATTTTCGATTATATTTTCGGAAAAAATATTAGATTAACTAAAACAATAATAAAAGCTAGACTAATTGAAGATAAAGTGAAACCTTGATTCGCTTTGAATAGACGATTTGCTTATCCTGGTTTCTGTATTTATATGCAAGGAGGTTTTGTAATGCATACAAAAGTTATTATTGCTTCACTTATATGCGCTCTTGCGGCTAATTCTAATGTTGGAAAGGTATTTTTTAGAAACATAGAAAAAGCAGGCAAGACTAATATGAGTGGTATAGTTTGCGATGCTCCAAATGCCGAAAATGGCTATTTCAACATCACAACAGATTTTGCAAATGCCGGAGAAGAAATCGAAGGAGAATACATCTTTGAAGCGGGCACAATAGGCGAATTTAGAATTATTTCAAGTCAAACAAGTTCCGCGCTTCAAGCTAGAACAATCACACGTGATGGTTCAATTTTCGTTCGCGTCACCATTCCTCAAGTTCAAGGTGACTACAAAGTTACGTTTGGTCGCTTTAATTATTACAATGCTTCAAACGGAATAATGTATATCTACTCGGATGGTACGAAAGGCGTTGCTTCATCTTTGTCTGCCGATGACGCAAGAGAAAAATTCTTTTTTCGATATGTTGCCAGCAGATCTTGTAAGTTTGAATTGCTAAATAAACAGTACGATTTTAATTTGGATCTCGGCAATCTTCACAATGAAATGTTGCCTGATTTAACCGGTGGCCTAGACTTCCCGATTATTGACAATCCACGTTTTTCTAATGATTATCAGCCTAGAGGTATACCGATTGATGACCTAACTGGGGGCATAGTTATTCCTCCAACAATAGGCCACTTTGATTTCCTTAGCAGCAGAAACGATGCAATCAAGGAATTTACTGACTATGTTTATGGTCCGACCAACGATGTGGAAACAACGACAAAAATTTATGCAAAGGATGGATCTCCTAGATCTATGCTTCTTGGAACATCACTTAGAGTTAAAGCTAAATGGGTCGATGAAAACGGTAATCAACATCCATTGATCGGTGTCAAAGTTAGTTTTTTGAAAGGTGATAATAATGTCGTTCCAGATGATCCGTTCGTTGGAGCCCCAAAATATTATACAGATAACTCTGGTACCGCAAACCTTAAAATACCCGATTCGATGGTACATAGTCTTACATTTGGTAATATTAGCATCCAGTTATCTAGCATTAACAAGGCTGTAGCAATTGAAGATGGATTGGGTTTGAATTATCCGTATTTATTTAGGAACAAAGATAACGACTTGGTTATTGAAGGAACTACATACCATATTCCTAATAGCGAATGTATTTCAGACTATTCCCTTATTCAGTATGATGTCGTTGTCTATCCAGAACGCAGCGATAGGGCGTCCTCTTATGAGATTTGCGAAGCCGAATATGTTCCATATAACTATGCAGCTACTTTTGCTGAACCAGTTGGTGCGGCGAAAGTTTACTATCCAGCAAATACAATTGGCTATGATAATGGTATTCTTAAATTCGATAAGCATGACTATAACAACTGGGATGTGTTAAATCACGAATATGGCCATCATATTTGTAATGAACTTGAGCTCTGCGAAATTCCTCAAGGTAGATTGCCACACAAAATACATGAGGATTTATCCCAAATTTATGGTGATGAACTAGGCTTAAAACTCGCCTATTCTGAAGGTTTAGCGACTTACTTAGGTATCGCTTCACAAATGTATGGTGGTTCTAACTTAGATGTTGAAGGCGTTGGTGATGAAATTTATGAAGACGCTTTTAGAAATGTCTATGTTGATTACAACGAATTCAATCCAACATCCAATGGTTTAGCCATGCTCTATCAAGACGCAGTTGAAGCTAGTGTTACTTCTTTAATGATTAAATTATTAGATAACGTTGTTAGAACGGGTGACACAGTCGCTTTAGGCGATTCAGATATGTGTGACATCATTCAAGTAGCAAGTTGGTTTGGAAGCGACCTTAATATCTTTATCGAAGCAGTAGGAGATTGGTGTGGTGTTGATAGTGAAATTGCCACAGTTATCCTCAATGAAGGTTTGAGAGTTCCAACTAACTGGGACCTCCCAGATCTACCAAATCCTAACCAAGGTGAATGGACTATTTTGATGTATATGCTTGATGGAGGAGGCTTATCTGTCCCTAATCAAATCAACGAAATGCTTTCTGCTGCTTGTGATGGACAATCATCAAAAATTAAAATTGTGATGGAGACAAATTGTGACTATTTCGATAGTTATGGAGATGGTTTATTTCGTTATTGCATAAGCGATGGTGGAATTTCAATGTGTGGAGATCCACTCCCAGCAGATAACATGGGTAAACAAGATACTTTCGAAGAATTCTTAGCGTGGGGTTTAGATAATTACCCAGCCAAAAAAACAGGGGTAATTTTCTTTGACCACGGACGTGGCATACAAGGTGTTTGCTTTGATACGTATGGTATGGATAGAGGACAAGAAAACCCTCTACGTGTCACCGAAACATCGAGGGCCCTAGATAATGTGCTCACAGCTAGAGGAATAGACAAGTTAGAATTTGTTGGCTACGATGCATGCTTAATGCAATTACAAGACGTTGCAGAATTTAATTCCAGATATTTCAACTACATGATTGGTTCCGAAGAAGAAGAACTTGCTGAGTCAATGTGGGACTATGATGCATGGTTACCTCTCTTGTTCGCCAACGAAGATACATTAACTATCTTAAAAGGAATTGCTGATGGCATGGTTGATGAATATATGCATGGCGACTATGATGAAACGACAACTTGGGAACAACACTTATCCGTGCTTGATTTGAGGCACATGGAAGAATATCATCAAAGATTCGAAGAACTTGCAGGCCTACTTTTAGACCATAAGTCACAAGGCTATACATTCGCTGCTTCTGTTAATTGCAACTACTATGGTCAGTGGTCTCATGATGCACAACCACTTCAACACGGTATGGTTGATTGCGTTCAATACCTTAATGGTTTAAAACGTGAATACAACACAAAGGCTGATTATGGCGAAATACCATCTTCAATGGCTGAACAAGTTGTCACAAAAATAGATGCAGTGTTAAGCGTTCTTTTAAATGATGCAAGGCGTGAAGTATATGACGATTACAGCGTCAGAATGGAATCTGATAATGGCCTAGTAAGATACTTTAGAGCAAGCTATGGAAAACAAAGGGCACAATCTTTTTCCTATGGTTTAGCCATACATGTCTACACAGATAAAAGTGAACAAGTGTATCCAGCAGAGGAGACACATTTCAACAATTGGAGAAATCTATTCTTATAATTATCATTTAAAACTATAAAAAATAATGGTGACAAAAATCGAAGAGAGTAACTTCGGTTCAGTCACCTTTTTTGTTACAACAATGCGTGAAACCCCAATCCATTCACAAAAACATCATTCTTTTAATAAATACTGAAGCAATCTACGTTTTGCGTGATATTATGACACAATCGATAATTATTGACCAAAAACGCAAAAAAGTTAGACTGAATGTAGAGATTTTATAAATATAGAACCGTGATATATTTGCTTTTAACTTTTATGTAAGGAGGTAAAATATGCATTCAAAAGTTATTATTGCATCACTTGTTTGCGCGCTTGCCGCTAGCTTTAACAATGGTAAATTTATTGCTAATCCGTTTAGTAAGGCTAGCCATAGCGTAGAAGAAGGAGTTAGCTGTGCTCCTAATGATTATCATCAGGAAGTTGATATTGCTAACCCTTGTGGTAACGCTGGCACTGCTGTTTTAGTCACACTAAATTGTGAAAATCCCTTTGGCAGTGGTGTTGGAATCAATGATGCTACCGAAGGGTTAAATATTCATTATTCAATTTTCACTAGTCAGAACCGCGTTGAGTTTACCGTTGTTGTTCCTACTCAAGCTGGTGACTATTTTGTAAAATTCGGAGATTGGTCTTGGGGAAAATATGTCCCTCTTGGTTCAGTTTACATTTATTCCAATGGTTCCCGTTATTATGCATCATCATTATCTGCGAACGATGCTAGAGCTAAGTTTTTTATGGAATATATGGTAACGGACACTGAAAGGAGTTTTTTGAATAATGGTCGAGAATACTATACTGTTCCGGATTCATTAGGAATAACAAGAAATGCCAGTCCTACCAGAGCATCTACTTTATCGATGAATAGTGGCGAAAAACTAGCCAATGGTTTAATTGATAAAATAATAAAACCATTTGATCCTACAATTCCTATCATCCCAAACAGACCTAAATATTATGCACCAACAGCATTTGATGCTGAAAAGCGCTTCGGTGAGTTTGTTTATGGAACCCAAGATATTACCACAACTAGAAGTGTTACACGTCCTATTGGATATAGTGGTTCAGTAACACTGCGTTTACACGCTAACTGGCTAGATAAAAACGGAGCATCTCATCCGTTAGCTGGAATGTACGCTAATTTCTTAACACCGGCAGATTGTTCTTTTGCTTCTACGTCATATTATGCTGTTACAGACACCAACGGTGTTTTGGAAGTAGTTGTCCCTGGAAATGTTGCTGTTAATTATTGTTTAAACGAAGTTCAATTTAGAATTGCGTCTGTTAATAGAGCCACCTATGTAGAAGATTACTTACTTAATAATTACCCATATTGTTATTCTCAAAAGAGTAGTGTTTTGGAAGGCTTGCATTACCTTGCATTAAGTACTTATTCATATGTTGATTACTACGTAACCGTCCGCCCTGATAAGAGTGATAGAGCGGCTGCTTATGAAATTTGTCAAGCTCAAGGTCTTCCTTACGACTATGTAAAAGATTTTGCATACGCTGTTAATCCTTTGAGAACTGTCTATCCGGCACCTCACACTGAATATCATGATTGGCCATGGTACGACTATGTCAGTTATATTCAAAAAGAAGATTATGAGAGCTGGGATGTATTGAATCATGAATATGCTCACTATATTGATGATATGCTTTCCCTCTGTTATTTGTTTGGCTATACCGCGCCAAGAAGACCACATGGCGTACATGAGAACCTAGCCAATAAATATGGAGATGAAATAGGCAAACGATTAGCCTTTAGTGAAGGTTTAGCGACATATATTGGTATTGCCTCCCAACTCTATTTTAAAGAGAATAACCCTAATGCAAACATCGCAGGCGTTGGAGATGAAGTATATGAAGATTCTTATAGAGGCCTAACAGTGGATTATGGTGCTTATGCTCCTGGCGCGACTGGCAATAACATAATTCAAATTGAGGCCATTGAATCCGCGATTACAAGCACAATGCTCAAATTCTTAGATGATGGTGATAGATATAGAGATCGCATTGCTTGGGGACACCAAGAAATGTGGAACTTTATACGAAACGGACGCTGCAATATTTTAAACGATTTCATAGCAGAAGCGCTTTTGTACAAAGCAGGTGAAACAAAATACATCAACTATATTTTAGATTTGGAAAGAAATGTAACTCATGTTCCTCAAGCAAATGAACAGGATGCATGGACAATTATGATTTATATGTGTGGTTCAACATTAGAGAATCCTCAAGGTCATTTTGCTAGCGACAACATTGAAGCTATATTAAAAGTTAATGGCCAACCAGAAAACGTAAATGTCATTATCCAAACTGGTGGTTCTACCTATTGGCATAATCCAATGATTAATCCGGAATGTATCTGCCGCTTCAAAGTTAAAAACCATAATCTAATTCCTGATTATGATATTTATGACGCTCCATTAGAAGACATGGGTAATCAAGCTACTTTTGAAGATTTTTTATACTGGGGTTTAACAAATTATCCAGCACAAAAAACAGGTGTCATTTTATGGAATCATGGATTTGCTCTTAATGGTTGCTGCAATGATGAATACTCAGATAACAAGCTAACCAACTATGAAACAGCAAGTGCATGCGAAGAAGTCTTTTACGAATTGGGGATTAGTAAATTAGAATTCATTGGCTACGATTGCTGTGAAATGCAACTTCAGGATGTTGCTGAATTCAATTCTAATTACTTCAATTACATGGTTGCGTCAGAAGAAGATGAAGGAGAAAAAGGCTGGGTATACGATAAATGGTTGGATAATGTATATGACGACGATAGCACAGAAAATATTCTTAGAGAAATCTGTGATACATACGTTGAAGAATCTGGCTGCATTCGTGAAGGTTCTTACGAAGCTGGCACACTTTCGGTTTTGAAACTATCTAATATGGCAGCCTATAAAACAGCGTTTGAAAACCTTGCTAGTAATATTTATAGCACCGTCCGTAACAACTTTAACCAGTTTAAATCAGTAATAACCGGGTCATATAGCTTTAATTCTTCTTATACTTTAGGAACATATGACGGCAAAGATTTCTTAACAAGATTGTTAAACAATCAGTATTTCTCACAATACTCATATCGTATCAATGCTGCTTTAACAGCATATAACAATCTTGTTTTATACCATCGTAGTGTCATCGCAAGGACACATGGTCTTGCTATTCATGTTGATATCAATAGTGTGCAAACCTACGATATTAATCAAACGCATTTCTATAACTGGAGGAATCTATTCTACTGATTAATCATTGAATAGTATTTAAAATAGAAATGGTGACAAAAACCGAAAAAGTGTAACTTCGGTCTAGTCACCATTTTTATTGTGACAATGTCTAAAAACGTAAACTTTTAGCGAAAATAGTAAACATTTTAATAAATTATGATTAGACCAGTATTTTTGTGTGACATTGTAACAAAATCAATAAGTGTTGAATATTGATTTAAAAAAGTTAGACTGAATGTAGATTTATTGATTCGAAAATACTGGTGCACCTGTTTTCAGCAAGAATCCAAAAAATAGTTTGAAAAGACTGTTTGCAATCTCGGATAATGTGAGATTTAAAAAAGGAATGAATTTGTTGGAAAACAAAAGAAAACCAGAAATAACGACTCGTTTTTCATTATGCCTTTTAAGCAAATCAGTCTGAATATTGTAGTTCTAACTTTTATTTTGCAAAGGAGGTCTAAAAATGCATTCAAAAGTTATTATTGCATCACTTGTTTGCGCACTTGCGGCAAGTTTTAACGCGGGGAGAGGGATTACAGCAAACTCCGCTGAAGCTATTCAACCGGAAGTTAAGGAAACAGTGAATCACGCTCCAAACGATTACCAAAAGAATTATTGGTTCTCAGAGCAAGAAGGAGATACCCTTTATCAGTTTACCGTCACAGTCAGTTTCGAAAAGGAATACCAGAGCTTCCAGATTTTGAGAAACGATGACGACATTGAAGTGAGTTATTCTTTCTACGATGACTATGCTGAAATAACAATAACTGCACCAGATTCTAATGGTGGGCATTTCATTCAATTTGGTTATCGTTCAGGGTCTAAGAACATAGTGCTCACAACAATCTATATTTACGTGAGGTTGGGTAATTATGCTGCATCGGCATATTCGATGGATGATGCAAAATCGCGTTTATTCCGTTACCAAGAAATGACATATGATGAGCGAGAAAAAATCTCATATCGTGACGAATCAAACTTTAGTTATGGTTACTATACCGCTTATGATCCTTCTAGATACACCGCTGAAGTACACCATGCTAATTACGTTTATGGTGCTTCTGATTACGATTACGATTTCCTTACATCCCCAAGAGCAAATAGTTCAACGACAAAGCTTATTCTTCATGCCAACTGGGTTGATAAAGATGGTCACTATCATCCTCTTGCTGGCGTGAGAGCAGATTTCATGACTCAATATTCACTTTTAGGCCAAGGCGATTTACATTTCACAGATGCTGAAGGTAAATATGTCGTGGATGTGCCAACTAGTGGACTCAACGTCAATGATGTTAGATGCCGTTTAAGTTCAGTAAGTAGAGCAACTGCGGTTGAAGATAATTTCTATCAAAACTATCCGCTTTGCTATACTCTTCCATACGGAACACCGCTTTCAAATTATTTCGAACTCGATTTATTCCTCTACATCTTTGCCGATAGTAGTGATAGAGGTGCTGCTTATGAAATTACACAAGCACAAAGTGTTCCTTATAACTATGTTGAGACATTCACTGGCGATCCAGTGGACACCATTGTTACTCGTTTCCCATCAGCCCATACTGATTATGTAAAAAACAGAGTCCAATTCATTGATATCCAAAAAGAAGATGCACACAGCTGGGACGTCATGAACCATGAATATGGTCACTTCATTAGTGATCAACTTGGTCTTTGCAATGTAGATGGCAATAGAAATCCTCACTATGTCCACGCCAATTTGGGCGAAGACGGTGTTGAATTAGCATATACAGAAGGCTTAGCTACTTATCTCGGTTTAGCTGCTCAAATGTACTATGCTGATTCATTCGATATTGCTGGTTATGGTGATGAATTGTACCAAGATACTTATAGAGATTTTACCGTCTATTATGATAGATTTGCTCCTGCTTATGGCGGAAGCGGCCGTATGTATGGTGAAAGATATGAATCAAGCACAACTGCGATGATGATCAAGATGCTTGATAATGTCAATAGATACGATGACGAAGTAGCACTTGGTCACGCTAGAATGTGGAACATTCTCCTCTCATGTGGTTCATGGACAATCGTAGATTTCATTAATTCTGCTATTGATTTATATCCTTCCTATGCGTCTGCAATAAACCACATGAGAGAAATCGAAATGATTGCTGAGTATTTAATCCATTCATATGACAGAGCAGCATGGACAATCATGATTTACATGTGTGGTGCTGATTTGCAAAGTTATGCTATCTCTGACATACAAGAAATGTTGTCTGTTTCAGGACAACCAAGTAACGTCAATATTATTTTAGAAATCGGTGGTTCTACTTCTTGGGGAAGCAATGCATATGGCATTTCTTCATCATATCTAAATCGTTACTATGTTAGAAACAAACAATTGAAATCAGCTGGTAAAATAACAAACGCTGATATGGCGGCTCAATCGACATTTGAAGATTTCTTAAACTGGGGATTTAAAAATTACCCAGCCACAAAAACAGGTGTTATCATGTGGGATCACGGCGGTGCGTTGGAAGGTGTATGTCAAGATTTTGCCCACGGCTATCATATTTTGAAACCATCCTCTATGAAAAATGCCTTTGCAAACACATTCTACAAAAACAGAATAGATGGCAAATTAGAATTCATCGCTTATAGTGCTTGTTTGATGCAAGTTCAAGACATCGCTGATTTCAATGCTCCATATTTTAAGTACATGGTAGCATCAGAAGAAGTTTCAACTGCTGCAGGCTTCAAATATGATCAGTGGCTTGATGACCTCTATTCAAAGAAAAATACATTAGCTATAACAAAGGAAATAGTTGATACTTATATGCCAATTGCATTTAACGATAGCACTATGTCAGTTTTAGACCTTTCACAAGTGGCAACCTATAAAAATAGTTTTGAGACACTTGCAAGTCAAGTTAAAGCAAAAATCGTTTCAAACGCTTCGGCTCGTACAGCATTCAAAAACATTTTACTTAACACTAAAGAATTCTATCATAGGGATTTTGGAACTATTGACGGATATGATTTCCTCGTTCGACTTCAAAATTCTTCCTATTTTAGTGCTCAATATTCACTTATCAATACTGTTAAGAATAAATATCAAAACAATTTAGTTGTTTATGAAAGACACAATCCTGACGCTGGCGGTTCCCACGGCTTAGCAATCTTTAGTGGATTAAATTCAAGCGGCGGTACTTATAGTTATCCATCTGCTCAAACAAATTTCACAAGCTGGAAGAGTGTTGTTTCTAGCATTTAATCCGATGATTAATTTGAAAGGCGAAAAGGGCAACCAATTCGCCTTTCTTTTATATTGAAAGAAAATAAAATGTGGTCACATCGAGAAAAAACAACTCAAATAAATTCCATTTATTGTCCTTTTATTTCTTTCGCCATTAATATTTTTTACCGTTTTTATTAATTATTTATAAATAATTGTGATACAATGGTCTCGATTTGGGCGTTTTTCGGGTAAACGCTTAGAAAGAGGAGTAAACATATGCCAAATATTGATTTAGGTAAATATGGAATCAAAAATGTAAAAGAAGTGGTTTATAACCCTTCTTACGATCTTCTTTTCGAAGAAGAAACAAAAGCTAGCTTAGAAGGCTACGAAAAAGGTAAAGTCACTGAACTTAACGCTGTTAATGTCATGACTGGTATCTACACAGGTAGATCCCCAAAGGACAAATACATTGTCGTCGACAAGAACAGTGAAAACACAGTTTGGTGGACATCAGAAGGTTACAAGAATGATAACCACCCAATGAGTGAAGACGTTTGGGCTAAAGTCAAAGCTCTTGCTCAAAAGGAATTATCTGAAAAGAGATTGTTCGTTGTTGATGCCTATTGTGGCGCTAACAAGGATACAAGAATGGCGGTCCGCTTCATTATGGAAGTGGCCTGGCAAGCACATTTCGTTAGAAATATGTTCATTAAGCCAACAGAAGAAGAATTAAAGAACTTTGAACCAGACTTCATCGTTTATACAGCTTCTAAAGCCAAAGTTGAAAACTATAAAGAATTAGGACTTAACTCTGAAACATGTGTTGCGTTCAACATCACAAGCAAAGAACAAGTCATTTTAAATACATGGTACGGTGGTGAAATGAAGAAAGGTATGTTCTCCATGATGAACTACTACTTACCACTTAAGGGCATTGCCTCAATGCACTGCTCCGCAAACACCGATATGAATGGTGAAAATACCGCCATCTTCTTCGGTTTATCTGGTACAGGTAAAACCACATTATCAACCGATCCAAAGAGATTACTCATCGGTGACGATGAACACGGTTGGGATGACAATGGTGTCTTCAACCTCGAAGGTGGTTGCTACGCTAAAGTCATTAACTTAGATAAAGAAAGCGAACCAGATATCTACAGAGCTATCCGTAGAGACGCTTTATTAGAAAACGTGACTGTTGATGCTAACGGCAAAATTGACTTCGCCGATAAGAGTGTCACAGAAAACACACGTGTTTCTTATCCAATCAATCACATTGAAAAGATTGTTAAACCAATTTCTCACGGCCCACACGCTAAGAACGTTATTTTCTTAAGTGCTGATGCCTTCGGTGTTTTACCTCCAGTGAGTATCCTCACTCCAGAACAAACACAATACTACTTCTTAAGCGGTTTCACCGCCAAATTAGCGGGTACCGAAAGAGGTATTACTGAACCAACACCAACATTCTCTGCTTGCTTCGGTCAAGCCTTCTTGGAATTACATCCAACAAAATATGCCGAAGAATTAGTCAAGAAGATGAAAGTCAGTGGTGCTAAAGCTTACTTAGTCAACACTGGTTGGAATGGTACAGGCAAACGTATTTCCATCAAAGATACCCGCGGTATCATCGATGCTATCTTAGATGGTTCTATCAATAAAGCTCCAACAAAGAAAATTCCTGTCTTTGATTTTGAAGTCCCAACTGAATTACCAGGTGTCGATCCAAAGATCTTAGACCCAAGAGATACATATGCTAACCCAGCTGATTGGGATGCAAAAGCCGCTGATTTAGCTTCCAGATTCGTCAAGAACTTCGTTAAGTATGAATCTAACGAAGCTGGTAAAGCCTTAGTCAAAGCTGGTCCAAAAGCTGAATAGGATTGTTTATGGGTGTCAAAATTGTTGAAACTGGCCTAAGAGATGGCCACCAATCATTATTTGCCACAAGAATGAACACCGAAGAAGTTCTTTGTGCGCTCAAGGAACTTGACCAAGTTGGTTATCACGCCATTGAAATTTGGGGTGGTGCCACATTTGATGCTTGTTTAAGATTCTTAAATGAAGATCCATGGGAAAGACTTAGATTAGCTAAGAAAGTTTGTAAGAAAACCAAATTACAAATGTTATTCCGTGGTCAAAACATCCTCGGCTATCGTCACTATGCTGACGACGTCGTTGAGAAGTTCGTTGAAAAATCCATCAAGAACGGTATCGATATTATTCGTATCTTCGATGCTTTAAACGATATCCGTAACTTAGAATGTGCGGTCAAAGCCACTAAGAAATATGGTGGTGAATGCCAAATCGCTTTAAGTTATACAACTTCTCCAGTCCATACTGTTGAATACTATGTTAACTTAGCCAAAGAAATCGAAAAGATGGGTGCTGATAGCATTTGTATCAAAGATATGGCCGGTGTTATGATGCCAACCGCTGCTTATGAATTAATCAGTGCGTTAAAGAAGAACACCAAATTACCAATCGAATTACACAGTCACTGCACAGGTGGCTTATGTGAAATGACATATTTAAAAGCTATTGAAGCGGGCGTTGATATTGTCGACTGCGCAATCAGCCCATTGAGTGGTGGTACATCTCAACCATGTACCGAATCACTTAACTTCGCTCTTCAAGGTACAGAATATGATCCAAAACTTAACGTTGCTATGTTAAATGCTGCTGCTACAAAGTTAGCCCCAGTCAAAGCTAAATACATTGCTAACGGTTTATTAAATCCAAAAGTTTTGTCCGTCAATGCGAACATTATTAAATACCAAGTTCCAGGCGGTATGTTATCTAACCTTATCAACCAATTAAAGCAACAAGATGCTTCTGATAGATTAGATGAAGTTTTAGCGGAAGTTCCAAATGTCCGTAAGGATATGGGCTATCCTCCACTTGTTACCCCATTATCCCAAATGGTTGGTACACAAGCCGTTTTAAATGTTCTTTCTGGTGAAAGATATAAGATGGTGCCAAAGGAAATCAACGAATATTTACACGGTAGATATGGTAAATCCCCAGCACCAGTTGATGAAGAAATCAGACATAAGATTATCGGTGATGACAAAGTCATCGACTATCGTCCAGCTGACGATCTCAAACCAGAATTTGCGGAATTAAAGAAACAATACAAAGATATCGCTAAGAGTGATGAAGATGTCTTATCCATCGCTTTATTTGGCGATGTCGCTATCAAATTCATTGAACAAAGAAATGAAGATGCGATTCCAACCGTCATCCACGTTGAGGCTTAATTATGAACGTCTTAGCAGTGTGGAGTGATTGGAGTTCAATGACAGTAGTCGATGCCTTATTGGTTGCTGTTATTGCTATATTCATCGTCTTCCTTGTTCTCGCTATTATCATTTTCATTACTTGGTCGATGCAAAAAGGTATGGAGAAATTCGATGCCTCCACAAACATCTTACCTAAGGAAGAAAATAAGATTCTTAGCGAAGATCAAAACGCTGTTGTTGCCGCTTTAGTGGCCTCAATGGAGTTCTATCGTGAAACAGGGAAAGAAGTACGTATTGTTTCAATTAAAAGAATTGAGGACTAATTTATGAAGATTTATAAAATTAAAGTTAACGGTAAAGCGTACCGTGTTGAACTCGAAGCCATTGAACAAGTGGATACAGTTCCATTAGAAGAAAAGAAAAAACAAGAAACAAATAAGATTGTGAACACCAATGGTGCCAAAGAAGTTCCTTCTCCAATCCAAGGTCAAGTCACAAACGTCAAAGTTAAAGTTGGCGATAAAGTCAAGAAAGGTGACGTCTTAGTGATTATCGAAGCAATGAAACTCGAAAACGAAGTTGTTTCTCCATTTGAAGGTCAAATTGCACAAATCTTAGTGACCAAAGGTCAAAACGTTAAGGCCAAAGAAGTCATTATTACTATTGAATAACGGAAAAAAGAATTATGGAAAAATTTTGGAATACAATTGTCGCGTTTTTCCAAGGTTCCGGTATAGCAGGCTTTTTCCAACAAGGAGGCTGGCTCAATTTAATCATGATCTTAGTAGCGTGTGTGCTTTTATTCCTCGCTATTAAGAAAGATTTTGAGCCATACTTACTCTTACCAATTGCATTTGGTATGTTACTCGTTAACTTACCAGGTGTCGCTAATGAATTATTCGCTAAAGGTACAACACTGTACGACGCCACAAAACTTGCAGGCGCTGTATCAGGCGTTGACCTAGAAGCTGCTGGACATGTCTTTGACTTACTAGGCACAAGCGAAGCTACAACCCTTGATTTACATAAATTAGTCATGGGTCCAGATTTCATTAACAAAATGGTGGGATTCGGTTATTCAGAAAATGTTGCTACCACAATGGCTAGTAATATTGACCACTTATATAGTTATGACTACACCGGTATCTTCGGATACTTATATTACGGAGTTAAGTGGGGCATTTATCCTTGCTTAATCTTCCTCTGCATTGGTGCGACCACAGACTTTGGTCCATTAATTGCTAACAAAAAAACTATGTTATTAGGTGCCGCTGCTCAAGTCGGTATCTTCATTACCTTCATCGGTGCTATTGCCTTAGGTAAGAATGGCTTAGGCTGGACAGGCTTTACCGCTAGAACAGCTTCCGCTATTGGTATTATCGGTGGTGCGGATGGTCCAACCGCTATCTTAGTTACCACAAAGTTAGCACCTGAATATTTATCATCTATCGCGATTGTGGCGTACTCATACATGGCTTTAGTGCCTGTGATTCAACCACCAATCATCCGCTTATTAACAACTAAGAAAGAAAGAGCGATTAGAATGGAAACTCCAAGAGAAGTTTCTAAGACTGAAAAGATTCTCTTCCCAATCGTTGTTACTGCGATTACCTGCTTACTCGTTCCAAGTGCTGCTCCATTAATTGGTTGCTTAATGCTTGGTAACTTAATTAAAGAATGTGGTGTCGTACCAAAGATCAGAGATACATTAGCGAACTCCTTAATGTACATCGTCACCATCTTATTAGGTGTCTGTGTCGGTTGTACCGCTGATGCTCAAACATTCTTAACAGTTGATACCATCTTAATCTTCGTCTTAGGTATCATTGCCTTCTCCGTCGCTACTGCGGCTGGTGTGTTAGGTGGCAAGTTAATGTGCTTCTTAACAAAGGGCAAAGTCAACCCAATGATTGGTGCTGCTGGTGTTAGTGCTGTTCCAATGGCGGCTCGTGTCGTCCATAAAGAAGGTTTAAGAGAAGATCCAACCAACTTCTTACTCATGCACGCGATGGGTCCAAACGTTGCAGGCGTTATTGGCTCCGCAGTTGCCGCTGGCGTCTTACTCCTCTTATTTGCATAATTAGAAAACCCAACTATTTATAAGCACGGGACATCATCTCGTGCTTTTTGCTATAATGTAAAAAATGAAGACTGTTAACATTAGGAAAGCAAAACAAAATTTTAGTAGGCTCTTGGAAGAAGTGCTTGATACGTCCTCTCCTATACTCATAAAACGTAATGATGGGAAAGGATGCTATTTAGTTTCCGAAAATATTTACAATAGCATGCTAGAGACACTCCTTATTCAATCCGATTCAAAAACTTTTAGCAAAATCAAAAATGGGGAAAAAGAAAACATTAGTCGACTAACTTCCTATTATCCAAATGAAGAATGGTAATAAAAACAGTCTTCGCTTAAAGCGGAGGCTTTTTTGTTTTACAATAAACACATGCAATATCATCAAATTCATTTTCAAGAAATAGATTCTACGAATACATATATAAAAAATACTTATAAGTTATTAAGTAACTTTACTTTTGTGTCCACTGATTATCAAAGTCATGGTAAAGGTAGAAATGATCGAACTTGGTCTAGTGAACCGGGTGAAAATCTCATGTTTTCATTTTTAATTAAGGATGAGAGTTTATTAAAACAATCACCAATTATTTCCCTTTTAAGCGCAGTAGAGGTCGCAAAAGTATTAGAGACATATAAAATCAAGCATGTGAGCATAAAATGGCCTAACGACGTCTTAATTAATGATAAGAAGGTATGTGGTATTCTCGCAGAAGGTCAACTTCCTGATTATATGGTTGTGGGCATTGGTCTTAATGTTAATCAAAAGAAATTTCCTGAGGGATTAAGAAGACCAGCGACATCATTATGCTTAGAACATAAGAAAGATATTAATATCGAAGAACTTAAAGAAAAGCTATTCCCTGAACTAGTGAATTCTTTAACTAATTTAGATTTAGATAAGTCTTTAGAATTCTTTAGAAAACATAACTATTTATTAAATAAAAGAGTTAAGGCTGTTGTTAATAATCAAACATTCATTGGTGAAGTAGTGGGAATTGATAATTCATTTTGTCTTCAAGTCGCCACTCATGGTATGCTTTTACATGTTGATAGCGGTGAAATAGAAATACTCAATAAATGAATTTATTGTTATATTTAACAATCAACATATTCCAAAAAGTTATTAACCGTTTTTAAAAAGAAAATTCAATGATATCAAAAAAATAAAAAAATTTGACTGATTCATGATTTATTCACAATTACGATCATAAGATTTATACTATTTAAAGCCAGCCATTATTATGAAAAATATCAAATCCGCTGTTTGCACTCTTTTTGCGACTTTGTGTCTCACTACGGGATGTGTTGATAAGAAAAGCACAAGCGAGACAAAACGAAACGACACTATAGTTCTTACTTTTGTACAGCACTCATTTATCAATTTTTCTTTTGACGAAAGCGGAAATGGGAATGGATATTTCTTTTTGGATGATGAACTTGCTGTAACAACAAAGGAATATGAAAGAGATTATTATTTAACTTTAAAAGAAATTGAAAATATCAAAGCAGCTTCGCTTCACTATGTGGTTCCAAAATTAAATGGCGACGGTTATTGGTCCTTTACACAATTCGTTGTTGATTTTAACAAGGAAACAGGCTTTGCAACTAATTTTCTAAAATCATCTATTCTTTCAGAAAATCTCACTGTTCATTTTGCTATTTACGGGTAATGATAGTTTCTTTCGCAAATCACATTACAAAAAATGCCGACGATTTTATCCTTCCTGAAAATAGTTCATGGTGATATGCTTTTACATATTGATAGTGGCGAAATAGAAATATTATGAGCGAAGTAAATAAAAGAAAGATTAGTTCATTACAAATTATCTTGTATGTGATTACAGGAATGCTTTTAATCACCTCTATTGTTTTCTTTAGTACTGGTGCTTTATTTTGGTTTGGTGTTGGTTTCCTTGCCGCGACAGTCATTATGGCTATTCCAACATTGATCCTTGCTTTAGCCCACGAAGTGAAACCAGAACAAAACTATTTAGCGGTAAATGGTCGTCGATTTGACGCGGTTATATTTGATATGGATGGAACATTAATTGATTCCACAAGTCTATGGCATGAAATTGATAAGAAATTCTTCTCTAAAAGAGGAATGGAATTACCAAACGATTACGCTCAAAACATTGTTCACCTTGGTTTAAAGGAAGCTGCGAAGTTCACTAAGAATACCTATGGTATCAAAGAAAGCGAACAAGAAATCATGGATGAATGGCATCAAATGTCCATTGATATGTACGCAAATGATGTGAAACTAAAAGACTATTCTTTAGCCATTCTTGAATTCCTCAAAAAGAACAATATTCCAATGGCGATCGCTACTGCGAACGACGATACATTATATATGCCATGCATTAAAAGACTTGGCTTAGATAAATACTTCACATATATCGCTGATGTTAACAACGTTAAAGAAGGCAAACATAGCGCAAGAATCTATGAATATCTCGCTGAACAAATGCATGTTGATAAAGAAAGAGTTTTAGTGCTTGAAGATATGCCGACATGTGTTAAAACTGCTTATAAAGCAGGTTTCTTAACCGTTGCTGTTAATGACAAGGCTAGTGAAAAGTACAATAAAGAAAAGAGGATGAATTCTCACCTCTTTATCAACAACTTTGGCGAATTACTTAATTTATTAAAGTAGTTCAACGTTATATTTCTTAAAATTTTCGATATCTTCTTTAGGCCAATAGGAGGATTGGACTTCTCCGATGTGGACCTTTTTTAATAAATACATACATAATCTGGATTGACCAATACCACCGCCGATAGAAAGTGGTAATTGTTCATTTAAGATTAATTGGTGATAAGGAAGATTAACCTTGCTCATTTCACCTTTAGCTTTAAGTTGTTTCATTAATGATTCTTTATTAACTCTGATACCCATACTGGATAATTCAAAGGCAATTTGAAGTGGTTCATACCAAAGCAAGATATCACCGTTAAGTTTCCAATCATCATAGTCCGCCGCTCTACCATCGTGTGGTTTGCCATCTTTAAGATTAGCGCCGATTTGCATTAAGAAAACGGCACCATATTCTTTAGCGAGAGCGTTTTCTCTTTCTTTTCTATTAAGGTTTGGATACTTAGCTTCTAATTGCTTTGTGGTCACGAAGGAAATATCCTTTGGTAAGTTATTGTTTTCTAATTCTGGGTAACGTTTCACTAATAAGCGATAGGTTTTTAAGAATGATTTGTAGATCTTTTTAACAGTGCGTTTTAAAGTCTTAACGTTTCTTTCTTCACTAGTTAATCTCTTTTCCCAGTCCCATTGGTCAACATAAAGGGAATGCATATTATCAGTATCTTCAAATCTTCTGATCGCATTCATATCGGTATATAAACCGTTGATATCATATTTCTTTAACGCGTATCTTTTCCATTTCGCTAAGGATTGGACGATTTCTAAATCTTGTCCGTTTTCGTTTACAACGAAACCAACAGGTTGTTCATAACCATTTAAGTTATCGTTTAAACCAGTATTTGGTTCCACGAATAGTGGAGCACTAACACGGATTAACTCTAAGTCTTTAGCGAGTTCTCTTTCAAAGGTGTCTTTAATTAACTTAATAGCGATTTGAGTGTCCACTAAGTTAAGAACGCTTTGATAGTTTTTTGGATAGATGTTGTTTTTCATACTAGATAATTTCTTTCTTGTTCTTGTTTTTATATGTTGTAAATCTGATTTCTAAATCGCCATCCATCACAGGTGTACCTTCATCGATACACTCAAAGTCTGGATTCTCGTCTAAATTAACGAAGAAGACTTCCGCTCCTCCATCAGCGTTGACCTTAGTTAAATAGACTTCATCAACGTAAGGAAGAGTTTGTCTATAGATAGAAGCGCCACCAATAACGAATACCGTGTCGCTTGTTTCGTATTCTTTCATCTTTCTTAGGAAGTCTTCAAATGTATGAACATTAATGACTCCTTCATAGTTATGTGTTGGATCTTGAGATAAGACAATATGTGTTCTATTTTTAAGTGGTTGGCTATTTGGGAAAGACAATAAAGTATTTTCACCCATGCAAACGACATGTCCTTTAGTGGTCTCTCTAAAGAACTTCATATCTAAAGGTAAAGAGAACAACAAACCGTTTCTTTTACCAATACCGTATTTTTTATCGCAGTTAAGAATCGAGATAATCATATTAGATAGCCACCGGAATCTTTTTATCTAAAGGTTCATATTCATAATCTTCTAATTCAAAGTCTTCGAGTTTGAAATCATAGAAGTTTTTAACATTTGGATTCATCTTTAGTTTAGGCGCTTTATGTTGTGGCTTATTGATCACTTCTTTAACGATATCAATGTGTCTGTCGTAGATATGTGCGTCAGCAATAACGTGCACAAGTTCACCCGCTTTTAAGCCAGAGACTTGGGCAAACATCATCAATAAAATTGCGTATTGTAAGACGTTCCAGTTATTCGCGGTTAACATATCGTTACTTCTTTGATTTAAGATTCCGTTTAATGTATCGCCACTGACATTAAAAGTCATGGAATAGGCGCATGGATATAAACCCATTTCATGTAAATCTTCAAAGTTATAAATATTGGTCATAATTCTTCTAGATTGAGGATTATGTTTTAAATCAAATAAAACTCTATCGACTTGGTCGAATTCGCCTTCTGGATAAATGGATTTCTTCGCTAATTGGTAGCCATAGGCTTTACCGATAGAACCATTTTCATCCGCCCATGAATCCCAAATGTGGGATTTTAAATCATGAATGTTATTGGATTTCTTTTGCCAAATCCAAAGGAGTTCATCTAAACAGCTCTTAAAAGCGGTTCTTCTAATAGTTAAAATTGGTAATTCTTCTTGAAGATTATAACGGTTCACAATACAGAATTTTTTGACTGTATGCGCTGGGGCGCCATCTTCCCAGTGTGGTCTGACTTTTAAATCGGTGTCCCAGAAACCGTTTTCCATGATATCTTTCATGTTGCTAATAAAAATTTGATCAGCTTTTGACATAAGAATTACCTCGCAATATAAAACATTATAAGAAAAAAACCCTTATTCTTAAAGGAAAAGAATAAGAAAATAAGTAGCCTCTTAAAAAAGAACGATGCCATCATGTTTTTACAGAGTAAACACTTTTAATATTTTTTAAAAAAATAGAAAAAGAGTTTATAATATACGTGTATGCACAATACTTTTTATCTATCAAAAAACATTATTGTCGCTGATTTTGACTACCAAGCCGCACTTTTCTTATATAAAAATAAATACCCAGATTTAGATATTAAGATTATTTCTCGTCATGATTTGATTAATAAGGTTTCTTATTCGTTTGCGAAAGATCCAATCCCATTTCTTATTAAAGAAGGTATTGGCTATAAAAAGGCCAAGAAATATTTGGATATTTTGTTAACCGCGGATGTCTTTAAAAACCAAGAACTCACTAATTTATTCAATAAACTTAATGATAATGGTTATCTCGCTAAAGACGAGTATGGCTTATATGAATTAAAGGATAGTCATATCTTCCTATTTGAAATGGAACAAGATATTGCTATTCAAAAGTTTTTGACTAGAAATGGCTTATCGTTCCAACCTCTAAGATTAGAAGGTTTAGATTTATATAAGAACAATGCTTATATCAGTCCTAACATCATTTATTTTGAGAATAAGATGACACAGTTCTTCTATATCTTTTCTTGGGTAAGAGATAAGGCTAGAGACAATCCAAAACAAAAGCAAAGAATCATCATTAATGGGGATGAAGATATTTTCTATGTCAAAATCATGAGCGAACTATTTCGTATCCCCGTTTGTTACGTTGAAGAAAGACCATTAATATCCGTTAAAAGTGTAAAAGCAAAGATTAATCATATCTATAATTCAAAATCATTCGTGTTCACCAGTGAAGAATTAGAAGACCAAGATATCAAAGCTTTAAAAGAATTAATTGAATATTATGGTTTAGATAAATTAAATGATTTCCTATTTAGCTATGCAAATCTATTAGAAATTGTCGGTAGTAAGAACGCTCACATCCCTGTAGGTACAGGTGGTGTAGTGATTTCTAATAAGTTTGTTTTTGATCCATCATTCTTTACTTATGTCACTAACTTCAATTCTGATAAGTTTTACAAAGTATTCGCTGATGACAATGTCTTATCGGATGCTGATTTAAAAGAAGTGGACTATAACACTTCTTATATTAAGACTGCGATGGAAAGAAGAAATAAAATCAACTTCTTAAGACATAATAATGTCGCTGTGGTATCACGTGTTGAAAGACATTTGGGCGATAAGATATTCGACTCTCCATTATTAAACGATATTTGGAAAGGCAAAAAGATTAAATATGAAGATGAATTAGAGATGCCAACATTCACAACGGAAGCGGCTTATCTATATAGTTCAACTTTATTAAATAAATCTGGTATTAAATTCGACTCTAATGTCTTTAATGCTTATAATCCTTCTTTTAAAGGCATTAACTGTGGTGATGATTTTAGAAAAAACACCTGGTCTGTGACTGGCTTAGAAAGTTTTATCAACTGTCCGTTTAAATATTACATTAGCAAACTAGTCCCATTATCAAAGAACGATTATTCAAAGAGATTTATCGGCACCGCAATTCACAAAGTGTTCGAGAAGTTTAATCATTTAGACTATGTCTTTGAAGATGCTTTGAAAGAAGGCGAACAAGCCTACTATCAAGAATTTGAAAAAGCTGGCATTTCCCCAACTCCAAGAGATAAAGCTTTACTAGAGATATCACAAACATGGTTAAGTAGATTCATGAAATCATATCAAAAGACAAGGGATGGTATTAATTTTGCTAAGCCCGTTGATGAAGACTATGAAAGATCAATTGAGTTCTATTTGGAAGATGAAAATAAAGAAACATATAACTTCTATGGCAAGATTGACAAGATTGTTGTTTCTGAAAGCAACGGGCATAAATATTACTCAATTATTGATTATAAAACCGGTAGTGAGGAGTTTAATCCTTTAGAAGTATTCTTAGGTAAATCAATTCAATTACCTCTTTATTACTACGCAATCGAAAATAATATCCAACCAGACCAATACACTAAAGAAGGAGAGTTTGGTGGTTTCTATATCCAACACGTTTCCTTTAGCACGATTAAGGGCGCTCTTAAGGAAACAAATGGACCATATTTAAAAGAAAAACGTCTCCTACAACAATCCCGTTTATCGGGTATCAACAAAGATGAAGTTTCTTATATTGCTTCAATTGATAGTAGCGCATTTAAAGAAGATGGCTCTATCAAGAATAATGGTGGCGATCTTTTACAACTTAAGCATCAATTCAAAGAAAAAGACACCGATGAAATTATCATCAAAGATGATGGTATTGGTTTAAACAGATATAACTTAGAAGATTTAGTGGAAGACGCAAAGAAAGCAGCGATTAATGCTATCCACAGGATATGTGACGCGGATTTTGTGATTGAGCCAACATCATATTCATTGCTTGATTTTGATATTAATAAAACAGCGTGCAATAACTGTCCATATCGTCGCGTTTGCTATCGCGATAAGTACGATGCAAAAGATTATCGAAAAGATGTGCTCAAGCACTTTAAGAAAGGAGCTAAATAATCATGGGTTTTAATAACGAACAATTATCTGCGATTACCGCTCCGATATCTAAAAACGTTTTAGTGGCCGCGGGTGCGGGTAGTGGTAAAACAAGAACATTAGCCGAAAAGGTCTTTACTATCATTGATGAAGGTGAAGTTAAACCAAGTGAACTTTTAGTGTTAACTTTTACTGATAATGCTGCGCATGAAATGCGTGAAAGAATTATTGCTACTTTTAAAGAAAGAGGTAAAGAAGATATCGCTGAACAAGTGGCTTCCGCGCATATACAAACATTTGACTCTTTTGCGAGATTCCTGGTGGTAATGTATGCGGATGCTTTAGGTATATCCTCTAATGTTAATTTAGTTAACAGCGACGTAATCTCTGCGAAGAAGAGTGTCTATCTCGATGAAATATTTAACGAGTATTATAACGATGAAAATAAATGTGAAAGACTAGTTAAAACACTAGTGAAATTTAATATTGATACTGATCGAAATACCAAGAAAGTAATCATCGATTTATGCAAACAATTGGATAAGCTCCCTTTGGAAAAGAAAGAAGAACTAGTTAATAACTACGATAATAAATTCTTAAGTGATGAATACTTTAATGGCGTGATTAATGATTTAGTAACTGCGTGTAAGAACGTTATAGTGGACACAATTAAAGAAGCGTATTTCGTAGAAAAGAATCACGCAGTTCTTGAAAGTGAGAATCCAAAACTCATCGCTGATTTATTTAACGATAAGTCCGCCTTTAATATTGATATCAATCTTTGTAACTTTATTTGTGCGGTTAACCAAGAATATTACCGTAAACTCAAAGATGCTTTGCGTTCAGATAAACAAGATTTCATTAGTAAGATGCATGAAATCGCTAATGATAAGAACTTTAAATTCTCCACCAGTAAAAAGAACCCAACTGGGGATGAAAAAGATAAAGCGGTCTTTGATGTCTTTAAAGGCTTATCTAAAAAATTAGACATTATCATGTGCATTGAAGACTTAAATGCTGAGATTAATAAAATTAAATACTTTAAAGAAGATATTGCTCTTCTTTTGGAAATTGTTAAAAAGTTAGATAAAAAATTAGATGATTATAAACGCATCACTAATTCGTTTGAGTTTAACGATATCCTCTTAATGGCGGTTTCTTTATTAACCAATCCAAAATATGAAAAAGAAGCCATCAAGATTCGTAAGCAGTTTAAGTTCATTATGGTGGATGAATATCAAGACACTAATGATTTCCAAGAAGCCATTATTGATAGCTTATTATTGCCAAAAGAAGATGGCACAAGTGCTCACTTATTCTGCGTTGGTGATGCAAAGCAAGCCATCTATGCTTTTAGAAATTCTAAAGTCGAATTATTTACAAATAGAGAAAAAAGATACAACACGGGTAACGATAATCAAGTAATTTTGATGCATAAAAACTACCGTTCTGGCAAACGCTTATTAAGTGAAATAAACCATATCTTTAAGTTCTATATGACCTTGAGTCATGGTGGTATTGATTATGCTTTCGCTAATGAAGGATTAGAATATGATGAACATGGTCCATATTCTAAACTTCCATATGATCATTTTGGCGTTTCGCGTATTGTCTCTATTTCTGGAGAAGATGATGATTCTTATTATGATGCAAAAGAATGGGAAGCTAAGGCCATTGCTTCAGATATCAAAAATAAAGTAAAAAATCATTTTAAGATTTATAAACGTACCCCTAATGGTGGTGAGCTAGTGGATGCTTCTTATGGTGACTTCGTCATCATTATGCGTAAGGGTACAGGCTTTGAAAAATACCAAGAGATTTTTAAACAAGCCGGTGTACCTTTGAATAATAAATTTAAGACAAACCTTAAAGAAATTAATGCAATTTTATTATTACAATCACTTGTTGAACTAATCGTTAATGAAATGCATCCTTTAGAAGGTAGCGATAAGTTCTTCTTATTTGCTTCTGTAGCGCGTAGTTATATCTATCAATATGACGACCAAACAATATATGAATTATTAAAAGACCACGATGAATCAAAAATTGATGACGATCCAATTATGCAAGAGGTGCATCAATTCATTGATGATAATAAAGATGTCAGCGCTTATGAATTCTTTATCAATATGATTAATGCCTTTGGCATTGTTGATAAACTTTGCTTAGTGGGTGATATTGATGATAACGTCAGCAAAATTGAATCATTAGGCGCGATTCTCGCTTCTCAAGAAAAGATGGGTGATACCTTAGATGACTTTGTGAAGTTTTTAAAAGACATTACTGATTATTCATTAGATTTAAATAGTGACACGACGATTAAAGTGGATAACGCTGTCGATATGATGACGATCCATGCTTCAAAAGGCTTAGAAGGAAAGATAGTCTATCTTCCAGTCAGTTATAACCAGTTATCGCAAGGCAATAACGCTGATAAGCCTGATTATATATTTGATGAAAATTATGGCATTATATTACCTTATTATAATTACGATACCGAAGAGGTTGATGAAGACGGTAACATCAAAGATGTTTTAATTGATACGCTTCCTTCAATGCTTTTAAAAAATAGTGATAAAGATCCAGAAAGAGATGAACATGTCCGCTTATTCTATGTTGCTCTCACTCGAGCGGAAAATATCGTTTATATCGTTGGGGATAAACCAAGTGGTGATAATCGTAAGAAAGAAACGCTCTATGGCATGCTTTCCTATCTTCCACATTATCAAAGAATTGATGAAGAATATATCGCTAGAAAGATTAAAGAAAAACAAATTGATCCTGCGTTATATCAAAAGTATTTAGATACTGTATCAACGATTAAAAGAATTGATTTAATGTCTAAGGAAGACATGGATGCTGATTTATATAGCAAGTTATTCAATAAATACTATACTGATAAGCTAAATAATATTTTAGATTCACAAATATATCTTTTATTCAAACCTCTCTTTAGAGATTTCTATTTAAGATTTAAGAATATGACACGCGATCCATTAATGGATGCGATGTTCTATGGCTATTACCGTTATAAAAAAGAAATCAAATCTATCGAAGAATTAGAAGATGAGATTAATAGAGACGCTAATGGAACAGTTGATTTAACTGTCACAGTGAATGATTTTGTTAACGCCGTTATCAGAGGTGATTGCTACTATTTCTATAGTAAAACCCAAGCCTCTAATATGGCTAAATTAACTGAAGAAGAGATACCATATGGCTTATTTGATGAATTGTTGCCAGTTTTTGTTAGAGGATTTGACGGACAAAAACGTTTCATTTATGAATCCTATGAAAATAAAGATTATCGTGACACAACTTTAACTTTTGATGTTGATGATTTTGAAGATGGCATTGACGAAAGAGACGCTGAAGAAGTCGTTGATCAAATCTATCAATTTAATGTTGATGATTCAATTATCACCTTCCCAGAAATCATTAAAGAAAGAGCGAGTAAGAAGCGTCATTATGACGAATCAATCGAAGATAGCATTCCAGATTTAGTGCTTGACCGTGGTATTTATCTCCATAGACTAATGGAACTCGTGGACTTCGTTAGTAAAGATACTTCATTTATAAAAGACGAAAAAGATAGAAGACTTATTGATAATGTTTTATCTAATCCAGTCTTTGATAATTTAAGCACTGCGAAAATATATAAAGAATATGGTTATTATGATGAATTAATGCAAACAACAGGATTCATTGATTTGCTTTATTTTAAAGATAATGAATGCTATATCATTGATTATAAATCTCGTTCTATTGATGACGAAGCATATGAAAGACAATTACATGCCTATCAAAGAAACGTGCAATCACTATTTAATATTAATAAGGAACATGTGCACCTATATCTCTTGTCATTAAGCGAGAATCGTCTTAAAGAGGTCCAACCAGAATGAACATTAAAGATTTAATTGTCTATGAAGATAAATATCTTGTGATTATTAATAAACCACGCGGTCTTTTATCACAGTTTGATGGTAATAAAGATAATCCTTCTTTAGATGTTTTGGTTTCCGAATATATTAATAAACAAGCGATGCTTATTAACCGTTTAGATAAAGATACTTCAGGTTTAATTGTGTTCGCAAAAGACAACAGAAGCGCGAGCGAGCTCGCTAATATCATTAATGACCACGCAATTGTCGAAAAACATTATTTAACTTTAGTGAATGGTGTCGTTGATGATGATGGAGTGGTGGATGCACCTTTAAGAAAAAGCTATGAACGTAAGAAGATGGTCGTGGCCCCACTTAAAAGTGGTGCGAAAAACGCAGTCACTAAATACTTTGTTAAAGAGAAATATAATGGCTATACGCTTCTAGATGTCCAATTAGTCACGGGCCGCACTCACCAAATACGTGCGCATATGTCATATATACGTCATCACGTCGTAGGCGATATTAAGTATGGTGACTATAAAGTGAATAATGAATTTAAACGTAAATTTAACTTTGAAAATCAGTTTTTACACTCCTATAAACTCGTTTTTGGGGACATAAAAGGCACATTTTCATATCTAAAAAATCAGGCATTTACCGCGGAATTACCCCTTGAATTACAAGAAATATTAAAAAACTTAAATAACTAGTTATTTAATAAAATAATTTTAAAAAATATTTGGCACTCCTATTGACAGAGTGCTAATTTAGGTTATAATGTAGGTGTTAGCAGTCCAAGAGGAAGAGTGCTAAAAGGTAATATAAGGAGGTACGAATTATGAGAAACTATATTACTAATTACGATCCATTTTTCGACAGATTTTTCCTTAGAGCAAACAACTGTTCCGCGTCACACATGATGAAAACTGACATCAAAGAAAACAAGACCGATTATCAAATGTTCATTGAACTTCCTGAAGTGAAGAAAGAAGACACAAGAATCACTCTTGAAAACGGTTATCTTAAAATCACTGCTACCTTAAATAAGGAAGAAGAAAATGACGAAGACTACATCTATAGAGAAAGAAGCTATGGTGAATTCTCCCGTTCATACTACGTTGGCGATACAGTGAAACTTGAAGATGTATCCGCGAAACTTGAAAACGGTGTCTTAACAGTCAACATCAAAAAACGCAGCGAAAAAGAGATTGAAAAGGAACACTTAGTGCAAATCGCTTAATTCCTAATCAATAAGAATAAACTCCTTTCGTAAAAGCTATTAAGCTTTTGAATCACGGGGTAACAACTCCGTGATTTTTTAAGGAAAGGGGACTAAACTATAAATGCTTAAAATTGTCATACATGACAAGAGGACATAAATATGAAAGAAACAAAACAATTTCAGACTGAATCAAAAGAGTTACTCAATTTAATGATTAACTCCATTTATAGCAATAATGAAATCTTTTTAAGAGAGCTTATTAGTAATGCTTCTGACGCGATTGATAAATATCGTTTTCAAGCTTTAACAAGTAAAGGTGAAATCCCTCTTAAAGATTTCGAAATCAATGTTAAAGCAGATAAGAAAAAGAGAACAATTACCATTACTGATAACGGTATTGGTATGAATAAAGATGACTTAGTGAACAACCTTGGCACCATCGCTAAAAGTGGTTCTAAGGATTTCGCTAGTAAATTAAAAGAAGCCAAAGAAAAACAAGATCTTAACATCATCGGTCAATTCGGTGTTGGCTTCTATAGTGCCTTCATGGTGGCCTCTTCCGTCCAAGTGAAAACCAAGACATATAACGGTCAAGGCTATTTATTCACTAGTGATGGTCAAGAATCTTACACCATTGAAGAATGCGATAAAGAAGATACAGGTACAGAAATTACCTTAACACTTAAGAAATCTTCAAAAGAAGTGGACTATGATGGCTTCTTAGAAGAATATCGTATTAAAAACTTAGTGAAGAAATATAGTGACTATATCCGTTACCCAATTAAGATGATGGTCACTAAACACGAACAAGTTTTAGACAAAGACGGTAAACCTGTTGAAGGTAAATATGAAGATAAGGAAGTCTTAGAAACTCTTAACTCTATGATTCCTCTTTGGAAGAAGAATAAGAACGAAGTCACTGATGAAGACTTAAATGAATTCTATAAGAACAAATTTGGTGATTATGAAAATCCATTAACATCATTATTCGTCAGAGTGGATGGTAAGATCACCTATGATGCCTTATTATTCATCCCAAGCCACATTCCATATAATCTCTATAGTGATTCCTATGAAAGAGGCTTACAACTTTATAGCAAAGGCATCTTTATCAAAGATAAATGCCAAGAATTAATTCCTGATTACCTTAAATTTGTTAAAGGTCTCGTGGATTCTGGAGATTTCTCACTTAACATCTCTAGAGAAATGCTCCAACAATCACCAATTATGCAAAAGATTAGTGAAAACGTGGAAAAGAAGATCGTTGAGAAATTAAAAGATATTAAGAAGACAGACTTTGATAAATATGTCACCTTCTGGAAGAGCTTTGGTGAATTAATCAAGTATGGCATCTATAGCACTTATGGCGCGAAGAAAGAACTCTTACAAGATACCTTAGTGTTCCACTCATTAAACAATGAAGATAAATACATCTCTTTAGCGGACTATAAAGAAAAGATGGGCAAAGATCAAAAGTACATCTACTTCGTTTCTGGTGAAAACTTAGATGCGATTAAGCTATTACCTCAATTAGAGAAATATCGTAAAAATAACGTAGACGTGCTCTTACTTGATCAAAAAATTGATGAATTCTGCATCATGATGTTACGTGAATATGACAAGGTCGAATTCAAGTCCATCAGTGACGAATCCGCTTCTGAAGTTAGTAAAGAAGAACGAGAAAAGATCGACAGTGTCACCGCGGATAATAAGAGATTATTAGACACTCTTAAGGAAGCCTTAAGCGGTAAGGTCAATGATGTCATCGTTTCTTCTAAACTCGTGGACGCTCCTGTATGTGTATCCACTAAAGATGGCTTATCTCTAGAAATGGAAAAGACCTTAAACGAACAACCAGGTGCGGAAGACACGGTAAAAGCGGAAAAGATTCTTGAAATCAATCCAAATCATCCATTATTCGAAGCCTTTGCTAAGATTCAAAATGATGATGAAACTGTCAAAAATTACGCAAGTGTTCTTTACGAAGAAGCAATGCTCCTTGAAGGTAGAGAAATTGTCGACAAAAAAGCCTTTGTTGATAAAATTAACGAACTATTTGTTAAAGCAATGAAATAGTGGGTAGTTTCTCCCCCACACGAAGAAGTCTGCGACACGCAGGCTTTTTTGTTTAACATTGTTTGACATAATCGAACTTTCTTCTTACACTAATTGTGAAAAAGATATGATTCTGTCTACGATTATTGCTGATAATTACGAAATACTAGAATTAGAATCGTGTGGAGAGTCGCCGTTTTTAAATTAGGATGGTTGTTTCTATGAAAAAGATATGTTCATTAGTTCTCTTGATGACTGCACTTGTTTCTTGCAAGCCTACCACACCAATGAAAGCATATTGTTTTGATCAAGATTATGATCATGGTGTAAAAGTAACACGTGTGTTTAGCGAATCTAAATTCGAAGTGCTTCTTAAAAACAAACAAAATACATTTGAAATGGTTAGTTTTTGTGTGAGCGGTGAAGAAATAAAACGCTCTGAATTTACCAACTATTTTACTTTTGTGGATGACACAGGTGGAGAAACAATCACTTTCAACAGTGAAGGCTATTATACTTTTGAAAATCTTTATAATGAACGTTGCATATCAATTAAATACAACGAAACAATAAAGAACAAAATAAGCAATACTTCTTACATATCTATGGAAGTAAATGGCTATTGCTTCATGAGCCTCCACGGAGAATAATTACAACCACCAAATAACATTAGTCTGCGACACGCAGGCTTTTTTGTTTAACATTTTTTGCCGATGTTTACTAACTTTTTGTTTGCAGGTGCCAGATATGCTTGATATATTATAATCGCATGCGTTAAACATGGATATTGAACTATAAATGGTTTTTTTCTATGTATTAACAAATTTACATAGTCATGAGAAAGGAGCTTTTACTATGTTTAATTTACCTATCTTAGAGTCTTTCTTAGATAAGGAAGTAACGGCCGGCTATACTTGGCGTAGTATCCTCGAGTATTGGTGGGTCGGTTTAATAATCATCATAGTCGCTGCGGTCGCATTAGTGGGCACATATTTCTTGCTCAACTGGTTATTTGGCCGTATGAAATTTAAAGAAGGCGATCAAGAAGCCTTAGACAAGTACTCCAATGCTCCAAAAGAAGAAAAGAAGGCAGTTGCTAAGAGCACAGTTGGCGCTGCTAAGAAAGTCGTTATTTGGCGCAGGATGAGAGTATGGTTCATTCCTGTAGTTTGTGTTGCTGCGCTTATTATGGCGCCAGTCGCATCATTCTTACCAACCGCTGCGTTTGCTAACTTATTGTTCACATGGCGTGGTAGTCACGTTGACATCATCGACACTGAAACATCAAGAAAAGCCGCTGAGGAAGCAGAAAAGAACGTTGTTGTCATTCAAGAAGAAGGTACAGTTCTTTTGAAAAACAAAGACAATGTTTTACCATTGAACCTCGAAACAAACAAGAAAGTTAATATCTTTGGTTCATGTGCTTACGGTCTATTCTTCAATAATGGTGGTTCTGGTGCGTTCCAAACTGATGGCCGCGTCACAAAAGCGAATGGTTTCGAAACCGAATTCCCAAGAACCGCCCTTAAGTTGGAAGAAGCTTTAACTGAAGAAGGCTTTGAAATTAACAATAACCTTTTCAATTTAGTAAAGAACTACTATAACGGAAAGAAAGTTTCTGTCGCGGAAAGTGACTACAAGATCTTCTGTGGTATCAATACATTCGGTTATCCAGAAGTTGTTCCAACTGGTTATGGCGCTACTCTTGATCCAATTGATTATGAATTACCAGTCTCTGCATACAATACTGCCTTTGACGCACTAGGCGGCAAAACTGCATTAGAAGACGCAAAAGAATTCTCTGATACCGCCATCTTTGCTATCACAAGACACGGTACAGAAAGTAAGGATATGAGCTATAACGAACTTAAGTTATATGCCGCTGAAGAAGCAGCTATCCAAATGCTTAAACAAAACTTTAGTAAAGTTATTATTTTATTAAACGTTCCAACAGTCATTGAATCTAAATTCTTAGACGAAGATGAAATCAGTGCTGCTCTTTATATTGGCCACCCAGGCTTAACAGGTACAAAAGCAATTGCTGAAATACTTGCTGGTAAAGTGAACCCATCCGGTCACTTAGTGGATACATGGCCATATAGCGTGAAGAGCGCTCCATCTTACCAATGCTTTGGTAACGATAGTACATTAAGATACACATCTGGTGCCGCTAATAGAGCGTACTTCACTAATTATGTTGAAGGTATCTATGTTGGTTATAGATACTACGTCACTGCGGCTAAAGAAGGTTTCATCAATTATGATGAAGAAGTTCAGTATTCATTCGGTCATGGTTTATCATATACAACATTTGATAAGTCCATCGCAGAATTCAAAGTGAACGAAAAAGAACAAAAAGTTGAAGTTACAGTGGAAGTTAAAAACACTGGTAAAGTCGCGGGTAAAGATGTTATCCAACTTTATACCCACGCTCCATACACCAAAGGTGGTATTGAAAAATCTTATTATTCATTAACTACCTTCCAAAAGACAAATATCATCGAACCAGGCGAATCTAAGGCTTATAAATTAGAATTCAGCTTTAGAGACATCGCTTCCTGGTCCACAGAAAAAGGCTACTATGTCTTAGAAAAAGGTGATTATGAATTCTCCGTTAGAGAAAATGTTTGGGACTTAGCGGAAACCAAAGTTGATGGTAGAGAAAACGCTAAGACATACACATTAAAAGATGATGTCGAATTCAAAACCTCTTATCAAACAAACAAAGAATACGCCAATATCTTCCAAGATGTCGAATTCGGTGGTGGTACGGAAAAGAACACATACTTATCAAGAGCTGACTTTGCTAATACATGGCAAAACAAAGCGGATATTCCATTAGCTTCCAATTCTGATAAGAACCATTTCCCAGGTGGTGCAAGTAACTCCACAGGTTCAACTTCCTTTACATTCACTGACAATCAAATCGATGAAGAAGTTAAAGAACAAGGCGTTGCAGGCAATTTAACACTTAGAGATCTTAAAGATGCTGCATGGGATGACCCACGTTGGGAAGATTTATTAAGTCAATTATCATATGGTGATATGGAAAAACTCATCGAATACGGTGGCTTCCAAACCGCAAGCGTTGATAGCGTTTCTAAAACACAAACAGTTGACTACGATGGCCCAAGTGCGGCGTTCCACTCTGGTACAGGTCACCCAAGTGAAGTTATTGTTGGTTGCTCCTGGTCCACAGATGTCGCTAGAGTTATGGGTGAATCTATTGGTAGAGAAGGCGCAGCTCGTGGTATGACAGGCTGGTATGCTCCTGGTATCAATACTCACCGCTCACCATTTGGTGGTAGAAACTTCGAATATTATTCAGAAGATCCATTAATCTCTGGTTTAATGTCCGGTAATACCGCTCAAGGTATGTCTAAGTATGGTGTTTACACATACGCAAAACACTTCTTCTGCAATGACCAAGAATACCACCGTGATGGTGTCTTTGTTTGGGCAACTGAACAAGCATTAAGAGAAATTTACGGTCGTGGCTTTGAACTTTATGTTGATTTAGGTGGTATGGGTATCATGTCCGCTTATAACTGCATCGGTTCATGGTGGTGTGGTGGTAGTAAAGCTGCCTTAACCACACTGTTAAGAGAAGAATGGGGCTTCCATGGTGTCGTCGTTACTGACTACGCTGGTAGTGAATATATGGCTACAAATATTGGTCTAAGAGCTGGTAATGATATGTGGTTAACACCAAGTCAATTAAGTGGCACTTTAAAACCAAGCAGAGTCCGTTCACAATGTCCACATGATGGCGCAATCCTCGAAAGAAGAGCGGCAAAGAACATTCTTTATGCCTGCGCACATTCCAATAACGTTTGGACTCTTGAAGACTACGCCGCTGTTGGTATTCCAGAAATTAGAAAAGCTGCAGACGGTCACTAGTCTTAAGTGATAAATAATAAAGAAGGTCCTTCTAAAACTTGAGGGGCCTTCTTTCGTGCTTTCGTGCAAGTTTATATGATTAACTCAAGCAATGTGTTAATCTATAACTGCATTAATAAATATAACGATAACACCTCAAACAAGGAGTTTTTATGGCAAGAAAATATCAAGAAATACTCGACAAACTAACCTTGAAAGAAAAGGCTAGTTTAATAAGCGGCAAAGACTTTTGGCAAACAGTCAATATCGATAAAGTAGGTATTCCAAGCGCTTTCCTAAGCGATGGCCCTCACGGGGTGAGAAGACAAGCCGCTGCAGCGGACCACTTAGGTTTAAATGCTTCTATTCCGGCGACATGTTTCCCAACTGCCGCGACAATGGCGAACTCTTGGGATCCAGAGTTAGGTGAAGGCTTAGGCGAAAGATTGGGCCAAGAAGCCGCTGTACAAAAAGTTAATGTTTTATTAGGACCTGGCATTAATATGAAGAGAAATCCACTTTGTGGACGTAACTTCGAATATTTCTCAGAAGATCCTTATTTAGCGGGTAAAATGGCTGCAGGCTATGTTAGAGGTATTCAATCCAACGGTATATCTGCTTGTTTAAAACACTTTGCCTGTAATGACCAAGAAGAAAACAGAATGACACTCGATAGTGTTCTTGATGAAAGAACATTTAGAGAAATCTATCTAACCGCTTTTGAAATTGCTGTTAAAGAGGGCAGAAGCAAAAGCATCATGTCAGCGTATAACTTAATCAATGGTGTGTACGCTAATGAAAACGAACACTTACTCGTTGATATCCTCCGCAAAGAATGGGGATTTAATGGTTTGGTGGTTACTGACTGGGGTGGCAATAATGATGGTGTCTTATCACTTAAATGTGGTAACCAATTAGAGATGCCTGGTACTCCAGATAGACCAGAAGAAGTTATCAAAGCTATTGAAAATGGCGAATTAGATGAAGCGGTTTTAGACGATTGTTTGGATGTCTTATTGGATGTTATCTTCACAACCATGGAAGAAGGCGTCAATAAAGCACCTGAAAAATTTGATGTTGATGAACACCATGCTTTCGCTAAAAAGTGTGCGGAAGAAAGTGCAGTTCTTTTGAAGAACGATGGTGTCCTTCCATTAAATAAAGAAGAGAAAGTTGCATTTATTGGTGATTTCTTATATTTACCAAGATATCAAGGCGCAGGTTCTTCCATCGTTAATCCAACTAAATTAGATAACACAAATGATCTATTAGCGAATTCCGAATTAAATATCGTCGGTAGTGCGCGTGGCTTTAATAGATATGGTAAGAAGAGCAAGAAACTCTTCAATGAAGCCATTGAATTAGCTAAGAAGGCCGACACAGTGGTCTTGTATCTCGGTTTAGATGAAGTTACTGAAGCTGAAGGTTTAGACAGACAAAACCTCCATATCGAAAACAATCAACTTGAACTAGTTAAAGAAATAAAAGCATTAGATAAGAAAATTGTGGTGGTTCTCTCCTGCGGTTCCGCAGTGGAATTACCATTTGTTGATGATGTTGACGCTTTATTGCATGGCTATTTGAACGGTCAAGCGGGTGCGGAAGCAACACTCAACATTCTCTCTGGCAAAGTTAATCCTTCTGGCAAACTTTCAGAAACATATCCAATCGTATATGAAGATGTCGCCAGCAGTGATAACTTCCCAAGCCATACAAGAACTATTGAATATCGCGAAGCATATGGCATTGGCTATCGTTATTTTGAAAAAGCTGATATCGAAGTTAGATATCCATTTGGTTATGGTCTTTCCTACACCAAATTTGAATACGCAAATCTAAAAATAAGCGACAAGGGTGTGAGTTTTGAGATTAAAAACGTCGGTGAGGTTGATGGTAAAGAAATCGCTCAACTCTACGTTGGCTTAAAAGATAGTATGCTCATTAGACCTGTTAAGGAATTAAAAGGCTTTGTTAAAGTTTTCCTTAAAGCAGGTGAAACAAAACGCGTTGAAATCCCATTTGATGATAAGACATTTAGATACTTCAATACTGTGACTAACAAATGGGAAATTGAAAAAGGTATCTACGATATCTATATCGGTGCGGCCTTAGACGATATCCGCTTATCAGGCTATGTAGAACAAGCCGGAACAGACGCTCCAGCGCCATATAACAAAGATAAATTACCAAACTATGATCGTGGCACATTAAGAAACATTCCCGATGAAGAATTCGCGGTGCTTTTAGGCCATGATATTCCTGATGGCGCTCTTCCTTTCTATAAGAAAAATAGAATGGTTATCGACTATAACACTACATTCAGTGAATTGCGTTATTCTAAACGTTGGATTGGTCGCTTAGTGGGCAAAGCTATTCCTTGGTTCACAAGAGTGCTCCGTAAGATGGGAAATCGCGTTTTAGCCAATACTCTTGTCATGGGTGTTGTCCATCAACCAATGAGAGGTATGTCTAGATTCTCTGGTGGTGGTCTCCGCATGAGTCAATTAGATGGCTTAATCATGATTTTTAATGGTCATTTCTGGAAAGGCCTACATCACTTCTTAAAAGAAGGTCGCAAATACAAGAGAATTGCAAAAGCGGAAAAACGAGCGCAAAAAGCTATTGAAAAAGCAAAATAAAAAAGAGTCGCCATCTTGATATGAACCCCAAAAGTTGGACAACCAACTGGAGGGGTTTTTATCATGAGATGGACAAAAGAAGAAAAACTCAAGATGGTGCTTGAGTATAAAAAG
>CADBXE010000004.1 GCA_902798595.1 uncultured Erysipelotrichaceae bacterium | reverse complement strand
GTTGATGTCCGTGAAGTCACAGCAGAAGATGGAAAGATCGAAGTCCTTGTTGAACCAGCAGCCTTCGCTCAAGCTAGAGAAGTTTTAGGTGGTATGGGCATCTCCGAATTCGACGTTGCGGAAATAACCTTCCTCGCTAACGATCCAATCGAAATCACTGATCCAGACGATAAACGCAAATTTGATGAATTATGTGATATGCTTGACGACTTACAAGACGTCCAAAACGTCTATCACAACGTTAAGTAATTATTAACCTATAACTAGACAAATACCAATCACGAAATGTGGTTGGTTTTTTGTTTGAAAAACAACTTATTTACGCAGTAGTCAGAATTATTTTTATAAATAATCAATTGACATCACTCACGTAAACACGTATGATTTTTATCGGCACAAAAGCTAAATTAGCGAAGTCCCCGGTAAGGTCAAAGTTAGTTTGGTAAAGGAGGATTACAGTTATGCAACGTCAAACTACTATTGCAAAAAATAACGAAATCCAAAGAAAATGGTATGTCGTCGATGCCACAGACAAACCATTAGGAAGATTAGCATCACAAGTCGCTCAAGTTTTAACTGGCAAGAATAAGCCAATTTGGACTCCAAATGTTGACTGTGGTGACTATGTTATTATCATTAACGCTGAAAAGGTTGCTCTTTCTGGCGATAAAGTTAATAACAAAAAATACTACAATGTGTCTGGTTACGCAGGCGGTCTTAGAACAAGAACAGCCGGTGTTATGCTTGAAAAGTATCCAGTAGAAATGTTAGAAAGATGCCTTCATGGTATGCTTCCAAAGGGTCGCTTAGGTCGTCAAATGATCAAGAAACTCTTCGTCTATGCTGGTCCAGAACACAAACAAGAAGCTCAAAAACCAGAAGTTCTTGAGCTCAAATACTAGGAGGTCTTAACATGGCAAAGAAAGCTGATCTTCAATATTACGGCACAGGCAAAAGAAAATCTTCTATCGCTCGTGTTTATGTCACTGCTGGTACAGGCAAAGTTGTTGTCAATGGTCACCCAGTGGAAGAATATATGCCTTATGAGACATTAATTCTCGACTTAAAACAACCATTAGTCTTAACAGGCACTGATGGCAAGTACGATATTCGTGCTGAAGTCAGAGGTGGTGGTTTCACACGGTTGCGATCGTGCAGTCTTAAAAGCTAACGGTATGGTCACACGTGACTCCCGTAAGAAAGAACGTAAGAAATACGGTCTCAAAGCTGCTCGTAAAGCTCCACAATTCAGCAAACGTTAATCGTTTCTGTATCAAGAAAAGAGAAGAGGAAGCTATGCTTCCTTTTTTTCTTTTGCGCGTGCGTCATTTATATTGAAAAAATACATTGATTTTAGTAGGCGGTTGTTGTATAGTATTTTCGCTGTCTAAAAGACAAGCGGGCCCATAGCTCAGTTGGTTAGAGCGCGCCCCTGATAAGGGCGAGGTCGGAAGTTCAAATCTTCTTGGGCCCACCAAATTGATTACTAAGAAGGATTATTCCTTCTTTTTTTAATTAAATTTACCGTAATTACTAACAGCGTCATTCACACTCATGCCATTTTGACAAACGGCTGTACCGGCTTTTCTAACTTGTTGGTCAGCAGCATCCGATAGGTTGAGTTGTGATGGCGTGATGATATGATTGGCGTCCATTTTGCCAAATGCAGCGTACGCGCTATCATAAGATAGATCTTTACATGGAGTAATCATGCGTTTAGCTTTTGACATACGGTTTAATGCAGAACCATTATTCGCTAATAAGAAACGCATAAATTCGTTTGCCATATTAAGATTCTGACTCTTTTTATTTACTGAGAAGCAAAGTTCTACTGTGTTATAGAAATAACCACCTTTATCTGTGGATGGGACAGGAACAAAACTATATTTAAATGGATGAGCGACAAACGCATCTGATTGAGTCTCTCTTTTTTCTGTACCAGAAAAACTAGAACCTTTTGCAAGCATCATCGGCACATCACCTTCGAAGAAACGCAGAATGGTTTTGTTATAATCGTCACCAATACTCGCGCATTCTTCTTTATCAACAAAGCCACGATCGATAAAGTCTTTTGCTAGAGCAAGACTATTTCTCATATACTCTCCTGCGCCATCACTCATTGCGTTTAAAGCATCAATTGCGGTCTTATTGTTGAGCACGCTCGCGCAAAAGTGTGGGAAGTATAAAGGATATAAGACCATGCTATTATGGCCCAGCATTGGATATTTAACGCCTTTATCCTTAAAGTTTTGGCAAGATTTAATGAGCTCATCATAAGTTGATGGCACTTTCATATTGTTTTTACTAAATAAGTCTTCATTAATCATCATGCCAAATGAAGTGGTGTAGATAGGAAGATATGGGGCATGATTTTCACTATCTCTATAAATCAAACTGTCTCTGATACACGAAAAATCCAAACCCAAATCTTTTTCTGATAAATCTTCTGTATATTCTTTTAAAGTTGAAAAATCTAAAGACGAATATGTAAAGAAAATATCTGGTGGTGTATCACCATTTAATGCTTGGATGATATTCTTCTTATGATTTTTATCATATTCATAAGTTAGCTGCACACGTGGATAGAACTCATTGAAAGCGCGGAATTCTTCCGTTAAAGCTTCAAAGTTTTCATAATGGCCCCTGACCATTAAGGAACAGACAGTTTCTCTATCTAACTGTGGTTTAAAAGCCTTATCTTCCTTGCCTTTATTACAGGCCGATAAAGATAAAAGACATATAGATGCAAAAACAAAAGCCGTGACTTTTTTCATATTAACTCCCCTTAGTATGTTTGCTCTTAAACTCATATTACAATATTTATTGTTTGACTAAAAGGTAGTAAAATTATCTTAAGTGAAGAAAGATTTTCGAAACAGATTAACTGATTTTTTAATCATTATTATCAATGTTTCTTTTGTATTGGCCTTATTTTTTGGTGAATTTTTCTATATCAAAAACGCTAATGCGAGAACCAGGGAAAGTAATCGACAAACATTTATTAACACTAATGTTTCTTTGGGAAGCATGACCAACAATTACCTCATTGGTGAAAGCCATTTGTGTCGTTCTTGGGCATATTATCTAAATAATGAGTCAAAAGCGGGACGCACAAAAACAATGGATGAAGCCATTGATTTTATTAGTGAGTCAATCATTGATAACACTGTCATGGCCCATATCATTTATAAGAATGGTGATAATAGTTTAAAGGGGTATTCCACTAAAGCAAGAAAAGACACTAACGATAACACTGTTGATTACACATCTTTAAAAGAAGTGTTTGCTTCTGCTAGTGAAGGGATGAACATCTCCTCCTCATTTATGAATCCAATCAACATCAGTAAGTCATTGGCGTTTTATACCGAAGTTAAACTAGTGGATCCAAACGATAACACTAAGCAAGTAGATGCTTATTTGCTCCGTGTTGTCTTGCTTAATAACTTAAGAGAAGAATGGACATTCCCTAGTGGCTCTTTCGATAGATTAGAGGTGGCGATTGTCGATAGGGATGGCAAATACATCTTATCTGGCAATTCCTTTGCTAATGAAAGCTTCTATGAGTATTACAAGTCATATAACGCAACCACTTCAAGTGGTGTGGAGGAGTTTAAGAATAAAATCAGAACTGGCTCTGGCTATTTAACCATGAATGACTATTCTCATGAAAAGTGTTTTATTGCCTATTCTCAACTTAATTCAATCGAAGATTGGACCATTCTCACATATATTCCTTTAAGTGATATTAATGATGTGCACAATGACTGGCTAGTCATCGCTATTATTGGCTTTGGTTTAGCGGCATTGTTTATCTTTGACTTAGTTGTTCTTCTCTTCTTAAACAAGAACTTAAAATCAACCGCTAAGATTGCAGATAACGCCAATAAAGCTAAGACTGATTTCTTAAGCACAATGTCCCATGATATTAGAACACCGATGAACGCCATTGTGGGCCTAACTACAATCGCAAGACAAGATCCAACTAATTCTCCAGCGACACAAGATGCTTTAAATAAAATTGAATTAGCAAGCAATCACTTATTAACGTTAATTAATGACATCTTAGATATTTCTAAGGTTGAAAGTGGTAAGCTAGCCTTCAACCCATTAACGTTCTCTATTACTGAAACATTTGAAAACCTTATTAATATCTCGCAACCAATGATTAAGTCCAAACATATCGACTTTGCTTTCTATAAACACGATATCAAGTATGAATGGCTATATGCTGATAAGCTAAGACTAAGCCAAATTTTCACAAATATTCTTTCTAACGCTTTAAAATACACGAACGAAAATGGCAAAGTCCAACTGGGTATCAAAGAGTTAGATAGTGAAAAAGAAGGATATACAAGGTTAGTTTATATTGTCAAAGACAATGGCATTGGCATGTCGCCTGAATTCTTGCAAAAACTATACGAACCATTCTCTAGAGCCACTGATAGTAGAGTCAATTCTATCCAAGGCACAGGCTTAGGCTTAGCGATCGTTAAACAAATGGTCACCTTAATGGAGGGTGATATTGAATGCCAAAGTGAATTAGGCGTTGGTACAACATTTACCGTTACTTTAGATTTACAGATAGCGGAAAAACCACAAGAAGAAGTTTCTTCAAATGAAGAAAACTTAGACTTCTCACATATTAATGTTTTAGTTACTGAAGATAACGATATTAACTGGGAAATTATTTCTACGCTTTTAGAAATGAATGGCATTAAGAGCGAAAGAGCGACAAATGGTAAAGAAGCTCTTGAGCTGATGGAAGATGAAAATAGCAAAGGCAGATTTGATTTAATCTTTATGGACATTCAAATGCCGGTGATGAATGGTTTAGATGCCACTAGAGAAATAAGGAAATTTAATAAAGATATTCCAATTATTGCAATGACTGCGGATGCGTTTTCTGAAAACGTTACAGAGTGTTTAGAAGCGGGTATGAATGGGCATATCGCTAAACCAATCGATATGAAACTTGTCCTTGCAGAAATTAGGAAGATTAAGAAATAGGGGGATCTTGTATGGATAAGATTAGAGAAAGAGAAGTACAATCGAAGCGCACTCTCTTAATTGCCGACGATGATGTCATCAGTGGTGATATTCTCTCCTCGTTTTTTGAAAAAGAATTCAATATCTTAAGAGCGTATTCGGGTAAAGAGACTCTTAAGACTCTTTCCACACATCTTGATATCATCGACCTAGTGCTCTTAGACATCTATATGCCTGATGGTGATGGTTTTACCATCCTTAAAGCCAGGCAAGAAAACAAAGAAATAAAAAAGCTTCCATTTATTGTTATCACTGGCGAAGCGGACATCGAAAGAGATTGCTTCTATCTTGGTGTTAATGACTTTATTCGTAAACCATTTTCTAATCCAGAGATTATTGTGGCGAGAGTCAAAAGAATGATTGAACTATATGAAGATAGAAGCATCATTAAAGAAGTAAAAACAGATAAACTAACCAATCTTTATTCCATCGAATTCTTTAAAAAGTTTTGTATTCAATTTGATGAAGCTAAACCAGACATTTCAAAGGACATGGTATCGATTAACATCACTAGATTCCGCTTGTTAAACGAATTATATGGCAAGAATTATAGTGATGAAGTTTTAAAGAACATCGCTAAATTCTTGGAACACTTTGTGGATAAAGTTAAAGGCTTTGCCTCTCATACCAGTGGTGGTGATTTTCTTGTTTATTGTACTCATCAAGATGATTATCAATCTTTCGTTAATGATTTGCTAAATCATTTAGAATCCTCTAGCGTTCATCTTCATATTGGTATTTGCCCAAATGTTGATCCTTTATTGGATAAAGACCTTGTGATTGGCCGTGCACATAATGTCGCCAATAGTATTCAAGGCGATTCCACAATTTATGCTATTTATGATAGTAAGGTTGAAGAAAAAGTCTTCTTTGAAGAAGAACTTATTAATAGTTTTAAAAATAGTTTAAAGAATCGCGAATTTAAAGTCTTCTATCAACCTAAATATAACATCCAGGGAGATAAAAACCGTTTATCGAGTGCGGAAGCACTTATTAGATGGGTTCACCCAAAACATGGCATGATTTCTCCAGGTGTGTTTATTCCTCTTTTCGAAGAAAATGGTTTCATCCAACAATTAGATGCCTATGTTTTTGAAGAAGTTGCTAGACAACAAGCGGAATGGAAAGAGAAGTTTGGTATCTATCTACCTGTTTCCGTTAATGTTTCGCGCGTAGACATTCATAATCCTAATTTAGAAAAAGAAATATTAGAGGCTGTGGATAAAGTCCATGTTCCTCACGATAAATACTATCTAGAGATTACTGAAAGTGCTTATTCACAAGATAAGCAAGAAGTCATTTCATTAGTAACTTCCCTTAAAGAAAAGGGTTTCTTAATTGAAATTGACGACTTTGGTAGTGGTTATTCCTCTTTAAATGTTATTAGTGAGTTACCATTTGATGTTCTAAAGATAGACATGGTCTTTATGAAAAAGATTGATGAACATCCAATGAATCGAGATATTGTGAAGATGATCTTGGCTCTTTGTAAGAAGATTGGGGCCACAAGTGTCGCGGAAGGCGTAGAAACTGTGGAGCATTATAAATTCCTCAAGGAATGTGGATGTGATGTTATTCAAGGCTATTACTTTTCAAAGCCATTACCTGAAAATGAATTTACCGCTTTGATGGAAAGAGAGTATCAAAATGGACGTTAAACAATTCTATGATGCAATAGGGGGCAATTACCAAAGAGCCCTGGAAACTATGATGAATGATGAGTTTGTTAAAAGGATGCTTTTAAAGTTTTTAAATAGTTCTAGTTATAGCGATTTATTAGAAGCGTTTAGAAACAAAGATATCAAAGCTATCTTTAATGTTACGCATATGCTAAAAGGCGTAGCGGGAAATCTCTCCTTAACTCCATTGCAACTAGAAGCAGCAGCGGTATGTGAAATTGCTAGAAACGCTTTTGAATATACTGCCGAGCTTGATATAAAAACTGAAAACTTGATTAGTGTCTACGAGTTAATAAATAGCAATTTAAAACAACTTTGTTGACCAAATTATTATTGCTCTACAAAAAAATATGAGTACGTATCGTTTGCGTTACTAGCTTTGCGTGTGCTATAAAATATGACTTGGAGGTAAAAAAGATGAAATTTAAAAGATTCTTCGCAAAGCTATTCATCATCGTTTCAGCTTTTTTTATCATCCTTTCACCAATTGTTTTAGTTGTAGAAGCGGACCATCACTGTGACCATCATGATGATTGCCAAATCTGTGAAGTGATTAGGACCGCACAAAACACAATTAAAACGACAATTAAAATCAAGGCTTCTACTGAAGTAAAAGTCGCATCTGTTGCATTTATTTTCGTTGCCGCAATTCTTGCGGTAGCGGTTTCGAATAAAAAGTATTCCACACCTGTGGATTTAAAAACCAAGTTATCTAATTAACAACCCTTTAATTAACATAGTTAACAACAATTAGAGTTTTATTAAAGGAGTTTTTACATGAAAAATAATTTTTTAAAGTATGTTGGTGTACTTTCGTTTTTGGTTGGTATGCCAGTGCTTTCATCTTGTAGTGCACAAGATAACAATAAAATAAATGTCGTTGTCACAATCTTCCCAGAATATGACTGGGTCTTAAATGTAGTGGGCAAAGATAATAAAGATATCAATACAACACTTCTTCTTAACAGCGGTGTTGATTTACATAGCTATCAACCAACTCCAAAAGATATAGTAACAATTTCAAACTGCGACTTATTTGTTTATGTTGGAGGGGAATCAGATGAATGGGTGGAAGATGTTTTAAAAGAAGCTAAAAACAAAAACATGAAAACCATCAATCTTCTTGAAACGCTTGGTGATAAAGCCAAAGAAGAAGAACTCGTGGAAGGTATGGAAGGCGAAGAACACGATCATGACCATGATCACGAAGAAGGCGAAGAACACGAACATCATCACGATGATGACGAAGAAGAAGGACCAGAATATGACGAACACGTATGGTTGTCAGTCAAAAACGCTGAAATCTTCGTTAATGAAATAAGCACTAAAATGGGTGAAATAGATAGTGCTAATAAAGCCACTTATGAAAGCAATGCTGCAAGCTATGTTTCTAAGTTAAAAGAATTAGATAACAAGTACACAGATGCCGTAAGTAAGAAAAATAAAGATACGCTTTTATTCGCGGATCGTTTCCCATTCAGATATCTTGTTGAAGATTATTCATTGAAGTACTATGCCGCATTTATCGGCTGCTCTGCTGAAACAGAAGCTAGTTTCGAAACAATTAAATTCTTAGCGGCTAAAGTAGACGAATTAAATCTCGACGTCATCTTAAAGATTGAAAGTTCTGATGGTGGAATCGCTAACACAGTCAAAAACGCCACCACAAATAAGAATCAAGAAATCTTAACAATGGATTCCATCCAGTCCAGTACATTAGAGGAATATAAAAAAGGAAAAGATTACCTCAAAATCATGGAACAAAACCTTGATATATTGAAACAAGCCCTCAGATAAGGAGTATTTAGTTATGCCTTTAATCTCGTTTAAACATTTGACCATAGGATACGATAACAATGTTGTGATAAGTGATTTGAACTTTTCTCTAGAGAAAGGGGATTATCTTCTTTTGCTTGGCGAAAATGGTGCGGGCAAATCAACATTGTTGAAAACAATGCTTGGTTTGATTAAACCAATCAAAGGAGGAATCACGTATGATTCTTCTTTAAAGAGAAAAGAAATCGGTTATTTACCTCAACAGACACAAGTACAGAGAGATTTTCCCGCTTCTATTTACGAAGTGGTTATTTCTGGCGTCCTTTCAAAGACTGGTCTAAGACCTTTCTATAATTTGAAAGAAAAGACTGCCGCTAATAAGGCTATGAAGAAGATGGGTATCTACGAGATTAGAAAAAAATGTTATCGCGAACTTTCTGGTGGTCAACAGCAAAGAGTTCTTCTTGCGAGAGCGCTTTGTTCCTCTGACAAAGTCCTCGTTTTAGACGAACCAGTCACTGGCTTAGATCCTAAGGCCACACTGGAATTCTATGAACTTGTTGCGAGTTTAAATAGAGATGAAGGCATGACTGTTGTGATGATTTCACACGATTTATCAGCATTGAAGTACGCTAATAAGGTTTTACATTTGGGCCATCAAGTGTTTTTTGGGGATAAGGAAGAGTACTTCCATAGCCAAAACTATCAAACATTTTTAGGCAAAGGAGGGGAATAACATGGTTGAATTATTTAATACAATTGTTAATTATTTCCAATTTGGATTCGTCCAAAACGCCTTTGTTGTTGGCATCCTAATTTCCTTATGCGCTTCTTTGCTGGGCGTGACATTAGTCTTAAAAAGACTTTCATTTATTGGGGATGGCTTATCCCACATGGCTTTCGGCGCGATGGCGGTGGCAGCAGTAGTTGGTCTCACCAACAATATGATTATTTCTCTTCCTGTTACTGTGATTGCCGCTATCGTGCTATTAAATAGTGGTCAAAAAGCGAGAATTAAAGGCGATGCTGCGATAGCCATGCTATCTGTAGGAGCTCTAGCCTTTGGCTATTTGTTGATGAATTTATTTCCAACATCATCCAATGTCTCAGCAGATGTATGCACAACGTTGTTCGGTTCTGTTTTGATTTTAACTTTATCAAGAGCACAAGTGATTCTTTGTGTGGTTTTATCAATCGTGACGATATTAGCGTTTATCTTGTTCTACAACAAAATATTCGCTGTGACATTTGATGAGAGTTTTGCTAGAGCAACAGGTGTTAAAACAACAATATTCAATATCATAATCGCGATTATGACGGCGGTCATCATTGTGCTAGCGATGAACCTTGTTGGTTCTTTGCTAATATCCGCTTTAATACTTTTTCCTGCGTTAAGCGCAATGCGTGTCTTTAAAAGCTTTAAAAGCGTAACTATATCTTCCGTCATTATTTCAGTGGTTTGTGCAACTCTTGGTTTATTGACGGCAATTGTGATGGGCACTCCAGTTGGTCCGACAATCGTGGGCACTGATGTTTTGGCGTTCCTCTGTTTCTTCTTAATTGGTTTAATAACTTCTAAAACCAAAAAGGCTTAAAGTTACTATGAAAAAAAGAATACTTTTATTTATACCAGTTATCACTATAATTCTTTCCTCTTGTGCAAATAGTGGCCATCTAAAAAGTAAAAACAACCCCATGGCCTCTCTTTTTGCTTCAAGCAGTAATGAAACAACTACCAGCGCGACTATATATTCAGTAGTTAGTTCAAACACTAGTGAAGTATCAATTCCTACATACGAAAAGATAGATATTGATTTAACAACTATGAGCGCAACAATGGTCTTTTCCGAAGTCTTCGATATGCTCGATAATCCAAAAGCCTATGTTGGTAAAATAGTAAAAGTTGCCGGCCAATTTATACCTTATGAAAGCATTAGTCCAAATTATTGTTATCCTGCAATCATTGTTCAAGATGCTACAGCGTGCTGCAGCAACGGACTTGAATTCTTACTATATGGAGTACCCAGGTGCTCAATGAAAGGGGGTAATGGCTATCCTTTATATGGCGAAGAAGCAACAATAGTCGGAAGGTTTGAAAGATACTTAGAAAGTGGTGGCTTTTATGTCCATCTCGTGAACGCTATTTGGTTAAAAGATTAGTATTATGTTACCAATTAATTTGCTAATGACAATTATTGTGATGATTGGCTTGACAATCCTTCTGATTGTCGGAGATTTCAAGGGCGCGAAGGAACAAGTTAAATGCCGTTTTGTATCGCTACTCTTACTTCCGTTTTTATTGATTAATCCTTCAAATAGTAAGAATTACAACCTCAACGAATCAACTTTTTTCTTGGTAATGACAAATATCCAATATTATCCAGAGGAATATATTAACAAGGATATTTCATTAGATTGCTTCACTTATAAGTTTCAAGATGTTGAAGGGAAAGACTATCTATGTGGCGTGAGAAAATGCACATCTGGATTCGGCTGCAAATGTGGTAGAGATACAGTGATTGGCTTTATTCTTAATTATGATGGAGAGATACCAGAACCAAAGAATCAATATGAGGCCACTAATGATAAGAGTTGGATTCATATTACTGGCCAATTACAATCGCAATACAAAACATCTATCAAAATATATGCTTATGAATCCGATGGTAATATTTCAAATAAAACTGAAATAGTGCAGTTCCTCACCTTTAATGTTCAAACGTTAACGATGATTACTGATTATGAAAACTTAGCGTATTTTGTCAGTAATTAAATGCTTTTTAGCGTTTATTCTTCAAAAGAATAGTATTTAAAACGAATAATGCTTGTAATGAACTGATAAAATCACTATCCTATATATTGCGTTCTACATTTTTATTGCTAAATAAAACGCAGTTTGTTATATTATTTAGGCGCTGGAGACTTAGTTCAGCGGGAGAACGCTTCCTTCACACGGAAGAGGTCGTAGGTTCGATCCCTACAGTGTCCACCAAAATTGCCGTCTTAGCTCAATTGGCAGAGCAACTGATTTGTAATCAGTAGGTTGTTGGTTCGATTCCGATAGACGGCACCAACTAAACTCATTAGGAGGGACACGTTCCCTCCTTTAATTTATATGCGGCTATGGCGGAACTGGCAGACGCGCTAGACTTAGGATCTAGTGGGGCAACCCGTACAGGTTCGATTCCTGCTAGCCGCACCACGCAATTTAATACCCGCTACAAAATTGTTGCTCTTTGAGCAAAAGGCAACAAAAAGGCGGGTTTTAATTTGTCTTCTTGCTTCGATTTTAAGTGGGAAAGGTGGGAAATCATCGATTCTCAACTATATAGATAGCCGATACGTGCCATTATTATCACTTTGGTAATATCGAATACCGTACGGGGAGTCTCGCTACCTTTCACTATTTTCTATTGTGGCTATATTTAGCAAAAACCTGGTGATACAATTAAAAATATGAAAAAGTATCTTATTGATAGAGTTGATTTAATGAAAGAATGGGATTACGAGAAAAACGCAAATCTTAATCCCGCTGTTATCACTATTGGAACTCATCTTAAAGCTTGGTGGAAGTGCGAAAAGGGACATAGTTGGGAAGCTTTAGTGAGCAATAGGGCAAGATTAGGAAGATCGTGTCCTTATTGTTCTCATCAACTTCCGATTGTTGGAGAAACCGATTTGCTATCTTTGTATCCTGAAGTCTGTAAAGAGCTTCATCCTGCAAAGAACGGCAACATGGATCCGTCAAAAACAATGCCGGGCACTCATAAAGAAGCTTGGTTTATTTGCCCTGATTGTGGTTTTGAATACAAAACCCGCATATACAATCGAGTAAAAGGTATTGGCTGCCCTGTATGTGCAAACAAAAAGATTGTTCCAGGAGTTAATGATTTTGCATCTAAATATCCAGATTTAATGAAAGAGTGGGATTTCAAAAAGAATAAAGATGTTTCTCCTTACGACATTCCATCAAGCTGCGAAACAGAGGTTTGGTGGAAATGTCCAATTGGTCACGAATATTTAGCAAAGGTTCGAAGTAGAGCTAGTGGTAGGAAGTGTCCAATATGTCTCAAAGCCAAAGGAACATCTTTTCCAGAGCAAGCAATCTTTTACTATGTAAAGAAATATTTTCCAGAGGCTATTAATGGATATCGCGATATATTTAGCCATTCAATGGAACTAGACATTTTTATTCCATCTATAAAAGTTGGTATCGAGTATGATGGCCTTGCTTGGCATAAAACCAAAACCAATATAGAAAGAGATAAACGCAAATATTCAATCTGTGAAAAGAATGGCATTTATTTGATTAGAGTTAGAGAAGCAGAATACGAAGAAGAAACCAAGACATGTGATTTGTTATTGATTCTAGGAGATACTAGAGATTCAAAGTATCTTAACAAAGAAATATATCATGTGCTCACCGTTATCACTTCTATATCTCCGAAATACGTTTCAAATACAATTGCTGGTTTTGATATGCAATCACAGCAAAGGAAACTTCAATTCGGATTTGAACTAATGAACGTTGATGTCGAAAGAGATAGAAGAGACATACAGCAGTATTTAGTGGATTTTGAGAACTCGCTAGCTAAGCATAGACCAGACTTAATCAAAGAGTGGGATTATGAAAAGAACAAACCTTTAACCCCTAACAATGTTATGCTCAACTGCAATGAAAAAGTATGGTGGAAATGTTCAGTTTGCGGCCACGAGTGGCAAACAACTGTGGCAGAAAGAGGCGGACACGACAAAACCAATTGTCCTATCTGCGCTCTTAAGATTGGCGCTAAAAAGCACCATGAGTTTGTTTTGAAACAAAAAGGAAGCATTGCCGAAACTCATCCTCATTTATTAGCTAAATGGGATTATTCAAAAAACACTGTTAAACCAGAAGAAGTAGTTGCAGGGAGCGGAGAAAAAGCTTGGTGGAAATGCCAAAAATGTGGATATAGTTGGCAAACAACAATCTGTCATATGTCAGCACGCGATTCAAAGTGCCCGTGCTGTCAAAATAAAGTGTGCGTGCCTGGTATAAATGATATAAAAACTTTATATCCTAACTTGATGGTAGATTGGGATTATGAAAAGAACGCGATAGATCCGAGCAAGAATACAGTAGCTGGGAAAGAGGCTTTTTGGAAATGCCATTCTTGTGGACACGAATGGTCTTCTCGTATTTATAACAGAATCAAAGGAGTTGGTTGTCCTAATTGTGCTAGATTAAGAAGGATAGGCAACACATTCGCAAAAAAGAAGAAAGAATAGTTATGAAAGAAAAATGGAAAGACATAGAAGGTTTTGAAGGCAGATACAAAATTAGCAATTTTGGAAGAGTAAAATCAGTTGAAAGAACTGTCTATTATCGTGGTACAAACCAGACTTGTGCTGATTTCGATGTTGCTAAGTATTGTCCTGAAATGATTCTTAAAACTTTTGTAGTTAGAGGCTATGAGCATATTTCATTAAGAAAAGGGTCCAAAAGCAAAACGTATTCCATACATAGATTGGTAGCCACCCATTTTATCCCAAATCCTAATAATTATCCGTCAATAAATCATAAGGACGAAAACAAATTAAATAATAAATCCGATAATCTCGAATGGTGCACCCACAAATACAATTCAAACTATGGTACAAGAAACAAAAGGATTGCTGAAAAACTGAAAGACAACCCGATGTTCTACATTCCAGTCTTGTGCTATGACTTGAATAATAATTTTGTTAAAAGATATGAAAGTGCAGCAGAAGCAGGGAAAGAATTAAATATTTCCCAAGGAGAAATAACGGCTTGTTGCAGATTATATTATGGAAGGACTTCAGCTGGTGGTTATAAATGGAAATATGAAAAATCTGACATTGATATAAGAGACATCATATACGTGCCTCAAAAGAAAACGGTTCATCAATTAACTCTGGATGGTGTTTTTGTTGCAACGTTTGATTCGTTGAGTGATGCTGCTAGAGCACTAGGAAAGAATGTCCAAAACTTTACAAAATATGTTAAAAACATCATTGCTTATGATTATGTATGGATTATTGGAGATAACTATGACAAAGTGGATGAAATCCTAAAAGAATTAATGGAAAAGAAATATCATATTCTGCAAATTGATTCTAATGGCATGATTGTGGGCAAATACAAATCAACATTGGAAGCAGAAGGACACATCAAGACGAAGCAGTCTCACTCAAATATATCAACAGCAATGACCAAAAAAACTAAAGAAGGCAAACTCTTTAAGAAAGTTGGTGGTTATTATTGGGCCAACATCATAACAGATCCGAATTATCGAATTGACTTTAACTATAAGAAAAATAGTGGTGAAAAGGCTGTTATACAATGTGACTTAAATGGTAACGAATTAAGAAGGTTCAACTCTATTGCAGACGCTCAAGAGTTTTTGGGAATTGATAGAAGAAAAATATCTATAATTTACGATTGTATTAACAAGCCATATAAAGCCAAAACAGCATATGGTTATAAATGGAAAAGAGCGTAGGAGGAAAGAGGTGGGAAACGACCAAAATCCCATCTTTTTCATTAAAGGCACCCCAAAAAGTGGTGGGAAACGCCATTTTAGGTGGGAATTGCATAACTTCAAAAACATCATGTTTTGCTCGTGTCGTCGGATAGGTGAAACCTTGAATAATCAGTATTTATAAAATTGCTGTTTTATGTTGAAAAATGATAGATAAAATCTAATATCTTAGATTTTCAATGCTATATGCCGCTTCTAACGAAAAACCAATATAAGAGAGATGAGAGAGATACATAACTTGCGTTTAGGACTAGAATCTCAATCAAAAAGTAGCGTATACAGTCCCTAACGCTGCACCATGAAAAATAAAATTGTCCCCGGAATTTGGACTCAAAGAACATTGCGCTCTAGAATCTAAAAAGGGGACTTTTTGTTGCTTGTTATCCACAAGCGAGCATAAAATAATCTTGATAGTATCTTAGAAAAAATGAATGCAAAAATCAAAACTGCAATAATTGTTGCATCCGCAGTAGTCTGTGTCTCCGCAATTTGTGTAATTGCTTTTGGACCATTTACCGTAGCGTCTTTTTTCGGAACTCTTTTTTCCAAAAACTATAATGACGACAAACCTTTCTCGGATAATGGACTTTTTGTTTATAAAAATGAGAATGACGATTTCGACATTCAAGAAATGAAATTACATATCAAAGAATATCAAAAAGACGGAACATACGATGTTTATTTCACAAATTCAAAAAAACAGAAATACGGAATTGATTTAGAAGTAATTACGAATACCGGTCTATTGACTAATTATTCAACAACATATGTAAAAAAAGAAAAGGCCCTTAGAGATGCTCATCATCATACTTATCTTTATTATTTTGAGATAAAGGGCAATGACAAAACATATTTATTTGATTTGGAATCTCAAGGCAATAATTGTATAACTTTATCTTTTGACAAACCTATTCACACAAGCAACTTACTGTATAACGAAAATATCGAATAAGAAAAGAGTATCCTTATTATCCTTAAGCAATTTTAAAAGTGTCTTTTCATTCGCTTTTTCTTCTAAACTATGCTTTTAAATATAATGAAGAGTCTTTTTACCTTCGTGTATCACAAAAGTGCCACATCTATTTATATTAAGGATTTATACATATATGTATTATAGTTAAAATGAGATTTTTACGAATAAACTTGAATATCTATGTATAAATATGTATATTATTGAATTAGGAGGAAAAATCATGAGTTTAATTGTTACAAATGAGCTCTGCAAAAAGTATGGCAATAAGCTCGTTATAGATCACGTAAACATGCATATTCCAGAAGCTGCTATTTATGGCTTCGTTGGTGAAAACGGCAGTGGTAAAACCACCATTATGCGCTTGCTTACTGGTTTAGCGGAACCAACATCTGGTTCTTTTGAATTATTTGGTGTGAAAAACACTGATCGTGCCATTTATGGCATTAGAAGAAATCTTTCTGCGATTGTTGAAGCTACTTCATTAGTTCCAACATTGACCGCAAAAGATAATATCCGTTACTTAGAGTTATATCTCGGTATTAGCTTGACCGAAGAAGAAAGAGATGAATTATTAAAGAAGGTTCATCTAGAAAATGTTGGCAATAAGAAAGTTAAAAACTTTTCACTTGGCATGCGTCAAAGATTGGGTATCGCAATGGCGTTAATCAACAAACCAAAAGTGATGTTCCTTGATGAGCCAATGAACGGCTTAGACCCAGAAGGTATTGCCGAATTAAGAGACTTACTTATTGAATTAAACAAAAAAGAAGGCATTACAGTCCTAATTTCTTCTCACATTCTTTCAGAACTTGAAAAGATTGCTTCATTCTATGGCTTTATTTCTCATGGCAAAATCCTAGAAGAAATCACTGCTCAAGAATTACAATCTAGATGCCGTAAATCATTGACAATCAAAGTCGATAACTTAGATAAAGCAGAAAAGGTTTTAAAAGAATTAAAGCTTAAAGATTATAGAACATCACCAAATGGTGAAATCAAAATCTTTGACGCTATTAAAATTAACAAATTATGCGTTAGCTTAGACGCTAACAATGTCGAAGTATCCGCCATTAATTCATCTGATGAATCAGTGGAAGACTACTATTTAAATCTTATTAAGGAGGCAAAGTAATATGGCACGTTTAATGAGAGCTTTCTTCTATAAGATTTCTAAAGATATCACATTTAGAATTACACTCATCATCGGTGCAGGTATGGCGGTCTTTATGACTCTTCTCTACCTCATCCTTCAAAACGCAATTGGTGAAGATGTACAAATGTTGAACGGTCAAGGAATGCTTGTTAGTTCCTTCTCACCAGCGCAAAACTTTGGCATCGCGATTCCAATTAACTTAATCTCATTCGTTTATCTTGAATTTAGCCAAGGTGCAATTAGAAATAAGATTATTGCGGGACACTCCAAGTTTAAAATCTATACTTCATTATTCTTATCTGGTTTAGTCTTCGCATTCGCCTTATTGATTGTTTATGTTGGCTTATGTACTGGCTTAGGTTCAATCTTTGGTAAATTTGATCCTAATGGCGCTGCAATGATTGGTACATCAACAATCTCTAAAGTTTCTCCAGAATTCCTTTGGAAATTTGTGGTGTTAGCCTTTATCTCATATGTCACAATCGTTTCATTCACAGTGTTTATTGCGACAGTCTTTAGATCAATGGGTCCATCAATTCCGGTGGTTCTATTAGTCCTTATGGGTGCTTATTTACTCGCGATGATTATTGGTGTTCTTTCTTCCACAATGCAAATGATGGCGGAAAACCAATACACCCAAGAATTGTTCCAAAAAGCCATGGAAGAAGCTGTTCAAGCAGAACTTGATAAGGGCATTCCGATGACTGAAATCGTTGTTAACGAAGAAGAAATCATGGCTTCTATTACTAAGCCAACACTTGCTCAACTTTGTGAATATGACAGCACCGTTAAGACTTTCGTGGATATCTGCAATGTCTTAAAAGTTGTTGATCCACTCTATGGAATCTCATCCGTTGAAACCAAAGATGGTGTGGCACAAATTGATAACTTCACATTCTTCTCTGGTATTGGTAGCAACCTCTTCTATTCCGCAATCTTCTTTGCTGCAGGTTCTCAAATCTTCAGAAAGAGAGACGTTAAATAGACAAATAAATACAAAACAAATGACGCGCTTCGGCGCGTTTTTTGTTTCTTCCCATTCGTAGAACTAATGGGAAACGAATAAAAACAGGTCATACATTCGCGTATATGTGTTATAATTTATTAAATTATGCCAAACAAAGAATTAGAGAAAAAAGTCGCAGAACACGAACAGATGGTGGAATCTGGTAAAGCCAGAAACAAAAAATCCACAATCAAATATATCTTGAATATTTCGTTAGTGCTAATCGCTACAAGCTTAGCAATTTTCTTTGCGATTAAAGATGATGCTATTGAAATCGGTAGATATTTACGTAGCGCTGATTATCACTTTATCTTAGCCATTATTGGTGTTATGTTTGGCTGTATTTTGGTTAGAAGCTTTATTCTCTTCTGCTTTGCGCACTTATTTACTAGAAAGTATCATTTCCATCAGGCTATTGCTGTAGACCAAATTGGTCAGTTTTATAACGCGATTACTCCTGGTGCTAGTGGCGGTCAGATTATGCAAGCCTATACTTATAAGAAACAAGGCGTGCAGATTTCCAGTGCTGTTTCTATTCTCGCCATGTATTCCATTGTTTACCAAGCAGTCCTAATTGTCTTTGGTACAATTTCATTTATTGTTAAATATGATTTCATCATTTCCATTGGTGCGATTAAAACTAATTTGGAATTCAATGGTGTGCCGCTTGATATTCCTATTTGGCCTTTAACAATAGTGGGCTTCTTGCTTAACGTTGGTGTTATCTTCATTGTCTTCTTAATGGGCTATTGGCATGGATTCCATAACTTCGTTATGGGACCTGTTGTTAACTTGCTCCACAAGATTAAACTTGTTAAAAACCCAGACAAGACAAGAGAAAACCTCCGCATTCAAGTGGAAAACTTCAAAATTGAATTTAGACGTTTAAGTACGAATATTCCGTTCTTAATTTTGGTCATTGTGTCCTTTACCGCTTACATCATTCTTAAATTCTCTATTCCTTATTTTGTTGGTAAGGCATTAGGTAATGAATCAACCGTAGCTAGCTTCTGGGATTGTATCTTCTTAAGTAACTATCACCAAATGATTACTGGCTTAATTCCAATTCCTGGTAGTGCGGGTGTTTCTGAATTCGTTTTCTTTAATTTGTTCTTGAATACCAAAGCTCCTGAAAAAGGTTTCTTTACTGTCTTTATTGATGGTGTAGCGAACCTTGATGCATCAACCACTCTCTGTCAAGCTTCATTACTCCTATGGAGAACTTCTACGTTCGTCATCCCAATCTTTATTGGTGGCTTGGTATCAGCGTTCTATAAGTCCGCGCCAAAAAACGAAGCACATATGGGCGATATTCCAAACAGACAAACATTTGTCTCCTTGCAGAAGGAAACTTATGTACAAAGATATGAAGAAGTTGCTTCTCTTGTGGAAACTTCGAAGTTGTCGCGTGAGGCAATTATAGCGAAGCTAAATCCTCGGAAAAACAAACCAACGAAAAAGCAACGCTCAAACAAGAATGCCCCTGCGGACATTGCTCAAAACGATTACGACGAGGTTGAACTCGACGATTTGGATGGTGATTAGTTATGCGCATTGCGATTTTCACTGATACCTACCCTCCATTTGTTAATGGGGTTTCGACCTCGACTTTTAATTTAGCTAATTCCTTAACCGCACACGGCCATGAAGTTTTAGTGGTGGCTCCTCGTTTTACAGATGGTAAATTAGAACAAATTGATAACGTTTTATACGTTCCTGGTATCTATTTAAAGAAACTCTATGGCTATCGTTTCACTAATATGTTTGCAAGTAAGCCAGTGAAGATTATTAAGGAATTTAAGCCAGACGTCATTCATAATCAAACCGATTTTACTATTGGTGTTTTAGCGAGACGTGTCGCAAGAAAGCTCAAAATTCCAATTGTTTATACATATCACACCTCTTATGAAGACTATACATACTACGCTACTCATGGCTTAATGGATCGATTAGCCAAAAGAGTGGTTCGTGTTTATTCCAAAGATTTAGCGAACCGCATGACGGAATTCATTACTCCAAGTGAAAAGACTAAAGAATATATGCGTTCCTTAGGCAGTGATATTTACATTAATGTCATCCCTACTGGTATTGATTTCTCCATCTTTAAAAAAGAAAACATTGATATGGAAAAAATCAAAGCGTTTAAAGAAGCACATGGTATTAAGGAAAACACCAAGGTATTTTTGCTTCTAGGTCGTGTTGCTAAAGAAAAGAGTATGGATGTCTCTTTAAGAGGCTTCGCGGAATATCATAAAAAGCATCCAGAAGTGGATGTCAAAATGCTAGTTGTCGGTGGTGGTCCTGCTAAAGAAGAATTAGAACAACTATGTGTTGAGTTAAAAATTAATAAGCTCGTGGAATTCATGGGTATGGTTAGTTCCTTAGAAGTGCCATTCTACTATCATCTTGCAGATATTTATACATCCGCCTCAATTACTGAAACCCAAGGCTTAACATTCATGGAAGCCATGGCCGCAGGCAAAGTTGTCTTAGCCCGTTTTGATAGCAACTTAACAGGCACTATTATCAATGGTAAGACTGGCTTCTTCTTCACTGATAACGATTCATTTGTTTCACAAGTGGAAAAGATTTTCTCTATGACACCTGAGCAACACGATAAAATCATTCAAGAAGCATATAATGTCGTGGATATCTATTCTATCGACAAATTCTATAACAATATTATGAGGGTTTATAAACGTGCCATCCGTAAATACTGGTAATAAGAAAATTAAATCCATTAAAACATTTAAGGATCATGTGACCATTTATTTTGGTAAAGGTGAGCCTTTAAGAATATCTAAAGAAGCATATGTTTCTTCTTACCTATATGTTGGTAAATCTTTAAATAATAAAGATATTGCTAAACTAGAAGAAATCACTGCGATGACCACATTACTTAATTACGCGTTAAGCATTGTTTCAAAAAAACATATCAGTGAAAAAGAGATGTTAGAGAAGTTGCTTAAAAAAGAAGATAACTTCACTGCGGCGAAAAACGTCATCGCTAAACTCAAAGAAAATGATTTACTAAATGATAAAGCCTTTATGGAAGACTTAATTATTTGGGATAATGAAAGATGCTTTGGAGAAAACAAAATTGTTAAACACTTAAAAGACAAAGGTATTCCAGAAGCGTTAATTAAAAAAGCAAGCTTCCCAGTTTCTTTAGAAAAAAAGAAGGCCAAGTCAGTGCTTGATAAGCTAGATAAGAAATATGACCGTTATGCCTATATTAGTAAAAAGAAACACGTCTATCAGGCACTTATTAGCCGAGGATATAACATTGAGGTGGCTAAAGAAGTTAGCGAATTAGTGAAGAGGGGTACCGATAAACAAGAAATCTCTCTTCTTAAGAAAGACTATGAAAAAGCTCTCAAAAGATACGAAAGAAAATATGAGGGATATCAATTAAAACAAAAGTTATATGCCTATCTAGTCAGTAAGGGCTATGGGTATAAAGATATTAAGAAAGTATTAGATATGGAGGATTATGAATAATGAAAATGATTGCGAATTTCGAAGATCATGAACACGTTGAAGGACAATTCCTGTTAGGCAATGTCTCTAAAGGTGTTAACGCAAATGGTGGTGCTTATCTCTCTGTGGAATTAAGAGACGCCAGTGGTTCTATCGTCGGTAAAAAATGGGATGCCACTAGTGAAGATGAACAATTATTTGTTGTGGGCAACGTCATCCAGGTTGTTGGTGAAACTAATAAATATAAAGAACAACTTCAATTAAAGATTCTAAGCGCTGAACTTGTTCCTCTTGAACAAATAGACGTCGAGAAGTTTGTGAAGGCTCCTCCGGTCGCAAAAGAGACATTAATAGAAAGGTTTAACGCGCACGTGAACTCCGTTAAGAATGAAGACTGCCAAAAAATCTTAAAATATATGATTGATAAGTTTGGTGATAAGATTTATAGCTATCCGGCTGCAGTCTCTATCCATCATGAATATAGTAGTGGTTTATTAATGCATTCTATCACGATGGCCGACTTAGCGGTTTATCTCTGTCCAGTGTACGATTGTGACCACGATTTAATGGTTACAGGTTGTTTGCTTCACGATTTAGGTAAGATTATTGAATTAGAAGGACCAATTGTCTATAAGTATTCCACTGAAGGCAAACTATTAGGCCATATTAGTATCATGGCCGCGGAACTCCGCAAAGCCGCAGATGAATTAAAAATAAAGAGTGAAACTCCTCTCTTGCTTGAACATATGGTGTTATCTCACCATGGACAACAAGAATTCGGTTCGCCTGTTATGCCACTTACAAAAGAAGCGCTTCTTTTATCCTTAATTGATAATTTGGATAGTAAGATGGTCGTTGTTAATAAAGCAATCGCGGATGTTGATCCGGGTAACTTCTCTAATAAGGTCTTCTCCTTAGATAATCGTTCATTCTATAAGCCAAATAAGTAAAAGAAAAAAGGATTGATGATAATTAACTCGTCAATCCTTTTAATTTGCCTTTTAGAGGTTGTTTTTAATCGTATCTGCGATTACAGGAAGATTAAGTCCTTCTGCATTATTCTTCATTTCAAGCTCGAAGCCATCATGAGATTCATAACGTGGAATCACATGAACGTGGAAGTGCTTAACTGTTTGTCCTGCGACTTCATAACAGTTAGTTAAGATATTCACACCTTTAGCCCCTAAAAACTGAATGGAGATTTGACCAATACGTTGAGCGACATCAAACACCTTGTGCATAAGCTTTTCTGGCGTTGATAAGAAGGTGTCGTAGTGTTCCTTAGGAATTACTAAGGCATGTCCTTTAGTAACTTGAGAAATGTCTAAAAACGCGAGAACATCTTCGTCTTCAAATAATTTATAGCAAGGTATTTCACCTGCGACGATTTTACAAAATACATCTTTTTCCATAATTATTATCCTCAAGGAAATAATAGCACAAAAAAGGAGGACTGAGCCTCCTTAATTGTTTTTGTTTAAACTTAGTCTTCGAAGATTTCTGGGAATGTGGATTTGAAGTAGTTATAGACGACTGTGTCGTGGAACTTCATGCCCATCTTCTTAATCCAGTGTTTCTTGGATAAGTTTTGATATGTGTCATTATCGGCCACTAATTGGACGATTTCGTTGATGTAAGTTTCTAACTTATCGAATGCAGCGGCATCTTTACCATCGTAGTTGGCTTTGTTCAAGTTTTTACTTCTGATAGCATCTTGGACTAAGACAATGTAGTATGTGCCATCGCTTTCGAATAAGATGTCATTTTCAACTGGGCTACCAGCGATTCTGCTTGTATTTCTTAAGAAATATTGGTCTTTGACTTTACCGACAACGTTAATAAGGTTTGTGTCACCAGCGTTTTCGTTTGTCTTCCAAGCATTGTTAGCGGTATCGAATGAGTATTCAACACACTTTTCACCATTAAGAGCGTTAGCGACGTTGATGTCGAATAATTGGTTCTTAAGGCTATCTGGTAAAGCTGCAACACCAACGGATTTAACATACCAACCTGTGGATGTGTAGTCCTTTAATTGGAGTTCGGCTGTCTTAATAGCATAGCCTGTTTCCCATGTGTATGAGCCATTGTTTGTGTATGTACCTTCGTTTTCAGAAAGTGCTGGGTTGTTGTTGATCTTTTCGAGTTCTTCCATCATATCGCCATAGGCTGTACCTTGGAAGAATTCACCCTTAGAGTTACTTGTTTCGTATTCTGGGATGGCTTTGACCATTAAGTTGTATTCATCTTGATGGTTAGCTTTGTCGGCCATGAAGGCACCAACCCAAGCGTTAGAAACGAGTTTGAAATCGTTAAGTGTGATAGCGTCTGTACGAGCGTTATCGAAGATTGTGCCCTTAACGAATGTATTCATTAAGTTGACAGCACCTTTAGCATATTCGCTGTTCTTAGCAATAGCTAAGACATCGATGTGTCTGGCGGATGTACGACCTAATGTATCGTAGGATTCATCTAAGATGTATTGTTCAACTAAAAGTTGACGATAGATTTCTGGGATGATTTTATCTTCGACGTATGTCGCATCTTGTTCAGGAGTTTCTTCTTGGTTTAAGTCAGCGTTGCTTTGATAGTTTTGACGGTGGAGAATGAAGTCTTCGCCTTTTGTCGCATCTAAGCATTCTGTCTTAACTGTGAAGACTTCGTAGTCTTCGACTTTAGAAGTTAAGATACCTTCGAAGAGATCTGGATTAGCGGAAGCAGCACGAACATTGTTTTCAATGTCAGCGGCTAAAGCACGTAAGTACTTTTCTTCTTTGAAGACGTTTCTGTCACTATAAGAACCACCAGAAATAGCGGCATATAACTTTTCAGCAATACGTTTTTCAATTGTTTTCCACTTATTGTTTAAACGTGCGTATTCGGACTTAGATGGTTCGGCATCTTTATCAACGACTTTATTGCTGTCGTCAACACGGTCACCGGCTTTATTCTTTGTCCAGTAAGCACTGTGTTCTTTGATGAACTTTTTGGTGTTATCGTTACCATTTGTGGCATCGGCATTTAAACCAGCAACAGCAGCTTTTAATGTGACATCACCATATGGGTTTGGATGATCAGCGTCACCAACTTTAGCGGCTGTAACTTTGTTATAGTTACCAAAGACACTCATTGAGTATTGATAAAGTAAGGTATCTAAGACGTCTTGAGCGAGTGTACCATCGCGGTAGCCATCATAGATGTCCTTAAAGTTGTTGTTGTAGATGGTACCATTGAAACCTTCGACAGTGATAACTGGAGAGTTGTTATCATAATCTTTTGGTTTGGCAATGATGTCGTCACTACATGATGTGAGGGCGAACGCACTTAACAACGCGAGCGCGGAAATTTTTAAGATATTTTTACGCATAATAGTGGTATTCTCCTTCATCGTTGAACTTCAAGTATCTTGGATCATTACCGACAACATTGTTCTTATATAATTCGAAGAAGTCATCAGCAATCTTTTCTGGAACAAGACGTGTTAAGACAGGGGAATCGTTACCAGTAACTGGGTTCTTGGTTGTGTATTCAGCTGTACGGTTGTAGTTTTGAACACCTAATAATTCAGTGTATGTTCTCCAGACTTGCTTTAAGCCATCTTCTTGCTTATAAACATTGTTATCCTTTTGGGCGGCAATGTATTGATCAATACGTTTGCCTAAGTCAGCGGCATCGCCTTTGAATTCAATCTTACCGGCTTTGTCTTTGAGGTAGGTGTATAAACGATAATCATATGTGGAGTCGAAGGAAGTGATTTTGCCCTTCACATCGTCTGCACGTTTCTTATAGTCATCTAAGCTAGAGCTTTCGATGTAGTTAACGTATGATCTTGTTTCTTTACTATAACCATCATCAGTTGGTAACTTTGTGTCATAGTATTGTTCTAATTCAGCATAGTCATACATGGATTCTTCAATAACCATGAAGTGGATGCCGTATTGGCTACGAACACCAATAATGACATTACCTTTTTCATCGACTAAGTAGTCTTTATTATTGAATCTCTTTAATGTGGTGCTGAATTTTTCATCACTGGCAAGATTTGCGAACTCATCTTTTGGTGATGTGAGTGCGGAATAGTCAGCCTTCTTAGCGTTTTTGATAACAAAGACGTTGTGTAAGTTGAGGTATTTATTCCAAACAATGTTACGTGGATATAAGGCTGTGCTACCATCTGCTAATTTATTACCTTGTTTATCGGCAGTAACTGCAGCGTATTCACCCATTTTGACGAATGCTTCGTATGGAACCTCGACAACACCGGCTGGTAAAGCAGCTTCAACACCAGGATTCATGCCTAAGCCATCTTTAATGACTTTGGCAGCTTCTGTATCAGCAACGTTAGCAGCATCGTATAAGTTGTCATAAGCATATAAGCCTAATTGGAATTCGTTGACCATGCCTAAGCTACCGGAAGTAGCGTTGTTTGTCATGATACCGACGTCACCACCAGCAGAGGCGGAGCCATCTTCGGAATACATCTTGGCAACTTCAGCGAAATTGTAATCACCTTTGGCTAATTCAGAAACAGTGTTGGCTAATAATTTAGCTTGAGCTTCTGTAACTGTGCCTTTATAGAATTTTTCATTAGCATCACCAGCTTCATCAACCTTCACTAAGATGTGACGGATGTGATATGGCATAGCGGACTTGACGTTGTTGACATCAGCTGTTGCTTTACCTTCTTTTGTGATACCTAAGAATTCGGATTTTAAGGTCGCAGCGTTCGCATCATTATCTGCGTACCAGTTTTTCATTACTTCTTTTTCTTTTTCGTAAATGAACTTTTCTTGTAATCCATTAGCATCTTCAACGTTGTTGCTTTCTAGGATTGCTTTCCATTCTGTGTCGTAACTGGTGTTATTGCTCTTAGCATTATCTTTAGCTTTGTCTTTTTGTTCTTGAACTTGGTTCTTAGCCCATTTTTCAATTTCTTGATAATTTAATTCGCCACCTTTAAAGTCGTTTTCTTTAAATTCATAGCGGATTAAAACTTCTAAGATTTTGTCATAGAACTTAGAGACGCCACTGGTTGTGTTGTTGTAGGCTTTGTAAACATCATTTGTAAGAAGCTTAACTGTTGTTTCTTTACTGTCGTATGGAGTAAAGGTAACAACTGCATCTTTGGATGATTTTACGTTGCTACAAGCAGACAATGCCATAGCCGCAATGAAGCCAGTAACTAGTGTTATTGATAGTTTACTTTTCTTCATTTTTTATCTCTCCTTTTCAAATAACAGCGCGAATATTATAAATATTCTAAAAAAGTTATGCAACAAGTTTATTAATAAACACAGCCTAATCGAATGAAAAGCATGGTTCGAAAAACAAAAATTATCGTATCGTTTGCTTATGTAATCACCAATATGTAGAATATGTCACGGAATTTGAGGTAAGAAGTATGTCTACTTTAAAAATAATCAATCTACACGCTAGTGTTGACGGCAAAGAAATACTCAAAGGTGTGAACCTAGAAGTATCAGAAGGCGAAACAGTAGCGTTGCTCGGTCCTAATGGACACGGCAAATCGACATTGTTAAATGTCATCATGGGTCATCCAAGATATGAAGTTACAGAAGGTAGCATCTATTTTGATGACAAAAACGTTTTAGAACTTTCTCCAGATGAACGTTCTAAACTTGGTCTATTCTTAGGCATGCAAGCCCCAAGTGAGATTCCAGGTGTTGTTAACAGCGACTTCTTAAAAGCCGCAGTTAATGCCCACAGAGAAAAACCAATTTCTACTTACAATTTTTATAAAGTTTTAGATGCCGCTACCAAGGAATTAAAAATGCCTTTTGACCTTGCAACAAGATCATTAAACGAAGGTTTCTCTGGTGGTGAAAAGAAGAGAAATGAAATCCTTCAAATGGAATTACTAAAACCAAAACTAGCCATGCTAGATGAAATCGATTCCGGTTTAGACGTCGATGCGATGAATGTCATCGCTGATGTCATTAACAAAGAAAAAGCTGAAGGTCATGGTTTCCTTGTGATTTCTCACTATGCTCGTTTGTATGACATGATCCACCCAACCAGAGCAGTCGTTATTATCAATGGTCGTATCGCTCTAGATGGTGGCCCAGAAATCTTCAAACGTATTGACCAAACTGGTTATGAATTCATCAAGACAGAATACGGTATCGATATCGAAAAAGAAGATGTCGAAATGAATAAGGTTTCTATCGGAACCTGCGCTGTGAAAGAAAGCGTGAAATAGTATGGGAAGAGCGATTATTTCCAACATCCAAAATACTATTAGTAACGGTGATTATGTCATCGATGGTTTGCTTTTGGCAAGCGGAAAGATTGAAATCGAAATAGAGGTTAACTCAAATTGCGATATTCTTTTAAAAAATATTATTGATGTTAAGGAATTAAATATCGTCATTAATAGAGATAGTAATGTTGTATTGTCTTTTATTAGTGAAGATGAAATGAATGATTCCAATATCAACATCACAGTTAAGGAAAACGCAACACTTAGTGGATATTTCGCTGATTTCGCTGAAAAAACACTCAATCTTCATTGCAAGGTCAATCTAGCGGAGCCAGGTGCTTCATGCACATATAGAGTGGCTTCCTTAGTTGCTGGTGAAGACCGCAAATTAGTGGATATTTCCATCGACCATATTTCTCCAAGAACGTATGGTAAATTTGATTGCTATGGAATTTGTAAAGATAAAGGCAAAATTGTTGTCGCTGGAACTTCTCATGTTTTCAAAGGTGCGGTGAAAAGCAAAGCGCAACAAAATTCCAAAATTATGGTCTTTGATGAAAGCAGTGATGCCTCCACTAAACCTATTTTAAAAATTGATGAAAACGACTTAGAAGCTAGCCATGGTTCTGTTGTTGGTAAGATTAATGATGAACACTTATTCTATTTAACTTCCCGTGGCTTAAGTGAAGAAGTTGCTAAAGAACTTATTACATGGGGTTATTTAAGACCAATCCTTGATGGCTTCAAAGAAGAAGACGTCAAGAATCATATTTCTTCTTTAATTGAAAGGAGAATGTAAGATGTACGACGTGTATAAGATTAGGGAACAATTCCCAATGTTGACTAACGCTATTAAGATGCAGAACAAGCCTCTTGTTTTTCTTGATAACTGTTCCACAACATTCAAACCACAATGTGTTATTGACGCAATGAATGAATATTATACGAAATATAATAGTAATTCTCATCGTGGGGATTATGACTTATCTTATAAGGTCGATGTCATGATTGAAGAGGCAAGAAAAGAAATTGCAACCTTAGTGAATGCCAATGAAAACGAAGTCGTGTTCACAGATGGTGCGACGGGTGCTTTGAACTTGGTAGCCTACGGCTATGCGTTAAAGTTCCTTAAAAAAGGTGATGAGATAATTATTAGCGTAGCAGAACACGCTAGTAATGTTCTTCCATGGTTTAGAATTGCAGAACTTACAGGCGCTATTATTAAATACGTGGATATTGTTAATGGTAAGCTTTTACCAGAAAGCCTAAGGAAAGTTATTACCGACAAAACTAAGATTGTTTCCTTGGCTCAAGTTGGTAATGTCTTAGGTTATATTGCTGATGTTAAAGAATTTGCTAAGATTGCTCATGAATATGGCGCAATCATGGTCGTGGATGGTGCACAATCTGTCCCACACTTAACAGTGGATTTCAAAGATTTAGATATCGATTTCTTAGCATTCTCCGCCCACAAAATGTGTGGACCAACTGGAATAGGCGCTTTGGTGGGCAAATATCAATTGTTATGTGATATGGATCCGTTCACTACAGGTGGAGGTATGAACTCTGTTTTTAAGAAAGACGGTACAGTGGATTATCGTTTGCCACCTTATAAATTTGAAGCGGGTACACTTAACATCGCTGGTATCTTAGGATTCGGTCGCGCAGTTAAGTTTATTAAAGAAATTGGTATCGAAAACATTCACACTCATGACCAAGAATTAATAGACTATGCTATCGAAAAACTCAAAGATTATGACAATATCATCATCTACAACAAAGATGCCAGAAACGGTATCTTAACATTCAACATCAAAGGCGTTTTCCCACAAGATGAATCCACATTACTTAACTATAAAGGTATTGCGATTCGCTCAGGCGAACACTGCGCTAAGTTATTGGATAACTATTTAGAAACAAAAGCGACATGTAGAATGTCGACTTACTTATACACAACAAAAGAAGAAATCGATGTATTCGTCGATGCAATTATTAACGGAGGTGACATTTTAGATGCCTACTTTAACTAATGATATGATGCGATCCATCATTATGGACCATTATTCTGATCCACAAAATAAACATCAACCTCCACGTGATGGTTATGAAAAAGTTCATATGCACTCTGATAACTGCATTGATGATTTAGACATTTTCCTTCTTGTTGAAGGTAATATCATTACGGATGCTTGCTTTGATGGTACAGCTTGTACAATCTCCACCTCAAGTACAGACATCATGTGTGATTTATTAAGAGGCAAAGAAATTGATGAGGGCAGAAAAATTATTGATGCCTTCCACCATATGATGCACGAAGAAGAATTCGATGCAGATTTATTAGATGAAGCTATCGTGTTTATTAACACTAGCAAACAAGCAGCACGAATCAGATGCGCAACCATAGGTTGGAATGCCGCAGAAGAGATTCTAAAGGATAAGTAATATGTCAAAAGACGAAGTTAAATTTCAAGAAGATTACAAATACGGTTTTAAAGACAAAGACACATCTATTATTAAGACAGGTCTTGGCCTAACTGAAGATATTGTTAGACAAATCTCCAAGTTAAAAGACGAACCAGAATGGATGCTTGAGTTCCGTCTCAAGGCTTTTAGGGCATTCAAAGAAATGCCTATGCCAAGTTTTGGTCCAGATTTATCAATGCTGGATTTTGATTCATACACATACTTCACTCGTATGGCAAACGGAGAAGCAAAATCATGGGATGATGTTCCTGAAACCGTCAAAAACACTTTCCAAAAATTAGGTATTCCAGAAGCAGAACAAAAGTATCTCGCTGGTGTATCCACTCAATATGAATCTGAGGTTGTTTATCACAACATGCTTAAAGAAGTGGAAGAAAAAGGTGTTATCTTCCTTTCCACAGATATGGGTTTAAAACTCTATCCAGAAATCTTTAAGAAATACTTTGGTACAGTTGTGCCAATTAGAGATAACAAATTCTCCGCATTAAATGGTGCGGTTTGGTCAGGCGGTTCTTTCGTATACGTGCCAAAAGGCGTGCACTTAGAAAAACCATTACAATCATATTTCAGAATTAATAATGAAAAATCTGGCCAATTTGAAAGAACATTAATCATCGTTGATGAAGGCGCAGATGTCCACTATGTGGAAGGCTGTACTGCTCCAACATATTTAAAAGAATCATTACACTCCGGTGTTGTAGAAATTATTGTTTTAAAGAACGGCAAATGCCGTTATTCTACAGTGCAAAACTGGAGCACAAATATCGTTAATCTAGTCACACAAAGAGCAATTTGCTATGAAGGTGCATCTATGGACTGGATTGATGGTAACGTTGGTTCAGGCACCAATATGAAATATCCAGCAGTCATTTTAGCAGGCGAAGGCGCTAAAGGTACATGTATCTCAATCGCCGTTGCTGGTAAAGGTCAATATCAAGATGCTGGCTCTAGAATGATTCATTTAGCAAGCAATACATCATCCACGATTATTTCTAAATCAATTGTCAAGGGTGGTGGTGTCGCTAACTATCGTGGCACTGTGAGACACATGAAGAATGCACAAAACTGCAGAAGCCACGTGGAATGTGATACTTTAATCTTAGATGAAGAGTCTTATAGTGATACCATTCCAAATAACGAAGTTAAAAATAACACTTCCTATATTGAACATGAAGCCACAGTGAGTAAAATATCAGAGGATCAATTATTCTATTTGATGTCACGTGGTATTTCTGAAAAAGATGCGACTCAAATGATTATCATGGGATTCATTGAGCCATTCAGTAAAGAGCTCCCAATGGAGTACGCTGTTGAATTAAATCAACTTATTAAAATGGATATGGAAGGTAGTGTTGGTTAATGTTTGATTATGATGTAATTGTTGTTGGTGCGGGACATGCGGGCTTAGAAGCCGCTTTTGCTTGTGCCCACATGAGCAAAAAGACATTACTTTTAACATTAAATCTTAACCTCATGGGCAACATGCCATGCAATCCATCTATTGGTGGCTCCGCTAAAGGTATTGTGGTGAGAGAAATCGATGCCTTAGGTGGCATGATGGGCATTGCCGCTGATCATCATTATTTACAAATGAAGATGCTCAATACTGGTAAAGGCCCAGGTGTCCAATGCTTAAGAGCGCAACAAGATAAATTGGAATATCCAAAATATTGGCACGAATTAGCCGCTAAAGAAGAAAATCTAACTATTCAAGAGGGAATGGTTGTTTCTTTAATATGTGAAGAACATCAAATACACGGTGTTGTGCTTGAAAACAATACACATATCCGTTCAAAAGCCGTTATTTTAACAACTGGCACATATATGCAAAGTCAAATCTTCCGCGGTCATGATGTGAAAGATGAGGGCCCAGATGGTCAGAAACCATCACTAGGTTTATCACCATTTTTAAGAAGTATTGGTATTGAAACATTTAGACTAAAAACCGGTACTCCTCCAAGAATTAAAAGAGATTCTATTGATTTTAGCAAAGCTAGTATCCAACCTGGCACCAATAGACATTTAGCGTTCTCTTATGAAACAAAGGAATTTATTCCAATTGAAGAACAAGAACCATGCTACTTGGTTTACACTACACCAAGAACACATGAAATCATTAGAGAGCACTTAAAAGACTCCGCTTTATTTAGCGGTTTAGTAACTGGTGTTGGCCCAAGATATTGCCCATCCATTGAATCTAAAATTGTTACTTTCGCTGATAAAGAAAGACACCAATTATTCTTAGAACCAGAATCCCGTTATACAGATTCTATTTATTTACAAGGTTTCTCCACTTCTATGCCAGTAGAAGTTCAAGAAGAAATGGTACGTTCCTTACCAGGCTTTGAAAACGCTGTTTTCCTTAAATATGCATACGCAATCGAGTACGATGCAATTAGAACTGAAGAATATGGTTCTAATTTAGAAATTAAGAAATGGCCAGGTTTATTCATTGGCGGTCAAATTTGTGGTACTTCCGGCTACGAAGAAGCTGCTGCTTTAGGATTAATTGCCGGCATCAATGCCTCGTTGAAGATCGATGGCAAAGAACCATTCGTTTTAAGAAGAGACCAAGCTTATATTGGCGTTATGATTGATGATTTAGTTACCAAAGGTACTGAAGAACCATATCGTTTAATGTCATCAAGAGCGGAATTCCGTTTAATTTTAAGACATGATAACGCTGATATGAGATTAACTGAACTAGGCCATCAAATTGGTTTAATCAAAGAAGATAGATACGCTAGATTCGTTAACAAAGTTAACAATATCGATAAAGTTATTGAGAACTTGAAAGCCATTTATTTAGGTGCAAGAAAAGACGTCAACGAATGGTTAAGTAGTATTAATTCCAATCCACTTCAAGGTGGCATCCAAGCTTTTGAACTCTTAAAAAGACCAGAAGTTTCTTACGTTGATTTAAGAAAGTTTGTTCCTGAAATCCAAAATATTGAATTAGATGAATTCGCTATTGAAGAAGTGGAAATCATTGCTAAATATGAAGGCTATATCGTTAAACAAATTAGAGAAGCTAAAAATATGGCTAAATTAGAGGAAATGAAAATTCCAAATGATATGGATTTCTTAAATATGGATGGGTTAGCCTTAGAAGCCAGACAAAAATTAGACAAGATTAGACCAATGACTATTGGCCAAGCATCCCGTATCTCTGGTGTTAATCCAAGCGACATTAGTGTTTTAATATTTAATGTAAGGAAAACTCACAATGAATAAAGAATCATTTGTTTTAGAACTTAATAAACGTGGCATAGCCACAGATGAGAAACAGCTAGATCTTCTCTGGGATTTTATGCATCATGTTTTAAAAACAAATGAAAGTTTTAATCTCACCGCGATTAAAGATGAAGAATCATTCGTGGAAAAAATGATTTTTGATAGTGCGCTTCTTTTAAACAACCAAAACTTTGAAGGCATTGATATTTTAGATATCGGCGCTGGTGCTGGTTTCCCAAGCGTAGTAGTTTCTATTCTTTCACCAAAAGTTCATGTTTATGCTTTAGATTCAACAGCAAAAAAAGTAAAGTTCATTGAGGACTACGCTAAGGAAAAGAGCTTAGACGTGCATGGAATTACTGCCAGAGCAGAAGATTTCGCAAGAGAAAATAGAGATAGATTTATGGTGGTAACCGCCAGAGCGGTGGCCTCGTTGAGAATCCTTATCGAATTAGCATTACCAATGCTTAAAGTTGGTGGTGTATTTATCGCCATGAAAGGACCAGGCTTTGAAGATGAAATCAAAGAAGCTCAAGGCGCTTTGAAGAAATTAAAAGGCGAGGTTGATTATATTTACGAAGATCAACTTCCAGAATCTAAAGAAAATAGATCCTTTATTTATATTAAAAAGGTAGGGGAAACTCCAAATAAATATCCTCGTGCTTATGGGGAAATTAAAAATAAAGCACTCTAATCTTTTATTTATAAAATAAAGGTATATAATAGTAGTTACTTCAGGGCAGCGAAAAGCGACCGGCGGTATACCCCGCGAGCCTAGATAAGGCATGAACTTGTGAAATTCAAGTGGCGACAGTAAAGTCTGGATGAAAGAAGTACGTTTTTTGAAGGGCCTTGAGAAAGGTCTATTTTTTATGAAAAGAAGTTTTAGAAACGCTGGTGAAATCATCACCAGAATTACAACTCTAGCTATGCTTTCAGCACTAGGGTTTGTCTTAATGGCGTTTTTACAAATTCCATATCCAATGGCACCTTGGCTCAAGATCGAACTTAGCGAATTGACGACGATTATCGCCTATGCGCTATATGGTCTTCCTGGTGGATTGGTGGTTGCGCTTGTAAAAACCCTCTTAAATTTAGCGGTCCATGGACCAGTGGGCTTAGGCATTGGTGACTTAACAGCATTTTTCACCTCATGCATGTTCATTCTTGGCTTATTTATTACTAGCCGTGCGAAATTCTTTAAAAAAGGCTTGGGCTTCCGTTTAATCGCCTATGCCGTTATAGCGGCAATAGTGACCTGTGTTTTAACTATTATGAACGCGATATTTATTACACCATCCTATCTAACGGTGTTTGGTCCTAATGCTCACTTCTCAACATGTTTTGATGAAGGTGTAATTCAAAATGTTACCGAATACATCACCCATAAGAGCGATCCAAATGTTAATGGATGGTCATATATTGGCTTAATCAGTTCAATCTACGCTCCATTTAACTTGCTAAAAGCAGGCGCATGTTGCTTAATTTATGAAATTTTATTCAATAGATTAATCTTCGTCTTCATGAGAAGATCTCCGTTTTTCCAAAAGTGGTTCGTTGGCAATATCTTCACCAAAAAAGAAGATGAAACTTCAAAAGAAGAAAACGTTGTAGAGGAATAAAAGGCACAAAAAAACTAGGTCAATCAAGGCCTAGTTTTTTGTTGTATTTTACTCTTCGACAGAGATTGCACCAACTGGGCATACGCCAACAGCATCTTCATCTGCTTCGCCTGTAATTGGAGCGGCTGGACCTTCATCAGTGAATTTGAAATCATCTGGGTAGGAGCCGACACAAGCGCCGCACATAATGCATGAAGCTGCATCAATTTTTACTCTTTTTTTAGCCATGAGTAATGCCTCCTTGGGTTATATAAGATGATTATAGTCTTAAAGAGGGGGTATTTTCAATAACTCGTGGATAAATTGATAAAAAACCTTATTTTTTGTTCAAAAAGCATTCTAATTAAATTAGAATAAATATGTTGGACTTATTATGAGTGAAACAAGATTAGAAAAATATAAAAAGTATCGTCAATCATTGAACGAGTTCAAGTCGATTAATAACGAACCAGAATCTGTTAAGTATCGCGATAACAGTATCGTTTCTGATAAGATGAATACGACATCCACTCTTCCGTTAGAAGAAGTGTTAGGCAAAGTTGAAGAAACTCCAGAAGAAGAACCAAAGCGTATCTTCACAAAGAAGTTTTTCATCATTGCCGCAATCGCTCTAGTGGGTCTTGCTTTAATTGCGGGAATTATTATTTTTGCTATATATGCCTTTGGAGGACAATAAGATGAAAGTCGCTGTTGCTATTGACGGTCCTGCCGCTGCAGGAAAATCTACCATCGCTAAACAAGTAGCGCTTATGAGAGGCTTTACCTATATTGATACAGGTGCAATGTATCGTGCTTTTACTTGGTACTGCTTGCAAAAAGGAGTGGATTGCCAAGATGAAAAAGCTTGTGTTGCTTTAATTCCTGAAGTGAATATTGAATTAAAACCAGGTTATGTTGTTTTATGCAATGGCATTGATGTCAGTAAACCAATTAGAGGTACTGATGTTTCTAGTAATGTTTCATATATTGCATCCTACAAGGATATTCGTTTAGCTTTAGTGGAACTCCAAAGAAAAATGGCGGAAAAAGATTCTGTTATCATGGATGGACGCGATATTGGTACATATGTTTTGCCAAACGCTGAAGTGAAGATTTTCCAAGTGGCTTCTGTTGAAAAGAGAGCGGAACGCCGCTACAAAGAAAATCAAGAAAAAGGTATCGCGTGTACCTATGAAGATATTGTCGCTGATGTGCAAAAGAGAGATTACATTGATTCCCATCGTGCATTTGCTCCTTTAAAACCAGCACCTGATGCGATTCATTTAGACACATCTGATTTAACTATCGACGAAGTCGTTGCTGAAGTTAATAAGATTATTGATAAGAAATTAGCGGAGAATAAGTAATGGCTCAAGGTGTTGTAGCAATTGTTGGATCCCCAAACGTTGGTAAATCAACGATTTTTAACCGTATGATTGGCGAACGTCATGCGATTGTTGATGATGAAATGGGCATTACACGTGATAGACTTTACGGGCAATGTGAATGGCTCGGTCGTCACTTCTCTTTAATTGATACGGGTGGTATTGAAATCGTTAATAGACCATTCCAAGAACAAATCCGTATGCAAGCCGAAATCGCTATAAACGAGGCAGACGTGATTGTGTTTGTGGTGGATGGTAAGCTTGGAATTACCACTGATGATAGAGTAGTAACAACTATTCTTAGAAAAGTAAATAAGCCAATTATTTTGGCTGTTAATAAAATTGATGAAGGTTCCCATATGGCGGACGCTCAAGAATTCTATGGCTTAGGTCTTGGTGAGCCTCATGTTGTTTCTGGCGCGCATGGTATTGGTATTGGCGATATTCTTAACGAAATCGTTAAATACTTACCAGAAAATACTGAAGAATTAGAAGAAGATAAAGTAACCTTCTGCGTGGTTGGTAGACCAAATGTTGGCAAATCATCTTTAACAAACGCTATCTTGAATCAAGATAGAGTCATTGTTAGTAATATCTCTGGCACCACAAGAGATTCCATTGATACGCCATTTAGAAGAAATGATAAAAACTATTTAGTTATCGATACTGCTGGTTTAAAGAAACGTGGTAAGATTTACGAATCCATTGATAAGTATTCCGCTATCAGAGCGCTTAAAGCTATTGAAAGAAGTGAAATTGTTTTACTTGTCCTCGATGGAAAAGAAGGTATTACCGAGCAAGATAAACATGTCATCCAATACGCAACTGACTTGCATAAAGCCATTATCATCGTAGTCAATAAATGGGACCTTGTTGATAAGCAAACCAATACCATGTCCGACTATGTGAAGATTATTCGTGAAGAATACAAGTTCTTAGACTACGCTCCAGTTGTCTTTGTTTCTGCCCTTAAAAAGCAAAGATTAGATACCTTATTTGAAACATTAGATACAGTTCACGCTGCATACTATACACGTATTAAGACAAGCCTTTTAAACGAAGTTATGCAAGATGCTCAAGTGATGAATCAAGCACCTAACTTTAATGGTGGCCGTCTTAAAATTTTATACGCCTCTCAAGTAAGTGCGGCACCTCCAACAATTGTTTTGTTTGTTAACGATCCTAACTTCATGCACTTCTCATATCAAAGATATATAGAGAATAGATTAAGAGATACATTCAACTTTGACGGCACACCAATCCGTATCGTTTTGAAAAAGCGTGCCCAACAATCTCGCGACTAAATCTAGCAAATTTTAGCATATTCGCATAAAAATCCTTTTGATTTTCGCAATGTTTGCATTATAATGAAAATGCTAAATCATATAAGCAAATTTCAGATTATTAAAAGGGAGTTTTTAATCGTGAAGAAGTTTAACAAAAGAGATTTAGTCCAAATCGTCGCAGACGAGGGTCATCTTTCTAAGAAGGATGCAAGAAACGCACTTGACTTGTGCTTCGACTTAATTGAAAAAGCATTGTTAGAAGGTCAAGAAGTCAACATTACAAACTTTGGCGTTTTCACCCCAAAAACCCGTCAATCACGTGATGGTACACATCCAAAACAACACACACGTATCAAGATTGCGGAATCTCGCTCAGTGACATTTAGACTATCTAAAGCACTTAAAGGCAAATTAAATAAGTAGCCGATGCGAAAAAAACCAGCCCCGAGCTGGTTTTTTCGACTGTATGAAATCACGCAATGCGTGTACAATATTTATTATGGAAATTAAAATCTACATTTTTAAGGAACTCGCTAAGAAGTTCAATTCACATGGCTTTAATCTTTATCTCGTCGGTGGCACTGTGAGAGATTATCTTTTAGGTGAACCATTAACGGATGTTGACTGTGTTAGTGAAGCGACCCCAGAAGAAATTGCTTCGTTCTTACCAAAAATTGATAAGACCTTTATCCGTTTTGGTTACTTAAAATTCAAAAGTCCGGAAGGCGTGAAGTTTGATATCACAACTTTAAGAAAAGAATCTGCGTACTTGGATGGCCGCCATCCAAGCAAGATTGAATTCGTGAAAGATTTAAAGGACGATTTCTCCCGCCGTGATTTTACTGTCAATGCGTTATATATGGATAAAGATTTAAATGTCATTGATTATGCAAACGGGCAAGAAGATTTAAAAAACCATATCTTACGTGCAGTAGGGAATCCTGAAACTAGATTAAAAGAAGATCCATTAAGAATCTTAAGGGCCATTAGATTCCATCTTATGCATAACTTAGATATTGAAGAATCGTTATTAAAAGCAATGCATGATAATTTCCATTTATTAAAAAACACGACTGACGCAAAAATCAGAAGTGAATTAGCCAAGATTGACGACAAAGTCGTTGACCAACAAGAAAAAGAAAGAATTTTTCAAGAATTTGATATAGCAAACCTAGTGGGTGTGATAAAGTAATAGCATGATTAGTGAAGCAATCGATTTCCGTTTTCTCCTTTTAGAAAACTATAAAAAACTTAAAATCAGTGAGAATCAATTAGCCATTATCTTGATGATTGATCACTTACTTTCTCAAGGCAATCCATTTATCACCGCGGACTTGCTTTCTTTAAAGATGTCCTTAGACATTAAAGAAATTGATAAGCTTATGGCGGATCTCCTCACCAGAGGATTAATGGAATACGCAACATTAAATGGTAAAACTGTAACTTCTTTAAATCCTTTAAAAGAAAAACTTTACCGTGAATTCCAAATTAGTGTTTCTAAAGAAAACGAAACAAAGAATAGTGAAACAATAAGCAATCAACTTAATAACGTTTTCGAAAAGTTCCAAAACGAATTAGGTCGTTCTTTATCTCCAATCGAAATTAGCACAATTAGAGAATGGGTTTCTATGGGTTATACTGACGAAGTCATTATCGACGCATTAAAAGAAGCCATTAACCAAGGTAAGAAATCTATTAAATCCGTGGATAAGATTTTATTAACATGGGCAAAAAGAGAAGATCTTGAAACTGAAGGCAAAACATCTATTGATGATGATTGGACCAAGAACTTAGAAGAAACCATTCGTATCGCTAAAACACCTTGGCTTGATGAGGATGATGAAGACTAATATCACTCCTTTACTTAATTATTTAGAAGAAATGTTCCCATCCGCGCGATGTGAACTTTTTTATTCTAAAGATTATGAGTTAGTCATTGCAGTGATGCTATCCGCTCAGACGACCGATAAGTCAGTCAATGCGATAACACCAATATTGTTCAGTAAATATCCTTCTTTAGAGGATCTCAATAATGCTCCTTTAATCGATATTGAAGAAATCCTGAAACCAATTGGTCTATATAAAAATAAAGCTAAGAACCTAAAAGGCATTGTAAAAGACTTAATGGAAAGATTTAACGGCAATGTTCCTTCTAATAAAGACGAATTAATGACCCTACCAGGCGTAGGTAATAAAACCGCAGGTGTGATACGTGCAGAAATCTTTCAAATACCTGATCTACCTGTAGACACGCATATATTAAGGATTAGTAAAAGACTCAATATTGCCAAAAAGGAAGACGAGCCAATCGACGTCGAAAGAAAGCTTAAAAAACTTATTCCAGAAGAAAGATGGATTAAGTCTCATCATCAATTAATTCATTTTGGCCGCTATTTCTGTACAGCAAGAAATCCACAGTGTGAAAACTGTAAAATAAGCGACATGTGCATTAATAACCGCAAATAATTACTTAAAATATAATGCTTCGACTGCATCTAAATAATGTAGTCTTGGAGAGTAATCTTGTTTAATTAAAATCCCTTCTTTAGTAAACACTTCATAAGGAATGGATTTTCTTTTTCCGTGTTCATAAAAATCAATAACAAAGGAAGCATCTAATAGATAAATCTCATCTTTCATTTGGAAAGAGATGATAAAGAAAGCGATGCCTCCATGTTTAAGAACATTCTTTAAGTGAACGATTTGGTGTTCACTGATGTTACTTAATGGGAATGAAGTAGTGGACTTTGTGTTCTTGGCTTCAAAATCAATATATCGGCCTTTATATACACCGTTATAGTCAGTAGTGGATTGCTTTTCAAAATAGGCGTCAGTAATTCTAGCGCCCTTGCTATAATCAACTTTCACAATATTGATTGGTGTCGGCCTTTTATTAATTAATGCAATACCAGCATCACGATAATAATCGTTAGAAAGATTGATATCTTCCTCTAATGACATACCACGGTTTGCAGCGCTCAAAAGGGTTCTATGAGCAGATTCTTTTTTCTGTTCTACATTGTCCTTCTTTTGATATGTCTTACCGTTTGGATATCTCATTATTCAATATACTTTTTAATCTCTTCTTCGAATTCTTGATATGTGACGTTCTCATTGCTCGCTAACTTTTTAAGCGTATTAGCAACTGGAACAGGGAAATGATTAAATGTCTTCAATACCTTTTTATATTCATCAACAAGCAAATGACTCTTTCTCATTGTAGCGTCATATAACCACGCTAAGTTTTCCGCATCAACGGCTGGATCATGAGCAGGACCAGCTTGCTTTACACCAAAGGCATCACAGTATTTGATTAAAGATAATGGATTGCCCTTATCATCTCTCATGAATTCAGAAATAAAAGCACTGAAGTCAATGTAGTTTTGTTGAATGCATTGAACGATTTCTTTTGGGAAATCAAAACTATAGGAAATAGAAGAGGAAAGAATCTTCATATCATGATTACCAAAGGTAATGAATGATGATTTCTTAAAGGAGATACCGCAGTATTTTTTAAGTTCGCTCATCGCGGTGTAGAAGCTAACACCTTGTTGCTTGAGCATATCTTCGGTGATACCTGTTAAATCAGTAACGATTTTGCCTACTCTATTGTGTGCTTTAACATAAGCCCTAAAAGGCTTTTTACTTTTCTTGATATAACCGTGACGGTCAATCACAACATGAACGGCACCAATAGCAATCATCTCATGAGAGAATTGTGTGCCTTCGAAGTCTAAGAAGACCAACGATTTATGACCTTTTAATAACTTTTCAAATTTCTTCATAAATTTCTTTGATAGTATATCACTATTTCCTCTTTTTTCAAAAGAGAAAAGATTGAATTATAAAATTATCTCTTATATTATATAAGAAATGGAGTAAATATGGCAGTAAAGCTTTTTCTAAACTCTCAAACAATCTTAAATCACACATTTCCTATCACGCATAAGAATGCTTATGATGCAGAGGAAGTGGATCGCTTCTTAGATATGATCATTCAAGACTATAAACTTGTGGAAGCAAGTGTCGTTATTCCGAACGGTGAATATGAGACTCTTAGACAGAAAAACAAAGTTTTAGAGAGTGAAAAGAGAAAACTTGAAGTTGAACTAGAAAGATACAAAGCTCGCTTCACCAATATTAAATCCAGTGATAATGTCACAACTGACAATATCGAGTTAGTCAGGAAAATCAATGCTCTAGAGAAATTCCTTTGGAATCATGGATTCAATCCTGACACAATCAAATAACATCTAAAAATTCCGGTCTGGACAATCGCTGCTTCGGTAGAGGAAAGTCCATGCTCGCACGAGCTGTGATGCTCGTAGTGATTGCGCTAGCGGAAAAGATAACGCTAGGTACGTAGGAGTACGTAACGGCGGGAGGAAACCTAAAGGTAACCATGGTCGAATCCCTGAAAGTGCCACAGTGACGTAGTTTATTGGAAACAATAAAGTGGAACGCGGTAAACCCCACAAGCGAGAAACCCAAATTTGGTAGGGGAGACAAGGAAAGAGAACTGAATTAATCCTTGTAGGCATTGCCTAGATAAATGGTTGTCAAAACAGAACATGGCTTATAGGACCGGATACTCACTAAGGAGACAAAATGAATTTACCAACAAAAATCACGTTTGCTAGAATCATCGCTGTTGTAATGATGATTATTACCCTTTTCGTTTTAAGTGTAATTCCTGGCTGGCAAACCATTGAAATAGCGAATACGGGTATCAATTTAGTCTTCTTAATCTTGTTTGTCTTCTTTGTAGTGGCTTGCTATACAGACCACTTAGATGGCAAGCTTGCTAGAAAGAATAATCAAGTTACTGATTTAGGCAAATTCCTTGATCCGGTAGCCGATAAATTGTTGGTCAACTCACTTGTCATCTTTTTGGTGGCTCCAACGGTTTTTGCCCCATATATCCCAGGTAGCTGTGCTCCTGTAATTAGTTTTAATATATGGTGTGCAATTATCTTAGTGGCGCGTGACATTGTTGTTGATGCCTTAAGATTCATCGCCGCTAGCAAGGGTACAGTTATCGCCGCTAATATCTTCGGAAAACTTAAAACAGTTTTAGAAATGGTTGCCATCGGTGCAGTTTTACTCAATGGTTTCCCATTCAGATATTTTGATACCTCATGGCCTGCAGGCTTACATATTGCTGATATCTTGGTGTATTTAGCCACTGCAGCCTCTTTCATTTCCGGTGTCATCTATGTCGTGCAAAACAAGCATGTCTTCAAAGAAGGAAAGAAAAATGCTTAATTCTAAAGACATTAATTCTTTGTTCCGTGAAAAAGGCGTTACTCTTGGTTCCGTTGAATCGTTTACCGGTGGTTTGTTCGCTAGAGAAATAACCGCTGTTTCAGGCGCTTCTAAGTTCTATAAGGGTGGCCTAGTAACTTACGCAACAGAAGAAAAGGTGGCATTACTTGGAATTAAACAAGCTCTTGTTGACGAGTTTGGAGTGGTGAGCAAAGAAATCGCTCTTCAAATGGCGGAACTCGGTAGAAAGAAACTCAATGTTGATTACTGTGTTTCCTTCACCGGTAATGCTGGTCCAGAAGCGATGGAAAATAAACCAGTTGGTGAAGTCTATATCGGCTTAGCAACTCCAGAAAAAGTTGAAGCATTTCCCTATCAATTAGAGGGAGAGCGTAATAAAATACAAGAAAAGGCAATAATTTTAGCGTTTACGCTATTAGAAAACGCTTTAAGAAAATAATAATTTTTTAGGAAAAAAATCAAATACTACACCTATTTATTTAGTAGAAGGAGATCTCATATGGCAAAAGAAAAAGAGAACTTAAAAAACGATACTCTTGAAGAGACGTTAAAACAAATTGAAAAGCTCTATGGTAAAGGCGCTGTCATGCGTCTAGGCGATAGAGAAACAGTCGATGTCGATGCTATTCCAACCGGCTCATTGCTTATTGACCAAGCCATCGGTGTTGGTGGTTATCCAAAAGGTAGAATCATCGAAATCTTTGGACCTGAAAGTAGTGGTAAAACCACATTAGCGTTACACGCTATTGCGGAATGTCAAAAACAAGGTGGTCGCGCAGCCTTTATTGACGCTGAGCATGCAATTGATCCACTCTATGCTAAAAACTTAGGTGTTGATATTAACGAATTAATTCTTTCTCAACCAGACAATGGTGAACAAGCGTTAGAAATTGTTGAAATGCTCGCTGGTTCTGGTTCCATCAACTTAATCGTTGTCGATAGTGTTGCTGCCTTAGTTCCACAAGCGGAATTAGATGGTGAAATGGGCGATAGCTCAGTTGGTTTACAAGCTAGATTAATGTCTAAAGCGATGCGTAAAATCGCTGGTGTTCTTAATAAGAAAGAATGTGCAGTTATCTTCATTAACCAATTACGTGAAAAGGTCGGTGTGATGTATGGTAACCCAGAAACAACCTCTGGTGGTCGTGCCTTAAAATTCTATGCTTCCGTCCGTATTGATATTCGTCGCACAGAAGCTATTAAACAAGGCGCTGATATCGTTGGCAATACATGCCGCGTGAAGATTGTAAAAAACAAAGTCTCCGCACCATTCAAGCAATGCGAAATCGATATTATTTATGGCCAAGGCATTTCTAAAGAAGGTGAAATTCTTGATCGCGCTGTGGAAATGGGCTTAATCAAGAAAGCTGGTTCTTGGTTCGAATATAACGGTCAAAAGATTGCTCAAGGCCGTGATTCCGCTAAAGCGTACATCAAAGAAAACGAAGATGTCGCCAACGAACTCTTAGAAAAAATCAAAACTGGCGTTGTTAGCGAATAGTTAAATATTAAAAATTTCTAGAAACAGACAGAGAAAAATGCATTATCATCTCTGTCTTTTTTCTTGCTCTAACCTTCAGACAACCTACAAAAAATAATGACATTATTTATTTGTGGGAATATAATAATTTCGTATCCTCGAAAGATACTTACCTATATATTCTCATTCGAGAACTTTATTATCGGGTTTTACCTGTTAGTTATAAAAAATGCAAATCTCTATTCCTTTATAGGGGGCATTTTAGGTAAAGTCTACTTGTAGACTAACTTATTTCTATAATAGAAAGGAAACATAATTATGAACATGCCAATTTGGTTAGGTATTCTTATTGGTGTTCTTTGTTTAGTTGCGGGCGCCGCAGTTGCTTTCTTAATCCCATTTGTTAGAAACAATATTGCTAAAAACACATCCAAGAAAATTATTCGTGATGCAGAAATCAAAGCGGAACACATTACTAAAAATGCACAAATTGATGGTAAGCAAGCTATCAACGAAATGAAACAAGAAGCTAGTAAAGAAATCCACGAAAGAAAACAAGAATTACAAGCGCAAGAAAGATCTCTTAATCAAAGAGAACAAAACATCGATCGTCGTGATGCCGCTCTTCTTTCTAAAGAAAATGCTTTAGACGAAAAGAACGAAACATTATCCAGACGTTTAAAAGAATTAGACAAGAAAGATGCCGCTCTTCAAGAAAAGATTGATAGCATTATCGTCGAACTTGAAAAGGTTGCGCAAATGTCTACACAAGAAGCACGAGACGAATTGTTCAACCGTGTCGAAAGTAAGGTCAGTAAAGAAATCGCTGCCTTCATTAAGCAAAAAGAAGAAGAAGCGAAAGAAGAATGTGATACTAAAGCGAAAGAGCTCTTAGGCTTAGCCTTAGCTCGTTATGCTCAAGATGTCACCAACGAAAGAACAGTTTCAGTTGTCGCTTTACCAAGTGATGAAATGAAAGGTAGAATCATCGGTCGTGAAGGTCGTAACATTCGTTCTTTAGAACAATTATTAGGTGTTGATTTAATCATTGATGATACTCCAGAAGTTATTACAGTTTCTTGCTTCAATCCTATCAGAAGAGAAATCGCGAGATTATCCCTCGAAGCATTAATTAAAGATGGTCGTATTCAACCAGGTAGAATTGAAGAAATCGTTGAAAAGACTAAGAAAGAAGTCGACGAATCCATTCATAAAGCCGGGCAAGAAGTTGCCTTCAAACTTGGTTTACCAAGAATCAACAAAGAATTACTCGACTATGTCGGTAGATTAAAATACCGTACTTCATATGGTCAAAACGCTTTAGACCATTCTGTTGAAGTTGCTTACTTATGTGGCATCATGGCCGCTGAATTAGGTTTAGATCAAAACTTAGCTAAGAGAGCGGGCTTATTACATGACGTCGGTAAAGCTGCTGACTTCGAAATGGAAGGTAGCCACGTTGAAATCGGTGCACGTTTAGCCAAGAAATATGGTGAAGGCGATGTTGTTATTAACTCCATCGAATCTCACCATGGTGATGTTCCTGCTAAATACATCATTGCCAACTTAGTCCAAGCTGCTGATACATTAAGTGCTGCTAGACCAGGTGCAAGAAGTGAAATCTTAGAAAACTACATCAAACGTATCGAACAACTTGAAGAAATCTGCAAGTCTTATGATGGCGTTTATCAATCATATGCGATGCAATCTGGCCGTGAATTACGTGTCATGGTTATTCCAGAAAAGATCGATGATGTTGGTGCATTCAAATTAGCCAGAGACATCAAAGAACGTATTGAAAATGAAATGACCTATCCAGGTCAAATTAAAGTTTCTGTCATTCGTGAATATCGTGCGATAGAGACCGCGAAATAGTAGCCCTATTTCATAGAAAGATAATAATTTGAAGATCTTATTTATCGGTGATGTGGTCGGTCGTGTAGGCCGTCGATTACTTAAGGAAAGAATTCCTTATTATGTTGACAAATATGAGATTGATTTTGTTATTGCCAACGGCGAGAATGCTTCGCATGGCAAAGGCTTAACAAGAAATCAATACTTTGAACTTCTTGATGCAGGAGTGGACGCTATTACTCTTGGTAACCACTATATGAGTAAAAGTGAAATCCTCCGTTACATTAATCAAGTTGATCGTTTAGTGAGACCATATAACTTACTTAAGGAATTTCCTGGCGAAGGTAGTGTGGTTTTTGAAGTCAATGGTGTGTCCATTAGAGTCACTAACTTATTAGGTAGTGCTTTCATGAATGAAGAAGTTAATGCACCATACTATTCCATCCTTAACTTGTTAAGCGAGGAAGAAGAAACAGCAACCATCCATATCGTTGATTTCCATGCGGAAGCAACAGGCGAGAAACAATCATTAGCGTTTGCTTTAGATGGTAAAGTAAGTGCTGTTCTAGGCACACATACGCACGTCCAAACGTGTGATGCTCATGTCTTACCTAAAGGTACAGCCTTTATCTCTGATGTTGGTATGACTGGCTTTGCGGATGGTGTATTAGGTTCTACTGCGGAAACCGTGGTTAATAAGATTGTCTATGGACAACAAAGTAAATTCCAAGTTCCTGATGAAGGTAGAGGAGTTTTCTCCGCAGTCGTTCTTGATATCGATGATATCACCGGACTTGCTAATCAAATCTTCCCAATTTATTATTTAGAAAAGTAGTATGAAAACAAAAATTATCAACACTCCAAATATGTTAAAAGCGGCCTCTCGTAGAAAAGAAGCTACTGTTTTTGCGCCTGCTTCTTTTGACAAGAAGGAAGAATTAGAAAAGTTAGTCAAAGGCGAAAAGTATTATATTCATACTTATGGCTGCCAAGCTAACGTTAGAGATGAAGAAACAATGCGCGGCTTATTAGAAGATGTTGGCTATATTCAAACCGATAAACCAGAAGAAGCCACTTTAATCATTATTAATACATGCGCAGTAAGAGAAAACGCTGAAGATAAAGTTTATGGCGAAATCGGTAATCTCAAGCACTTAAGAAAGAAAAACAAAGAACTTACTTTAGCCATCTGTGGCTGCATGGTGGAACAACCAGAAATCTTAAAGAAATTAATGGAAACATTTAGTGAAGTTAATTTATATTTTGGCACTCATGAAATTGCTCAACTATATTCTCTTGTTTATGAGGTAAGAACTTCTAAAGAAAGAGTAGTGGCCATTGAAAGCAAACCAGGCGAAGTTATCGAAATCGCTCCTGCCTGCCGTAACAATACCTATAAGGCTTATGTTAACGTTATGTATGGCTGCGATAAGTTCTGCACATACTGTATTGTTCCTTATACTAGAGGCAAAGAAAGAAGTAGACACTTTGAAGATGTCTTAAAAGAATGCCAGCAATTAATTGATAACGGTTATCAAGAGATTACTCTTTTAGGTCAAAATGTTAATGCTTATGGTAAAGATTTAGACGAAGGAAAAGACTTTGCTGACTTATTAGAGGCAGTCGCTAAATTAGGCATTGCGCGATTAAGATTCACCACCTCTCACCCATGGGATTTCTCCTCAAAGATGATTGATGTGATTGCAAAACACCCAAATATTATGAAATTTATTCATCTTCCTGTTCAGTCTGGTAATGACCGTGTTTTAAAGGCGATGGGTAGAAGATATACAAGAGAAACTTATCTCGCTTTAGTTAAAGAGATGAGAGAAAAAATTCCAGGTTTAGCCTTATCCACTGACATTATCGTTGGCTTCCCAAATGAAACGGATGAAGAATTCAAAGATACTTTATCAATTGTTGATGAAGTCAAATACGAAGCGGCATTTACATTTATCTATTCACCTAGAAAAGGAACACCAGCAGCAAAGATTGAAGATAATGTTTCTAAGGAAACAAAATCTGCGAGATTTATGGAACTTGTTAAACATTTAGAAGTCCATATCGAAAACCATAGTAAAACAATGGTGGGTCAAACATTTGATGTTCTGGTTGATGGGGTGAGCAAAAACGATAAAGATATGTATTCTGGTTATACAGAAGAAAACAAACTTGTTCACTTTAAAGGCGATGAATCAATGATTGGCAAAATCGTTAAAGTAAAGATTAGTGAATCTCATACCTATTCTATGATTGGGGAAATCGTGAATGGATAAAGTCATTGAAAAGGCTCAAGAATTAAAAACTTTGATTGATGAAACTCCTGAAATGAAAGAGTTTCTTAAAAACAAAGAACAATTTGAAAAGAGCGAAGACGTGATAGAGTTAAAGCACAATATTGCTAACTTGAGGGCTAAAGGAAAAATCCAAGAAGCTAACAATTTACAGGCTCTATACGATAATCATCCAATAGTTGTGAATTACGAAATGAGCAAGAACGCTTTATACGAATTGCTCAAAACAATCCAAACCATTATTAAATAAATGCGAATAAAATCGCATTTTTTTGTTATAATTATCACATGCTTATAGTCATAGTCGGTCCTACAGGATCTGGTAAAACATCGTTAGCTTTATCTTTAGCGGAATTCTATAACGCTCCTATTATCAATGGGGATGCTTTTCAAATCTATCAAGAAATGGATATCGGCACCGCTAAGGTGGAAAGGGATAGTGAGGATTACAAGAAACACTATCTTTTGGATATTGTTAAACCAAATCAAACCTATTCCGTTAAAGAGTACCAAGAAGACTTTAGAAAGATTTATCTAGAACTCAAAAAGAAATATCCGACCATCATTGTCTGTGGCGGTACAGGCCTCTACATTAGAGCCGCTTTATATGATTACGTTTTTGAAGACGAAGAAGAAGCGGATATTTCTGATTTAGAAGATTTAGGCAATGAAGAACTATATGAAATGTTAAAGGCAGTGGACGTCAAGGCCACTGAAACAATTCATATGAATAATCGCAAAAGAGTTATTAGAGCGTTGCAAATTGCTAGAACTCACGCCACTAATAAGTCTGAGAATATTGATAAGCAAGAACATGCTTTGTTCTTTAAAGATGAAGATATCAGATTCTATTTTATTAATCCAAATAGAGAACAGTTATACGAGAATATCAATACACGTGTCGACCAAATGTTTGATATGGGCTTATTAGACGAAGTTAAAAAACTTGTTAAGAAATACGATTTATCATTAACCGCAAAAGCGGCTATTGGTTATAAAGAAGTTCTTGATTATCTTGAAAACAAATGCTCTTTAGAAGAATGCAAAGAACTCATTAAAAAGAGAACAAGAAACTACGCTAAGAGGCAAGTCACTTTCTTTAAGCATCAATTGCCATGCAAGGAATTTGCCACTAAAGAAGAATTATTAAAAGAGGCTCAACATGAATAGAGAAATATTTGCACGTTCCATTGGTCTATTAGGTGAGGATAACTTTAATAAACTCCAAGATAAGGTTATTGCTGTTTTTGGTTTAGGTGGTGTGGGTGGAACCGCTCTCGAAGCTTTAGCAAGAACGGGTTTTCAACATTTTATCATCGTGGATTTCGATAAAGTTGATCCTTCTAACCTTAATAGACAAATTCTTTATACCTCTAAAGATATTGGTAGAGAAAAAGTCAAAGCGGCTAAAGAAAGGATTTTATCAATCAATCCTGATGCAGATGTCAAATCTTTTAAAAGCAAAGCCCAAGAATTTGATTTTAACCAAAAAATAGATTACTTAGTGGATGCTATTGATGATGTTGATGGTAAATTATTCCTTGCTATAAAAGCCCAAGAAAACAATATTCCTTTAATCATGTCCTTAGGCATGGCTAATAGATTTAATCCTGAACAAGTGAGAATTAGCAAACTCAATCAAACCCGTAATGACCCATTAGCGAAAAAGATTCGTTATATGGCTAAAAAGGCAGAATTAGATTTAAGTAAGATTAACGTAGTTATCTCTGAAGAAATACCACAGAAGAACGCTGAAAAACTATATTCCACAATGATGGTGCCATCAAGTGCGGGATTAGTTATTGCAAAATATATTTTGAATGGCATAATAGATAGCAAATGAAATTATAGAGAGGTTCTATTTATGGGAAACATTTTCGATGTAGCAAAAATGATTAATGTTGATGAGAAATACCTTATTCCTTTTGGTTGTGATAAGGCCAAAATCTCATTAAAGATTATGGACGAATTAAAAAATCGTCCAAACGGTAAATTAGTTTTAGTTACCGCAATTACACCAACAAAAGCTGGTGAAGGCAAAACAACTACATCCATCGGCTTGCACGATGGCTTACGTTATATTGGCGTTCCTTCATTAGTCTGTTTAAGAGAACCTTCTCTTGGTCCTGTTTTCGGCATTAAAGGTGGCGCTACTGGTGGTGGTAAAGCCTTAGTGGTTCCTAGTGAAGATATCAACTTACACTTCACAGGTGATATGCACGCTTTAACAAGTTCTATTAATTTAATCGCCGCGTGTATTGATAACTCAATTTGGCAAGGTAATGAATTGAACATTAATCCTGAAAGAGTTCTCTGGAAGAGAGCCCTTGATATGAATGATAGAGCTTTAAGAAAAGTGACTGTTTCTGAAGGCGAAACAAAATGTGCTCCAAGACAAGAAGAATTCGTGATTACAGTCGCTAGTGAATTAATGGCGATTCTCTGCTTATCTAAAGACGTCGATGATTTTATGAATAGAATCAATAACATCATCGTTGCCTATAGTTATGATGAAAAACCAGTCTTCTTAAGACAATTAAGAATTAGTCACGCTATCATGAAACTCATGATTACCGCGCTTAATCCAAACCTCGTTCAAACATTAGAAGGCAATCCTGCCATTATCCATGGTGGACCATTTGCTAACATCGCTCATGGTTGTAACTCCATCATTGCCACAAAGATGGCTCTTAAATTAGCCCCAGTTGTGGTTACAGAGGCAGGCTTCGGTGCTGACCTTGGTGCAGAAAAATTCTTAGACATTAAATGCCGCGTTGCTGGTTTAAAACCAGATGCTGTCGTCGTAGTCGCCACAATTAGAGCCCTTAAGATGCATGGTGGTCAACCATTTGAAGAACTCGCTAACGAAAACGTTGAAGCTCTTAAGAATGGCGTTTGTAACTTAAAGAAACATATTGAAAATGTTGAAAAGTATGGCGTTCCTGCTGTTGTTTGCATTAACCACTTCGCTAGCGATACCGAAGCTGAAACAGCTTGGTTAAGCAAATGGTGTGAAGAAAACGGCTATGAACACGCTTACTGTTCAGCGTTCGCTGATGGCGGTAAAGGTGGTGCAGAACTTGCTAAAGCAGTGATGAACATCCTTAACACTAAAGAATCACATTATCATCCTTTATATGATGAAAAACTTCCAATCAAAGATAAGATTGAAATCATCTGCAAAGAAATCTACGGTGCGGGTGAAGTTGTTTATACGGATGCTGCAAATAAACAAATCGAAGATTATACAAAGTTAGGCTTTGATAAAACTCCAATCTGTATCGCCAAGACACCGCAATCATTAACCGATGATCCAAAAGTCTTAGGCGCACCAAAAGGCTTTACAGTCACTATCCGCGAAGTGAGATTATCTGCAGGCGCTAACTTCATCGTTCCTTTAACCGGTGCGATCATGACAATGCCAGGCCTTCCAAAGGTTCCAGCAGCGGTCAAAATGGAAGACGTCCCATACGATCAAAAACTTGATCACTAAAACTTTTTAGGAAAAAAATCAAAATCTCCCCCTACTTATTAATAGAGGGAGTTTTTTTATGTCTCTATTAGTCATTAAGCGAGTTAGCAAGTTTTATCACATTGATAAAAATGAGAAAAAGTATGTCTTAAAAGACATTACTTTAGCTTTTCCATCCACTGGCTTAATTAGTGTTTTGGGTAAATCTGGATGTGGCAAATCCACTTTGTTAAACCTCATAGGAAAGCTTGATAATCCAAGTGAAGGCACAATATTTTTTAATAGTGAGGATATTTCAAAATATAAAGAAAAGGAACTCACCTTTTATCGAAAAAGAATCGTTAGTTTTATTTTTCAGCATTATCACCTTTTAGAAAACCAAACTGCTTTGTATAACATCATGTTACCTAGTTTATTAGGTGGTGATAGTTTTCAAACCGCGAAAAAGAAAGTAATGTCGCTTATTGATAAATTCTCTATTAGTAAAGAATTACTACATAAGAAATGCTCTAAACTATCAGGCGGAGAAAAAGAAAGAATCGCCATTATGAGAGGCTTCATTAATAATCCTTGTATCATTTTAGCGGACGAGCCAACAGGCGCTTTAGACAAGGATAATGCCCTCTTAGTAATGGAGTCTTTAAAGAAGGCTAGTGAACATTCCTTAGTTATCATGGTGACACACAATGAAGAATTAGCGAGATTATATAGTGACCGTATTGTTCATATGAGAGATGGTCGGGTTATTGATGTTGAAAGAATCAATGACACAAAAAATGAAAAGATAGAGTTATCAAAAGATAAAAAGAGCAACCAAAATTGGTATAACCAAATTATCGCAAATAACTTCTCTAAAAGATTCAAAAGGAATATCTTTTCTATCTTAGCTTTATCTATTGGCGTTACGGCGAGTATGTTGATATTTGGCTTTTCTAATGGAGTGCATCATTCTATAGAAATGTCCGCGGAAAATCAGTTTGACTACGGAGTGGCTTCTCTCAGTAAAGAAAAGCACATCAAAAGCGATAATTCCCCAATTACTCTTATCCAAACATTAAGAGCGAGCGAAGAAGAAATAAGTGATATGCGTATGACATATGACTTCTTACATTATTGTTATTCTTATGATTCGCTTGTTTCTCCGGCCTTAGATACATATATCAATGAATCGCAGATTAATGGTTTAACATATACACCTATCTACTCTTTTTGTGATTCTTCAATCGATAAAAGCCTTTTGATTAAAGGCAAATTTCCAGCGATCGACACCTTATCGCAAGTGGTAATTAATAAAACCGCTTATGACTATTTAATAAAGCAAACAAAGATGGATCCTCTAAAGACATATATTCACTTAAAGGATAGCAGTACAGTTACCTATTACACTGACGATACTGAAAAACCATATATCATTGATTACTTTGTTTATGATCGAACGGTGGAGATTGTTGGCGTAGTGGATGAGCTAACATTTTTAAATGCTCCTAAAATCTATTACTCCTATAAAGCGATGGATAAATATATGTCTGAAACAATAATGAATAATCTCTCTGACTATCTAGGGGATATATCTTGGAAAGAAAGGGTAATAAACGCAATGGATAACGAATATATCTCTAATTATTCCCACAAACTTTTTCTTAAAAACAGTGGAGACGTGTATCGATTAAAAGAGATGAAAAATCATCTTAAGGAAGGACTAAGCCTTAATAGTAATGCGATAACAATTGAAGAAACATTATTCTCCTTAGTGAACGCTGCAAGCGTGGGTATGGAAGTGTTCTTAGCTATCGCCTTAGTTGGCACGATCATGATTATTGGTATTATTTCTTTTGCTTCTTATAGCGAGGATGTCAAAGACTCAGCGATATTGCTTTGTTTGGGCGCTAAAAGAGAAGAAATAACAGCCCTCTATATATTTGAGAATTTCTTATTAGGACTAATCGGTATAACGATCTCATTTACTATCAGTGCTTTATTGCAGTCGCCTATTAATAAACTTATAGAACATTTCACTTCATTAATAGATATTATCGATATTCCGTTTGCATCTTTTCACGGGCATGCGTTTTTATTTCCACTTCTTATTGTCATAGGAGCTTTATTTACTTGTTTGTTGGCCACATACCTCCCAATTACTTTTTCTAAAAGAATATCACTCAAGGAGGAATTACAGTCCAATGATTAAACTCACTAATGTATCTAAAAAATACGATTCAAGGGTAGTTTTAAATAACATTAATCATGAATTCCCTAATAAAGGCATTTCAGTAATATATGGGTCGTCTGGTTCAGGTAAGACCACGCTTTTAAACTGTATCGCAGGGTTAATTAACTTTTCTGGTTCAATCCAAGTAAACCATCATCATGTTGAAAATCTAAACGACAATGATTTAAGCCATTTAAGACTATCTACTTATGGGTTTATTTTTCAAGATTTCAAACTGTTTGAAACCGAGACGGTTTTATCTAATCTTCTGTTTCCTTTGGAAACACTCTATTCCATTAAAAAGGAACAGAAATTAAGAAAGTGTAGGGATTTGTTAACCCTAGTGGGACTCTATGAGAAGGAAAAGCAAATTGTTAATAAGTTAAGTGGTGGAGAAAAACAAAGAGTGGCCATCGCTCGTGCTTTAATTAACGACCCATCAATTATTCTTGCGGACGAGCCAACAGGAGCGCTAGATGAACAAACCGGCACTGAAATAATGAATATTATTAAAAAGATTTCAAAGAAATCTCTCGTTATCATTGTTTCGCACGATCAAGAACTCACTAAGAAATACGCTGATGAGATTATCGAAATGAATCATGGTGAAATAGTTTCATTAACAAAACAGAAAGAAATCATTAATAATGAATCTCATTTGCCTATTCTAAATAATGGTATTCCAAATAATAAAGGTAAGATTCCCGATTCTTTTCTAGTGAACCATACGTTTCACACAATGAAGCAAAAGAAATTAAGAACAGGGCTTTGCTATACGATGACTTCCTTAGGACTAATTGGTATAGGTTTAGCTTTTGCCTTATCTTCCACAATCGCGGATAACATCAAGAAAGCTTACCAAGAAATAGTGGATGATAACTCTATCATTGTTTCTTTGAAAGACAAGAATAGTTCTGTTCAAGGAAGATACGCCGCTAATTTCTACGAAGTGAGCGATATCAAAGAAACATATCCAGAATATATTGATGATATTGGAGTAACTTATTACTGCAATTTTGAAAACTATTTTAAAGATAGAAACACTTTAGCGATGATTCGCGGTTACACATATTGTGAGATACCAGGATTCAGTGCACGTCACATTAATGAATTTGAATGGATTGAAGATATAGAAACAACTGTTTATCCAAATCCTATAAGCGAGTTAGATGATGATGAGATTATTCTTGCTCTTAACATCAATGGATTAAGAGATATTTGTTTTGAATTACAAATAGAAAGAACGGTCACTTCATTGAGTAACTATATCTTAGACCATGATTTACAGGTGTTTTTTGATTTCCGAAACGATGATTGGGAATATAGCGATCAGCAACTACTTACAGTTCGCGGATTTACTTTAGAAAACAATCTAAAAATCTATCATAGCAATCATTTATGGAATGAATACATGTTTGAAGAAAGGATGAGATTTCCCACTAACGATGCAATAACAACAAAAGATAATGAGCCTTGGATAATGAAGAAAATGTTCTATCTAAAAGCCAAAGAAAATAAAGATATATTACTTAACCTATTATTAGAAGATAAAGAAATGGATAAATATATCTTCGAAATTGCGGATGAGAATTATTATCCATGGCTATACTATGATGAGAAAATTGATAATAGAGATCGTGTTATTGTTTTCACTAATACATTAGCCCATATTCCAAGCTGGCATGTTGATTACTTCATGAAAAATGATAGCAATTTATTAACGCCGATATCTGGTAATGAAAGTGGTTATTTAATCCATCCAGAAACATTAATGATGGGCTTTGCTAAGACGATGTATTTTTCCAAAAATGAAACACAGATATATGAGATTGTTGATAAGGCCACTAGTAAGAACAATAATGGTTTTTTCGAGGAAGAATTACCGCAAGGTGTTTTAAGTGGAAATTACGCAAAAAGTCTGCAAAACGGAATTCAATTTGGAGTTTTTAACGAAAAAGCGTTGCAAAAAGGCGTTAAACCAGAGACTTTAGATGAAATTGCTGTTTCAGAAGCTTTTGCAATTGAATGCGGCATTGAAAATGTTGATGAAACAATATTAGTTACTACTCCGAGAAAAGAAGTGATGACAAATAACGGTGGTTTGATAAGTGATTATGTTGTTGTTCCATTAAAGGTCACAGGAATCGTAAAATCAAATAAGAATGTCATTTATCATTCAAAGAACTGGACTACATTATTTTATCAATGCAAAATCGGTATCAGCGCTTTTGAACTTCAGACCACATCAATGGCGTTTTCCTTAAAAGAACCTAAACAATTTGATAAGAGCATCGAACTATTTAAAAAAGGATTTCCTAACTACAATGTTATTAACCCTCTTTCCGATATCAATGATAGTGTAGATACAGTGTGTTTTTATATCACAGTTGTTCTTATTATTTTCTCTTTTGTGGCCACTTTGATATCGGTGCTTTTGTTAACTATTTGCAACTACCTCTTTATTTTAGAAGGTAGGAAAGAAATAGCGCTTGCTAGATGCCTTGGGATAAATAAAAAAGAAAGCCGGAAATTCCTCTACTATCATTCTCTCATCCAATGTTTTGTTTCTTTTATGGTTGCTAGTGTGGAGTTGTTTCTCTTTTCGGTAGCCGCAAACTTTGAAGTGGGCAATGCTCTATCGATGAGCTTCCATTTTTCATTCAACCCAATTGCCTTTCTTCCAATGCTCATTTTGTCTCTTAGTATCGCTCTTATTTCTAGTTCGATAATGAGCAGAAGAATTAATAAAATTAATCCACTTGACGCCCTTGAACTATAAAACAAATTTTATTTTGTTTTGTGAAATGGATTATTTTCCCTTATAATAGGTAGCGCATTAGAAGAGGAAAACACTATTATGGGATTGAAAGCAGGCATTGTTGGTCTACCAAATGTGGGAAAGTCTACGCTTTTTAACGCGATTACTAATTCTCACGTCGAAGCTGCCAACTATCCATTTGCAACAATTAATCCAAATACCGGTGTCGTTAACGTTCCTGATGAAAGATTAGATTTTTTAACCGATATTTTTAAACCTGAAAGAAAGATTCCAGCAACAGTTGAGTTTACTGATATTGCTGGTTTAGTCAAAGGTGCTTCCAATGGCGAAGGCTTAGGAAATAAATTCTTAGCCAACATTCGCGAATGCGACGCTATTGTGGAAGTTGTGCGTTGCTTTGAAAACGCCGATATCGTTCACGTTGAAGAGTCTGTCGATCCAATCAGAGATATTGAAATCATCAATTTAGAACTCGTTATGGCGGATTTGGATACTGTTGATAAACGTATCGAAAAGAGTGAAGCGAAAGCAAGAATCGCTAAAGACAAAGAAGCGATTTATGAAATGGCTTTGTTAAAGCCTTTAAAGGAAGTTCTTGAACAAGGACAACCAGCTAGAAAAGCAAAATTAACTGAAGATCAAATTGCATATTGCAAAGTGAACTATCATTTACTCACAGATAAGCCAATTATCTATGTTGCTAATGTTGGTGAAAATGATCTTTTAGATTTAGATAACTGCAAGTTCTATCAAGACGTTTTAGATTACGCTACTAAGGAAGGCAATCAAGTCATTCCTGTTTCAGCACAAATTGAAAGCGACCTTTCTGAACTCAGTGAAGAGGAAAGAAAAGAGTATTTGGCAGAACTAAACGTTTCCGAATCTGGCTTAGAAAAAGTTATCAAAGCCACATATAAGTTATTAAACTTATCAACATTCTTTACAGTCGGTGCGGATGAATGCCGTGCTTGGACATTTAAAAACAACATGTCAGCGCCTGAATGTGCTGGTGTGATTCATACTGATTTCCAAAAAGGTTTCATTTGTGCGGAAGTATATCCATATGATGCCATCAAAGAACTTGGAAGCGAACACGCTGTCAAAGAAGCGGGAAAGATTAGAACAGAAGGTAAAGGGTATTATCCAAAAGATGGTGATATCATGTTCTTCCGTTTTAATGTGAAGAAATAATGAGAGTTGGTTTTTCAAGCGATATACATAGACTAGTCGCTGGTCGAAGATTAATGCTTTCTGGCGTACACGTGCCGTATGAGTTAGGCGAGTTAGCGCATAGCGATGGTGATGTGGTTTTCCATGCTGCTAGTGAAGCTATTTTAGGAGCGCTTGCCCTTGGTGACCTAGGAAAACATTTCCCAGGGACACCTGAATATAAAGATATCGATTCCGCGATTATCGTTAGAAGAGTCGTGGGGATGATGCTTGATGAAGGCTATGAAATCAACAATATTGATATCTCCATCACATTGGAAAAACCAAAGCTTGCTCCATTTATTATGGAAATGCGCCAAAATCTTGCGTTATTATTAAATACTTCCTTAGACAACGTTTCCATTAAAGCGGGAACAAACGAAGGAATTGATGAAATCGGCAAAGGTCTTGCCGTCAAAGCAGACGCTATTGTCATGCTGAAAAAGAAAGGGGAATAAAATGGACATTATTGAAAATCTCAAACTTAAATTACAAGCTGCCCTTTTAGCCCTTGGTCAAGAAGTTAACTTAAATGACATCATTATTGAGAAGAGTAAAGACGAAGCTCATGGTGACTACGCAACTAATGTTGCGATGAAGTTCTCCAGATTATTCGCTAAAGCTCCAAGAGATGTCGCTAATATGATTATTGAAAAAGTTGATATGGAAGGCATCGACAAAGTCGAAATCGCTGGCCCTGGTTTTATTAACTTCTTCATGAAACACGATTCATTACAAGCCTTCGTTAGTAAAATCATTAACGAAGAAGATAATTACGGTCGTTCACCAAGAAAGAATTTAAAAATCAACGTTGAATTCGTCAGCGCTAACCCAACAGGTTTATTACATGTTGGTACCGCTAGAGGTGCAGCGATTGGTGATAGTATCTCCCGTATCTTAGATTTCGCTGGTTATGATGTGACCAAAGAATACTACATCAATGATGCTGGTAATCAAATCACAAATCTTGCCTTATCCATCCAAGCTAGATATCAAAACTTATTCGGTATTGAAGCTGAGATTCCAGCCGACGGCTATGCTGGCCAAGACATCACCGATATTGCTCAATCTATCAAAGATGAAATTGGTGATGAAGCTTTGAAAATGAGTGACCCTGTCGCTTACTTTAAAGAAAAAGGCATGAAAATTGAGCTCGATAGAATCATCGATGACTTAGCCCTTTTCAGAGTGAAACATGATGTCTTCTCTTCTGAAAAAGCAATTAGAGCCAACAACGCTATCGAGAAAGAATTAGAATTCCTTAAAGATTACGTCTATGAACAAGATGATGCCTTATATCTCAAGACATCAGCGTTCATTGACGATAAAGACCGTGTCATTAGAAAAGGCAATGGTGATTACACATACTTTATGCCTGATATCTGCTATCACGTGAACAAGATGTCACGTGGTTTCGATAGCATTATCGATGTCTTAGGCGCTGATCACCATGGTTATATCAACAGAATGAAGTCTGCTTTAATGATGCATGGTTATCCAGAAGATACTCTCCACGTTGAATTGATTCAAATGGTGAGATTCTTGAAGAATGGCCAAGAATACAAAGCTAGCAAGAGAAGGGGCGACGCGATTACATTAAGAGACGTCTGTGAAGAAGTCGGTGTTGATGCCATGCGTTATTTCTTCGCTATGCGTGCTCCATCTTCTCATTTAGACTTTGATATGGACTTAGCAATTGAACAAAGTTCAAATAACCCAGTCTATTATGCGCAATACGCTCACGCTAGACTATGTTCAATCCTTGAACAAGGTAAGGACATTCGTCTAGATGAAAGTGGTAAGTTATTAAATCAACCATCCGAAATGGCTTTATTAAAGCACCTCGCTGATTTCCCTAACGTGGTTAATGATGCTGCTAAAGATAAGGCCCCATACAAGATCACTAATTATGTGCACGCTTTAGCGGAACTGGTTCACGCTTTCTATAACGAATGCCGTGTTATTGATCAAAACAATTTAGAACTCAGTGGTTCACGTCTTGCTTTAGTAAAAGCAAGTAAAATAGTGTTAAAAAATGCGCTCGCCCTTGTTGGCGTCAGCGCTCCAATACATATGTAGGAGGACATGAATATGTCAAAATCATTATTAGACCTCGCTTTCGATTACGTTAGCGAACAAAAACAACAAAGCAAGTTCCAAGACATTTGGGCTTACTGCGTTAAAGAAGCTGGCTTAAGTGAAGAAGAAGCCGCTGCTAAAGTCTCCCGTTTCTACACCAACTTAATGCTCGATGGTCGTTTCGTCACATTAGGTGAAAATGAATGGGACCTCAGAATCCGTCACAAATTCGAAAAAGTCCACATCGACATGAGTGAAGTTTATTCCGATGTTGAAACCTTCGATGATGACAGCGAAGAAGAAGAGGAAGAAGCGGAATACAACAAGGCTTTCGAAGAAGAAAACGAAGAACAAAAGGATGAAGACTTCAACTCTGATGAAGAAGAATCAGAGGAAGAAGAAAAAGAGGATAACGAGTTTTAATGTTTGAATCTATCGTCTCTAAGATTGAGCAATATGATTCAATAGTCATTTTTGGTCACTTAAACCCAGACGGTGATTGTTACGGCAGTCAAATTGCTCTAAGAAACATCCTTAGACTTAAGTACCCACATAAAAAGATTTATGCTGTCGGTAGTGGGTTAAAAAAGTTTTTTGATATTATCGGCAAAATGGACGAGGTTTCCGATGAATTTATTACTCAATCTTTAGCCATTGTTCTTGATAGCAATGACCTCAATAGATTGGAAGATAAACGAGCGGCAACTGCGAAAGATTTTGCGAAAATTGACCACCATATTGATACATTCACATTCCATGAAGGCCCAGAAGTCATTGATGACAAAGCGACCTCAACTTGTGAATTGATTTACTTGTTTGCACAAGAAAACAATCTTGAGATTGATTTAGTCTCCGCTAGTGCACTCTACTTAGGAATGATGACTGATACAGCCAGATTCCAGTTTGCCACTAACTTCGTTAGAATGTTCGAAATTGCAAAAAACCTTTGTGCATTAGGTGTTGATCCAATCCTACTTAATAAAACCAACAACCTTGTTCCTGAACATACTTTAGATATCAAAGCTTTCATCTATAGCCGCATTATCAAAGATAAACGTGGCATTGTCTACGCAGTAGCAACAAAGAAAGAAAGAGAAGCTTTAGGTGTGACATCACAACAAATTGTTGGTAATACATCATTACTTAGTTATGTAAGCGGTTATCCGATTTGGTTAATCCTTTCAGAAACTGATGTAGGCGGTATGCAGTGTGAAATGCGTAGTAGCATTCATAACGTGCAACGCATCGCTACCCATTTTGGTGGTGGTGGTCACGAATTTGCCGCTGGTTTCACCATTAAAGAATTCAAACCTGAAAAAATTGAAGAATTACTTAATATGTGCGCTGAGGCCATTAAGAAAGGAAACGAATAATATGTGGGAAGAACAATTAAATGCTGCTATTGAAGCGGGCGTTAAAGCAATTGAAGGTATTTTAAAGATCTACAACAGTGATTTTTCTGTTGAAATTAAAGATGATAACTCACCTGTTACACTTGCGGATAAAAACGCTGATAAGGTGATTAGAGAATATCTCCATAAGAAATTCCCAACATATGCTTTCCTTACTGAAGAAAGCACTGATGATTTATCCAGATTAGAAAATGATTTCGTTTGGATTGTTGATCCTGTCGATGGCACAAAAGATTTCGTCGCTAAAGATGGCGGCTTTACCACAAATATCGCGCTTGCCTACAAGCACGAAGCGGTCGTGGGTGTCGTGGTTGTCCCACTCACAGGTGAAATCTATTACGCAGCTAAGGGTTTAGGCGCATTTTACCGTAAGGATGGCGTGACCAAACGCATACACGTCAACGATAAATTGACTGATTTAATAGTTTATGAAAGTGTTTTCCATTCAAAGCCAGAAGAACAAGCAATGTATGAAAAACATAAAGATAAAATTGCCAAAGTTGAGAAATGGGGTTCAGCCTTAAAACCATGCCGTATTGCCCAAGGTTTAGGCGAATTATCATATCGTTTAAGCGACGGCACAAAAGAATGGGATACCGCTGCTAGCCAAGTCATTGTGGAACAAGCTGGTGGCATTTACCTCACTCCAAAAAAAGAACGCATGATGTACAATCGCGTTGATGTGCATAATCGTGAAGGATACGTCATTTGCAATAGAATTGAAAATTTTCTTTTATAAGTTATAATAATAAAGATTTCTAAACACGTACTGTGTTAGATAAAAACATTTCTTGGAGGAAATTTTATAATGAAAAAGAAATTATTTTCTGTGTTAACAGTTTTCGCTGCAATGACATTAGTCGCATGCGGTGGTGGTAACAACAGTGAAGCAAAACCATCTTCAAAACAACCATCCACAACATCACAAAGACCATCTTCCACTTCCCAATCCAAATCTTCTTCTTCATCTACCCCAGCCGCTACTGAATGGGTCGATGGCGCTAAGACTGGTTTATGGACAAAACAAACCCGCGCTTCTGATAACGGTGTCGCTTACAAAGCTAAAATCGCAGATGCTACAGGTTGGAACGATGATGCTACAAAAATGAACAAAAAGAAAGCGGACGCTCCATTAAACGAATCCAAATGGGCTATCAATGGTCTACCAGCTGGTCAATATGACGTTGAATTCAGCGCTAGAATGTCCTATGATTCACACTCCAACAGATATTGGTACAATATGGCTTGGAAAGGCAATGAAACTGCCACAAGTAACCCAGACACAACAAAAGAAGATCCATATCGTTACTTCATCGTCGTTTACGGCGCTGCCGGTACTGATCCAGTGAACGTCTACACAGACAACGCTAATTCTTGGGGTGATTGTGGTTTATCCGGTTCTGAATTCGTTGCTTGTCAAGTTATTACTGGCTTAAACCTCAAAGAAGGTGCTACAGAAATTAGCTTAAAACACGGTGATATCGGTTACTCCTTAGCGTTTGACTATGTTAGATTCATCTACAAGGGTGCTGCTGACGCAACAAAACCATATCAAGATGTTTCTAAATTACCAGTTGATCCAACAGCCGCTCCACAAGAAGCCGCTGGTGGTGAACAAGCTTAATTAACTAAGCAAAAGTTGAATATTAAAGCCTGAGCGTGACGCTTGGGCTTTTTTGATACACGTGTAAATTAAATTTTATAAGTATGCCTCTTGCAATTGAAATTAATTACCCTTTATAATACGTGTAGCAAGAACACATATTCTTGAAACAAATTAGAGCGCTTTTTCTTTGCGCTTATGAAAGGATTTTCTATGAAAACTAAAAAAATTCTTGGCGTTGCTTTGCTCTTAGGCACATTAATGCTTTCCGCATGTGGTGGCGGTAAGAGTGACAGCACAGGCAAACCAGCTTCAACTGGAAGCAAGAACACTCCAACTACACAAAGTAGTCCAAAACCATCAACACCATCAACCGCTAAATCAATCAGTATTACCGGTGTGACAATGGCCAACGATGGTGGTAAAGTCTACCTCACAGTTTCTGGCACAGAAGCTAACTACAAAACAGAAGACTTCAAATGGGCTTGGGGTGTCAAGGTTAATGGCGATTCCGGTACATGGGTCGTCGGTAAAGAAGCACCAGAAGCCGCTGATTATGCAGCCGCAACATTTGATGCAACAGCAAAAACATTTGCCGTCAAGCTTTGTTTAACAGATGCAACAGATTTACAACCTGGCACATTCTACCAAATCTATGGTGGTACACCAGAAGCTTATGAAAACATCGAACTTCCAGAAACACTTGATGCTAGAGACCAAACACGTCACTACTACATCAGAACAGACCAAGCGAACTCTCTCCACTTTGACTCTGTCCAACCAATCAGCTTCACAAAGGCTGCCGTTGTTAACGTCGCTGCTGCTGACTTACCAACAGGTGTCACAAATGCAGGTCCATACCTCAAGTTTGGTGGTGTTAACTCCGCTAACTTAACAGTTGAAGCCATTGATCAATGGGTCGCTGACAATAAAGTTAATGGTAACTTCCAACGCGTTATTGGTGGTAACTACTCACTCCATGATCACGCAGCTGCAGAACGTTTCTACAAAGTTGAAGGTAATGATGTCTTCTTCTACTGCTACATTGGCTTCATTGAAAGTGGTGAAGGTTGGCAAACACACTTTGACTGCGTTACTGGCAAAGCCGGCGCAAACCTCCAAATGGACGCTACATTCTGGGGCGATGCTGATCACACCTTCGTTATCGGTGATGATACATACAGAGTTTATGCTGATAAGACCAAAGGTACAGAAGCTCAATTCTGGGGCTGCTTAGGCGTCACACGTAACTACGAAGCCGAAGCCTAATATTAATAAAGCTTAAACAAAAACGGAATCATCTTCGGGTGATTCCTTTTTTTGTGTCACTAAAAGGCAAATGCTGTATATTATTAAGATATAAAAACAAATTTTAGGGAGATTTCTTATGGACAAGTTTTTTAATTCTTTAAGCAAACCTGCAAAATGGATTTTTGTAATTGGTGGTTTTTTCTATGCCACATGGTTTGCTATTACACAAGCCGTATCGATTGACGGACAATTTGTTTCAGTTATTGTAAGATTAGTCATTATGGCTATTGGTACAGCTTTGCTTGTTGGTGCGCCTTTGTTGGTTCTTTTAGGAAAAAATGAAGCCGCTAAGATGGTTTTCTTATTCTTGATTGGCTATTGGGTATTAAACACTGCTCAAAATTGGTTGTCTAATGCCGAGGATTTTACGGATTCAAGAGATGGCCTAGCTATCGCTTCTGGAATTTTTGCTTTCCTTGCTGGTCTTGGCTTAGCAACGATTATTGTTCTTGTGATTTTAGAGTTCCTTTTCAAAGCCAAATTCTTACGCTTTGTTAGTTTTCTAGTTATGCTTGGCGTTATTGTTCTCGCTTTTATTGGTGGTTTATTGTTCGCTATATACGAAGGAACAGTTAATAGATTCTGGCCACTAGGGGCTGATTATATTGTTGATTGGATGATCCTTCCAATTGTCATTTGCTTTGGTTATTTATACTTCTTTGGTGCTCCAGCGAAAAAGTAAATTCTATTTTATATAAAATAGTAAGGTGTAATCGACCTTAAATGAAACATAAATGTGACCTCTTTAAAAAAGGTCACTTTTTATTTAAAGGAAAATAGTATAAAATACCAAACTAGAGGTAAACAGCACTATGAACAAAAATTATTTTTTAGGTTCGCTTCTTGTTGCCGTTTTAAGCTTGACTGGTTGTGGTGGTGCAAACCAAAGCAAAAAGTCAGGTGAAGAAGGCGATAGCAGCATTATTCAACCTAGCAAAGATCCAGGCGAAATTACTGGTGGCACATTTAATTTCAATGATACTGAACTTAATAACCCTCAAGAAATTCACACAACAAACCAACTTAAGTATTTAAATCTCGCGAAAGAATACTATTCAATGACCAAGAGTGATTTAGATAGCTGTGATGCGAAAGGCAATAAAAACGTTTCAACTCCAGAAAAAACCACACTCAGTTGGGAATTTACTGCGCCAGAAGGCTATGAAGTTAGTAAATACACACTAGTCTTCTCCAAGAATATGGACTTAAGCAATCCATATACTGTTGAAGGTACAAATCAACCAACAATCAGTTTCTATAACTCCTTCTTAGGCACAAACTATTTCAAAATCGTTGCCAACTTCACAACAGGCGATAAACAATCATCTGATGTTAAAACCTTTAAAGTGACAGAACAAGCTCCAAGAAACTTATACGTTGGTAATATGCCAAACTGCCGTGATATGGGTGGCAGAACAACCTATGCCGGTGGCAAAATCAAACAAGGTTTAATTTATCGTACAAGTGGTAGCAAGTTTGATAACAGTACTCCATCTGATGCAGAAGCCAGAAGAATCTTAACTGAACAATTAAGAGTCAAAACAGAAATCAACGTTGCTGATAAAACAGACAATAACGTTAATTTAGATAATGTTAAACTTGAAAACTGCTACATGGATTACGGCTCAGTTCCATATTCCAACTTAGCAAGAAACTCCGTTAAAGTGAGACAAGTTATGGATGTTTTGGCTGATGAAGCTAACTACCCAGTCTTCTATCACTGCCGTATTGGTACCGATAGAACAGGTATCACTGGCATTATGATTAACGGTTTACTTGGCGTTCCATTCAACGAATGTATCCAAGATTATGGTTTCTCTAATTTCGCTCCAATCGATAACCAAAGATATCCAAACAAACCAAACGACACAAATGGTGACGATATCGTTAAATACATCGATGAACTCTTAGCCTTACCAGGTGCTAATTTCCAAGAGAAAGTCTATCTTGCTCTCCGCATGATTGGTGTTCCAGCCGCTAAGTTAAATAAGATCATCGATATCATGACCGAAGGTACAAAGGCTACAATTCCAAATACCGCTAAAATCGGCGAAGATAGTGGTTTAGAGACAACAGTTAGTAAAACAACAAAGACAGACTATAAGAGCCCAGCAACTTATTATGCTATTCCTACTAACGGCAGCATTAAGTTCAAAGCCACAACAACTGCTGGCAAAAAAGACATTATCGTCTACATGGGCTACACAGGCTCTGTTTCCACAAGCACAACTACAAAATTATCCGCTGCTATTGGTTTAAAAATCGATGATGCTGATCAAACAATTGCTAGCACAAAGAACTTGTGGACAGCTGGTTTTGGTAAAACAAGAAGCAACGATAGAATCGGTTACATGTTCAATATTTTAGGTAATTATGATTTCACTGCTGCTGAACATACAGTGGAAATCAGCGTTAAGACCGGAACATTCAACATTGCATCTATTGTTGTAGCAGATCACGCTGAATAATCTCAAGGATGCATCTATCAAATAAGGCTCTCGCATGAGGGCCTTTTTATTTAGGTGTTGAATATTTGTGCTTTATATTTTTAAAATATAAGTAATAAGGGAGTTACAACCATGCATAAAAGGAAATTATTTTTAAGCCTCGCTTTTTTATCGACTTTGCTCCTTTCTTCCTGTTCCATCTTCTCTAATGGTGGAAATAGTGATCAAACAAGCAATGATAATCCAGCGAGCACTGTTGATAGTAGCGATAAATCGACTAATCCGGCTTCTGATTCGACCGAACCAGAACAAAGTCAATCTAGCTCTAGTTCAAGCCAAAGCGCACCAACAAGCAGTAATCAATCTAGTAGTTCAAGCGCTTCTAGCCAATCTCAACCAAGTAGTTCAAGTCAACAACCTGGAGGACAAGAGGGTTTTAGTAATATCACCGAGTTTAATTCTCCGGTAGAAATCCATACAGCTGAACAGAAGACATATCTTTCATATACAGGCAATTACGCTCAAATGCCTGAAAATCAATACCCTGATGGCTCGGTTCATAAATCAGATTCGTTGCCTGTGAATCTTTCTTGGAACTATACCGCTCCAAGTGGTAAAACGGTCTCTAACTATAGTTTTATTAGTGGTCAAAAAGCTGATTTAAGCGATGGTTATACGATAACCACAACCAACAAGTCATTAGCGTACTATAACCCATACTTAGGCAGAAACTATTTCAAATTAGTGGCCAACTTCTACGATGGCACAAAAGATGAAACTGCAATTAGAACATTTGATGTTGACACCACTTATCCAAGGAACCTTGCTATTGGTGGTATGACTAACTGTCGTGATATGGGTGGTAGAACACTTGAAGATGGTGGCAAGATGAAACAAGGCCTCATTTATCGTACAAGTGGCTTCAAGTACGACTACAGCACAGAAATCACAGAAGCTGGTAAGAAAGAGATGCTTCAACACTTGAAAGTGAAAACCGAAGTCAATGTGGCGGATGGTAGTAGCTATAATCTCAAATTATCTGGCACAACTGTAAAAGAATTCAAAATGGATTATAGTGGTGGTTCACATCATTTCTCCAGAAATGCTGAATCAGTGAAAAATTTCTTTAACTTATTAGGTGATTCAAATAACTATCCTGTTTATTTCCACTGCCGTATCGGTACAGATAGAACAGGTTTATGCGCTATTTTGTTATCAGGTTTATTAGGCGTTTCCTTAAACGAAATCTACCAAGACTACTTATTCTCCAACTTTGGAAAAATCGGCGAAAAGAGATACATTGGTGCAGCCGCAGGTGCGGATAATATTCAAAACTACATCAATGACATCCAAAATATGTCTGGTAAGACATTTAAAAACAAAGTTTATAATATGTTATTGGCTATTGGTGTTTCTAGAAACACATTAGATACCATTATTAGTAACTTAACTGAAGGACAAACCGCTAAGGATAATGATGCTGGTCAAATTATCGCCCCCGCCAATTTATTAACAGGAAACGGCACAACAGTTAAAACTGATACATCTGATAGAAACAATCCAGATAATTACTTCGTTCTAAATAGTTCTTCTCAATCGGTTAGCTATTCATTCACAACCACTCAAGATTTCAGAGGTCAAGTAGTAGCGTATTTAGGCAACGGTGATTCTTCATCTTCTAAAAAAATCGCGGATGCTATTGGTTGTTCTTTGGACAATGCCGCTATCGCTATGAAGGATCAATCCTATTCTGATGCTAGAATGGGCAAGTGTGGTTCTAGAACAAACTATTATCCAGTTATCCTAGGCGAAGTAGATATTCCTGCTGGCTCTCACTCCATTAAGTTAACAGGCACTTCTAATTCTATGAATGTTGGCGGTATTTATATCTTTGATGCCGCGAACGGCACAGGTGGTGGTCAACAACAAGGTGGTGGCGGTGAACAAGAACATACTTCTCATAACTATGTTGCACAGACCCCAGTGACCAACAAAGCAGGGAAACAAGTAACTACCTATTTATGTAGCTGTGGCAAGAAATACATCGATATCAAGTTTAGTGATTACTCATCAATCGATGGTGTTCTTGGTAGTGATGGCAAGATTGGTGGAACTAATAAGGTTAAAACTACGCTTAAATGGGATATTCCTGCTAAGGCTGGTGAAGTTAGACTTCAATTTAATATGAAGATGTCCAGTGGCGTTGACTCTCATAAGAGCCACCAATTCGATAATACGTTGTATTCTCTTAAGATTAATGGTGTTACACAAACCATTCTTCTAGAAAACGGTAAAACATATTCTCAATTAGGTTTAACAACTTCTGGGCAATATTTCGATATCGCTAACTATAATATTGAAAACGACACCAATCTAGAGATTGAATTTATTCACAATAACTCAGATTATCGTTTGCTGTTCACAGAAAATGTGAGACTCTTTTATTAAAAAACATTACTAAAAAGGCGACTAAAAGTCGCTTTTTTTATATTTTCCTTAAATGAAACATAAATTACTTAATTGCCATTTTTATAGGGGTATAATGATTTATAGATAGTTAGCAAAAGTTGGATATTTAAATTTTCATTTTTGTTGGCCACATATTTGTCGATTTAATTTAAAGAAAGGGATTTTAAAATGAAAAAGACAAAATTTTTCCTTCCCGCTGTCGCATTTGGTTTGCTTTTAAGCATGGGATTAACAGCATGTAACCAACCTGCAGACAAGAGCAGTAAAGGAAACCAGACAAGCTCTCAACAGAGCACATCACAAAAAGAAAGAATCGCTGTTACTGCAGAAGGCGACAAAAAGAGTTTAGCGCTTAATGAAACAGTGAAATTAACCGCTAACGTTACTGACGTTAAATGGGAAACATCAGACGCCAATGTTGCGACAGTTTCTGAAGAAGGCGTTGTCACAGCAGTCGGTTATGGCGATGCTACAATCACCGCTAAAAAAGAAGGCTACCTCAATGGTACAATCGCAATCAGCGTTCCAAGACCAGCAGCCACAGCAACATTTGATTTAACAACAGCAGCCGAGCACTATTCAGCTGATGGTTGGTGGGAACTCCCAACAGGTGGTATGGGATTTGCAATGCAAACCGTTAATGGTTGGAACCCAATCGCCCAACAATCCTCTTGGGGTCAACAAACTGAAGAACCAGCAGAAACATTCATCGGTGGTTTCGGCGTTGGTGATAAAGAAACAGTTAAATTCACTGCTAGCAAAGCCGATAAGGCTGAATTGATGCTAAATATTGGTAATAGTGACGAAGCTAACTTAGCGGAAATCATGACTATTAAATTAAATGGCACTGCCATTAACTTAACAGGCAAGACATTAGAAGCTCATGCTGGTGACTGGGGTAATTCTCTTGAATTCGCCGATGTTTCTTTAGGCAATTTAGATATCGCTGCTAATAACACTCTTGAATTTGAATTCTTGCAAGCTACAAACATCTTCTTAAACGAACTCGCAGTTTATGCAAAAGAAGCGACAGTGACATTAACAAATCCTGCTGCTAAACAACAAATTGAAGTCGTTAACGATAAATTAGAAGTTATCGTCGAAGAAACAGTTAACATTCAAGTTAAGAATAACTTAGCAGGCGTTACATACGTCTCTAGCGATGAAACAATTGCCGCTGTTAGTAATGCTGGTGTTGTTACCGGTGTTAAAGTTGGTAAAACCAATGTCACAGTGAAAAAAGAAGGTATGTACTCCGTTAGACTTGAAATCACTGTCAAGCCAAAACCAGTTGCTGGTCAAATTCTTGTTGAAGCTGAATCTGCTGAAGAATTAGCAGAACTCACACCAGGATCCTTCAATATGAGTGGTCCAAGCATTATGCAAGATGGCGGTATGATGGGCGGTAGTGAAGTCCATAGTGGTAGTGCTTACGTCATGAACTTTGGTAGTGATGGTTTAACATTAACCATGAAGTTCCAAGCTACAGCGAATGCTACAATGGTTCTCTCTGTTGTTGGTAGCTCTCCAGTGAGCATGGGTGGCGAAGCTGCTGCATACGTCCTTAAAGATGGTATGAGCATTAAGTTAAATAACAATAACGTGACAATTCCTGAAACCGCTGAATTCCCAGCACCAGAAGGCTATACTTCTTCAATGGCCGAGGTGGTTATCGGTGATGTTGCTGTTAAGTCCGGTGAAAATACCTTAGTCGTCACAATCGAAGGTTCTTGCCCAAGCTTAGATGTCTTCAAACTCTCTGCTAAATAATTAAATAGCAATAGAAAATCCGGAAAGGGTCTGGTTCGCCAGATCCTTTCTTTTTGTTGCTTTTTGTTTTGGAAAATAAAGAGATTATGACAAAATGAAACTATCGAGGAAACTTATATGAAAGAATTTGTTTTGAGTAATGGTGTGAAAGCGCCAGCTTTAGCCTATGGCACATGGTTAATTAAAAATGAAAACGCTGCTAGCTGTGTGAGAATGGCATTACAAGCAGGATATCGTCATATTGATACCGCACAAGCATATGGAAACGAAGAAGGAGTTGGTCAAGGAATCAGAGAATCTGGTCTCAAAAGAGAGGACGTGTTCATTACTTCTAAGGTTAAAGCGGAACTAAAATCCTATAAAAAAGCCAAAGCATCCATTGATGAATCTCTCAAGAAATTAGGCGTAGATTACATCGATTTAATGCTCATTCATTGTCCACAGCCTTGGGCTTTATTTAGAGGACCATTTAGATATTTCAAACAAAACATTCAAGTTTGGAAAGCTATGGAAGATGCTTATAAAGAAGGCAAGCTTAAGGCCATAGGTGTATCGAATTTCTTAGTGGATGATCTAGAAAACATCATGAATAACTGCGAAATTAAACCAATGGCAAACCAAATTCTTTTACACATTGGTGAGACCCCTGTTGATGTTATTAAGTTCTGTCAGGAAAACGATATTGTTGTCGAAGCTTATTCTCCAATTGCTCATGGTAAAGCATTAGATAATGAAACTATTCAGAAAATGGCGGATAAATACAACGTATCAGTACCACAGTTATGTATTAAATACACATTGCAATTAGATACTATCTCTATTCCAAAAGCATCAAGCAAAGAGCACATCGAAGACAATATGAAACTTGATTTCGAAATTAAAGAAGAAGATATGGTTGAACTCATGAAACTCAATCGTATTGATTATGGTGCGGATGCATTTTGGCCAGTTTTCAGTAAAAAGAAGCAAGGCTAAATAATTGCTTAAATAACAATTATTATTGATTGCCAATCTAACAAGAGTAAAATATTGGCGAGGATTTAGTTATGGAAGAAATTAACAACTTTATCAAAACCATCATGGAGAAGGACTTAGAAGAAGGCCGTGTAAAAAACATTGTGACCAGATTCCCTCCTGAACCAAACGCCTATTTACATATTGGCCACGCTAGAGCGGTCATCAATGACTTTGAGCTCGCTAAAGCATTCGGTGGTTACACAAACTTAAGATTTGATGATACTAACCCAGTTAACGAAGGTGCTGAATATGTCCAAGCCATTATTAACGATATTAAATGGTTAGGCTATGAACCAAAAAATATCTTCTTCGGTAGTGATTACTTCGAGGAACAATACAACAGAGCCATCCTTTTAATTAAGAAAGGCCTAGCGTACGTTGATGATTTAACCGCGGACGAAATTACTGAATACCGTGGTACCTTAACTGAACCTGGTAAAGATTCTCCATATAGAAATAGATCCATTGAAGAAAACTTAAAACTATTCCAAGAAATGCGTGAAGGCAAATATGGTAATGGTGAAAAGACATTAAGAGCAAAAATCGATATGGCTTCACCAAATATCAATATGCGTGACCCAGTCATGTATCGTATTCTACATGTCCCACATCATAGACAAGGTACAAAGTGGTGCATTTATCCAATGTATGACTTTGCTCACCCATTACAAGATGCGATTGAAGGCGTTACCCACTCCATGTGTTCCTTAGAATTCGATAACCACCGTCCTTTATATGACTGGTTCGTCGAAAAATGTGAAATGCCAAATGTCCCACATCAATATGAATGGGGCAGATTAAACATTACTAACACAGTGATGTCAAAGAGATATCTCCGTCAATTAGTTGATGGTGGCTATGTCACTGGCTATGATGATCCACGTATGCCAACACTTGTTGGTTTAAAGAGAAAGGGTTTAACTCCAGACGCGATTAAGAACTTTATCGTCTACACAGGTTTATCAAGAATCAATAGCACCACAAACGCTGAAAACCTTGATAACTTCCTTAGAGAAGAATTAAAGCTTAAAGCCACACGTCCAATGGCGGTCTTAAACCCATTAAAAGTTGTGATTGATAACTATCCAGAAGGCCAAATTGAATACTGCGACGCTCCAAACAATATGGAAAACGAAGAATTAGGCAGTCGTAAAATTGCCTTTGGAAAATATTTATATATTGAACAAGAAGACTTCATTGAAGAAAAACCAAACCGTAAATGGAAGAGATTATCCGTCGGCGATGAAGTCCGCTTAATGCATGCTTATTTCATTAAATGTAATAGTGTAGTTAAAGACGCAGATGGTAAGATTACTGAAATCCACTGCACATACGACCCAGAAACCAAATCTGGCAGCGGTTTTGATGCAAGAAAACCAAATGGTACAATCCATTATGTTGAAGCCACTACAGCCTTAAAAGCGACATTTAATTTATATGAACCATTAGTGTTTGATGAAACTGAAGAAACAAAAGGCAAAACATTCATTGAAAGACTCAATCCAAACTCTTGGGTTAAACTTGAAGGTTTTGTGGAAGCCTCTCTAGCGGATACCAAGCCACTAGATCACTTCCAATTCATTAGAACCGGTTACTATTGTACTGATAAGGACTCAACAAAAGAGCATTTGATTTTTAACAGAACTTGCCCATTAAAATCATCTTTTAATCAATAGTTTTGAGCCTTTCGCTTACATAAAATTTCAAAAAATGACATAATATAAATGTATATGTCAGGTTTTAATGTAAACGATGAAGTGATTCATTGTCGCGAAGGTTTGTCGACTATTATCGACATCAAAACAATGAACGGCAAAGATTATTTTCTAGTGCAAGTGAATCGCATTAGTAGTGAAACTTTTTACGTGCCTGTAGATTCCGCTGGAAGCATTATCCGTAAGATTATGTCCATTAAACAAGCGGATGAACTTTTAGACTATATTAAAAAAATAGGAAAAGAATTTAACACCAATACCAAACAAAGAAGAGATGCTTATAAGAAGAGACTATCTTCTGGCAACGTGAAAGATATAGCCTATTTATATCGTCAGTTGTATTTTTATAATCAAATTGGCGGTGAACAAAATACCGAGATTAAACTTGGGCCAGTTGATTTGGATATTCTTAATTACGCAACCAACATGTTGCTTGATGAATTGACTATTACTTATAACCAACCAAGGGAAGCAATTGCTAACTTTGTTGAACAAAGAATAGCGTCTTTATAAGTTAACCCACCTTAATATTGCATTATATAACTCATCAACGGTAGAAATGGTAGTGTCCTCTGGGCACATTTTTTCTAGCTCTTCTTTGGTTCTATAACCATAGTTGACTAATAGGTATGATAAAGAAGCGTTAGTAGCGCTTTCTTTATCCACATTAGTGTCGCCAACATAGAGGCAATCCTCTTTATTTATATTATTTTCCTTAATTATTTTATTAATAAGATATGGGTCTGGTTTCTTAGGGTGATCAAGATATGAACCCTGAACAATGTCGAAGAGATTACCAAACTCTTTTCTAATAATCTTATTGGTTAAATCATTATCCTTATTAGAGACCACTGCTAGGTGTACTTTGCCGTATAATTTCTCCAACAACTCTTTAATACCAGGATATGGTTTTGTGTAATCTGCATAATGTTCTAAATAGTATGTTTTAAACACATTAAAAACCGCATTACGTTCCTCACAAGATAAGGAAGATGGGGTACATCTTTGAATTAACACGGTTGTGCCATTTCCAATCGCTTTTCTAACAAACTCTAGGTCTTTTTTAGGCAAATTATAAAAATTTAAGCCGTGATTTACAGCGTTTTTCAAATCTTGGAGTGTGTCAAGGATAGTACCATCAAGGTCAAAAATAACAGTTTTCATTATTTGAGGTGTTTAACGACATTAATAACATCTTCATTAAAGACTAAATCGCACATGTTATCGTAGGAAGTAGATTCTTTATTGATAACCACTAAATAGCGGCCTTTGAAATAACGGATAAAGCCCGCAGCTGGATAAACTTTTAACGATGTTCCAATCACAATCATCACATCGCAAGTCATGATTGCATTAATGGATCTAGAGATAATATCTTCATCTAAGGATTCTTCATATAAAACAACATTTGGTTTAACAATTCCTCCGCACTTATCGCACACAGGAACTCCTTTAGAATTTAAAACATAATCTAAGCCAAATAATCTGCTACATTTTGTACAAAAGTTTTGATGGATTGTGCCATGAAGTTCATAAACAATCTTTGAACCAGCCTTTTGATGAAGGCCGTCAATATTTTGAGTAACAACAATAACGTTTTTACCCTTCTTTTCTAAATCAGCAAAGTATTTATGAGCTGCATTTGGTTGTGCGTTTGGATAGCACATCTTATCCTTGTAGAATTCATAGAACTCTTCTGTAAAGCTTTTGAAAAATGAATGAGAAATGATTTCTTCTGGTGAAGCTTGGAACTTAGTTTTTTGATTATAGATGCCGTTAGCGCTTCTGAAATCAGGAATACCACTTGGAACTGAGATTCCAGCGCCTGTAAAGACAACAATCTGCCTTGCCTCATCAATGATTTTTTGTAAAGTTTCGTATTTGTTTTCCATGCCACTATGATAGCAAGATTGTTTTGATTTGTATAACGTAATAATTAATTATGCCTATATGCAAAGAAATATGTGCAAAGTCCTGTCTAACGTGTATAATACACGTGGGACAGTGCTTGACTGTTATTTAATATCTATATGGGAAAATTAAGATTTACTCTAACATATTTACTGTTTTGGATTATAATCGCTTTTTCGTGTTTGCTCGCGGAGAATTTTTCCTTATTAACTGTCGATCATATGGGCGGAATGCAAATGGGCTCTCTTTTTATGCTCTCGTTTTTCATTATCTTGCTCCTTGTTTTCTATTACATTCTTGAACGTAAGCACAATAAGATTAAAATCGACACCATCCTTCTATGCACAATCGCAACATTTGGACTTATTTCTGTTCTCACAATTGTCCTTCAACCAGCAAGAACTTTTTCTGATGGTCTTAATGGTGCAACCAACTCTATTTCTTTTTCATCAGAAGAAAAGTTTGCCTATGTGCTCCAAGTAATAATCTGGTGTGCAGTATTATATGGTGTTTTGTACGCAATAACTCGTTATTCCATTTCTAGAAGATGGCTTAAATGGCTAGCTTTTATTTATATCGTTGGTCTATTTATCTGCGCACTTGTGGATGTCTTCATGGAAGCTGATAAAATTGCGGGCATCTTTAATGGTAACTACCTCGGTGATGTTCAATTTGTAATTTATAACTCCAATGTTTGGGGACATCTCCTTCTAATCGGTGTTTTCAGTTGTGTTGTCTTATGCTTAAAACGCTTTAAAATTTACTACTACATCCCAATGATGTTCTTTGTGGTAATGATAGTCTTTACTTCATGCGCAACAGCGACATTTGTTTCGTTAGCAATTACTATTGCTTATACAATCTTTGAAATCGTTGCCATGTTCTATAAGCAACGTAAAAAATTGGTCACATACTTATTTGCGTATATCGGCGGTCTTATCATTTTTGCTGCTGTCTTTGCGTTAATGGTTATTGTTAACGTTAATGTTTTTGCTAACTTCTGGCAGTTCGTTTATCGTGAAATTATTCATAAAGACTACAGCACTTTAACATCAAGAACTGGCATATGGGCATCGGTTTTCGGCTTATTAAGCAAAAACCCAATTGACTTCATTTTTGGCCTTGGCTATCGAACAGGTAATGCAATTTTCACAACATACTATATGACATATCGTGATGCTAATTTTGCTATTAGAAGCACACATAATGGTGTTATCGAGATATTCCTTAGACATGGTTTACTGGGTGTCTTAATGTACGCCGCTCTTTTATCAACATTTGTCTTTGGTTTAGCAAAATTAATTAAGATAAAGCAATACCGTGTCGCTTATCTTTATTCTTTATGTTTTGTTGGAATACTAGCACACAGTATCGCTGAATCCACAACATTCTTCACACCAAATATCGGTGGTATGTATATCACATTGATATTCTTCCTTCCTGTCGCTAAAGAAACGAAATACAATCACTTAAAAGAGCTCAATAGAGACTTGCAATATACAAAGATAGTACATAACAGAGTGACTCCTACTAATATTTGCTATTTTATTAATTCGATACTCATTGGCTTAATTATCACCATGCTTAGTGTTTTCCTTTGCAAGAATTCTGCAGCCAATCCTATGCACAACACAGAAATGATTATTTGTATTGCTGTTGCTTGTTTCTTGATAGTGGGGCTTATCGTTCCTCCACTTTATTTAGTGGCTAACAAGAATCAAACTGTTAAAAACGCTTTTAAATATGCGTTGCTTAAACCAATCTTTGATGGAAAAATCGTTATCGCTATGACCATTGCTCTAGCAGTTATTTCAGAAGTCATCTTCCAAGCTTTCTTTGAATTGGACTTGTTTGCGAGAATTATGTTCTGCTTATATGTGTTTGCAATATATAGCCTGACTAGTTTAATCTTCTATAAGAAGGACAATTGTCCGGTTTTAGACGAAGCGAATAATCGCTTCACAGTATTACTAACAACAATTAGTCGTGAGGTGCCTTATGAGTAAAGAAGAAACAGGTATCAAAATCATTACCAGCAACAAGAAAGCCCACTTCAATTACTTCTTAAGTGAGTTTACTGAATGTGGTCTTGTTTTGGTGGGTACTGAAATCAAGTCTTTGCGTATACACGGCTGTTCGCTTAACGATGCGTATATCGTGATAAGAAACGGGGAGATGGAAGTCATTAATATGCACATCAATCCTTATGATAAAGGCAATATCTTCAACCATGATCCGTTAAGGGCACGCAAACTCTTATTGCATAAGAAAGAGATAAGATGGTTTGACGACAAACTTAAACGCGATGGGTATACCATCGTTCCAACTCGTGTCTATTTGAAGAGAGGCAAAGCAAAGATTGAAATCGCTTTAGCGAAAGGTAAAAAGCTTTACGACAAACGTGAAACCATTAAACAAAGAGACATTAAACGCAGCATTAGAAATGGAGAAGATTAGTATGAGTAAAATTGATTTAAATACATATTTCGACAAAGTTGGTCATGGAGAATATCAAAGAGATAACTTTGACTCCTTTTTAGCAAAGGTTAATTTCTCATACAGTATCCCTTCCATCCACATTGCTGGTAGTAATGGCAAAGGCACAACCGCGAATTATCTAGCGCACATCTATCGCGCTCAAGGGTATAAGGTTGGTCTATTTACTTCTCCTGCTCTTCAAGTAGTTAATGAAATGATTAGCATCAACGGTCAAGACATCACTGATGATGAAATGATTAGCATCATAAATGAATTCTCAAAACAAATCGATAAATACTCTTTATCACCATTTGAAATTCAAACATTTATCGCGATGACATATTTCCAAAGAAATAAATGTGATATCGCAATTATCGAATGTGGTATGGGTGGGGAAATCGATGCCACAAATATTTTTACTCCAATCGCATCGGTGATTACTTCTATCAGCCTTGAACACACAGCTTTCTTAGGTCGTTCTATCTGTGAAATTGCCTATCAAAAAGCGGGTATTATTAAACAAGACGTTCCAGTCATAACTGGCATTCTAGACGAAGAAGCGATTAACACAATCGTGGAAGTTTCAAGGGAAAATAATGCCCAGTTATCAGTCGCAGTTGACCCTGCAAAAGTAGTGTATGAAAACAAAGGCTTCAATTTCGCTTATGGTACGTTATCAGATTTGAGAATTAATTCAGCGGCAACATACTCACTTAAGGATGCTTGCATCGCATTAGAGGTTGTTAATAAACTAAGTGAAAAGTTCCCTGTTAGTGAACAATCAATTAAATCTGGTTTAGCTAATACATATATGCCAGTAAGAATGGAAATACTCAGTGAAAAGCCATTATTAATCGTTGATGGTTCACATAACCCAGAAGGAATCAATAACTTAGTAAAATCTCTGCAAAACGTGGCTCAAAATCGTGAAATCCATGTATTATTCGCCTGTTTTAGAGACAAAAACATTGAAAGAATGATTGCTTATTTAGGCGAGTATAGTAAAGACATTGTTCTTACCACTTTCCCACATGAAAGAGCAAGAACAGAAGACGAATACTTCCTTTACATGGAAGATCATTCGTTCAAAGAAGATGCGCTAGCCGCTCTTAAAGAAATGATTGCTAATTATCCAGATGATTGCATCTTAGTTACTGGCTCATTAGCGTTCGCAGCTTACATCAAACATAATTATAAATAGAGGTTAATATGAAATTCAGATTTATCAAGACCAACATTCCTGTTATTCAAAAGATTTGTTTAACAGGCTTATTCATTGCACTGTCAATGATTTTACAAAAAGTTATTGCGGTTAATTACATTGCCGCTTTCCCTTTCGTCCGCCTTTCTTTTGGAGGACCAGCCTTAATCATGTTCGCCTCGATTTTACTCGGACCTGTGTATGGCACTCTTGTTGGCGCGGGTAGCGATTTATTAGGTTACATCGCTTTCGACATCAAGGCCTATCCTTTATATCCACAAATCACAGCGATTTACCTATTGCTTGGCTTTTTATCATATTTCGTTTTCTCGTTTGTGACTTCCATTAAAAACCGCAAGTTGATCCTTGGTGTGGAGATTATTTCTCTTTCCCTTATTTGGATCGCAGTTTCATTATTTGTCGTTTTGAATAACGAGATTACGGTGATGTATACAACTCATCACATCGATACCATTGTTAAAATCTTAGTTCCTTCTATTTCGGGATTGATTTTTGCTGGTCTAGTTATTTTTTCTGTTTTATACAAAGGCAAAGATGAGAATCCAGTCTTCTCACCTTTACATATCTGCTTTGCTTCGTTTATATGCGATTTCTTCATTCTTGTACTTTTCGGCTCAACGATGAAAGCATTATCTTTTGGCACTGCCACTTTCATGGCGATTATTTTGTGCCAAGCTCTAGTGATGTTCTTTAACGTCATGCTTGATACTATGTTCATTTCTATTTTCCAAAAATACACTAAGAAATATTTTTGTGGGGTTTACAGATGAGTGAAGAAAGAAAAACAAAAGATTTAGAGCCAACAGAAGTTGCGCCAATTGATGAAAAAAGAGAAACCATTCACTTCCCTTGGTTTATCGCAATCATTATGGGTATTTTGATGGTGGCAATCATTGCTTGCTTCATCGTGGTGATGATTTTAGGACCAGTTCAAGTCGACACAAGCACGACCTCAAGTATCCAAAGTATTTCGAGTTCTGTGATGTAAAGAGATAAATATTTCTTTACAATGATAAGTAGGAGTGATAAGTTATTAAAAGTTAATTGTGATAGGGGGGTTCGAGATGAGAGAAAAAGTTCTTTTGATTTGCGAAGAGTGCCTCTCCCGAAACTATACAACCACGATTAAAAAGGAAGGTGCCAAAAACCTTCAAATCAAAAAATATTGTAAGCGTTGTAATAAGATGACGCTTCATAAGATTAGCAAATAAGGAGGTCTTCTTCATGGGTGTGAAAAAGTTTACACAAGATGTAATTAAAGAAGGCAAACGTGTTCGTTGGCCTAAGAGAGAAGTTTTAGTGCCAGCAATTGTGGTCGTCGTTATTATCGCCGCTGTCGTCGGTTTGATCTTAATGGGCGAAGATGCTTTAGGCAAAGGTTTGATTGACGTGCTTAAGAGCACATTCAATAAATAAGAGGTGTAACTATGGCAGATGAAATTAAATTTACAGATAGTACAACTGATTTAAGTGAAGGTGATAGCAATGCTACTTTAGGTGAAAAAGCCTGGTACGTTGTTAATACATACTCCACACACGAAAACAAAGTTAAAGAAAATCTCAAACGCCGTGTTGAATCCATGGGTTTAGGAGATTTGATTTTCCGTATCATTGTCGCGGAACAAGAAGTTCCAGTTATGAAAGATGGCATGCCAACCGATAAGACAAGAAAGAAAAACCTCTATCCAGGTTATGTCTTCGTCGAAATGATTATGACAGACTACGCATGGTACGTCGTCCGTAATACTCCAGGTGTTACCGGCTTCGTCGGTTCCTCTGGTAAAGGTACAAAACCATTCCCAGTTCCACGTGAACAAATTGAACCAGTTCTTAAGAGAATGGGCGAAATCGATGCCGATATGTTCGATCGTTACAGTGTTGATGACTACGTTAAAGTCATCCACGGTCCATTAGAAGGCACCGAAGGTCGTATCCTCTCTATCAATAGAGATACCAAAGTTGTTGAACTTGAAACCATCTTCTTTGGTAGATCCACAAGAGTGGAAGTCGACTTCTCTGAAATTGATAAAATCTAGTTGTTAATAACAAGCAACAAAAAAACCAGCTTCTCACGAGGCTGGTTTTATTTTTACTTTTCGGTGTAATCGTAGGAGATCTTGTTTTCTTCGTTGTGTCTTAATGGTCTCTTGCAGTGTGGGCAATAGACGAATCCGTGACGATACCACAAACGATAACCAAGGTCTTCATGCTGATACTCGAATTCACAACCACAATATTCACATTTCATTGCGTATTTATCGTTGGTTGCTTCTTTTGTTACTTTGATAGCCATATCTATGCTGCTTTCTTTCTCTTTTTCACGCCGTTGATTGCTTCGCGGAAGTTTCTGATATCCTTTGTGCCACCGACAACGAAGATAGTGTCATCTGGCAAGAGGGAGTCATTACCACCTGGAACGAATGAACGACCATTACGCATAATGAGAACAACGTTAACGCCGTATTTGTCTTTTGTCGCTAAGTCCTTTAATTGTTCTGGGACATAAGCGCTGTTAACGACGATAGAAACGACGGAAAACTTATCATCGAGTTTATAGAAGTCTTTGAAGTCTTCGTTGCCTAAACGGTTCGCTAAGGCAACACCAGCGGCCTTTTGAGGCATGATGACTTCTGTAGCACCTAACTTTTTCATAATTGGCATGTAGTAAGCATCATCAACACGGACGATTATAGATTTCACACCCAATTCTTTAAGAATAACGGTGGTTAAGATGCTAGCTTCAATATGAGAACCAAACGCGACGATAGCAGCGTCAACATCCTTAATACCTAATTCTTTCAAAGCTTCTTCATCAGTACTGTTGGCAACAGCGACTGTTGGAAGTAATGAGCTAATCTTTTTAACGGCCTCTTCTTCACTATCGATAGCGATAACGTCCATGTCATTGTCGACTAATTCTTCGACAATAGAAATACCGAATTGACCTAAACCGATAACGGCAAATGATTTTTTAGCCATATAGAGATACCTCCTTTAACCGATTAAAAAATCTTCCTCAACAAAACTATAATGCACACTGGCTTTTTTGTCTAAATTATTTTGGAATAATTGGAAAAAAGTCATTGGTCCTAAGTGACCTAATAACATTAAGAAACATAGAACTATTTTGGCTCCGATGGAGAAGAATGGTTCTAATCCCGTATAGAAGCCTACGTTACCAAAGAAGGAGAAGACAGAGAATAAATACATGCCATATAAATCTTCCTCAAGCTTTGGATCAATTGAACGACCATCAATCTTGGTAACACCAAAGAAGCCAATTGCAACGAATGCAACCATAATAATGGTTACAACCAAGAAAACGATAGTCATGCTCTTAGCGATAATCGTTTCAGAGAATGTACGTTTAAATGGGGCTAAACGCTTACCACTGAAGTAAGAGAAAATAGAAGTCATAATAATGAAGATGGTGGTGACCTTAATACCACCGGCAGTGGAAAGTGGTGACCCACCGACAAACATCATAAATGCACAAATCATTCTGCCAGGCAAAGATATTTCACTTTGTGGATAAACACTATATCCAGCAGTACGGCAGTTAATAATTTGCATGATAACTTGGAAGATGCTCATTGGGTTATCCGCTTTTAAGCCATCGGTGAGGAATAAAAGAGCGGAACCAACAAGGACCAAACCACCAGTCATGACAAGAATAATTTTAGTAAACGATGACCATCTGCGTGGATTTCTGTTCTCAAAAACAGTGTCGATTATGACTAGGAATGAGATACCACCAAGTAGTGATAAAGCCCCATTATAAATATTGAAATAGTAGTATAACCAATTTGTGGCTTCAATTGTTTGCCCGGTGTTAGCAAATAAGCCACCAATTAATGAGTTTGTGGAATTAAATAAATCAAAACCAGCGTTATTAAAAGATGAGATGGAATGGAAGATGGAATACGCTAGTGCACGAGGAATATCGTTGGGGAAGAGCTGCAAAAACACAGGTAATCCAAGGCCAAAACCAATCGTTTCACAGATTGCGGTGATAATCATTAAACGTCTCACGAATCTGACAATTTCGCTAAAGTTATTAAAGGCAATAGCTTGTGAAACCATTAAGCGATCTTTGAACTGCAACTTTCTTCTAAAAGTGGAGAATAAGAAGGTTAAAATTGTAACGATACCTAAACCACCGATTTGTACTAGGATTAAGACGATAGTTTGACCTACGCCATTAAGGGTATTGACTAAACCATCTGGATAGGTGGTGACACCCGTTAAACTCATCGCAGATAACGAGGTAAAGAAAGCATCCATATAAGTACCGACATGACACCATTCGTTATTAGGGTTATTTCTAAAAACGAAAGGCATCGATAACAAAAACGAACCGATAAAAACAAATGCCATAAACGAGATAATCAATAGTAAATATGGGTTTAATGTTTTGCTTTTTTTGATCATTGTTTCACGCTTTCTTGTCGCCGATATAATACACTTTGTGATTATAAATGTCAACCTAAAACAAATCACAAGTGATTTGAAGCCTATATTTTCCTATTTCTATAAACCAATAAATAAATTTATGCTTGCAACATACACACGTATTTTGATAGTATATATGAGCATGTTGTCTTGCGCCATGAGAGAGCGTGAGCGCACGTGTAAAACTAGTACGTTCCGTGGAAGAGTGGCGATCACTCAGAATCACCACGGCACTGACAAATCTACAAAAGGAGGAAAGTCAAGTGAAGAAAATCGCAAAAGTTGTGAAAATGGAACTTCCTGGCGGTGAAGCAAAGCCAGGTCCAAAACTCGCTTCTGCTGGTGTCAACATGGGTAAATTCTGTACAGACTTTAACGCCAAGACAGCCGACAGAAAAGGTGAAATCGTTCCTGTTATCATCACAGCCTACGAAGACAAGTCCTGTGACTTTGTCATCAAAACCTCTCCAGTGGCAGGTTTAATCTTAAAAGCTGCTGGCATTCAAAAAGGTAGTGCAACAGGCCGTAAGACCAGAATTGCTACTATCACAAGAGCTCAACTCAGACAAATTGCTGAATACAAGCTCCCGGATCTCAACTGCGAAGACATTGAGGCAGCTATGAAGATCGTCGAAGGCAGCGCCAATAACATGGGCGTTGAAGTTGTTGACTAAGGTGAACGGAAATGTTTAGAAGTAAAAACTACAAAGCCGCCGCTGAAAAAGTTGACGCAAACAAACTCTATACCATCGAAGAAGCATGTGCTTTAGTGAAGGAAACTTCCACTGTTAAGTTCGATGCTACAATCGATGTCAGTTTCAAACTCAATGTCGATCCAAAACAAGCTGATCAACAAGTCAGAGGAACTCTCATCCTCCCACATGGCAACGGCAAAACCAAAGCTATTACCGACAAAGTTGATGATGCATTAGCCGCTGGTGCCGATTTCGCTGGTGGTAACGAAATGCTCGAAAAGATCCAAAAAGAAAACTGGTTCGATTTCGATGTCATCGTCGCTACTCCAAACATGATGGGCAACATCGGTAAATTAGGTAGAGTGTTAGGTCCTAAAGGCTTAATGCCAAACCCAAAAACTGGCACAGTTTCCCCAGACATCGCTAAAGCTGTCAAAGAAATTAAAGCCGGTAAAGTCGAATATCGTATTGACAAGGAAGCCAACATGCACGTTTGCATTGCTAAGGTGTCATTCGATGCTCAAAAGATCGCTGATAACTTAAACGCTCTCGTTGATGCTTTATTAAAAGCTAAACCAGCCGCAGTCAAAGGCGTATTCTTCAAGAAAGCTGTTATCCATACGACCATGGGTCCAGCCATTCAATTCACATTTGCTGGTCGTTAATTAAAACAAAGCACAATATACCTAAGACAGTAACGGACGAAGCAGTCTTAATAATGTTACCGAGGCGTATCTATAAAGCCCACCGTATATTGGAGCCTTCAAACAACAATTTTTAAAAAAGGAGGTCAAGAATATGAATCAAGCAGTCTTAGCCGCTAAATCCGAGACCGTTAAGGAAATCAGTGAAAAAGCGAAAAAGAGCCAAACCATTATCGTTTGTGAATACCGTGGTTTAACAGTTGCCCAAATTCAAGAAATCAGACGTGCTCTCCACAAGGAAAACGCTGAAATGAACGTCTACAAGAATTCTCTTGTCGAACGTGCTGTTGATGAATTAGGTTACAACGAATTAAACAACATCTTAACAGGTCCAAACGCTATCGTTTTCTCTGAAGATGTTATCGCTGGTGCCAAGGTCATCGCCAAATATGCTAAAAGACATAAAGACGTTCTTGTCGTTAAAGGCGGTATCGTCGAAGGTAAATTCGTCGACGAAAAAGCTATGCTCGAAGTTGCTAAACTTCCAGGCAAAGAAGGTCTACTTTCCATGTTCTTATCGTGCTTACAAGCACCAATCCGCTCCTTCGCTTGCGCTGTCAAGGCAGTAGCGGACAAGTAATGCCAATCTAGGAGGATTATTATCATGGCAAAATTAACAAATGAAGAAATCATTGCTGCATTAAAAGAAATGACAGTAGTGGAATTAAATGAATTAGTCAAAGCCGTCGAAGCAGAATTCGGC
>CADBXE010000003.1 GCA_902798595.1 uncultured Erysipelotrichaceae bacterium | reverse complement strand
ATATCGGGTAGGAACTACCCAACAGGAGATGAATTGATCACGTTAATAAATCAATTCATGACCAAGATGCTCGGTAATTCAATTGCCGAGTAAGTTCACGTTTATCACATTCTAAGTTATCTAAATAATAATCAAAGTTTTCATAACTATTTCTAAAAATAGCGTAAGGAGAAGTATCAGTGTGATTTTCTTCTTGGTCACGCTTCCACTCATCAAGCATCTCAATGAGTTGGTTTTGATATTGTTTAGTTAACTTAATTAATTTGAGAGCCATATTATCAATAGAAAGTGAATACCGATATGAACGCCGCAAATAAGACGATGAATGCGGCAAGAGCTAATTCACCAAGCGAGGCAAACGCAAAGATACGTGTTAAATTACGTCTAATTCTTTCTTCTCTAGTGATTTCAAAACTGATTTTGATTAAAGATAACGCGGAAACCGCAAGAATCACAGTCATAGTTAAAGAAAAACTAGCGGAACAAAGAAGAATAGGTGAAGGATCACCTGTAGATTTATTAAACATATAAATATAAGCGATGATAAAAGGGGCAAATGCTCCCACTGCTAGAGCGGCAATCGAACAAACAAATGCGGTCGTTAAACGTTTATTCATAATTAAGCTCCTTTATTATTATAAACCGAAGAAGACATACCCAAGAACCATGAGACCTATGACAAGAGCAATACCATAGCTAATAAATGAACCTAGTGTAATCCATGACATGATAATTGTTGCAATCTTAAATCCCTTAGGACCTTCTTTAACATTTTTAACTAAACTTAAGGAAACAATACCTAACACAATTGGAGTCATTACTGTCCCAGCGTAAAAGAGTGTTAGATAACGGACAACTTCAGGTGGTATGAACATATGGCCACCAGTGATACTTTGTAAAAGAACAAGGAAATATATAGAAGCGGCAAATAAGCCCACTATTGATAAGATAAATGCTGTAATAACTCTACTTCTCATAATGACGTTACCTTTAACTAAAAGAATAGGAAACTAAATAAACCACCTGTGAATGTTGATAGTATATAAAGGGATGATTCAATGATGGTCACACAAGCAAATACACGTGTAATGGCTAGCATTGTTTTTTCAGTGGTATTAGAAGGATTCGCTCCCTTTTGTTTGCTAAGTGCTACAATCGCTAAAACAAAAGGTGCAATAACGAAAAAGAATGCACAAATATATTGCACAACTGGGTTACTAGAAATGAAATAGTCACCAGTGAATCTTTGTAATAAAAGGCATGACCAATAAGCATCTAGAGTGCCTTGTGCGATGAGCTCTATTATAAAAGCGGTCTTAATGCGATCGTTCATAATCTGTTCTCCATTTTTTCACTTATTAGACAAATTTATGTCTATAAACTGCTAATTCTCTTTTGCTTTAGTCCGTTTAGCTTTAACTTGTGAGATTGTTTCATCCACTAATGGAGTTAACGGAGCAACAATTAATTCGACAAGTAATAAATATAAATGAATCAGCGCATGATGTTCAGTTGGTTCAATGATTAACATGACAGAAAAAACAATCACGACTAATGATTCCACGCCACTGAGTATTTTCGCAGGTAAGTTATTTAGTTCCGCTAAGATTTCTTCCACTTCGTGAGTTTCACGTAATAAGGACCAAGTCGCCCAGATAATACATGTGCCCTCATAAGAGATATCTACAATCACTAATAAAAGACCTAGTATCAATTCAATAAAGCCTAAATAGACTTTGTTTTGATGGAAGAAATGTTTTCTAGAGAAGATTAACTCAAAGAGTACTTCTTCTAGAGCGTACATAATCATTAATCCACCGATGAAATACTTAAGGTGTTCAATTAATGGTTCTCTGAACACGAAAATAAGAACCGCTAAAGTGAAATAGATAGCGAGTTTAATGTAGTTATATCTAATATGAGAGACTGTGCGTTGTTTCATAATTGCTAGGATATTTTAGCACATATACTAGCGATATACATGAAGTATGTAAACAAGTTACTACTCTTGTTCTTTAACCAAATCCACTATTTCGCTTCGAGATACTTTTACAAGAGAATGTATAGAAGAAGCCAAGACTAAAACCAAGCATATGCCAAGCACTAGCAAAGCATCTAGTGGCATTAACATTAGTGCCATAACATTCCATTGAGAATTAACACTCAAAACATAGATAAGCGACACCGCAAAAGTTACCAGTGCGCTGCCAATCGCTATCAGAAGCGCTTCAATTAAACAAACACAAACATTAAAAGATTTAGAACCGCCTAAGCAGCAAATGACACCTAATTCCTTTTTCTTAAGAGCAAAGATACCGCTTAGAGTGAACAGATTCAAAATGAAAACTATTGTGCAAAACACTCCAGAAACAATCATTAAAGCTGTTCTTGTAATTTTATTATCTAAAACACCAATAGCCAAATTAATGCTTTCATCGTACGGTGTTGCTAGTGCAACATTATGTTTATGCTTGGTGTTGAGATGATCATAGTCGACAAAATGCAAATCGTTCAAAAGTTTCTTTAGTGCGGACGCGCCTTTATCTAGACGCACCAGTGTCTGACCAGTTCTAGTTTCACCTTCGGCAGCAATCCACACTGTTTCGGTTAAAAAATGATATTCATTAGCAACTTTATCAATTTCAGTTTCATTACCATTCTTTTTGCCAACTGTATCAAATATTTCTTTTGAAGCAGGCGATTTAACAACACCACATATTGTGTAACCATTTATTTCGAAGCCAATTAAATCATCAATCGAAGTAAAAGAAGTTTTGTTGCGCGATGGCTCATGAGTGTTGCTATCCCACTCTGTGAAGCCATATTCAAGCAATAGGTCAGCTTGAAAATCAGTAATCGCAAATTCATTAGCGGTGCTAGGAAAACGGTTTTCAACTGTTACTCTTTCATCCTTGACGTATCCAATTGTTTCTATATGAGAAGTATCCTTAAAATGGATTTCGTTTGCAAAGGTTGTTAAGCATTTTTTCTCATAAGCGTTTTTATAATCATCTGACGATATGTATCTTTCTCTAGGCACCGTTAAACCATACACTCTAGTTCCATTATCGTAGCCAACATAACTAAAACCATTATATTGTTCAATCGTTTCAACTTGTTGATCGCTAAAACCTGAATAATGATAATTGTATTTATCATCATCATAACTGACTAGAATATTGTCAGAACTTAAAATTGCATATTGTTGCTTGTGACTAGATAACGTATCTATTTGAATATTTTGATAGTTTCTTGAAGCACTTTTACCAATGAGAGGTAACGAAAATGCAAATAATGATAAGCCACATAAAATCATAGAGAAGGCAACCATAATTTTCTTTGAAAACAAACAGTTCATCGCAGTTTTAAAAACTACGAATGGATTCATTTTGTTTTCCGCCTTAAATGATTTTGGCTCATCTCTTGATTCGATTATTGGCTTGTTATGAATTTCAAAGATTTCACCCTTACTCAACTTAACGACGTAATCGTTTTTATTTATGATGCTTTCATCGTGAGTGACGAGAATTACTGGTATGTTTTCGCTAATCGTCCTCAGTTTTTGCACCACTTGTATAGAATTTTCTTTATCTAACGCGCCAGTTGGTTCGTCACATAAAAGAATTTTTGGTTTTTTGATAATGGCTCTAGCGATCGCCACTCTTTGTTTTTGGCCACCAGAAAGATTAGCAACTTTCTTATTAACTAATGACTTACCACTATCATCTATTAATTCAAGAGAGACACAAATGTCCTCTATTTCTTTCTTAGTTATTTTTATGCCTGCCAATTCGCAAGCATAAGAGATATTTTTACCGACAGTCCATCTTTCGATAAGCTTATAGTCTTGAAAGATGAAACCGATATTTTTTCCACGGTATCTAGCGATCTCCCTATCACTCAGTTTGGTTAAATCTACTCCATCAACCACAATTGATCCACTGGTTGGTTTCAATAGTCCTGAGAGAAGGTTGAGGAGAGTGGTTTTGCCACTGCCACTCTCCCCAACAATAATAGTTAGACCTTTATTTGGTATATCAAAAGATAAATTGTTTAATCCAATTTCATTTTTTGAATAACGCTTTGTCAAACTATCAATGAGAATCATAGTAATTAAAAACTGTATCGCGATCCTTAATGTTGTATCTTTCTGTCAAAGTGCCGTTTGCAGAATTGAGATTCTTAGCATATGTAATGTATCTTACTGAACTATAGCGGTAACCGTTTGGTGTCCAAACGTCGAGCACGCGAGAGAACGCGATAGCGTCAGCAGCGAAATTGGTATAAACCTTGAATGTTTTGGTTTGGTATCCGTTTATGCTGTCATTTTTAACATCAAGCAAACCACTCCATTTTTCACCATCGGCGTCAAAGCACATTTTGCTGTTGTATTGAATTGGAATGCTGTAACTGAAAGGATTGTAAACAGATATGGTCCAATATGATCCAATTCCTAAAAATCCATTGTTATATCCAGCAATAGAAAGTTTTAAATGTTCTGGAGCAATATCTTCGATAATTCTGATTGGTCCACAAAGTGGAATAACTCCTGGAATTAAGCTTCCTGGCATTAATCTTTGTTCTGTAGTGCATTGATAGCTTGCAGTATTAATTTCTAATCCCGCATATCTATAAGCACCTTCCACTAATTGTGTACAGTACCATTTATTTTTGTCGATTCCCAAATTTGTTTGAGTTAAAGCAGCTGGGCTAAGTTCAAATCCTTTACCCAACTGTCTTTTTAAGAAATAAATGACTTCTTGTCTATCACTATTGCCAAGGTATGGGCTGAATCTTAATCTGTAAATGTTGACACCATAATGGCAGATTCTTTCGTCATCAAGGAAGCCATAACTAACGCCAGGACCATCAACGGCTTCAATTGTTTGTATGAATGAAGCTGTTGTGCCATTGGAATACCTCATTGTAGCGTTTAAGTTTGTGATACATGCTGTATGGCCCATATCATTCATAATTGTGTTTGTTTCATTAATAATGTCGATTAAGACAAGACTATTGTAATCAAAGAAATTGCGATAAACAGGAACACGTCTAAACGCTGACACTGGCGTTTGAGTATAAGTGGTTGGGCTGATGATGTAGTCAGCAACGCCAGAACTACTGGCTTTAAATTTTACTGGTCCGGTTGGTTTCACATATTCTTTAAACACTGGATCTTTGCACTTTTCCTGAGTGAATACATCAATTGTTTGAGGTGATTCGAGGTATTCTTTCTTAAATTCCTCGAACGAGAGAATTGTTTTACCAACATTAGCGTTAACAACATCGGAATAGTAATCATGAAGCAGCATATCTGCGGAGAGAACTACTTCTTTTTCTTCTTCTGCGAAAACAGCTTCATTTGGTTTTTGTGTTGCATTGCAGGCAACGCTTGTTGATGCTCCAACTAAGAACGGTAGCATCAAAAGAAAAATAGCTTTTTTCATTTTTTATCCTTTCTTGGCACAAGGCCTTAATACTTAAATTGTTTAAGCAAAAAGTTTTGATTACAACACGTTTTTTTCGCGTTTATATACCCCCAAGAAAAGTGTGGGTTATTGTTCACCTAAAGAAATAAAGTCTTATAATTCTTTAATTAAATCTATCGATTTTTTCTTGTGGTGGACAAGATAAATTGTAGACGAAATAATTGTCATTAACAGATATGCAAATAGGATAATGAACAAAAACGATAAAGTGTTCATCGTTAAGACAGTGTGCATCATTTTTGTATTGATAATAGCGGAGAAAACTGCAGTTGTAATTCCGCTGAAAATCAATGAAATTGAGCCCAATATAAACGATTCCGCCAAAAGGAGTTTAGCAATATAACTTTTTGGAGCGCCAAGTGTGGTGATAATACCTAGTTCCTTCTTTTTAATATCAAATTCAACAAAAAGCATGAAAGATGTTGATATAAATGTAAAAATGGCCATTACACCCGTAGCAATCCAAAGAATCTTCTTACCTAGAGAATTTCTTAAAAAGCTAGTTTTTTCTATGACATGATTATATTTGCTGTTAACGACTATATTACTCTCTCTATTTGCGTTCCTTAACTCGTTATAGATTGTCTTCATTTTGTTTTTACTTTTCGCTCTAATTAGTGATGAAGAAGGCATATATTCACTTGAATGCTTTTCTAGTTCATCAGAATAAACGCTTTTATAGATTGTTTCCATCGCTCCTTTTAACATAAATGACATTTTGGAAAAATATGTTCCGTGAGCGAGAAGCATTATTTCATCATTCACTTGCGATTCAGCGTAACCCTTGAACAAATCTCTAGAATCACACGTTTGGTAGATACCTGTGATAAGAAATTCACCAAGGTATGACCCCACAATTTCATCGATGTTGTTATATTTTAAAGGCATTTCGCCTTCACTAGCGATATATCCTTGTGTCAATAATTTATCAGCTTGCAAATCAGTAATAGCGATCTCGTTAATTGCTTTTGGCATCAAACAAGAAACACCGTTACTTAATCGAGAATCTCTACTAACACCAATCAAAGACAAATCAAAGTCTACAGGGATTTCTATAACCTGTTCAAAAGATGTTCCCAAAAGATATTGATATGGATGCTTATTTAATAATGCGGAATTATAGTTTTTTGAATCGTCAAAAACACTCTTAAACACGTTAAGGTTTTCAAAAGCGTTGTATTCATTAATCAATTGGTTTTGTTTTTTGTCAAACGGAAGGGGCGAATAATTATCGTCTTCTACTTTATAATTGGAAACTACTGCATATTTTTCGCCACGATTAATTAACGTGTCCACAATAACATCAGTATCAGTTTGACCAGAACCGATGACAGGGATAGAAAAAGCAAACAAACAAACCGTTAATAGCAAAAACGAAAGAGCAAGTCTGAACTTACTTGCGGTAAGAAAATTAAAGGCAAGTGATAAAATGCTTGAGATTCTTGTCTTTGGCTTAATTATTTCATTACTATTTCCACTACCGTGGTCGCTATTTTGGATAGAATTGGTAATGATTCTGCCATTAGCCATTTCAATGATGTTGCTTGTTTCATCAATAATCGTTCTATCATGCGTAACAACAATAACGCATGTGTCTTTGCTCAGCCTTCCCAAAACATTTAGTAAGTATTTGGTGTTATCTTTATCTAACGCACCAGTTGGTTCGTCACATAAAAGAATTTTAGGTTTTTTGATAATGGCTCTAGCGATCGCCACTCTTTGTTTTTGGCCACCAGAAAGATTAGCGACTTTCTTATTAACAAGTGGCTCTCCACTATCATCTAACAGTCCTAACTCAGAGCAAACTTTTTTTATTTTGTTTTTATCTATCGGTTTACCCGCTAATTCGAGAGCAAAAGAGATATTCTTTTCAACGGTCCATCTTTCAATCAAATTGTATTGTTGAAAGACAAATCCAACATTATTTGATCTAAACAACGCAGATTGCTTTTCATTTAATTCGCTAATGTTTAAATCATCAACAACAATGTTGCCAGTATCTGGCTTATCCAAAGCCGATAACAAGTTCAAAAGAGTGGTTTTACCACTGCCACTTTTCCCAAGAACAAAAAATAAACCAGTTGAAGGTATTTCTAAATTTATATCAATCAAGGCTTTGGTTTGATCGCTATATGTTTTATTGACGCTTTTAACGATAATCATTTGTTCAAAAAGTACGAATTTATCGTACCTTCTTTATTAGAGAATATCAACGCAACGCTTTACACTTTTGCTTTTTGTAACGATTATCTGCTTAGTATATTAGAAACGAGTTTCTCATATTCAAAACATAGGTTTTTGTCAAACCCATCTGGGATATATAAGTTATTTAATAGTTGGTTGTTATTGAATGTATGCACAAATGTTAACGCAGCGATATATCGACCTTCATCATTAAGATGGAAACCGTCTTTATGGAACTTAGAACCATATTTCTTAATCGCTTCATAGATTGCGTCACCACTTCTAATCACAATCTTGATGTTTAAGTCTTGTTGGACATACTCATAGGTCTTACAAATGCCTTCATACATTTCTTCACTATTATAGTGATACCATTTGAAATTTTCGTTATCAAACTTCTCTTCGTATGGCCAGGTCTTATGTAGTACAAGGGTCGCTTCTTTTTGATATTTTCGTACATAATCCACTAGTTCATTAATATATGGATAGAAGGTATCTTTTAAACCAGAAAAGACACTGACTTGTTGCATGGTGATATAGTCCCACTTCTTCATTTCTAAAGCTTCTTTTAAGGAGATATATCGACCAGTGGATTCACCATTTATAAACCATTCATATGGTGCTTCATTATTCTTAAAGAACTTTACATGGCTTTCTAAAGAACAACCACCGACATAAAGAACGCCTAATTCAATAACAGTGTCTCCCCCTAAAGATAGTTCATGTGTATATCTAGCAGCGTCCACGCTGAAGGAGTTACCAATCATTAAAATATTAACTACTTTCATAATGTTTTCATCCATTCATTTATTAACTCAATCACAGGATATTCACCGTCTTTATCAAGTTCACTACTACCTTGGCAGTGATATCCTTCTAATATTTCTAACTTTACGTTAAGGTCTTTATTAAATGACTTAAGTGAACTTACTAGTAACTTATTTTGTTCTAAGCGGTTTTCTAAATCATTCGTATAGGTGATTAATAACAATCCATTAAACTTAGTTGTTTCATTTACATAGTAAAGAGGAGCGGTTTCATCAATACGTTGTAATTTAGGATCTAAGCCTTGTTCAATTTCTAAGATATGGAAGTGTGTAGTTGGTTGGCCTGCATCACTCACGTAACCAAGGATATCGCTATTATTGATACCCACTTCTTTTAAGTACTCTTTATTTAAGCAGAGCATTAATGTTAAGTATGCCCCTGCGGATTGACCACTGATGATAAAGCCCTTACATTTACCATATTTAGAAATGTTATCCATCATATATTTGACCGCTCTTGCAGCGTCCCTTATAAAACTAGGGAACTTATGATCAGGTAGTAACGAATAGTTCGCTGTGGCCACTGCGTAACCACATTTCGCTAAATGCTCACAGTACTTGTGGGTATCACCTTTGTCACCCTCCACTAGACCGCCACCATGAAAATGGATAAAAGTATAAAACTCTTCTTTTTCTGGTAGGAATAAGTCCATATGTAGGTCGTTATAGTAATTTATATTTTTAACCGTTTTCATAATAATCTAGCTTTAATGTCTTCGATGACCTTCTTATTACGAGGGGATAACTTACCATTAATACTATTAACGTCTAAGAATAAAAGATCTTTAACTTCTTCTTTTTGAGGCTTTAGTTCCCCATGGTATTTTCTACATACATAAAATGTATCCACACCATATATGACATCTTGATTAAAGTATGTGTATTTAGTAATGGGACCGCTATAAACATCAAAGAGTTCTAACTCATCCGCGATGAGTCCTGTTTCTTCGTATAGTTCTCTTTTCGCTGTTTCTATCACTTCTTCGCCCATATCAACAGAACCACCAGGGAAATCTAAATAGCCATCATCCGCACGCACTTCAAAAAGGACTTTGCTGTCCTTATCTAAAAGTATCACTACTGCGTGAGGAATTAACATTGGTTCATGACCAATAAGTTTTCTAATTCTTTTGATATAGTCATCGTTCATATTATCTAACTGTAGAGACTACCACTACACCTTTACCCCTTATCGTACATTCCTTTTGATAAGGGAGATAGAAAGTATCGTATTGTCTATAAGGTATATCGTTAACCATACCTTCACCTTCTAAAAAGGTAAATGATAAGAATGCTTCTGAAGCACTTAACTTAACTGATTTATCAAATTCAATTCTTCTCACCGTGAAATACTTGTTATCCGCGAGTAATTCATCGTTAGACATATTAGGCTCATACTTATGATAATCGATGACGTCTAGGGCCTTTTTAATATGTAGTTCTCTTGGATTACCATCTTTATCCACACGGTTATAGTCATATAAACGATATGTAAGATTAGAGTTTTGTTGGATTTCAATTAATCTAACACCTTTACCAATCGCATGAATGGTACCTGGTTTAATAACATATGTTTCTCCGGGTTTAACTTTATAGAAGTTTAAGCATTCCAAAATGGTTCCTTCTTTTAAAGCTTTTTCAATATCTTCTTTTTTGTAGTCTTTGTTTAAACCAACATAAAGACCACTGCCTTCATCCGCGGAGATAATATGCCACATCTCACTTTTGCCGAAGGAGTTTTCATATTTTAAAGCATAGTCATCACTTGGATGGACTTGCACTGATAAGTTATCTTTCGCGTCAATTAATTTAATTAGAAGTGGGAAATATGGAAACCTCTCCATCACTGGACCGATATCTTCTTTAGTAACTACTTCACATAATGGTTTACCTAAGTATCTACCTGACGCAATGATTGATGGAGCGTCTTCTCTCATAGAGAGTTCCCAACACTCACTAACACGTTCAAACGCTAGGCCTTTGTTATATTTTTTAAAATATGTTCCACCCCAGATATAATCCTTAACTGCGGGCACTAATTTGACTAATTCCATAATGCTTACTTCATAAAGCCCTCAAATAAGGCTTTTAATTCATCTAATCTCTTTTGACCATTCGCAAAGATATATATCTTAAGCTTTGGTTCTGTACCACTTGGTCTAATGGTAATTGTGGCGTTGTCCTTAAGGAAGAACTTCACTACATCACTGACTGGTAATTTGGTTGGCTCTTTTCTATCAGCGTAATAGATATAACCAAGTTTATAATCCCCAATATGGTCAATGCCTTGGATTTTGTCTTTCACTTGTTCACTTCTAAACATGCCCATTAAGTCTTGAATATGTTGCATACCAGTAACACCTGGGAATTCATAAGTTAATAAAGCGGTCTTAAAGTCACCATATTTCGCATATAGTTCATTAAGTCTATCCACTAAGGTCTTTCCTTGTTTCTTTAAGTGATCAGCAACTTCACACACTAATAGAACAGCGTTAACCGCGTCTTTATCACGAACATCAGTGTTACTTAAGTAGCCACACGATTCTTCAAAACCAAATAAATAGTCTTTTAAGGCGTCTTTTTGTTCAAGGTAGAGTATTTGTTCACCAATGTACTTAAAGCCCGTTAAAACCTCTTTAACAGTGACTTTATAGTCATTCGCCATTAAGGTGGCCATATCGCTACTCACAATTGTTTTAACTAAGACTGGATTCTTAGATAATTTGCCTTGTTCTTTCTTCGCGTGATATATCGCATCAAAAAGCACTAAGCCCACTTCGTTACCCGTTAAGATGTGTGGGCCATCTTTAGTGTTCACTACTACACCACATCTATCACTATCAGGGTCAGTAGCGACGAGTATATCCGCTTGTTCATTCACTAATTTATCAATACCTAACTTTAAGGCTTCATGGATTTCTGGATTTGGATATGGGCAAGTTGGGAAATTACCATCAGGCATTTCTTGTTCTTTGACCACTCGGACATCTTCAAAACCATCTTCTTTTAAGATTGTGGTGACACACTTACGACCCGCTCCATTAAGAGGGGTATAGATGATTTTGATGTTTCTATTTTCGTTATAGATTGATTGCTTCTTATTGCTATCGATGAACGCTCTAAAGCAGTCATCACCAATTAAGCTAATTTGATTATTTTTCACTAAAGCGTCAAAGTCACCGACCTTCACGTCTTTAAACATATCTAAGACAATGATTTCTTGATAGATACCATTCGCGAGTTCATCGGTACATTGACAGCCATCAGAGCCATACGCCTTATAACCGTTATAAATCTTTGGGTTATGGGATGCTGTAACTACGACACCCGCTTGACACTTAAAATATCTAGTGGCGAATGATAACGCTGGCGTTGGCATGAGCTCTTTATATAAATACACTTTGATGTTATTAGCCGCTAAAACAGATGCTGTCTCTTTAGCGAATTCATCACTATGGTTACGGCTATCATAAGCAATCGCGACACTTGGTTTATCGTATTTCTTGTTTAAGAAGTTAGCTAAGCCTTGGCTGGCTCTTCTAATGACAAATCTATTCATGCGATTGGTGCCGATTTCCATGACACCACGTAAACCACCAGTACCAAATGTTAAGTCTTTATAGAAACGGTCTTTAATTGCTTCTTCATTATCTTTAATGGAAAGGAGTTCTTCCTTTTCTTCTTTGCTAAGAAGATCACTATTAAGCCATTCTTGATATGTTGCTAAATAATCTTTCATAAGTTTTAAGATTCCTTTTCTATGATTATATATTAATCAAGGCGTTTTAATGTAAATGCATCTTCAGGTACGTGCATTTCAAACTTTGGCATTTTATAAACGGAGAACTTATTATCCACGACGAATGATTGATAATTCTCAAAGCCTGGGACTTGAACGTACACTAATAACTTATTGCCCAAGACATCTTCATCATAAGCGGAAACTTTAATGACATTACGACGTTCCATTTCTGGGTTTTCTAACTTATCATTCTTCTTTAACATCTTCTTAGTGTAGATTGGAACGAGCTTATCTTGCATAAAAGTAATCTCATATTTGCCATCAGTATAGTTATTCCTGTTTTCGTATGTAAGAGTAGCGCCACCAACTTTAATATTCACTAAGTTTTCTTTAACGCTCACCATCGCAACACCTGTATTTTCATAAACAGCTTCACGAGAGTTAACTTTGTTATGTTGCTGATCGTAAATATTGATTCTACGATATGGTAGATAGAGGGTGATTTCTTTACCTAAAGGTACAGTTTCATCGTTTCTCATCTTGAAGGCGAAGTATCCATCAATACCCTTTAAGGAGAAGTAAACTGCTTGATAGTCAGTTTTTTGTTCCATGAATTCCACTTTAGCTTTAATTTCAATGGCTAAACGATTAGCAGGTAATACTTCAAACTTATCGTATGGGATATAGAGGGTGATTTCTTGTCCTTCAACAATATCAGGTTCTTCGACTTCTGGTTCAGCTTCAGTTTCTTCCGCTTGTTCAGTTTTAACTTCTTCAACTGGTTCAGCCTCAGCGTCTTCACCTTCGTTATCGTTAGGCTCTTCTATAGCCTCTTCCACTACTGGTTTAGAAATTTCAACTTTATAAACATCTTCAACACCATCGATGGCAAAGCTGATGACTTTGGTCTTTTCATCTTCTTCTACTTTGGTGACTTTAGCGGTTATCGCTAATGCGTTTTCCACTTCTTCTAACGAAATATCCCATGGATGATTGACTAAGACCATATCATCTGTAAATACTTTGTCGTATAAAGAAGCCATATTGTCTTCATTAATCTCAAATGTTTGTTTACCAATGGTTAAGACATTATCTTTAACTAGAACAGGGATTTCATTGCCCTCAGTTGGTCTAGTTAAACTAACATATTCTGGCTTGATTGCTAAATTAACATCGTTAGCGAAAGCGCTATCTAATAGGTGTTGGATGAATTCTGGTTCTAAAACGAAGTCTTGTTCGCCCATCGATAAAATATTGTTATTAATTCTCACTGGGATTTCATCTTCGTGTGGAATGCCCATAATTGCTTTATGTGTATCAACATCAAAGAGATAGGCGTGTTCCATATCAAATTCCACATTAACATCTTCGTTAGCGTGAATCTTACTATTAAATGGCACTTTGATAATGAATTGATCTTTTCTATTTTCCATCTTGCAGTAGAGGATAGATTCATCACCTAAGTGTTCCACGACTTCAATGAAAGCCGCTAAATCGCCATTATTTGGATGGACGTGTTCTGGTCTAATACCTAACAAGACTTTTTGTCCAATGTACTTCTTATTAGCGAGTTGTTTGGCCTTGACTTCAGGGAAAGTAACAACCATGTTATCTAAATCATTTAACTTAGCTTTTAATTGTTTACCGTCCATAAATAATTCTGCATCCACGATATTCATTTGAGGGCTACCTAAGAATGTAGCGACAAATAAGTTACACGGATCTTCAAATAAAGTAATTGGGGTATCGGCTTGTTGAATAAAGCCGTCTTTCATAACGACAATACGACTACCCATTGTCATGGCTTCTGTTTGGTCGTGGGTAACATAAATAAATGTGGTTTCTAATTTTTCATGGAGTTTAGTAATTTCACTACGCATAGAGACACGTAATTTAGCGTCTAAGTTAGATAATGGTTCATCAAGAAGGAAGACTTTTGGTTGCCTAACAATGGTTCTACCTAAAGCGACACGTTGTCTTTGACCACCAGATAATGCTTTTGGTTTTCTAGAAAGTAATTCAGAGATTTCTAAGATTTCCGCAGCGGCCTTAACGCGCTTATCAATTTCTTCCTTAGGTGTATGTCTAAGTTTTAAACCAAAGGCCATGTTTTCATAAACAGTCATATGTGGATATAAAGCATAGCTTTGGAAAACCATTGCGATATCTCTATTCTTTGGTTCAACTTCATTCATGAGTTCACCATCAATATATAATTGACCAGCGGTAATTTCTTCTAAGCCTGCGATCATTCTTAAAGTTGTGGATTTGCCACATCCCGAAGGACCAACGAAGACAACGAATTCTTTATCCTTAATATCAAGGTCAAAGTCGTTAACCGCGCGAACTCCACCATCGTAAACCTTATAAACGTGTTTAAGTGTTACATCTGCCATAAATTAGGCCTCCTTGTCGTCTTGACTAACTTTATACAAACCCTTGTTAACCATGTCAGGGTAATGTTCTTGATTAATATATTTATCAAATGCGGAATGGGAGATCAGTGTGTACAAAACAATAACCACACTGTTAAGGACCGCAAATAGTAATAAACCGATTACGAGAGTTAGGAAATTAAATAATCCAAGAGTGACTACCACTCCTGTAGAAAGTAAATAAATAACTAATACTTTCCAATTTAATAATCCTAAGAATGAGAAGGAGTTTTTAAGAGTGACTCCAAAGGAGTTCTCGTAATATACTCCTTGCGTAAAGTTAAGTACTGTCACCATACCAAATATTAAGAAGAGAACGATGAGCGCTCCAATTGCGATGCCACGCACTACAGCGTGCACATCGGCGTATATCAGCATGAATGAACCACCAATGATTAAACCAAATAAAACTAAGCCAAAGATTACGCCATTAATAAGAGCATGTTTCCAGTTCTCTTTAATGCCTTTAAAGAAATCACTAGCTAAAGAGACACCTTCTTGCCACACTAGTTTTTTTGCTGTATAGAAAGCGCCTGCTAAGCCAATAAATCCAATCACAATACATGGAAGCATGATAAGCATGGAATAGAAGATTAAAGAGAATAGATATTCAAACTTTTCAGCGCTTATTGCCATCGATTCAACGAAATTGAAATAGATTAAATCAACCGCTAATGGGATGAAGAACATAAAGGTATAGCAAGATAACGCAAAGAGTGTCATCTTGCGGTTTCTTAACAAGTCGAAAAACACTTCTTTCCTACTTGTAGGAAGAGACTGTTTAGCGTCTTGATCAGTAATGTGTTTTTCTTCTTTTTTCATTAAATACCCCAGTCTTTTACTAGTTGTAAGGCTAAGTCATGATCCTTATTTGGCTTATTAGCGTATTCGCCTATATTTTGACTACCACCATTAAGGAACATATAGCAGTCTTCATTAGGCAAGTTCATATAGGACTTAACTAATTCTTTGTTAATTTTGATACCATAATTAACTTCCTTTTGAGAATAGAGAGTGTAACCACTATAGAAGGAAGTAATTAGTTCATCCTTCAAATCTAAAGCGAAGTAACCAATATCTAGATTATTAAGTTTAGAAATAGGAATGATGAGTACATCCGCGGAGCTATAACCCGGTACCGTTAGTTTAGTGTTGTAATGTCCTTCATTAGGTTTCGCGGATATTGTAGTGACACTTTTCAGTTCTTTATCTTGGTACTTTTCCAATAGGTCTTTTTGTAAGCCCTTAGAATCAGTTACTTCACCAGAGACAAAGATGGTAAGTGTCTTATAGGCAGGTAACTTATGAACGATACCAAAGATAACGTTAAGAATGATAGCGATCACTACCGCACTAACGAGATATACTGGCCACATATATCTCATATTGTTTTTAATGCGATTCTTTTTAATGCTATTCATTAATGGAGTCTCGCTTTCGTTAGGATTCTACGATAGGTCGTAATGCTTAGCTTACTACCTACCCTAAATCCCAAATCCTTATTAACAGAGTAGATGATTTTATCAATTCTTTCTAAACCGTTAATGTACCTCACACTCACTGCGTAGACATATAGGCCGTTCATGTAGCTGAGCTCGTCATCAATACTCACTAGTTCCACTTCTCCTTCTTCTTTGAGGCCACTTTCATAGCCTCTATAGAAGAGATACTTTTCGTTCACATCATTGAAGATATTGGAGAAGAAATAAATAGCAAACCAAACAAACAAGATACTGATGACGATAGAGATGATGAGATTGACTAGATAATCCTCATTAGCGAGAACCACCAGAAGAACGTCAGCAATAAGTACCACACTGAATAGGAGGGAGAAAAGTAAAGAGAGAGTAAACAAACTTTTTCTCGCAGTTTGATATTCTTTACTGACGTCCATTTGATAATTCATAAATTAGTTATTTTCTAATCCTTTAACAATTGATTGTTTGATGATGCCTCCCCAAACGACATAGCCATAGTAGGAGAGATGTAAACCATCTGTTCTAAAGTAGGCAGCGTTTGGTTGGCCGTTTTCTTTAAGAAGTGCTGTACCTGGATTAATAAGAGTTAACCAAGTATTGCTCTTTTGATATTCGGTAACATTCGCGTTAACAGCGTTAATTGTGTCGAAATATGTCGTATAACCTGGAATGAGGTTCATCATGATATATTGCACTTTAGTGTTTGGTAACGCTTCGTGTGTGTGGTCAAAGAAGTTCTTTAGGTTGTTCCAAATTGTGGTCGCATCTTGTTTAGAGTTAATCACATTATTAATACCAACATAGTAGACCACCATTTTTGGTTTATATGGGAACACTAGTCTTTGATTAAGTTTTGTATCCCACTCTTCGATTGTGGTACCACCAATGCCGTGATTATAACTCACAATTGGCTCCAAGTCTTCTTTAGAAGATTCCCAGAACTCAATAGAGGATGAACCCGCTAACATGACGTGATAACTTTCTTCAACTAAGGCATTAGCCTCATACTTCTTAGCTTTTGTTTCATAGTTAGAGTTATCCATTCTTAAATCCAAGGAATTATCTTTAACTGTGATAACTCTAGCTTGTTCACCGTTTATATTGATGGTGATTTTGTTATTTGCATATGTCGCAGCGATTGATAAACTCGCTTTAACGCGATATTCCATAAGTGGAAGAACATTATCTTTATTAGCTTCTAACTTAGCGATAGCCGCAGTTGGAAGATTAACAACGTTATTTTCCACTTTGAAGTGCATGATGCTTTCTAATTGATAATCAACACCAGCTTCTCCTGGTAAGACTGTGGATGGAGGAGTATAAGCAGGCTCAGCGCCTTCATCTTCTTGGGCGATGCCCCATTTAGCGAATAAGCGCATGTTGCCCTTTACTAAATCACTTTCAAAGTTCCAGACTGTTTTACATTCTTCTTCTAAATACCAGCCTTGGAAATCATATCTCGCTCTCACTGGATCAGTTGGTTTTTCAAGCAAATTATTTTCCATGGCTTCAACGGATTTATAAAGGAGATTATTGCCTTTACCTTTAGTGCCGTTAGAAAGAGTGAATTCCTCTCTTAAATAGTTATTAAAGAAATCAACTTGGAATGTACGGGCTTGTGGTTCAGTGGCGTACGCTCCTGAGGCCACACCAATGGCCACAACGGAACATAACGCTAAACCAATCACGGGTAATAAATATTTTTTAGACATGACATTCCTCCTTTAGATACTTCAGAAGTTCGTCTTCTTTCACTGTGGCTAAGCAGATGACTTTATCACCCGCTCCATAATAGATGTATAAAGTGCCATTATGTGGCACCACTGCGGTTGGGAAGACGCAGCCGTTATAGTAACCATTAGTTTCGTATTCTTCTTCTGGTTCCATTAAGAAGTCTTTAGTTCTAGCGATAATCTTGTATGGATTGTTTAAATCTAAGAGAATAGCGCCCACTCTGTAGGCATCATCTTTAGTGCTAACACCATGATAAAGAACTAACCAACCATCTTTAGTTTTAATTGGAGGGGTACCCGCACCAATCTTTTTATCTTCCCAATCTGTTTCACCTTGCATTAATAAGGTGTAATTGTCCCAGTGTAATAAATCATCGCTTTCACTTAACCAGATAGCAGGATTCTTATTCGGATAGCCTTCACCACATCTTTCCATCGCTCTAGAGAGCATATAGAACTTACCGTTGATAGTTTCTGGGAAGATGAAGACATCTCTATCATCGAAATGGCTATCAGTAATTGGTCCTAATTTCTTCCACTTCTTTAAGTCTTTAGAAATGGCTAAATGAGTTAATGTGTTGTTATACACTAAAACTTTTGGACCATACTCTGGTTGGAAACCAAAGTATTCTTTATCTTCTCTCCAGTATTGGCCTGGAGGGAATGGGCGGGAGGCATATGTTAAGTAGAAATAGTCTCCCATTTTAACTAGACGTGGATCTTCACAACCCCCAGCATCTAAACCATTAGGGTCACCACTTAAGAGTGTGTTATCACTCATACGTGTGAAGTTAATACCATCTTTACTAGTGGCTAATCCTAAATGGATAAGATGGGTCTTATCATTACCTGCCGCTCTATAAATCATGTAGAAGGTTTGATCTTCTTCGTTATAGATAGCCGCTGGATTAAGAACGCAAAGTTCTTCCCATTGGTTTTTAGGATTTGGTTTTAAAATTGGATTATTTTCGAATTTAGTAAATTTCATGATGGTCACCTCTAGTTAATTGCTGTTCTTGTGTTAGTGGTATAGCCAATATCCTTAAGGAGTCTTAAGTTATCGACATAGATATCACTAGCTGTGTAATCGCCATTCACGATACCAAAGGACACTGATTCAATGTTTTTGGCGTAATTAGCGGAAATAGTCTTACTGCTACCATTGACATCTTTAAAGAGTTCGAAGCCAATTTCGTAATGTGTCCAAGTAGTTGGAAGATTATTTAATGTGACTCTCATCTTCATTAAGGATGAACCACTTCTCCAGTTGAGGTTGAGGTAAACAGTAGCTTTACCATCACCCTTAATATCAATTGAGAAGCCTTTGGCAGTAATTGTATTAGCGAACTGCGTTACTCTTGAGTAAGAGATGGATTCATAGCCCTTATAGTGCATTCTTAAGGATTTAGCACCACCTTGACTACTAACATCAGTGGCCAATGCCATTTCGTTATAATCTCTTTCTGTTGCGTAGCTCCAGTTTTCAAAGATATCTGCGTCTTTCGCGTATTTTTCCATTGTTTCAATGGTGATTCTATTTGGATTATCGGTATCTTCCTTAATCGTGCCACTGATTTCTGTAATGGATGTTTCAGAGGCATTAGTGAAGTAGATCTCGTCAATATAGACTGGGTTAGCAATCGCGTATGTTGGATGGTGATTACCTTGTTGGTCATAGTAGAGATATTTGAAGCCAAAGGCCATATGAATGATATGGTTAACATCTAATGGATTTGGCTTATCAAATAATTGATCACCATTATTTAATGTGAAGTCAGTGAACTTAATTGTGTATTTATGCCATTCTTTTTCGACTTTGTCGATGACATATCTATACCATTCACCTGTATCCATGGTTAATTGGATGGTCATTTCTGCGGCGATATCTTTTTCATCAAGATAAGAGACCGCTGGATCATCAAATTTCACAGAGGCATCTTTAAGCCAGATAGAGAAAGCATTCATATCAGCGTTAACACCTTTAGTGTCTAACATGATTTGATATGTCGCCATTTCCATATCCGCTTTATAGTCGAATTCTGCGCAGTATGTATTAGAACTACCACCACTCTTATGGATAGTATCAAGTTTCATCGCTTCGTCTTTATTGACGACACTTTGATCCCAGTAGTAATACATTTCCGTATAGACGTTATAGTCATTAAAGTTATCGATACAGCCATCATTTGAGACGACACGTCTACGATTTTCCACGACATCATCAATCTTGATAACTTCTAAATCTTTAATGGATAAACTACCTGTAGAATAGTTATCCGCTAAACCGATATTAAACTTCTGGATGAAGTAGAACTGTTTCGCGCCATCACCAGTCATATAATCGGTTCTTTGGAACGCTTTAAGTGGGATGATTAATTCTTTATAGTCATCCTTGATTAAGTAATTGAATGAAAGCTTAAACTGCCATCTATCGTTATCTTCTTCTAAGATACGGAAGTAGAACATGGAGTTAGAGGACGCTCCTGTATATTTAACTTTCATTCTGATTGCATCACCTTGGACGAAGTATCTATAAACGTTAACGTTTTGGAAACCATAACCAGAGAAACCATTTGGATTTGTTTCTGCGTTTTTAGCAGTGAAGTTAAGTGTTAACTCACTACCATCTTCAGAAATGACCATATCGTTTCTAAAGTCAAAGTTTTCATATGTCCAATCTTTTGGATCAGTACTTCTGAAGTCCATCTTTTCAATGAACATATCTTTGTAGTCATCGTATTTGACCGCTTTGATGTTAGAGAACAAGCAAATACCATCACCGAATGTTCTTTCAAAGACGATTTCAAAGTATCTGATATGTTGCCAGTCAAACTTTCTGTTAAAGATATTTGTGCCGGCTGTTCTAAGTTCAAAATCTTCATAACGCATTAAGATTGTTTGTTTGGCGTTATTAGAGATTTGTACTTGTTTATGCCAGTATTCCCCGTCATAGTCCAAGACACGAACTAAAACAGAGGCATCGTGACCTGAATAATAGAAATTGAAATAGAAAGAGTCAGTACCATATAACTCACGGTCTTCACTCTTAGTAATAACGATCCAACCATCACTACTTGGTTTACCTTGTAATGTGTGTTCTTTATCAAAGACGATGGCTAAGGAGTCATGACCAGTACCAAAGAAGTCACTTCTATCAATCTTGATATCAGCGTAGCTACCTTCTTTATGTAAGACCCAATCTTGTTCGTCTTCAATCTTGATTGGGATTTCATCAATATGTGGAGAAGCGCAGAAGAAATTACCCACTGGGGATTTCTTAGTGTGGTCCGCATTAACCGCGGTCACTCTCCAGTAATAGAGAATATCTTTCTTAGGAAGATTAAAATTAAGCGCGTATTGATTGCTCGCCAAATTACTTTCTTTAACGTAGACTTCGTCTTCGTCATCGTTAACAAAAGAGGCAGTAGAGGCAATTTCAATTTGGTAATTATCCGCGTTACTCGCTTCTTGCCAAGTAAATGTGAAATATGTATCAGTGACAAAGCCATTTTCAGGACCAGTTAAATTGAAGTCACCGATTTCACCAGTCTTCGTGGCTTTTTGGATACTTTCTTGATTGTAAGATTCTTTATTAGCTTGTTGACCACAGCCAATAAGCATGAATGGTAAGAGCAATAAACCTAATAATCTTTTCTTCATAGTTTATAGCTCCTTGCTAGAAAGAATGACCATGGAGTTTTGAGGAACACTAATTTCAATTTCATCTTTTAAGGATAATTCTAAAATTTGGTTCTCTTTTACAAAGCCATCTTCACCAATCTTTAAATCCGCTTCGTTGTAGATATAAACATAGATTCTATTTGGATTTATCGCATTAGCTAAGAACTCTTCAGAAAATCTGAATGTCTTAGTGACAGGCATCATGCCACGATTAACTGCGACCACGCCTGCATATGTAGCGTTAGGACCCACAACACCCATACTTCTGAAAGAATTATCAACTTCTGGGTTATTCGCGTCAGTATCAATGATCTTGCAGCCTTTTCTCATTAAGTTTGTGAGAAGAACACTGGAATGATACCAAGGTCTTAATCTTTGTTTCATGGCACTATCGGTACTTAAGGAGGAGAACATACCCCAACCTTTAGATGTCATTGTGCCATCCGCGTTATACATAAAGTGCATGCCATCATCAAAGTCCCAATAGACTATGGAGTTAACGCCTGCGACAGCGCATTGTAATGTATAGTCCGCCATTCTAAGACCATATGAGTAGTTAGCGATATAAGCATTACTATCGGTTTCAGCGTTTTTGCCGTCATAAAGACCAGCTTCCCAAATATGTGGGATACGTGTGACGCCTAAATCCTTATCATTCTTTTTAACTTTGCCATAGATATCTCTAATACGGACCGCTAAGTCACCAGTATCGATAATCATATTTGGACAATAGACGTGGAAACCATAATCACCTACTGCTTCTTTTAATTCGTTTGATGTAGAGATGCCATTAAAGTATTCGATTGTACCTTCAAAGCCAGTGGTGTCACCACCGATGATTTTGATATTGTTAAAGCCTCTATCATCAAGAGCTTTTCTAACGTTTTTCACACCTTGCGCCCAAACATCAAAGGTGTTGTTATAGTTTTTAGATTTACCTTCAACACCAGAGTAGTTTGGTTCGTTGGAGTTAACGAAATACTTAATGCATTTAATGCCTTGGAATTTGATGAGATATTCTAAGATATCCGCGGTCATTGTAGCCCATCTTGGATCACTAGTTACTTTAGTAAACATGTTGTATTCATCTTTACCTAAGCTACCAGGAACGTTCCAACAGCCAAATGCCACGTCAATATCGTGGTCATCGCAATATCTAAGGACATCAATGGTGTTATTCATCAGCTTATTGCTAAAGTTATACTCCCATGTATCATTACTTGTGTCGTTATCGTATTTATCATCAAAGTTGGTGATAAACCAGTCATAGTTAAGCATGCATCTAGTCACTTGAGGATTTAATCTATCCATAATCTTTAAGGATCTTTCCCAAGAGTCACTAGAAAGTTTATCAGGGTCTTCATAGGTACCCCATTCCACGCCTAAACCTTCAAAATTATCGAGGACGATATGTTCTTTATCAAAGACAAGGTGATCTTTATCGACCTTTCCTTTGCTTTGATTACAACCCGCCATCGCGATAAGGGAAGAGGACAACAATATGAGGGAGACAATATTTTTGGTCCTTTGTTTCATAAATTATTTTCCTAACTTAGCGTTAATTTCGTCTAAAACTTTCTTCCAGTTATTGCTTTCAAATTCTTTCTTATAAGCATCGAAAGAAATCTTATCAAAGCAGTATTTTAAAACTGCGGTATTCGCATCGTTTAATAAGCCTTCAGTTTTATCATTCTTACTTGGGGTGGACATCCAGGAAATATCCGCTGGCTCTTTAACAACACGTAAGTTGCCCGCGGCTTTCGCGGCTTTCATTTCTTCTTGCCAAGCATTTAAGAGATTGTAGGCATCTTGTTCAGTAAATGGGTCATAGGACTTTGTATCATTACCCAAGGTGGCCATATATCTTAAATATTTAGCACCATTTGTCTTAGTGGCGTATTGACCAGTCATGGAATCTTTTTCCCAACCCATTTCGTTTAAAACAACTTTATTATCAACGATAGAGTAGTCATAGCCTTCTTTGCCATAAATGGCAAGTCTAGTACCTTCTTCGGTTAATAAGTAATCTAAGATATCTAAAATCTTTTCTTGTTTGGCATCAGAAATATCAGCGTTAAACATGGTCATAGAGAACCAGTTTTCAGTACCTTCTAAAGCGAATTTACCATCTGGTCCTTTAATCTTAAGGAACGCTGTACCATCATCTAAATCCACAAGCTTTTGAGAAGCTTTGAATAACTTTCTTAACTTAATGTAATTAGCTAAGGAATAATTATCATAAAGGATTGCGGCTTGTCCGCCTAAATATAATTGGTTGGCTTTATTCGCTGCAAAGTTAAATTGGTCTTGGGAGTAAATCTTTTTACCACTGACGAATTCTTTAGCAGCTTCTAAACCAGCAAGGTATTTTTCACCAGCAAAGTTAGCAATGGCTTTGCCGTTACTGTCTTTGGCGTAGCAGTGAGGCGCGTCTTTATAGAAGTTAGTGACACTTGGGAAGCCCCACTCTTCATCAACGAGAACGCTACCACTGGAGAAACCAGATAAGGTTTTGAAGTTGGTATTGAAAGCATCACACAAACGTGTGAATTCCTCCCATGTATAAACATCGCCTTCTCTATAGACAGGTTCTCTATCTGGATACATTTCATCAATCTTCTTAGCCCAGTCTCTTCTATAAACATAGGTGAAGTTTGAGAAGTCCTTTTGTGGATTGGTAATGTCGTTAGCGATTGGAATGCCATATAACTTACCATTAATCTTTAAAGAATCAACGTTAGAAATGTTATCTAACATCTTCTTAAGATTTGGCCACTTAGACATATTATTTGGTAATGGTTTGAGCATATCAAAGTCAACCCATGATTCATAAGTAGAACCAAAGTTATAGGCCTTTAAGTTAAATTGAATGGTATCGGTTAAGTTATTACCGTTAATCGCGGTGTTAACCATTGTGTCCCAATCTTCGTAAGCATAGTTAGAAGCATTGATTTTGACATTAAACTTTTCATTAATAATGTCTGTGTACATGTCTTCACCTTGCCATTGATCAAAGTAGACGTTTTTAAGATTTAAGATAAGACGACCGTCTTTATCATATTTGTCTTCACCGCTTTTGCGGCCGCAGCCTGTTAGGGCACCTAAGCTCATTAAAGCGGTTAATAACGCACCATAGATGATTTTTCTTTTCATAAATATTTAAAACCTCCAATATTTATCCTTTGATTGCACCGACGACAATACCTTTAACGAAGAACCTTTGTAAGAATGGATAGAAGCACATCATAGGCACAATGGTGAAGAAGATACTCGCCATTGTAAGACCTTGTGAGAAGCCATCCACTGCTTCTGGGTTTTCGATATTGGTTGAAACAGTTGCAATCATATTTCTTAAGACCATTTGTAATGGCCAAATGTCCGTTCTATCTGGTATAAACAGCATCGCGTTATACCATGAGTTCCAGTTACCAACCGCGAAGAATAAGCCAATTGTGGCAAGCATTGGTAAAGATAATGGTAAGAAAATCTTAGTGAAGATGATGATATCGTTAGCACCATCAATCTTCGCACTTTCTTCCATTTCCGCTGGAAGGGATGCGAAATAGTTACGCATAAGGAGCATGTTGAATGTATCAATCGCACCTGGGATAATCATGACCCAAATGGTATTCATCATGCCTAGCGATTTAATTAAGTAGTAGTAAGGAACCATACCACCGCCAAAGAACATAGTGACTAAAATCATATTCATCACAAAGTTCTTACCAGTCCATTTGTTTCTACTCATCGCATAGCCGGTAATAACCGTGAAGAATAATTGATATAAGGTGCCACCGATTAAAAGGATCATAGTGATACCAAAACCAGACCATAGCTGATTATTAGTGAACACTTGTTGATAGGCTGATAAATCTAGTTCAGATGGCCATAATAAGAGATTACTCTTTAAGTATGACGCTTCACTAGAAATGGAAATCACAAAAGCATTCCAAAATGGGAAGATAATTAAGGCAGCGTAGATAACTAATATCACGCAGATGATAACATCTAGGCTTTGAATCTTTCTATCTCTAGAAGAGCCTCTTGGACGAAGTGGTAATCTTTCTAATTCTTGTTTCATTAGATAATACCCCTTTCCCCACATGCTTTAGCGATTCTATCAACGGCAATAACAAGGGCAAAAGACACGACAGATTTAAATAAACCAATCGCAGTACCAATACCCGCATTGCCTGAACCACTGACGTAGTGATAATAAATATATGTATCAATAATATTGACGTCTTCTCTAATGAGGTCATTACCTAAGTTAAGGATTTGGTCAAAGCCTGCAGAGAGAACACCACCAACGGACATAATGAGTAGTAAGATAGCGGTTGGCTTAATACCAGGCAAGGTAATATGCCAAATCTTTTGTAAACGCGTCGCACCATCAATGTCCGCAGCTTCATATTGGTCTTGTGGGATACCCGCCATAGTGGCGAGGTAGATAATGCTACCCCATCCTGCTTCTTTCCATATATCAGAAGCAAAGACCATGCCAAAGAAGAAGCCTTTATCGGTGAGGAAGTTTGTTCTTGTTCCACCCATTGCTTCCACTAAAGCATTAACCGCACCATTATAGGCAAACAAAGAAAAGACGAAACCAGAGACAACAACCCAGGAAAGGAAGTGTGGGAAGGTGACGATGGTTTGAATAGTCTTCTTTGTTTTAATCATTCTTAGTTCATTAAGTAATAAGGCAATAATAACTGCACCTAAGAAGGAAATCACAATCTTTACAGAACCAATGATTAACGTATTTCTAAACGCTAACCAGAACTTAGGTTCTTCAAAGACCTTAATAAAGTTATTAAAGCCGACAAAGTTTGAACCGAAGATACCGACTTTAGGATTAAATTTTTGGAATGCCATCAAAACGCCATACATTGGCACGTAGCAGAAAACAATATAGAAAATAATCGCGGGGATAATCATCATAACTAAGTACTTGCTTCTCCAGAACTTAGCCCCGAATTTTCTAAATGGATTGTTACGTTTGGCGATTGTCGTGAGTTCCATATAAGTTATCTTTCGTATTTAAGAATGTAATCAATCACTGTATCAATATCAGTGAATAATAATTCAGTGACTGTATCTGCACCACCGGCATAGATAGCGATACGTCCTGTTTTAGCGTCGGTTAAACATGAAACAGGGAATAAAACGTTAGGGACGTATCCACTTGTTTCATAAATCTTTTCAGGAGCGAGTAAGAAATTACCGCATCTATGTAATACTTTGCTTGGATCGTCTCTATCAACGATTGCCGCACCGATGGAATAAACTAAACCTGAACAGGTGAGATTAGCGCCATGGAAGAATACTAACCAACCTAAATCACATTCAATAGGTGTTGGTCCCGCACCAATTTTAGTGCCACACCACCATTCATATCCTCTTTCCATAACGTGTCTATGTTTACCCCAATATTCCATATCTCTGGAATAGGAAAGGAAGATATCACCGAATTGTGTATGTCCTGAGTCACTTGGACGAGAGAACATCGCGTATTCACCATTAATCTTTCTTGGGAATAAGACACCATTTCTATTAAATGGAAGGAATGGGTTGTCCACTAATTCAAAGTCTTTGAAGTCTTTGGTTTTACCAATGCCTAATGTTGGTCCGTGGTTAGAGGTACAGAAGATAATGTAATATGTACCTTCAAGTTCCACTAAACGTGGGTCATAAGCATATTCTAATTTAATTGGTTTTCCTTCTTTATCGTGGAAAACGATTGGATCTATTTCAAAATCAAAATGGATACCGTCTTTGGAGTGTCCCACAAATAAGAATGGGATGCCATTTTTTGTGTCTGCTCTAAAGACACCGATGAATTCACCATTATATGCCATAACCGCACTATTAAAGACTCTAGAAGCATTTGGGAATGGATTCATTGAGATAACAGGGTTTTGAGAGTATCTCCATAGTGGAGAATCTGAACCTGCAGGGCGAGGTTCAAATGGCATATTAGCTAATTCTTTTCCATAGATTTTATGTTTCATAATTAATACCTACTTTTTTATTTGTATATTTGATTCTCTTTCAATAAAGTCGCATCTAATGACTATTTGAGAATATGGGATTTGATGTGACTTAATGGAGTTAGCCACATACTTAGCGACCTCCTCTCCGATTTCTTGTCGAGGAATATTAAATGTTGATAATCTTGGAGTCATAAAGTCTCCAGTCCTGATGTTATCGAAACCGATAACAGAGATATCTTCAGGAACCTTTTTGCCTAATCTATTAATGGTTTTCATAGCGTTTAAGGCAATAATGTCATTAGCACACACAATTGCAGATATTGGATGGCTATTAAGTGCGTCAATGAGCATTTTCTCATCAGCGTAATTTTTCTTTTCGTTATTAAAGATAATGGAACATGGCTTAACTTCGTTTTTATGGTTTTCCATACACGCCATATAGCCTTCATGTCTTTCTCTGAATGACAAGCTATGGGAATCACTACCATAGAAGGCAATATTGGTATGACCTTGTTCAATTAAACGTTGGACCGCTAAATAGGCGGAATCATAGTTTGAGAACTTAAACTGTGTTGCTTCACTGTGGAATGTTTTTGGATCCACAATGACGAGTGGTTTGCCTTTACCCGCTAAGACGTCCACGATTTCTTGGGGAGCGACATGGATGATAATAAAGGCACTACATGATGATTCTTTAAGCTTTTTAAGAAGGCCATCATCAATTTTGTCTTCTTCAAAAGCGAAGTATTCCACGATCAAATTGCTTCTAGATAAAGTGGAAGATATCGCAGTGATGATTGGTTGCCAGAAATCTTCTTTGAACAAAATACGGCTGGAGCCGATTAAAAGGACACGGTTAGACGCGACTTTATGCACTTTTAGTTTAGAAGTGTCATAACCGAGTTCTGTGGCTTTTCTAATGATTTTTTCTCTAGTGGCGTCAGAAACATTGTTCTTTCCCCCTAGCGCTCTAGAGACTAAACCCTTAGTAACGCCGCATTCTATTGCAATTTGATCTAAAGTTGGTTTTTTCATATTCTTATTATCTTTAATTTATTAATTATTAATATACGAGTATAGGAGGGGTATATAATTACCCCTCCAAATACGCGTTCTACGCATTTAGCGTGTTTTTAGTTTGAGAAGACAGTATTGGCCGCAACTAGTGCTGCAAATTGGCCTCCTGCTTCAGTGACTGTAAATGTTACTTTGTAACCTTGCATTGGATCGACGGCATAAACACCAGTTAATGTGTTATCGCCAATCTTGATAGTCATTGTTTGACCGGTTTCACCTTGTGCCATTGTGTAGGTGCCTTCAACGTTGTTGAAGTTCGCACTGGCGCATGTTAAGTAGACTTTGCCGGTATCACCAAATTTAATTGTTGCTGGACCAGCATTTGTTGTGGCACTTAATTCCACGCCTTTCTTAGCAGAGAAGCTAAGCATTGGGTCAAAGTCTGGACCGCTGAAGAAAGCAGAGTCAACTTTTAAGTAAGTGTTGGTGTCACCTTTGAATGTGTATAAACCATAACCGTAGTACTTACCTGTAACACTTAAATCGAGTGTATATGGTGTCCAATTTTGATTTGCTGCTAAAGTGATTTCTTTTTCAACTCTATCAGTTTGATTGGAAGCAGTAACTTGTTTATTCTTGAAGACATAGATTTTAACTTTTAATTCGTTTGCTTCTGGGTTCTTTAAGAAGATTGTGAATTTATTCACACCAGTACGTTCTTTAGCTGTACCTTTGTAAAGGTCCCATTGCATATATCTGATGTTTGCACCACTACTTCTCTTGAAAGTGATGGATTGTTTTCCTTCAACAGCATCAGTCTTATCGAGCTTAATTTGGTCACCTGCTCCTAATAATGCCCAACCACTACCACCAACAGGACTTGGAGTACCGTTAGCATAACGGTCACAATAGTAAGCGCCACGAGCGCCACTGATTGTGGATTCGTCAGTATTGCCATCATAGTACATCTTGCCATCTTCATCATAGAATTCAGCTGTTTCAGCGAAATCTACGGCGTCAAAGCTAAGACCATTTAATCCCATAGCGACCATATCAGTACCAGTAACGTTTTTATATGTTAGTTTGCTGTAATCGTCAGCGATAGTTGCCATATATTCTGTTTGACCGAATGTCATTGTGACATCATTGCCATTGATGACATATGTGCCTTCAACATTCATCTGTAAGCCTGGAGCTGCTAATGAAACAGCACCATCATCTTCGATTTCGATATGTGCAGTAACTAAGCCGTTCATTTTGGCCATGAAGTGCATGCCACGTTTTAAGACTTTGTCTTGAACTGGTGGAACTTCTGGAACATATGTTGCATATGGATTAGCGGTATAGACTTCAACATCATCCATATATAGGAGTGCATTAGAGCCGCCTGCTTTGTCCATGAAGACTAAGAAGCCATAATATGTAACGTTTGGATTAAGATCGATTTCGAAATGTTTCCATTCACCGATAGCGTCTGTGAATGTGAATGTTTCTTGTTTAACATATTGATCCTTTGTAGCATTTCTTGGTTTTGTTTGTGAATACATCGCAACCTTGAATGCAGGAACTTTACCACTTGTCTTGGCCCAGAAACTTAATTTGGAACCACGGAAGTTATTTTGTTCTGATGTACCATCGAATAAGCCCCATTGCATATATCTCATAGCAGCACCAGAAGAGTACTTCATGCAGAGGTAGTTATCGCCGGAGTGACCACCATCGTTCTTAAGTTTAAGTTGATCACCACCAGTATTTCCACCCATTAATATCCAACCATTTCCACCGAATGTTTCGTAGGATGGATTGGTACCAGAATAATATTCTGAGTAGTATGCACCACGGCAGCCTCTTCTATTGTTGATATCCATATTGCCTTGCCAATAGGATAAGCCGTCTTCGGTATATTGATCAAAGTTGTCAACGACTTGAACAGCGTTGAGATCAACGTTTGTAACCGCTTCGGCAAATGCGCCACCGGCTTGGACGAACTTCATGGATTGACCACCGTTCTTTAACGCCGCCTTATAAACTAATGTGGCACCGTTATCAGCGGAGGTGAATGTTATGTTCTTGTTAGCGTCGATAGCAACGTTGCCTTGAATGACTTGTTGTTGTGGAGCATCAAGGATTGTTGCGGTTGCAGCACCTTGAGCGCCTAATTCGACTTTAACTGTGTAACCATTATTTAATAAGCCAGTATATTTTGTGTATTGGCCCATTGTTTCGATTTCGGATTTAGCCACTGGTTCATCTAATGTGACGAAACGGATGTTATCAACGAAAGCGAAGTATGGAAGATTACCATCGTTCTTACCTTGGACGAAGAAGCCAACATCAGTTAAGTAATTGACGACATCGTCTTGATGGATACCGATATAATCAGCAACCGCTTTGATAGATTGACCAGCTTGAGCCCATAATTGCCATTCATCAGCATCAAGTGGGATTGTGTATTCAACATATTCATCAGTTGTTGGTTTGAATTCATATGTGAATGATGGTTCTTTTTCTTCACCTGCGATTGTGGCTTTACCTTTTAAGATGACCTTAACGGTATTTAATGCTGGGATTTGTAAATTGAACTTAATAGCATTTGCAGATTTTGGTAATGCATTAGCTTCTAAATGTTTAAGGAATCTGAAACCAGTGCCATTTTCCCATGCATTGAATCTAAGGGATTTGTTACCTTCAGTGGCTTTGCTACCAACAACGACTGAAGCGGATGTATCGCCCCAAGCGGTTGTATAAGCTTCGACTTTCCAAGCGTCCGCCATATCGGCATTGCTGTCATAAGCTTCGAAATTATCCACCGCTTGTTCAGCGGCATAAGCTGCGAACACTGCGTTGATTGTTGTGTCTTGAGTAATTGGTTGATTTAAGTCTTTATCCCAACCTTTGAATCTGTACTTAACAGCATTAGCGTCTGCTGCTTTGGTTGGTTGTTCACCATCGTAAACGACTTTTTGGCCATCTTCGACTTGGTAAGATTTTACTTCTTGACCATCAACGAGGAATCTAACTGTGAATTTTTGATTAGCGACTGTAACTTTAAATGATGTGGTGACTTCTTTATAAGTGACGACGATTTCTTGTTCGCCCACTTCATTTAAGACTGTGCCATTAGCAGGATTGGTTGTGTAACTTCTAACGGCTCTACTAGTGCCGTCAGAGAAAGTACCTGTAACCACAAGACCTGTTAAGTTTAGCGCTTCGCCGCGAACATAAGCTGTCTTAACATTATCAAGATTGACAGCAATGCTAGTTACAGTTGGGGCAACGGAAGTGCTAGAACTACTAGATGATGAAGATGGAACAGAAGTACTTGGTGTTGAGCTAGTGGAACTACTCGGAGTACTGCTGGATGAGCTACTTGGTTTTGCGGTAGTTGGGTCACTGCTTGGTTGAGAAGTACTTGCTGGTTCTGTGCTTTGTGGCGCTTCTGTTGATTTAGTTGTTTCTACTGGTTTATTACACGCAGCAAAAATCATACTTGAAACAAGAGCAAGCGATAGAAAAGCAAATTTTGTCTTATTTTTCATAAGATTTTCCTTCCTTGCATTATGCAATATGTAAGAGAGTTTTGGACTCCTTGACAATTGCATTATAATGCACGATGAAATGGCTATTAAAGTAAAAACTGATAAACTTTAGGGTGTTTTTTGTAAACATTTTGAAAAGTTTACTAAAACATATGAAGATAAACTAAAAATAAATATATAAAAATAAAATAAATAATTAAGGATATATAAAGAAAAAAAGCGTTTGTAAACTTTTTAAAATTTCGTTTATTTTTTAGTGCTTTTTACAAGATCTCTTTAATGACTGTTTTGAGTTCTTCTTTCATTCTTTCGTGAGCACTCACATAAGCATGGTTACTAATCGCTGAATTATCGCCATTAAACTTATGGATATATAAATATTTATATAAAGGTTTTAGATATTCATAAACTTCTTCATATAAATAGTAGGCATTTTCTTCTTTTAAAGTGCCATAAACCATTAATATTTTAAGTTCTTTATTGTCCTTTATTTGTGAATCAATAAGAGCCTGATATTGTCGCTTAAAATAATTGATTCTTGTTTCCCTAAAAAGCGGGTCTTCTTCGATATAAGAATTATCATTACAACCTAGAGAAATAATTAATAAATCTGGTTTAAATTCATCTTCATAATCAATATTGGAATTTACTTCAACTTTTTTAATAAAATCGATGACACCGATATTTTTTGGTGATGTATAGCTAGAAAAAGTTAAGCCCCAACCAGAAGCAGAGAAGATATCGCTTTCCATATTAAGTTCATATAAAGCTTGATAAACAAAATCTTGCACTGAATCAGAGGTATGGATAGATGCCTCTTCATGATGACCTAAGATACCAAAACCCGCAACTGTGGAGTCTCCAAACACTCTTACCTTTTTAGTGTATTCATGATCGTATTTTAACATCTCTCCATTAACGGCAATATCCTGAATTAACAAGGTGTCATCATTAGCCTCATTGGCTTTAATAATATCGATGTAATGAATACTTTTTTTCTTAAAGACAACACTTTGAAAACCCTCATCATTAAAGATTTTGCGTTTATTCTTAAAGTCTCTATCAATAACGATATAGAAATATCCTGGAGAAGGAATATGTTCTAGTTTGACAGTAAAAGCGGTTCCATACATTTTAAAAGAAACGGAGGAGCCACCATTATATAAATAGAGGAGATTATCTTTAAAAAGATATCTACCATTAATATGTAATCTAGCAATATCATTCATCGACTTCATTGTATATTGTGCGAAAGAATCCGCAAATAAAATTAGTTTTGTTTACTAAAAATTTAGAAAGTTTACTAAAACATTGTTTATTATATAAATGTATGAAAAACATTTTTAAACTATTTCTCTTATCACCAGTGGTTTTTTCCACTATCGGTTGTCAAAACAAACCAGAGGAACCAAAAGAATTAAAACCAATTGATGTTGTGGTTATCTCTGGTCAAAGTAACGCAGTTGGCTGTACATTTACCAAATGTATTAAAAGAAGCATCGGTTCCTCCAAGGAAACCGAATATATGAGAGGATACGAAGGCATTAAGATTGCTTACGACTGTTGGACTAAAGATGTGAAAGCAGATAATTCTTTCTACTTCTTTTCACAAAACAAATCTAAAGATGATGGCTTTGTGAAAGTCATGTTAGGTCAAGGTAACTCTTTATCGACATTCGGTCCTGAAATTGGTATCGCGGAAAGTATGCATGAAAAGTACGCTGGAAAATTATTTTTAATTAAATACGCTTGTGGTGCTTCTAATCTTAAAGATGATTGGACAAAGCGTAATTCCCCAATGTATGGTCGTTTCATTGAATATGTGAAGAACCAAATGGGTAATCTTAAAAAACAAGGCTATGAGCCCACTATTAAAGCATTCTGTTGGATGCAAGGTGAAGGCGATTCCTATGATGGTTACTATCAAGAGTACTACGATAACTTAAAAGAATTCGTTGGCAACGTCAGAACAGACTTAAAAGAACTTGCAGGCAATAAAGAAATACCATTTATTGATGCAGGTATTAATAATTCACCACAGTGGCAATACTATCGCAAAGTTAACGAAGCTAAAGAACAGTTCGCTAACGATAGTGAAAACAATATTTATATCGACACCATTGAAGCGGGTCTACACACTAACCAAGAACCATTTGATGAAGTGGATACCGCTCACTACGATACGGAATCACAAGTATTACTCGGCAAATTGTTCGCTGAAAAATTCGAACAATTCCTGGATAAGTAATAATTCCTTTCAAAAAGGCGCCTTCCTTCTCCTAGCGCCTTTTTGTTTTGCTTATATTTCCTTACCTCTGAGGAATTTATGTTTAATGTTGCTAACTTCTCCTGAGTAGCAGAAGCGTTCCACGATTTCTGTGGGCTTTAGTGTTATAAAATCATCCTCTAAATCATCAATCACTAAAGCATCAAAACTATAGCCTTTTTCTAAACTGCCAACTTTACCAAATAACGCCCCACTCTTTTTCGTGGCCATATAAAAGGCTTCATTGAATGAAATTATTCTATTATCAGGTTCATAGAATGATTTGATTTTAGATAATCTAACTGAGCTAGCTACTTGTCTATAAATACCTAGATATGATCCTGCAGAGATATCACTACCAATACCTAAATTAATACCCGTATCAAGTAATTTACCTGTTTGCATGATACCAGCAATAACATTCGTTGTGGCGTCAGGACATTGAACAGCGTAGCCTTCACACTTATTCAATAAGGCGATATCTTCTTCACTTGGGAAGATGAAATGCGCAGCGATAAATGGTTTATTTTTTAATAGACCTGCTTCCTCATATATTTGCATATCACATCTACAGTCTTTAAAGCATTTTTTAGCCTCTTCTTTTTCCCATAATGATTCAACGATATGGGTTTGACAGCCAATATGATATTTATCAGCGAGTTCGCCTAATTCTTTTAATAGCTCAAAAGAACAAGTAGGTGCAAATCTTGGAGTTAATATCGGTTTAGCGTATTTGTTATTAAGATGTTTCTTGATAAAATTCTCGGTGTCTTTAATTGATTGCGTTGTTTCTTCAATTAAATAATCAGGGCTATCCTTATCCATATTAACCTTACCAACATAAGATAAGATGCCTTTATCTTCTAATCCTTTAATCAAGATATCAGAAGCCTGATTATGAATTGTGGAGAACACTACTGCGTGCATTGTGCCGTGCTTAATTAAATTATCAATAAACGCACTGTAGACTTGTTTTGCAAACTCTTCATCTTGATATTTGCTTTCTAAAGGGAACGTATATTGATTAAGCCAATCATATAGCAAAGCATCCATCGCTATTCCGCGATTAGGATATTGCGGAGCGTGCACATGCAAATCGCTAAAAGCAGGGATAATAACACCCTTACCAAAATCGATAATCTTTTCTTCACTAAATTGTGTAGGTAGTTCTTTAAATACATCTTGGATAACACCGTTATTAACAACGATATAACCATTTGATATCTCTTCTAACTCTTTGGAATTTTTAGAATAGACAATGTGACCACGATATATTTCCATAACCCTACCTCAGATACTTAATGTTAGCATGCACTATTTTGTTAAGAAACAAAAAGATAACGTTTAAATAAAAGCAAGAAAAAGACGCCTACAAATGTAGACGTCTTATCAATAATTTGATTAAAGATTATCCGAGAGTGTAGAATTCTAGAACCAAAACACCGTTGGATAAATCGTAATCCACATAGATGAAGAATGAGCCGAATCTTTCATAAGCATAGTAGCAAATTGAATCTTCGTATTCTGGATAAGTATCACCTTGTTCAAAAATATGTTCGGTAAAATCTCCAACGCTTTCATCCCATTGGGCAATACGATATCTTCTACCTAATAAAGCATAGAAATACTCTTCTTCCATTTCATAAAACTTATCATCGGACTTCACGAGGACTTGTAAGCACTTGCTACCATCTTCAAAGACGATGAATTGGAATGAGAATGTATACCCTTCTCCTTCAATTTCAGGAACTGGAGTATACCAATCTAAGTACACTTCCACAGCGTTCATTGGGAATTTAGTTTTATCTACATTTGGCACGTAGTTGAAGCTATATAAGCCTAAACAGCCCATTTGTTTGCCGTTATAGCTTTTAATAGAAGCAACACCGACAATTTCCACAGCTTGGTATTTATTTAATGTCTTATCAGCGTATAAAGCGGTTTGTTGCCAGTAGAAGTTACCATCATTGAACCAATCTGGTTTAACTACGCATTCATAGTAGCCAATTTCCCAGGCAACATAAGCGTAATCAACGATTTTAGATTCAGCAATTTCTTCGCTTTCATAGTATAAGTAGAACCAAAAAGCGGCATCACCATAGCTATCAGTTGTGGTTTCATATTCAAAGGCTTCACAGTCCATATAAGGAATGACATCCCCAATAGCGTCATAGCATGCTTGTGCGGCTTGTTGACCCCATTTAGAATCTTTCACTAGTGGATTGATCTCTGGTTCACTAGAAGAACTAGATGAAGAAGAGGAGGATGAAGACGAAGGGATTGAAGAAGGAATAGATGATGTTGACGAACTAACACTAGAGATGAGTGATTCCACACTGCTAGTGGTAGAAACACTACTCACTTCACTAGTGCTAGATTCAGTTCCGCTACTTATTGGCTCTTCACTAGAGGACTTGCCTTTGCAAGCCCCTAGTAATAAAGCTGGAATAATTAATAAATAACGTAAATTCTTCATGATTATTTCACCTTGCTAAGGATGATACCACTAGCGGCATCACCGAATGTGTAATCACTTTCATATGTGGCTCTATATGTTAATTCAATATAGCTGCCATCTGCGGCTAATTTAACAGTAACAAATTCACCATTTGTGCCAACGAATTCATAGATTTCAGAAACGTAATCATAGTGATCAAAGACTAAGTTATAGGTGAGTTCAATTGGTTGACCTAAGCCTAAGTCTAAGGCAAGGATTAAGGTTGCTGTTGTTTCGTCTTTCACTGTGAATGTGACATTGTATTTGTTGTTACCACTCATCACATCGCTAGCATAGAAGACTTTGCCAATGAAGATATTGTCTAAATCACCAATTGTTTCTTGGCTATATGTGGTGATACTAACTTTGTTAGAAATCATTTCACTATTAGTTGTGGAAACAGCATAGATTTGAGCGCTACCTTCATCCAAAGCAGTAACTAAACCAGTTCTTGAGTCAACAGAAACGATTTCTGGATTTTCAGAAACCCATCTGACGTTTTTATTAGAAGCATCTTCTGGATTAACTTTCGCAGTTAATTTCATGGATGAACCAATCTTTAATCTATCTCTTGGAGCGCTAGCGACGATGGAAGTCACTGGGACAGCCTCTACATCATCGAAATTCGCGCAGTTTTCGTCCGCTGAGAAGACGAAATCTTTTAAACCGATTGCTAAGTCATAGCCACCGATTTGGTTAGCCTTAAGGACGACTTTGACCATAGAAGCTGGTAAGAATGTCTTACTCATAACTTTTGGAGACATACCTGTGCTTAAGGAAGCTTTTTCAAATTCCGCTCTCACTTCATCAGTCACGTCAATTGTGGCCCAGCTAGAACCATCATTACTTGTTAAGATAGTAACTGATTCAAGACGACTTAAGGAGTTCTTAGAATTGCATCTAAACATCGCATAAGAAAAGGAAATTTTATTGACTTGTTGGTTAGCAAAATCAAAGAAGATTGAATCTTGGAAACCACCATCACCATAAGCGTTTGTTTGGCTATTTGGAGCGCTATAGAAGACGACATCAGTATCAGCAAAGTTGTCACTGTTGCGGCCATCTCTCACGTCCACTCTCCAAGTGGTGATATCAAATGGTGCTTTGCTGCCAGCAATGGTGTTAACAGCACTGACATCATAGTGACCATCATTATCTGCGGAAATAGCATCAATTAATTGGAATCTATAGACGTCTTGAGCGCTTTGTTCCACTTGTTTTGGAGCGTTGACTTTGACTTTAAGTTTTTCAGATGTAATTGTTTGTTTGTCACCGTTAATGTGTGTGACATAGATTTCTGCTTCACCTTCAGAGACTGCTCTTAAGTATTGGTGACCAGATTCAAATGATGGAATAAGTTCAACAACATCTTCGTTAGATGTGTGCCAGTGAACTTCTTTCTTATTAGCGTTTGCTGGTAAGTAGGAGAAGGAAACATCGACTGAATCATCTGGATACATGACGATTTGATGTTGTTCATCACTTTCCACTGTTTCATTGATGTTAATGGTCATGCTTTCAATATAAACATTTGGTTCTTCTTCATGACCTAACATATCAGCGTATGTTTTAATGTTTGATTCATTAATTTCTGGTGGGATATTAATTGATTCAGGAGTTTTTGTGATGCCAAAATTGCTTAATTTAATAGCAAAGCCGATTGAGTCATCATTAGGATCATCAAAGCCTCTGATACGGCTGATGTAACCATCTTCATTGATGAAGAAATCAATATATGTAATATCGTTAGTCCATAAGAACTTTAAGCCACCCATGATTTTTTCAATTGATGATTCTTTAACGACATAACTGCCTAAGACGCTTTCAGCGTCATTTTCAGTAAGAACGTTTAAGAAATATGGCATGTAGAAATATACTTTGTCGATACCAACTTTAGTACCTTGGCTGCCTGTAGAAATCCAACCAGTTGTTTGCATGCGCATATCTTCACCCCAGTAGGTATAAGATTCGCCTTCATAGAAGCAATAGAAATCCCAAGCGCGTTCATAACCCATTGTTTGTGCAGCATTGCTATTTAAAACCGCAACAAAGTTGTTTTTGCCACAGTAGTATTCAACACCGCTTTCTTCACCATACATTTCGGAATTCAAAGCGAATTCAACGGTCATGTTACTGTAGTCTTTCTTTAAAGCTTCTTCAAGACCAGTACCAACAATCACTGGTGGAGGTGGTAATTGAGAGCTAGAAGAGGAACTAGAGCTGGTGTTTGTGTTTGGGTTAGATGTTGAGCTAGATGTTGGGTTTGAACTTGGATTTGATGTAGTACTTGGATTAGAACTAGATGTGCTAGTAGATGTAGAAGTACTTGTGGAAGAAGTAACACTAGAAGTTGTTTCTCCTTCGCTTGTTGTTAATGATGTTGATGTGCTTTCGCTAGCGGAGTTACTTGATTCACTATTTGTGGATGTTGGTTTGTGGCAACCAGAGATAACTAAGCCAGAGAGAAGCGCTAAAAATAATAATTGTTTTTTCATAATGACTTATCTCCTATTTGAGAATGATTCCTTGGAATATAACAATACAAAGAACATTTGTTGATGAACGGTATAACACACTAATATGAACGTAGAAGTTTTCACTTGTGGTGACATCAAGATCAACACTATATGTGACATTATCGTCATAGACGACTGTTTCACCTTTGTTTAAGCCTAATTGTGCTAATTGGTTAACGTATGTACCAAAATCAGTGGAAGAGGCTTGTTTGTAGTATATACAAAGGGTGTAATCTTCATCTCTACCTTGGCCTTTTGAATCAACATATGAATAACCATCATAGATTGCAGATTCACTATCAAGTTTTGGGAAGTTTGTGGCACCGACAAATGAAGTAATACCAATGCTTGGCCATAAGTTCACAAAGTTGATATATAAGGCATCACATTCATAATCACTCGCGGTGATATATAACTGCGCAGTGAGATAACCATCATCACTGATCAAGGTGGTGATGCCATGAGCGTCAGTGCTATGAACAGTGAAACCACTATTACATAATTGATTCATGTATGTAGTTAAAGCGGTTTGACGGTCGATAAACAACGCTGTCACTGAAAGAGTGTCTTTTATATTATCGTAGACAGTGTAGTAACATTTAGCGTCACACACTGGAATGTTCATACCTGTATATAAGTTAATGAATTCACCAGCCCACACCTTTTCTCTTGTTTGCTTAATAAAAGCGGAAATTAAGAAATATGGGTCGCTGCTATTTTCTTCACAAATTTCATAACTTAAATATAAGTCTGAATAATAGTCCTCCATTTGGTAACCATAATCGCCATAACCACTGAAATAGTAGCCATATTGTTCCATCTTTTCTCTATAAAGACGGACACAACTTTTTGGATTGATGCCATAGCAGGCAACTTCCATAACGAGGACTTCTTGACCATCAACGGTCTCTTTTTTAAGCATTGTGTCATAGCTTGGGGCAATGAATTCAGGAACTTTTTCCCATGAATCGCCTAAAGCTCTTTTGGCAACGCTTTTAATTGTCTCATCCCAATAATGGGCAACATATAATTCACCAAGTTTAACATCTTCTGGTGTCATAGCAGGTTTTTCACTAGATGTACTAGAGGAAGAACTGCTGCTGCTTGAAGGAATGCTTGTAGAAGATGGTGCACTACTTGTTGAGGATGAAATGCTGGAAGAAGATGTGCTGCTACTACTGCTAGAAGTAGAGGAAACAATCGAAGAAGAGGATGATGTACTTACTTCACTAGTGGTACTAGAAGTAGTTACTGATTCTTCGGAGCTAGAAATAATTGAAGATTCACTACCACTAATTTCACTAGATGTGTTTGGTTTTTGACACGCCACTACCATTAACGGAACTAATGCTAGGGCAAATAATCTAATATGTTTTCTCATTTTTCCCTCCTATTTGTATTAGATGACTAAATATTGGAGGCCGGAACTAAGCCCGGCTTCCAATTGATAATTATTTATTAGTCAACAACTGTGAGGTCAGCGGTGCCTTCATCGGCGTAGAACTCAGCGATTCCGTTAAGATAGTACGCCATGTTTTCGCCATAGTAATCGAATAAATCGGCACCAGCATGTCTGATATCAAAGTAGCATGTGTCATCATCATCGAAATAATAATGACCGTTGTTGTATGTGAAATGGAATGTACCGTCAATTGTGGCTTCTTTGCCTTCAATGACGGCTAATGCGTGGTCGTTACCACCATCATCATAGAATGTGTAGTTAACAACGACTTCTTGTTCGCCGCCTTGGCCTTGTTCACCACCTTGGCCTTGTTCACCGCCTTGACCTTGATTGTCTTCCACTTGTTCACTAGAAACAAATGTCAACATGATGTCGTTATAGAAGTCAAAGATGAGAACTGGGCCACCGTTATAACCAAAGATGACCATATCATCATCGGTAAAACATAAGTAAGCTTGTGAACCGGAGACTCTAATGCTAATCACAACACTTTCATCTTCGTCATAAACGTATGAACCGTTGTTATATGTAAAGTTATAAGCATCATCGAGTTTAGCGGAAACGCCTTCTTTAATCACAAGGGTATGTGTATCAGCGTTTTCATCATCAAATGTATAAGTTGTAACAGTGATTTTGTTAGCACCTTTATTAACTGTGAAGGCGATTTGTTCTTCGTCATCGTTACTTGTGATAGTAACAACAGCTGTGCCTTCTTTAACAGCGGTAACTAAACCTGTTTCACTAACTGTGAGAACTTTCTTATCGCTGGAGTCAAATAAGATTGTCTTATCAGTGGCATCAGCGTTAACGGAAGCATTGATTTGATGTGTATCGCCTTCAGTTAATGTGACTGGGGTTGTATCCACAGTGATTGTGGCTGGAACATAAGTTTTAACATTAACGTAGTATTTTTCTACGATGTTATTGCTTGTCTTGAATTCAAGATAGAAGTTACCAGCGTTAAGAGCTTTAACCACACCATTTTCTAATGAAGCGGTTGGCTTATTAGCGGATTCAAAGTTGTAACCAACACTACCTTCTGACCAGAACGAATAGCCTTCTAAGTCATAGTAGCCTAATTCAATTGTTTTGTTTTCTGGAACGATTTTAATCATTAATTCATCAGTCGCATAGGAAACGAGTCTACCTTTGTTTTCAAAAGCTTCAAATTTACCAGAGAAGCCTGGATAGAAACCATCAGCGGTATCGCTATATGTGATGTAGTATCCATCTTCTTCATAAGTAACAACGATTGGATCGATTACGATGTTGGCTTCTTCACCAAGAATAGCATCGATGAAATATAAAGTACCTTTAGGAGTGTATGTACCAACAAATGGATCAACTTCACCTGTGTTTGATTCATCCACTAAGGAGATTTGGACTTCTTCAGTTGGAACAGCGTCACATGTGGCACTGACTCTGAATGTTTCGCCGAGATCCATTTCTTTTCTTGTATCAGCGGTGTTGAAAGCTGTTTCGACACCATTGATGCTCATTTGAATCTTTGTAGCGGAAATCACTTTTGTGTAATTACCAGATAAGGCTGAATATGGATCAAGAGTGTCTCTCACGACCACTGCGGTATTATTAACGAATTTGATTAATAAACCTGCACCGTATTCATTTACATAAAGAAGAGCATTTTCATAAACGATACCGGCGTAGGTGTATGTTTTAGCATCGACACTAGCTGTATCACCATCAATGTATAAGGTCTTACCACCTTTGATGTAGCAACCTTCGTTAACAGTTAATGTGCTGATTGGTGTAGCAGCACCATCAACTGGCTTATGATCAGCATCACGTGTATATGTGAATTCGATGGAGAGGATATCTGCTGGGTGAGTATCATATTTACCAACTAACTTGATGTAGTTGACGTTTGGAATGTTTTCAAAAATACGATCGCCACCATTACTTTCGGCTTCTAAGAATTCATACATTTCAGTAGCGGTATAACCAGCATAGAGTTTATAGTTACCATTACCACCATTAACAGTAATAGCGGTCACACCATGTAATGATTCGGTATTTTCGATTGTGTCACCTTGCATCACTCTTAATTTGGAATTGACCATTGTCATTGAATCAATTGAGCTGGAGTTGTTTGTTAATTTGAAATTGACAAAGTAATCACTCTTTGGAGTTGTACCACGAGCGGTAACATTAGCAACGTTACCTTCGAATTCAGGAGCAACACTTAAATCGAGAAGTAATTCTGTACCTGTTTCAGCCACTAAAGCTTCTCTAACAGTCACATAGAAATAAACACTCATTGTTTTATAGGTAAGAGTGACCATTTGTTTACCAACTGTATTTAAGATTGTGCCGTTAGCAGGATTTGTTGTGTAACCTGTTTCGATAACTTCGCTAGTTTGGTCATTGTAATAGGCTCTAATACGTAAACCTGTAAGGTCTAAAGCTTCGCCTTCAACATATTCGGTCTTAACATTGAGTAAGCTAAGAAGGTCAATACCCTCTAACTTTCTTTCGACGTTAATTTTGAATGAATCAGTTTTGCCTTCATAGGTAACAGTAACAGTGTTTTCACCGACTGTTTTTAATTCTGTACCATTAGCAGGATCAACTGTGTAGCCAAAGACTGTGGCTTCTGTATCGTCGTTATAAAGACCAAAAACGTTCATACCAGTTAAATCTAAGGCATCACCATAGAAGTAATTCTTTTTAACGTTTTCGACGTCCACACGGATACCAGTTAAGACTTTGTTAACTTCATAATCAAATGTAGCGGTTTTGCCTTGGTAAGTAACTGTAACGGTGAATTCACCAACATTTGTTAAGACTGTACCATTTGCTGGATTGGTTGTGTAATCAGTAACAACCGCTTCAGTATTATCGTTGTATTTAGCGGTAACCACTAAACCAGTAAGATCTAAGGCTTCATTATAACCATAGGATTTCTTAACTGCTTCAGTATTAAGCTCAATACCTGTTAAGACTTTACTAACTGTAATTTTGAATGAGGCAGTGAGGTTTTGGTAGGTAACAACGATATCGTTTTCCCCAACAGTTTTAAGTTCACTACCATCTGCAATGTTAGTACTATAGTTTGTCACTTGTTGTGTGGTGTTGTCGCTATAGTTAGCGGTAACCACTAAACCGGCAAGTGTCAATGTGTCTCCATAGTTATATTCTTTTTTCACATTATCTGTGTTTAAAGAAATGCTTTGGAGAGTTGGAATAATTGAACTACTAGTGGATGTACTACTCACACTACTAACACTACTGGATGAGCTGCTAGAGGTAGATGTTGGTGCACTAATAGAACTTTCAGATGATGTAACTTGGGTAGTAGATGTTGTGTTTGCTTCACTAGAAGAAGAAACACTGGATTCGGTCACGCTAGAATGACCGAAATTGCACGCTGTCATGACGAGTGTCATGCCCAAAGTAAGAGCGGCAACCTTGATGAAAGATTTCTTTTCCATTGACATCGATATGTCCTTTCTTTGCGTGATGTGTATGCAAATAATAGTGTGCTCGCGCACACACTCACGACTTCAATCTTACTCTCCGTTATTTTTCATGTAAATGAATATGATAAAAAGAAAAATGACAAATATGAAAAAATGATTATTTTTCTTAAAAAAGTGGAATAATCGAATCTTTTTATTTGAGGTATTTTGCTTTTAGTCTTTTAATCTTCTCTTCGTTTAAAGAACAGTTTTCTACTAAAAAGTTATCTAATGAACCGAATTGTGCGTCAATTTCGTTAAAAGAGATATCGAGATATTCTTTTCTCGCTTTAAAATATTCTAAAAACGCTTCTTTTTGTTCATCGTTTAATTGTTCAGGAACATGTTCTTTATAGTAAAGAGGGCTTTCGTTAGTTAATAAGTAGTCTTGATAAATTGTCTCTTTATCAAAGCCTAAAACGTAAAGAATAACCGCAGTTAAAACACCCGTTCTATCTTTACCAGATGAGCAGTGATATAAGATACCTTTGTTATTATTTTTAAGTAACAACTTAAATATTTTAGTCCAAATCTTCTTTTTGCTTGGTCCCACTATCTCTTTATAAAACGCTTTCATATCAGGTAAAGTCATACCCATAAGTTCAATTGTTTTAATCTCACCACCCGCGGCTAAAGGGAGGGCATAGTGTCTAGTTCCAAATATAAAAGAATCTTTTAATCTATGACGTTCCTCTTTCCTTCTTAAATCGATAGTGATTCTAATGTTGTGGTCTTTCTTTAGAAATATCTTTTCTTCAGAAGAAAGTTGATATAGAACATCACTTCTACATATCATTCCTTCTTTTAAGCCAAGATAAGACAAATCTCTAAAATTTCTCATGCCTGTATTTTACATTAGTAAAAACTTATTTGAAATAAGATACTAGAAATTATCTTTATCGATTTCAAATTGTTTTGGATCGATAGCGTATTCGTCTTCTTGAATACTATCTTTTTCTTTGGTTTTTGGCTTTACTTGAGGAGTATCGTCCTCTAGTATCGCACCACACTTAGGACATTTCTTAACTGTCTTTGTGTAATATGGATTGGAACAATATGGGCAGTGTTTCAAAATAGAACCATCTGGATACTTAACAGCATCTTTAAAGCGATATGACGCTACTAGTTGGTAAATTGCGAAACCTAAAGCAGGTATAGCTACTAGTCCAATAAGAACAGCGGGCGCAATAGCGTCACTTTCAGGGCAAAAACAAGGGTTCATCACTGTCGGCATGATGAAATCAAAAGCCCCCGTTAAAGCGGTATAAATGTGTTCGCCATCTTCTAAGTGGTCATTTAAATATTTATAAAAATCTTGTCTAACTTTGAGATTTAATATATGGTCGGTGTCGTTACCTTGAATGCATTCAAAGTGATAGTTTTCACCACCTCTATAAACAATTAGCCAGTGCTTTTCATCTTTGAACTTTGTTAAATAATCGGCGTAAGCATAGTCTTCTAAAGAAGAAGGCCAAAACATCATAGTAAATCCACCAGGAGCAGCAAATGAAGGCGTGATGCCTGTTTTATCATAAAAAGTAAGGAAGGTATTCTTTAACAGTGTTTCTTGGTCGTCCGTTAAATAACCTGCATCATCTTCGATGATTATTCTAGTGTCGTAATTAGTGTTTAACTTTTTTGGGAAATGTAGACCTGTACCAAAAATGATTCCAAAAGGAATTAAGCACACAAGAAACAAGATAATTGTGTGTATCCAAGATTTAGTGAGATCCTTTTCAAGAGGACTCTCGCTGCTATAGACAACATGCGGAAAATGGTGATGATAAAAAATATAAGCATGAGCTCCAGCGTAATGAGTTTTAGAAATGCGATGAGTAACTATGTTTAGATTATGACCAGAGTGACCACCACTGTGGAAACCACCACCAGTATGGAAGCCTCCTCCATGAAATCCACCACCTGAAGAATGCGGCATGTTATACCTCCAATTTCACCATAAAAAACTATAGTAAATTCGTGATGATATATCTATATATTTTTAAATAAGAGTAATTATTGCTTTTTCCACGCAGCATCAAGAGAAGCAATGGATGCCTTTTCTCTAGCTTCGTATTTATAGTTAATTGATTTATAACTTCTTTTAACTAGTCTTTCCGAATTAAACCATTCACTAGTCTCATAATCTTGATTTCTCCTGCTTTCGAAATAGGAATAGTAGTTAGTTAGTTCGTATTTTTTATTAATAGAAGACACTGTTTGACGTTTAGTCGAGACAACATATTCTTTTGTTTCTGTACCCCACTGCGAGGCGCTTACTCTTCTGTCTTTCTCACTATTAATTACTGCGTATGTCCCATCATTTTTGTAATAATAGTATCCCCATAAATCAACAAAATATTTACTTATATATCTATCTTTATATTCTGTTGCGCCATAGGTTGTATTTGCTTTGCTTGTATCTTTTGTCCTTTTGCCATCTTGCGTGGTTGTAGTCATGGTATAGACAGCATAAACGTTATACCATTCTTTAATTTCTTGTTTAACAGAGGTCTTATAACTGATTCCATTATCAGAGATATCACTTTCAGTTGTGATTGTTTGTTCAGTAATTAGATTGCCAGGTTTATTGGCGTCTTCTTTGATAACAATTTTAGCTTTTCTGACTACGCTTGTTTCGGTATAGCCATTATGGTTATATTCTTCTTCCAAAATTTCAAAAGAAGATACTTTAAGCTTAGTCTTTTGATAACCGTCAGTAATGGGAGTTTGGTCTTTATCACTGATAGGGCCTTTAAAAGAATATTCCTTAAAGTGATCCTTAAATTGATTGCGACCATTTTGACAACTGGTCATGAGCAAAGTTGCTATAACAGCAAGTAATGGAAATTCTTTTTTCATGGTGTAATACCTTCTATTCTTTAAATGGGTTTTCTGTTAAATATTGAAAACAACAATCAAAAAACCACTAATGAAATTATAGTAAATTACCCCAATATATCTATATATTTTTGATAAGAGGCATTATTTTCTTTACACTGTTAGAAAAGAGTTTCTTCGCTTCTCTAATATCAATATCATTTTGTAAGTTTAGAAAGTATTTTTCACTTACGCCAAAAAACTTGCCCAGTTTAATAGATGTTTCGGCAGTAATCTTACGTCTATCATGAAGCAGATCCTGAATACGAGAAATAGGGACGTTGATTTCTTTAGCGAGACGATATGCTGATAGATGATAAGGAATCATGAATTCTTCACGAAGAATTTCACTAATATTTGGTGTTTCAATACGATTCATAATTCTGTCTCCTTAATGATAGTCCACTATCTCTACACATTCATAGTTCGCTCCGTTGCTTACTGGAATAAGCACGATTCTCCACTGATCATTGATTCTGATGCTCCACTGACCAAAGCGGTCTCCGAGCAGCATTTCTAATCGATTCGCTGGGGGAATTTTCAAATCAGTTAGACATTCAGCAGCATTGATCATCATTAGCTTTCTTAATGCGACTTTTTGGATATTCTCAGGTAGTTTCCTAGAGAATTCCTGATTAAATACTTTTTTCAGTTTCTTTATCAGCAAAGCTTTTAATCATACATATTATATACCTACCTCTCGTGTACACACAACTCATTTATATCGTGACAAAAAGAAAAGACGAAAACGATTGTTTAGATTATCTTCTTGTTTTCGTCTTGGCCAATATTATTATATCAAGTATGATATAAAAAATAAATTAGAATTGGTTATTTTCGAATGGGTTTTCTGTTGGATATGGGAGATTCTTTGGTTGGTTATAGCCAATCTTTTCAGCGTTTAAATACTTAAAGACCTCAAAGATGGTTTTGCCATAATGTCCAAACACCACCGCTCCATGATGTGGGAAACCGTTTTCAATAAGTACATGTCTATAGAATCTGTTCATTTCTTTAATAGCGAAAACGCCAATGGAACCAAATGAATGGGTTGGAACTGGTAAGACTTCACCTTCCGCAACGTACGCTAATAAGTGGTTATCTGATGTAGATTGTAATCTATAAAATGTAATGTCTCCTGGTTTAATATCGCCTTCTAAAGTACCATTAGTGACTTCCTTAGGAAGGGCTCTAGCCATAATCTTTTGATATTTCATTTCTGGCTTACATAAGAGGGACGTGCATGTGTTTCCGCAGTGGAAACCCATAAATGTATCTCTAAATGCGTAGTTATATTTACCTTCGATATCTTGCTTATATAGCTCTTTCGGTAAGGTGTTATTGATATCTAATAAAGTAACTGGTGATTGACTCACACATGTACCAATATATTCAGATAATGCGCCATAGATATCAACTTCACATGAAACCGGAATACCTCTCATGGTTAATCTGGAATTAACATAGCACGGGACAAAACCAAACATAGTTTGGAAAGCTGGCCAGCACTTACCCGCGATAGCGACATACTTTCTATAGCCTCTATGTTTTTCTACCCAGTCTAATAAAGTTAATTCATATTGGGCTAACTTAGGTAAGATAGAAGGAATCTTATTACCCGCGCCTAAGTCTTTAGCCATATCTTCAACGACAGAAGGGATTCTTTCATCGTTTTCGTGTTTCTTAAATGACTCAAAAAGATCAAGTTCACTATTCTCCTCAATCTCCACATTGATGTTATAGAGTTGCTTGATGGGCGCGTTACACGCGAGGAAGTTTTGTGGTCTAGGACCAAAGGTAATTATTTTTAAGTTATTTAAGCCAACAATTGTTCTAGCGATTGGTAAGAAGTCATGAATACGGTCCGCTAAGTCATCAGCGTCCCCCACTGGTGATTCAGGAATATAGGCATTAATGTTTCTAAGTTTTAAGTTATAGGAAGCATTTAATAAACCACAATAAGCATCACCTCTATCGCTAGAAAGAACACCAATGTTTTCTTCTTCCGCGGCGATGAACATCTTAGGACCATCAAAATGCTTGGCTAACAATGTTTCACTAATCTCTGGACCAAAGTTACCTAAGAAGACACACAAGGCGTTACAACCATGAGCTTTCACATCCTCTAAAGATTTAACCATGTCGATTTCACTTTCAAAGATGCAAATAGGACATTCATAAATGTCGTCTTTGTTATATTTCTTTTGATAAGCTTCTACGAGTGCTTTTCTTCTTTTAATCGATAATTCAATTGGGAAGCAGTCTCTAGATACTGCCACAATACCCACTTTAATTTGAGGAATGTTATTCATAATAGTCTCCTTTATTCTTTCAATGATTCCGCTGGTTTCTTACGACCAGCGATTATCGCTGGTACTAACGAGGAAATAATACCAATTAATATAGCGGCCGCAAAGAGAATTGGTATTAACCAAATCTGTACTTGCGCAAATTGATTAGATTTTGGATTGATAAAGCTTGTACCGGCCATCTTAATGATATTAACCACCACTCTAGATACTAAAGGTGCAGCAGCATAACACAAACCAACACCTAAGAAGCCTGCGACAATGCTAATAAGTGACGCTTCTGTAATAAACATTAATGAGACATCTTGCTGTCTAGCACCTAATGATCTTAATAAACCAATCTCGCGTTTACGTTCATTAACAGAAATATAAGTCAAAATAGCGGTCATAATCGCTGACACCAAGATAGAAACAAGAGAGAACGCTAATAAGATTGTGGAGAACGTTCTAACTAATGATGAGAAAGAAGCAGTCACACTTTCTAGATAGTCTCTAGTCTTAATAATAATATTGCTTTCTGGATCAACCTTGTATTTAGAAGCATATTCAATAATCTTTGTTCTTTGAGCAAAAGTATCGGTGTAATAGAAGTAGGAAGTGATTCTATCTTTGCCTCCTAGCTCCACTAAACGACTTTCATATTGATATTGTGGTGTTAATTCATAGCCGTTATAGAAGGTGGAGACATAGTCTTCACCAGTAATGATGTCCCATTTGGTGTTGGCTTTTTGTACTTCTACAACATGTGATTTGGTATTTAAACCTGTTTCATCATTTAATAAGAAATCTAATAAATCAGGATGATATAAAAGGATGTTGCTATAGATAGAATTGGTGGTTGTTTGTTTTGGTCTAATGACACTAACAATCCTTAAACTTAAATCACCATTATCATATAAGTCCTTATAGTGGGATGTACCATATGTCTTATAGACTTCTCTAGTCACCGTACCACTACCGGTTTTAACTTCTTTATTTTCTGCATAATAAATATCGTCATTACTAGCGATACGGTATTCTTTTTTATCAATGATATCGCTAGCTTTAATGCTATCACCTGATGTATCAAAGCCCATTCTTTGAAGAGCGTATAAATCAATACGGTTATATGTATCCACGACTAATGTAAGTTCATTTTTATTTTGTGGTAGATGATCACCAGCGATGATGTCATATTGGTCATCTTGAAGGAACTTATATGTTTCTGTGGTTGGCGAGATGCATGTTGTATAGGAAGTGGAATCCACTTTGACATAGGAGTCACGTGTGGATTGGGTAAATAAGTTAAAGTTAACAGCCTTATTAGTGCTCACGTGAGCGTAGTCTTTACCCGCTTCTAAGCCTTTCATATATTCGGTAAAGTCATCTTGCATAGTGATGTAATGCTCTTGCGCTTTATAGTCAGACTTTTCAATAATGATATCTGGTGAATCTGGGAATTCCGTTAATGTTAATTCGTTAGATTGGCTAGAGTTTTTGGAGTGGCATGTCACATAGACAGGATAGTCTTTAATCGCCGCTTTTTGAGCCACGCCAACATAGTCATTGATGCCTTTGGTCATGGATAAAACAACACCCGCTGCGGCTAAACCAATACCGGATGCAATAGCGATAGGAATAGATCTGCCTTTCTTTTTAACAACGTTTCTTAATGACCATTTAATTGATGTTCTAAATGGTAAGTGAACAGAAGGTAAGCGGTCTTGTTTAGTAATTTGTTCACCCTTAATAGTTAATGGATTGGAGTCGAATGTGATATTGCCATAGGATATCTCAATTAATCTATCCGCATATTCTTTGGCCATTCTTTCGTTATGTGTAACCATCACTACAAGGTGGTCTTTAGATACTTCTTTTAATGTCTTCATGACTAGTTTAGAAGACTTTTCATCTAATGCCCCAGTTGGTTCATCCGCAAGAATGATAGATGGATTAGCGATTAACGCTCTTGCGATAGCGACACGTTGTTGTTGGCCACCAGAAAGTTGTCTTGGATAACGTTTTTCAATCTTTACTAAGCCCACCTCATCAAGAGCCTTACGGATTTTAGCCTTAAGGTTATCTGTTTGTTTAGACATTTGTAATGTCACGGCAATATTATCAGCGACATTCAAATGTGGTAAGAGAAAGTAGTTTTGAAAGACAAAGCCCACTTCTTGGTTACGATAAGAGTTCCAATCATAAGCATTAAATCCTTTAGTGCTACGACCATTAACAATCATCTCTCCTTCATCTGCTTGATCAAGGCCTCCTAAAACATTAAGTAATGTTGATTTACCACATCCAGAGGCGCCATAAATAGCGATGAAGCCTTTATCAGGAAGCACAAGGCTAATGTTATTTAAAGCGATGACTTCTTCATCTTTGTATTTAGAGTTATATTTCTTAGTCAGTTCTTTAATAATAATCATGACTTCATTATAGAACAAAAAAATTCACCAAGTATTAATTTGGTGAATATTTATAGTTATTATCTATTCTTTTTCTTCTTTAGAATCTTTAATCATCTTTAGTTCTGTCACCGCTTTTTTAGGGTTCGTAAACAAAACTTTGAATAAGCGGATTGTCCACGCAACTGGAATAAGGATGACAACGTGATACGCCCAAGGATAAGTGGTTTTATAGAAGGAATAAGGTGGAAAGATGCGAGACATCGTATAACCAAACTTTCCTTTTTTCTTAATGCCTTTAGTGACACTGTGTTCTAAAGTACCATAAGTACCACTGCTAGCGATAAATAGCAGTGTTTCTAATTCATCATTATCTAATGTTTCTTCATTAAATACTTTATTTGAAAGATTGATCATTTGATTAGAGAAATCTAAGAGATTTAACTTCTCTAATTCTTTATTGATGTATTTAAAATCTAGTTTGTTATTTCTTAAGTATAAATAATAATCCACGAGCGTTCTAATTCCACATCCAGAGGCACTATAGTGTTTATATGAATGAGCGGTGAAATAGATATAGAAATCTTCATTGCTTAAATAATGTTCTTTCTTCTTTTTAATAGGGGCTTTATCTAAATAGTTTTTAAAGTACTTAACAAACTCGGTTAAGTCTTCTCTTTCCATGAATAATTCGCGGTGCATTTCAAAGTTATAGAAGGGCTTCTTTAAATAGACATCATGATTGCTCTTTTTATATAGTTCAACCTCATAGTCTTTATCGACGAAGAACTTCTTTATCACTTCATCTTTGCCCTTAAAAAGAATATCGTTATCCGCAAATTCTCTAGTAAATGGATCAGGATAATAGTCTTTAACAATTAAGCCTTTTAAAGGTAAATAATCAATCTTGTTATCATCTAAATACTTAAACAAATCATTTCTTTCTTGTTCAAATAAAGCGTGCTTTCTTAAGTTAGCGTAATAATGCTGCTCTAGCTTCTTTAATAACTCTGGATTTACTTTACTATGCGTTTCTACGATAGCCTTATAAAGTAACGCAGTTAAGGAATGATGTTTGGACATCTTGATACAAAAAGAGAGAAGATTATCATCAATACTTTCGTTAAGTATCTTATTATTTAGATACGCTGCGATAAGTCGCACATACTTATTAATGTTATTCGCGTAATTCTCTTTATTCATCTTATTCACCAAGATCGATAACCTTATCGAATAACTTCTCATCATATTTATGATGTGAAATTAAGATAATGGTCTTATTGTTCATATTTAAAATATTAGACATCACTGTCTTTTCACTAGAGGCATCAAGGGACGCTGAACATTCATCTAATAGCAAGATTGGAGAACCACTGTAAATGGCTCTAGCAATAGCGATTCTTTCCATTTCCCCTAAGGAAAGACCACTACCTTTTTCATTAAGGTATGTTTCTTCTTTATTAACTAAGGCATTAACAAAGTTAGAGGCATCACTGATTTCTAAAGCTTTGTTAAATAGTTCATTATTCGGTTCATTATCGAATAGTGTCACTACTTCCTTAATTGTGCCCTCCATTAATAAGTTATCTTGAGGGACATAAGCGAAGAGTTTTTCATATTTCTTATTAAGTGGTTGTTCGTTAATCTTAATTTCACCACTTTCTGGGGTTAATAAAGAAAGTATTAGTTTAAATAAAGTGGACTTGCCACCACCAGAATGGCCTTTAATTAAAACCTTTTCGTTTTTATTAATAACAAGCGAGAAGTTATTAAGGGCTTGGACCTTATTACCATATTTATCTAAATAGGAATAACAAACCTTATTAATGGATAGTTTTTTAAATCCATTGTTATAGAAATTATCAATTTCACTCTTAGATAAATAATCCACGTCCTCGCTATTTTCCATTCTTAAACGTTCACCACTCGCTAATAAACTATAGTACTTAGGAATGATAGAGGTGATATTTCCAAGTGGACCTGTTAACTGTGAAAGTAACGCGACAATCGCGCTTAAGAAGCCAATGGTCATCGCACCATTAATAATCTTTTGTCCACAGAAGATAATGGCTAAGATATAGAAAGTATAGTAGACCACTATAAAGCCAATAGAGCATAAGACATTAAATGTATTTCTTTTTAATCTCGCTTTCTTATATTCCTCTAAGTTTTGTTCATTCTTTTTAGAAAAGACATCTTCTTTAACAAAGCTATGAACAATTGCTAAACCTTGAAGAGATTCGGAAAGGAACACTTTAGCTTTACCATCTTTTTCTTGGGCTAAATGATGATACGCTTTTAAACGTTTGCGCATAAAGTAAGTGATTAGAATTACTAAAGCGATAAATGGCAATAAAGATAAACCGAACGCTGGGAATAAATAGATAATAAGGGCTAAGGCTAAAACTAATTGGATAACCATTCTACATAATGAAGGTAAGATTGATAGGATTGAGGATGCCACTACTGCGGTATCACTTGTTAATCTATGGATCCATTCTTCATCATGAGTGTTTTTAACATCTTGATAATCTTTATTCAAGATTGTTTTAAATAAGTTATTTTTTAATCTATTTTCAATATCGATATAACTAACTTCGTAATATAAGCGATAGAAGATTTGTAAAGCGATAAGCAAGACTGCAATTGAGGCAATGATAATGACGTATCTAATTAATAATTCATTGTTCTTATCTTCAATCGCATTGATAACAAACTTCAGCATGAAAGAGAAACCAACAGTTAAAACACCTAATAAGGTTTGAATTAAAGAAAGGATAAAGACTTTCTTCTTACTCCCTTTAATGTTTTTGTTAATAAAACTTAGTGTTTCTTTGTTTCTCATCTTTGCTTCCTTAATTACGATACACTATTCCAAAATAATCTAGGTACGCTTTTACTGTATTTTGCCCATCCAAGCAAGTATCTAATAACCATCCGCGTTCTTGGTTCCAATTCTTGAGACCGCGATAGTAAAACATTTTTTTATTATCAAGAATAACAAAAGGGACGATGTTGTTTTTTAAACACTCTTTAAGAATAATGAGGCGTCCAACTCTACCATTGCCATCTTGGAAAGGATGGATTCTCTCAAATTTAACATGAAATTCCACTATTTCTTCAAAAGAATGTTTGTCCTTTTGATTATAATCGCTGAGGAGTTTTTTCATTTCATCATTAACTTGTTGAGGAGATGTCGTAGCTATGCCACCTACTTCATTCGCTCTTTTTTTATATTCGCCAACCGCAAACCAAGAAAGTCTTGAATCAGATGTCCCAGTTTTTAAAATTTTATGCAGTTCTTTGATAAATGATTCGCTAAGTTCATAGTTAGCAAAATCAATAACTCTATCAATTGCAGAAAAGTGATTGATGGTTTCAATCACATCATCAACTTTAACTGATGTATTTGTGCTTTCTAAGCCAATGGTTCTTGTTTCGAAAATATATCTAGTTTGATCGTGCGTTAATTCGCTACCTTCAATATGATTTGAGTTATAAGTTAAATCGATTTGAAGTTTGTGATATATTCCACCACTGATTTGGTGCTTCTTTTCTTCCCTTAATCTCTCAAGAAGATGGTTTTTGTTTTCTTTTTCGTTAAGCCTAATTGGCTTTTTAGCGGTTTCTGGTATGAGCCAGCATCCATTTTCAAAAACTGCATCAGGAACTCTTCCTAAGACACAGTAATTACGAACGCTTCTTTCCGAAACATTCCATTTATTTGCCGCTTCTTTGACCGTTATGAATTTATTCATACATTAATGATACTATATTCGGCAAGATTTACAATAGTTATACAAAGTTTTTTGTTTTTTGCCGATGAAGTATTATTTTACTTTTCTTAAATGTAATACCTTCCCAACCATTTGGAAGAATGCTTTGATATAAAAGAAATTCGTATAAAAGAACCTTCTAGCCCTTTTATCCTTAGATAGGTCGATTATTTTACCATCTTTCTTAGTAATTGTGCTTAAAACGCCTAAAATCTTATCTTTTGTAATAGGTTTGTCTTTAAAGTAGTTATAGTCACCCGCAAGGATAACTACATCTTTCTTAATCTTTAAGATTCTATGTAACACGTAGTGGTCTATTTCAGACTTATATAAAACAATATCGCCTTTCTTATAGTTATCGCTTTTAACAATTCTTAAAACATCCTCTCTTTGTTTGATGAGCGGATACATAGAGTAACCAACATTAGTGAATATTAGTTCTCCTTCTTTATTAAGAACGTCTTCAAACTTATTCAACGATGGCATTGATTTCATAGAGTTTTTTAATAAACTCACTAACTCCTTGTTTAATTACTTCTTTATCATCATTAGGACAGCTCTTATAGAAGTGTTCAAAGAGATCCTCTAATGACATATCGTTATTTTCTAATAAGTGAACGATTTCACTACCGGTGTTATTAAGTTTAACCACACCATGGAACTTTTTAGTTTCTTCTCCCACTGGGATTAAGATTTCACCATTATCAGAACTATGGATTAAAAAGTTTTCATTTAATTTCATTTTTAATAATCCTTTCATAAGTCATAACCGCACTTGATATATCAGTATTAACATTAATCTCATAGAAGTTAATTCTCTTTAATAATATATCAATCAATGTTAAAGCTTTTTCTCTTTTAGATTTATCTAATGGTAAATAGACTTGAGTCATTAATCTAAAATAGATATCACTATTATTTTCAATCTTTCTATATGTATTAGAAGTACCCCTATTAAGGAAGATAATAGCCTTTAAAGGAGCATAGGTATTATTACCTCTTCTTTCTTTACCATTCCATGGTGAAGAATAAAGCATACAGTTATTATCATTAACTTCTAATAACGGCTTATCGTCATTAATATAACTAAATTCATTACCTAATAACTCTCTTAATAAATTAACATGGGTGGATTTACCCACTCCACTTCTCGCAGTCACTAGAAAACCACAGTTATCAACTTTAAAAGAAGAACCGTGAGCGATCATAATATCCTTTTCTATAAAGATATTGGCTATCTTACGATATAATGCTGATATCTCTTCATTCGCGTACACTTTACCATCTTCACTGATATGCTTTTCGTTTTCTAAATCATCCTTAGTCATATCAATAACATAATCAGATTCTTTATCGCTTAAAAAATCCCCACAATACCTTTTAGTGGACTCATTAAAAGCATTAATTTCAAATACTGTATTAGCGATTTCAATTTTAAAGTTAACCATGTGCTTATTATATATAAAAAGTGGAGTAAAACTCCACCTTTGTTACTTTATATTTTAATTAGTAATTGATGTAGACGAATGATTGAGGTGCACATCTAACGCCAAAGTCTTGAAGCAGTTTCTTTTCTTTAAAGACTTTAACTTTGCCAATACGGTAAGCATGTGCAATTTCTTTGCCTTTGAAATATTTATCAAAGAAAGCTCTTGTAATACCCGATTCATTCTTTGTTATTTCCCAAAGTTCATCGGGGGTATAAGAAAGAATGGCTTCGATTTCCGCTTCCGCGACTACACGCTTAATCGGTGTTGTTTCGTAGATGATGATAGATGAAATATCCTTTTTGGCAACATGGCGACGATATTCATACTTCTTTATGCCAGAAATAATGTTTTCAACATGCTCAGGATTAACCGAAATCAATATTTTTCGTTTCATCTCACTCTTCTCCAGTTCCTTTTTTATATAATAAACTGAAATAGTCGTTGCTTAAAGGCTGAAATGATCTTGGGCCACAGTTTTGTTCGATTATGCCCTTTTGCCATAAATAATCTAGAAGAATTTTATGATCAAATGAAGTTCTATATAACAATTTAACTACTGTTGGATATTTATCATAAAACGTTCTAATCTCTTTTTCACTGAAGATAGAACGATTGCTACATATATCTATGCATTCATCAACATTCTTAGTTTTAATAATCTCTTGAACAATTGCAGCTCCGGTGAGAGTGGAGGAATACCTTTTAAACATATCTTCACCAATGCGATAAATAAGTACAACATCACCTGGTTTTATGCCATCTGTGTTTGCTCCTGTCAGATATATCTTTTCCAAAGCATATTGATGAGCTCGATTGCTTTTTAAGAAACTTAAATTTTCATTTCTCAAATGGCTATCTGGAAATAGGCTTGTATGGTATTCAGGCAAAATCGGCAAAAACAGTTTTTTAGCAGATGGCTTAAAAGCAGGAAAATATTGTTTTGGATTATCACCAATTACAGGATTTGCTATTTCTTTCACCAGAACAGCTTCGCCATTTGTTTTATATCCAAATTTGGTAAAGCCCCACTTTTCGAAATCAGATTTAAGTTTTGCAATTTCTTTGCGTTTGTTTTCAAAAAGTGTCACATAGATTTCATCGACTTTTAGAAGAAGAGCGTTATCAAAAATAATTTTGAAAAAGCGTTCACCAAGTCTGAAGCCAGTGCTATTGATTTTAAACGTTCCGACCTTCAATCTTTTTCTCCTAGGCATCTTAGGAGTAATGTCGTCATACGTTTCGTTGTCCTCAACTTTTAAATATAAGAATCCTTTAAGGATGTCGCCATCATAAAAAGTGTATGCCATTTCATTTTTTTCAGACTTTCTCTTATACCAATTAACAAATTCGTTATTACCGAAGTTGTAATCATATTTCAAGGTATCAAAAAATGAATCGTCTAAGTCAACTTCTGCAAAAGATTTGAGTGTAACATTCAAAATGTCATACTTTACATTTTTAGGATCGAGTTCCTTGTATTTTTCAAGAAGTTCAATAGAAGATAATACTTTTTCTCTAATATACAATTGTTCTGCTTTTAAAAGCATTAGACGGTCATCCGTCAAAAGTAGTTGCACGTTCCCACAATATACTTCCGCTAAAAGGGCATTATCAACTTGACTATTATCATCATTTGAAAAGTGAGAAACAATATCGTTGAAAGTATTATCAAGACGAACTACATAGTTTGGGAAGGTTTCGTATGCATTTAACTTATCTATGATAGATTTCTTGTAATTTGGATTTGCGTATTTTTCCAATTCGTTTTTGCTTTTCTGATGAACAAATGTCCTGATTTTCTTTTTATTGAAGTAATTAAATAATTTAGCTATTTCGGAAGAACTGTTGTTGTAACTTTCTCTTCTAACGATGACGTTTGTATCCAGTAGAACAGAAGCGCTGCCGTAATCGATGGTCGCAGGCTTTACATCAAATACAATAATCCCGTATTCATCAACATCATCTCGAGAATAGAATTTATTGCATTCAGTAAGAGCAATATCAAGAGTATCAAAAAGCCCAGAGAAATCTTCTTCCCAATAGTTTTCTAATGCCTCCCGCCACGATTTATAAATATTAATTCCCGTTACGGTTGTTCTTACATAGTTTTTCTTATCCTGGTTTGATATCAAAACAAGATTGTCTCCAATCTTAATAGAGCGTCTTTCTGGAGAAGCTAAACGATACTCATGTTTCTTTATGCCGTTCCTAAGCGGCTCTATAAATTTCTCTCTAATTTTTAGATAATAAGTCTTCATTTTTCTTGTTTTAATCATAACATAATCGTTGCTTAATAATGTTCAATATTGTGTTTAAGCAAAAAAACTCCTTCTATTAACTAATAGGCGGAGTTTTTAAAATTTTTCCTAAATTATTATAAAAAAGGCAATATTTGTTATAGATTTGCTAAGTTTGCTAATGAACCATTAGCGGTTGTTGGATTATAGTCTCTTTCATTGATATAATCCGCTGCTAGTGTTTTTACAGAATATCTTGCTTGATTGAAGAAGACATATTCAGTGGCGGTTTTAATATACGCTGCGGCAACATAGATTGTCTTAAAGTCAGTTTCAGAGATGTTGTATTTCAAGTTCCAATAATAATCATTACCCTTTGCGGTAGGTGTTGCCTTAGTTTCTTTAGGCACAAAGTAATTCACTATGTCTTCAGTGACATCTGGATTATCGGTTGAAATAACCGCTGATTGATATTGTTCTTTAATTTTACTAGTGCCATTTACGTAAGAAGACACTGCTGTAATCATGACACCAAAACCTTCAATAACATGGTTTTCGGTATCTAAATCATTCCATAAGTCTTGGCTAAGTGAGCCAGTGAATCTAATCGAAACATCAGAGTATTCAAATACAGCGGCGCTAGCACCACCCCATTGAATATCGATTTCTTCCAGATACATTGCACCAGAATTTGATCTGAGTCCAATATATTGATAATCACCAGTAATGGCTAGACTTGTGCTAGTACCTTTAACGATAGTACCAAGCAAAGTACCTTGATTATTACCATATAAATCAGTTGGTGAAGTATATGCGGTATTCTTTCCGTATACGTTCAATGTGCGGCCATTGGAAGTATTAGTGTTCCAGGCAACTGTAACAGAACTTACTTTTGAAGAGTTCGTATTAGCAGAAACAACGACACCAGAATTACTTTTATCACTTCTGATTTGAATAGAATCGTAGTTACCAGCACTTTGTCCTTTGTATGTAATAGCGCTTGTTGAATTAGTATGTGTCCAATCTATATATGATGTGGAACCGCTCTCAACTCCAGTAACATCTCTTGTTAATGCATCAGTAACTGAACTACTACCATTCCCTTCTTTAGTGTACCGATACGCTAATGTTGCAGAAGTAGTTTCTTCTTCGATTAATTCTTTTGCGGTCTTTTCAATTGGATTAGGATCTTTTACCGAAAGAATAACTGGCTTATTAACGTTATTGTTTTGAGGAGCAAGTTCATAAGTAGAGTTATATTTCTTGCCGTAGCCATAGGCTATAACTTCTTTGCCTTCTAATTCAGTTGGATTAGTGTATTTAGCAGGAACAGAGTCATCTAACTCAGCATGATATAAATCAAAATAATTAGCGGTTTCACCATCTTCGCTTTGCAACCAAAGATCATTAAAGTTGCTATATTGTGAATTGTACGAGCCAGAAGACACTGTACCTTTTACGTACATTTTTTCAGCTGTGTAGCCACCGTTAACATCGTCAATCAATTGTCTAGCCTCAGACACTGTTAATGGGTTTTCTAATGTGCCATAGATATTTACAGTTTCTGCGACTGTAACTACACAAGAAGCACTAAAGGTACCACATGTTGCAGTAATTGTGGACTCACCTACTGCTTTACCAGTAACTAAGCCATTGTTATTAACAGTGGCAACAGTAGTATTGCTTGATGACCAAGTGATGTTGCCTGAGGCACCATATGGCTCCAATGTAGCGGTTAATTGTGTTGTTTTTCCTACTTCCACAGAAGCAGTTGTTTTGTTTAATGTAATACCGGTTGGATCTATTGGATTACTGCCATCTGGATAAGCTGCCATACAGGCGTTCTTAACAGATGCGCTTAATCCATTTGCATCACCAAAAATCTTCCATGCTAATTCAGGATGATCAACAAATGGATTTCTATTCTTTTGTACTGTGCTGTTTTGCACATAATCATTTCTATGGCCTTCTAAGGCATCTGGCTTGTCCATTGTGTGCCATTCAAGAAGAGTGTCAAAACTTTCAAAAACACTAGTGATTGATAAAGGATTATATCCCGAATAACCATCATAGACTGTCCAAACATACATAATGATTCTTGCGGCATCACCTTTAACGCAATCCAAAGGTTCAAAGATATCGCCATCTAACCAGCCATAATCCATGTTAAGGTGTGACTTTTTTGTGCCATTATGAGCATAACCATATGGGTGATTGCTTCTTGTTGAGTTTGGTGTCTCATATGTTGGTCTAAGGTGAAGAATGTCTGTACCACCTTTGGTTGTACCCCAGTTGTCATTTGATTTATTCTTTGGCCAGACGTGTTCTCTATTCCAAACCATGCCACCATTGCTAGCGGGAGTTTTTGTGATTGAGTTACGGGTGTAGAACATCACCATGTTATCTGTATTATTTGGATCTTCGTCAGCTTCTTGTAGTTCGTCTGATAATCCACTGCTATACTCTACAAAACCTTTTGGTTTAAGTTCGGTTCTTAGTTTTGTTCTAAGTGCACCATTCATGCCATCGCCAGCATTAAAATCAATATTGTGATCGCTGTAATAAGTACCACTATAAGTATATGGGGCAAAATTCTCATTTACTTGAGTGGCATCAGCTTCAACAGGAGCTTTTTTAAAATTAACGTATAAACTGGCGCCTAAAGTTAAAACAGCGGTTAAAGCAATTATTGTTGGGATATGTTTTTTTATTCTCATAGGTTTTTTACCTTAGCATTAAATGATATGAGGTTTACTCATAATAATCAATATTAAAAATGTAAACAAAACTATGTTTTAGATATTTGCTAAGTTTGCTAATGAACCATTAGCGGTTGCTGAATCATAGCCCCTATTAGCAATGTAATCTTCCGCTAATGACTTAACGCTATATCTTGTTTGTTTAAAGAAGACATAGCTTGTTGATGTCTTAATATATGCTACAGCAACATACGTTGTTGCATAGTTTTCTTCGGCAATGTTGTATTTTAGATTCCAGTAATAGTCATCACCTTTTATGGTTGGTGTGGCCTTAGTATCTTTTGAAACAAAGTAATCCACTATATTTTCAGTGACATCAGGATTTAACGTAGATAAAATAGCGGATTCATAGGAATCTTTAATATTAGCGGTTTCATTAATCACATCATCAGTGGCAATCATGACACCAAAGCCTTCAATAACATAGTTTTCAGTATCTAAATCATTCCATAGTTGTTGGCTAAGTAAGCCAGTAAATCTAATAGACGCATCAGAATAGGAGAATTTTGGAGGAGTAGCACTCCATCCTATTTCGATAGAAGAAGCATACAATGTATTGCTGTTGGCTCTGATACCAATGTATTTATAGTCGCTAGTAATAGCTAGACTTGTGCTTTCGCCATAAACAATAGATCCAAGTTTTGTACCTCTTGTAGCATTAGCGTATAAATCTCCTGGCTCAGTATAAGCGGTGTTTTTACCATAAATATCAATTGTACGGCCATCGGCGGTGTGTGATTCCCATGTCACTGTAACGTTGAGTGCATTCGCACCATTAAGGTTAGCAGTAGTAACAATGCCAGAGTGATCAGTTGATTTAAGCGTAATTGAGTTGTTGCTTCCAGCAGTTGTCCCTTTGTAAGTAACATCAGATGCACCACTATTTGTCCATTCGGCATATGAAGAACCACTTACTTCAGTAAAGGTCTTATCTAAAGTATCTGTAGTTTGGGCTTTACCTTCTTCTCTTGTATAGCGATACGCTAAAGAGGTAACGGTATCTGTTCTTTCAATCGCTTCTTTTGCTGTTGGTTCTCTAACAGTCACTGTGCAAGAAACATCAACGCCATTGCAAGTGGCGGTAATAGTTGTTGTACCAGTGCTTAAAGCGGTAATAGTAAGCTTTTCTTTGTTAATGGAAGTTGTTTTATTTAAACTCACGATTGAGTCGTTTTCTACTGTCCAAGTAATGACATCTAAAGCATTTTTAGCGGAAATTTCCGCTGTATCACCAACAATGATTTCCATTGTTTCGTTAGAGATATCTAAAGGACCAGTAACAGAACCAATTGGATCGGTGGTTGGAGATGCGTAGCCAACTACAGTAGAACTATAGTTTGTACCATCTATATCCGCTGTTCCCCAAATAGCGTCAGCCCAATTAGGGAAATCTATGAATGGGTTTCTATTCTTTGTGTAGTTTTTATAAAGAAGATTGTTTCTATGTACTTCGTATTCATCAACTGGATCAAGCTTATTCCAGGCTAATAAATCGCTTAATAAGCCCATACCATATGGGTCATCAAAAGCGGATGTACCAGTTCTAGTGTTTTCTGATAAATCATTTAACAAAATAAGGTTTGGATTATTGCCATCAATACCTTCGGTTTTGTTTTCATAGTTATTATATCTAGCAACCATATAGAATATGGCTCTAGCAATATCGCCTTTATCACAATCTTGTGGTTCAAAAACGGTTTCGTTGCCACCTACAGTTCTTGAAAAACCAGACAAATTACCATAAGCGGTTTGGTATTTAGTACCTGAATCGGTGTATTCCCTATCTATGTCAACAAAGCCAAAGAAATTGTTGCTATGAACATTGTTGGCCCAGCCGTTTCCTGCCCATAAGTGCATTGGGTCACCTCTAGCGCCACCGCTGGAATCGCTACCTTTGGTATCAAAGCCATGTGACTTGGCCCAAATATGTTCTTGGTTTATGCCCCAAGCATCTTGATTGTGGTCATCCCACGCAGTTGTTTGATTGTCAATGTCCCTATTGATATATAAAGCGTGGATATATGGGTTGTTCTTACTGTTGCTTTTACTTTCACCATATTGGTAATTAGAAATAGTATTGGTAACAGGGTCATATGTACCATAAACAGTCGAACTAGCAGGAGACTTCTCCCAATCACGGTCAGTTATTTCATACATTTGCCAAATCTTATCGCCACTGTCATAACTAAAATACACTTGGTTAGTTGATAAGATATCTTTTAGTTGTATGAGAAGGTTTGTACCTTGTCTTTCTGATGTATCTAAAGAATTAAGGTTAGAATAATAATCTCTTATCTCTTGTTCTGTGCAATCATTTAGATCAATTTCCTTTGCTAAATTACCAATGCTGTATGCGTTGACCTCAAAGGCTTTTCTACCTAAATTGATAAATACACCAGCAGTTAAAGAGAAAGCCGCTGCTAAAGCGCCTATTTTAATTAATTGTTTTCTTGTATTCATTTTCATATATCACTAAGTGGGAACAATTAATAATATAGTTTATATTTATATTTTTGCAAGTGCACATCATATAAAAAGGTGGAGCGCTTGCCCCACCTGGATTTATCTATTATTAGATATCCCCATCATCACCGTCTGGATTACCAAAACTTGAATTGATAATAAGATCACCAGTAGCTAATTCACCTTCAAATAAGATGATTTCTAATTCTGGTTTTATAAATGTTTTTCTATTTTCTGAATTTGTTTTCATACTATAGTTTACTTCCAAGAATTAATGATATGTTGTTAACGCTGATGAATCAATCAAAAAATAGTAAGTGAGATAGTTGTTAAAACAAAAAGGCGGATGAAAACCCGCCTTTTGATCGTTATTGGTAAATTATAATTCAGGAATTAGAAATCCCATTCTTTATCAGGATCTTCTCCGTCATTAGGACCAGATGTAGCAATAATATCTGTATCTTCAAACTTGATTAATTCTGCTTCTGGTTTTTCGAATTGTTTTTTCTTCATATTCTAATTCCCTCCTATCGATCCGCTAAGAACTTAAGTGAGCCGCCAAAGGCATCTTCTTCATATGTTCCATTTTGAATTAAATCACCGGCAAGACTCTTAGCAGAAGCTCTGATTTCGTCCATGAAGAGCACGCCATCATCTTCTGTAATAATATATGCCACTGCAATAAATGTTGTAGTATAGTCGGCTTCAGGAATACTCTTGTGTAAGGACCAACCATAATTACCTTCGGATAAATTTGGAGTGGCTTTTGTATTTGGAAAATTAACAACTTCACTTTTAACGTTTAGAGAAGAACGATAATCTTTTGCTGAAGCATAATGGGTGTCAATATGTTCATTATTAATCGCATCGGTTGTGGAGAGTAACATACCATAACCAGTGATTGTGGATTCATTATTTAATCTTGTCCATAATTCTTCACTTACTTTAGCAGCAAATCTAATTTTCAAGTCAGTGTAATCGTAATTTAAATCTTCGCCCCATTGAATTTCAACAGAACTCAAATACATAGCACTACCATTAGATCTAAAACCGATATATGCATAATCGCCTGTGATTTCAAGGGTTGTAGAAGTGCCACAAACGATTGTGCCAAGTAGTTCGCCTTGTTTGCTGGCGTCATATAAATCTGCAGGTGCCTCATAAGCAGTATTCTTGCCGTAAACATTTAATGTTCGACCATCAGCAGTATGACTTTCCCAAGCAACAGTAACTTTTGTGGCGTTACCCGCAAGAGCAGCAGTTGTTGTAACAATTCCTGAATTGCTAGATGATCTAAGCTGAATGGCACCATTGTCACCAGCAGAATTACCTACATACGTAACTCCGGATGTAGAAATATTTTTTGTCCAGTCACTGCCATAAGAAGTGCCGGTTTTACCCGTAAATTCACGGTCTAATGTATCTTTTATGCCAAAACCAGTTTGAGTGTAAGCACTATAAGATAAAGATGAATTGGTTTTTAAAGTGCCTTCAATAACTTCGCTCGCATCTCTTTGCACTCTTTCCCATTTTGCATATAGAGGGAAGGATGAAGCAACAGCCGTACTAAAGTTATAAGCATTATTACACGCTTCATCTGTATACCAACCAGCAAATGAATAATTGTAATTAACATCAGATGGCTTTGTTGGAGCGACTGGAGCTTGAGCGTTACCACCACTTAAAACATTTTGAGTGGTATATGTACCACGGCCATCATTGTAATCGAAAGTAACAACAAATTGTGCTGGCTTTTCAATATGAGTGATATATAAACCAAGTTCGGATGTATCTTTGTGTTTGTAAACAACGCCATGGACAGAAACATAATCGTTTGCTGCATAATCATTTGGCTCAAAGGTATTATTATCCACTTTTGTTTTTGCGTTATAGAAAACAATTAATTCGCTATTTTTAATAGAAGCTTTTTTGCTATTCGCATCAAAACCAGATGCGAGTTGAATGTTTTCGATTCTAACATACTTGCATAAATTGGCTTCTGTTACATCGTTTAAGTTTGACAAATATGCTTGTTCAATATCTGTGTCTTCAGCGGTTTTATCACAATAGGCTAAATTGCCGATAGTTGTACTGCTTGCAACATATGTGCCAAATAAATCAACACTATTTCCGTTCTGAAGCGAAGTAGTATAGTTGTCACCGCCTACATGCATCGCATTATTACCAGATTGAACGAAAAACTCACTTGAACCAGTGATAGCTGTTACTTCACCAGCAATACGATAATCACCATTCGACATAGATGGAGAATATGTAGATGCCACATCTACTTTTTCCCATTTTGCATACAAAGTCATATTGCCTTCGACTGGATTATCAAAGTTGTACTCTTCAGTCATTCCTTCTTTATACCAGCCGCCAAATACATAGCCTCTTTTTTCTGGATCAGTTGGTTTTTCAACCGGAGTGTTATTGTCATCAGCGACAATTTCTTCTGGAATTGGCGTAGCACCATTTGTCTCAAAAGAGACGGTATAATAGGTTTCTGGCGCAACAGCTGTATCGTATACAACATTCAGACTCTTAATGTATAAGGCTCTTGTACCACCTGTAAAAGAAATAGTAATAGCGCCTGAAGAAGTGCCAGTACCTGTTTTAGCGCTGACAGTAGTCCAGCTTGATGTTGCCGTCGAGGCCAAATATGTGGAAGAACCAACAGTAATTGATACGTTATGTTTGCCTTGATATGAAGAGCATTCCACTGAAACCGATTTAATTATTCCAGGGATAGCGGATGTAGTAAGAGAAAGATTTTCAACGCCGCCGTTCTTGCCTAATTGAATGCAATTGCTTGTCCAGCCAGAATAACTGGTACCACTTTTTAAAGTTCTGGTGTATGACCATGAATAAGATCCTGTCGAAATTGTCCCGGAACCAATACCACTACCCAACCCGCCACTAGTCGCTGTCCAACTAACTGACGATTCAGCGGCGTTCACTTCTTTTGCCGCTTTATTAGCGTTCATTCCAGCGCCAACACCAATCATCATGGCGATAGCTAACGATGCGCCAATGATTTTTGTGAAAAATTTGTTCATAAGCTTTCTCCTTTCACGAAAAAACCCTTAGGGAGTTGAACAATTAATATGAGTATATAAACATTCACAAAATATGAATGAGTAGTATAGCAGTAACGGTGCTATGTAGAAACGGTCAACCATACTATGACCTTATACTCAATATTTCAACGATTTTGATAATATCTTAAACACCGCTATATATCAATATATAAATATGAAATATCGCTATTATTGTTAAGGTATTGTTATTAAAATGACAAATAATATGTTTTGTTTAAAAGAAAAAGACCCTTCATCTCGTTTGTGAAAGGTCTTTGTTTTTTAGTTAACTAATTATGCTGTTTTTGTGGAATAGGCAAATGTCATAGCCCAGTTTTCATGTTGTTCTGAGCCATCGTAATCTAGACCAGCGAAGATATCAGCGGCTAAAATGTCTCCATTTTTGTTCCACTTGAATTCTCTTCTGTAGTACCAAGTATTTTTGCCGGTATTTGTTTTATAGCGGAACACTGCATAGTAACTATCACTAGCGACATAGAACTTACCAATATTTTGAGCAATTTCTCTTTCTGAAGTTTTGACCAAGCTTTCCACCGTCCCATAGATGTAGTTATCAGATGTATCAGTGTAGTTAATTTCAAAGGTGTTACCTTTCTTATCTTGCTCCCAATAATAAGTTTCTTCTTCTCTAAATTGTTTGATGTAATAGGTTGGATTACCCATCTTGTCTAATTCATCTTTAATTTGGTTATAGGCTGCAGAATAACTAACTGTGCAGTAATTGTACCCTCTTGCCTCCGCGGATAATGTTTGATTATTAGGGGCCAAAGAGAGAAACTCATCACGAGTTTTCTCACTACCATCATGAGCGATGGTCTCCTTATTCATCATTTGTTCTAGTGTTTCTTTCTTATTAGATGATGTTGAACTATTATCGTTGTTACCAAATATGCTTGATAAGTCACAAGCGGTAAGAAGGAACATCATTGGTAAAACTAATAAAAGTTTGTGCTTCATAAACATAAATCTCCTTTCTTTTATTATATTTGTTAATAAAAACCTGATATGGTTCCCTAAATCAATTAAAGACAAATATTTGAAATGACCTATCATGAGTTTACAGTTTTTAAAATGTGTAAATTGTGTGTTTTCATCAATAAATATTGTGCTAAATTAGAACGGAACAACCTATGAGTGTCAGAACAGCCCACGCGAAAAGCGTCGATGAGTTAAAGAAATATGATTTCATTTACTCTTTAAACTATTTTTCTATCGCGGAAAATGTATTAGAAGACAAGACTCTAGTATTAGAGGCTTTTAAACATAACCATGAAGAGTATGAATTTCTAATCCCATTGACCACTATTCCGTTACTTTGCTATCAAAAAGCCAACTATATCGGAGAGGTAGGTTTTATCTACCCTGTTAATCCTTATGTAGATCATGGTTTAGAAGTCGATCTACATAGTAGAGTAATATCTATCACTATCAAAAGAGAGTATGTTGATGCGATTAAAGAAAGATTGGGTTTTAAAAACCAATATTTCTATACCCGTTATATTTATAGAAATAAGTTTTTGGATATGATCAAACTATTTGAAGAAGAATACATCAAGGATCCAAAATCAGAAATACTCAACACCTTAGCGTTTAACATCACTAATACGTTAGTAAAACTAGGTCTAGCAAGTGGAGAAGATAAAAGAAGACCAGAGAAGAAATACGCTAAGCACATGAAGCAAATTCTTCTTTATATCGAAGATAACTATAAAGATCCAGATTTAACAATTGCTAAGATTGCTGAATATTCAGGCTACTCATTAGCGTACTTCACTAAAGCATTTAAGAAGTATATGCATGACACTCCAATCATGCATCTTAACAAAAGAAGAACTTCAGATGCGAAGATATTACTAAAGAATAAAAAGTTAACATTACAAGAAATTGCTTATAAAGTTGGTTATAAAAACCTATCGACATTTACCGAAGCATTTAAAAGAACAATGGAAATGCTTCCAAGCGAATATCGAAATCAATATTTATGATAATTTGTCTTTCAACCGAATAATAAATCGAATGACTCCTACTATGGCGGTTATTATTCCAGCAACGGAAATAATTATAAGAGGAATGCCTAATATAGCAGCGAGTATTTGATCTTTTACGGTATCAACGGAATTCTTTATAGCAAATGCGCCAGTTATAATAGCAACAGCGGATTGGAATACTGACACAACAACTATTTGGATGGCTTCAAAAAATGCTTTCATACTTAAATCTTACACTATTATTTTTATAAAAATAATAATTGACCTCCTAATAATATATTTATAAACTTGTCAGAGCATTCCTAAAGGAATGCATAATATTAATTGCGTATAAATATATTATTGTCAAATACCAGACCATGTTCTGTATATGAAAAAGACTGCCTAAGTCTAGACAGTCTTGTTTTATAAATTGGTGATTAGCTATTTAGTGCTGACGTTTGGTCTACCGCTGCCCCACTTCTTTTCAAGGAAGTTGACACGTTTAGCGCACCAGCTAATTGTTTCAGCTTCAGCTTCTTTATATTTAGCTGGATCTTTGTATGGTTCTCTAATTTCATCAAAGTTGTTTGGTGGTTGATGCGCTGCATCGTTTTGTGGCCACTTTTGATGATTTCTTTGAATATCACCATCGTGTTTTTCGAAGTGTTCATTCATCATCTTGAACATGTTTTCAAAGAGCTTAGCTTCTCTGATTTGATTCCATTTTGTTTTAACCATGTTCACAAAGAATGAGAGTTTGCTTAATAGATACAACCATGTGTTATATGTATTTTCCACATATGTATCGCCTCCAGCGTCGACATAGAAGTTATTTCTATTACCAAAGTTACTATCGAAATCCCATGGTACGTCATATCTTAATTGATGATCACCGTTAGTGGTGTTGTCGTATGACATATAGAAGGATGAGTAGCCTAAATCTGGTGGGCAAGAGAAGGCATTAATGATATAACCATCAACCCAGGATTTTAAATTGAAGTGTTGTTCCATGACTTGTTGAATGGTCTTGGAAGAATTGATGACTTCGTTACTATCATTGATTTCTTTAGCTTTCTTATCAATGGCCGCACTATAGAGAACTTGGTATAAAGCTTCCATTCTGTCTCTAATGAATGTTAATTGATTACTATTGCTTGTCTTTTGAGCGTTGCTATTTGGTACACCGGTTCTGCTATCGACGCTTGTGTAGTCCGCTTGAACGTGTTCGGTACCTGGACCATCAGTGATATCAGAAAGCATTGTGTAGGTACAAATTTGACCCGCCGCTAAAGGACCGCTTGGACGACCTTGTTCCATCTTTGGAGAATACTTCATTCTAAATGTTGGATCACCATCAATACCTTTAGCCATTTCACTAGCTTCGCCTTGTGAACCCGCTGAATCAGCGTAATGATCTAATTCAAAACAATAGCCAATATTGATACTCTTGCTTGTTTCTGGAACTTCTTGGAGATTAACTCTACCTTCTTTAACTTCTTTTTGTTCACACAAATAGTAAAAGCCCCAGTATTGGTCATTAAGGTAAACGTTAACTGGTGTGTAATCACTAACCCAAACGTTATCACCATCACTGACCACACCTCTAGAAACATATAAGCCTAAAGCAGTTCTTACTAAGGTTGTGTCCTTAGCGTCCGCTAATAAGACCCATTTCTTATATTTATTACCGTTATTTAAACCTAAAAGGTTTGTTTTGCCACCGAATTTAATTCTAAAGCCTTTCTTAGCCCAACCTGCGGTTTGATTACCTCTAACCTTCATTGTGCCTTCTAAATCGGTTTTCTTAAACGAATCAGGACAATTGGTAACAGTAAATTTACCACTTACTTCAGGACGAGATAAGTCACTCTTAGTGGCTTTAGTAGCGAAATCAATTTCACTTGCGTTATTAGAGGTGAATCTAATTTCAGGAACTGATTCAACATATGGCTTGGTATCTGGTTGACTGGATGTCACGGAAGGAACTGATGTGGATGATTCTTTTGAACCACTACTTGTGTTTTCAGAATTATCACCACTGGTACGTGTGCCTGCGCATCCTAACACTAAAAAAGCCAATGTGAAGCAAGTGAGTTTCTTAAATATGTTTCTCATATTCATACCCCTTTATCTTTATTGTCTATTTATTTCACTATAAAGTTGTTTACTTAAACGAACCTTAAGATGAAATACTTCATTAACTAATATACATAATATCTTTTAATAGTAGTTACGATTATCTTATGTCGTATGTACGATTTATTTATTACTAGCGGCAATCTCTTTGGCAGTTTATTATGATGTAGTCGGTCTTATTAGTGACGGAGAATAGTTTATATGAAATTCACATCATTTATGAAATTTGCTGGTTTTGGCATAAAAACCATTTTATTTAAAAAGAAAGATCCAATCTTGGGAACAGTGATTGTCACTGATAAGTGCAATCTACACTGCAAGCACTGCTCCGTTAATAACATCACTGCGGTTATTCATCCATACGCTCAAATTAGAAACGAAATGCAAATTTTATACGATATGGGTGTCCGTATTCTCTTTTTCTGCGGTGGTGAAACATTCATGTGGAGAGATGGGGATAAGACATTAAGAGACTTAGTTATCGAAGCTAAAAAGATGGGTTTCTTAATTGTTAATGTGGTCACTAATGGCACATGGCCAATTGATTTACCAGAAGCTAACTTAATTCTTTTAAGTTTAGATGGAGATAAAGAACATCATAATATCATTCGTGGTGATACTTACGATAAGATATTTGGAAATATCTCTAAAGCCACCGCTAACAATATTTGTTTCTATATGGCAATTAACCAAATCAACAAAGATTCTGTCGCGGATGTTTGTCGTAAGGCAAGAGACACTAAAAATGTCAAAGCGGTTTCTTTTAACTTCCATACCCCATATCCAGACACTAAAGAATTAGCCCTCACTAAAGAAGAGAAAGCTAAAGTCTGTGAAACGATTAAATATATGAAAAAGAAAGAGAAAGCACCTATCTTTAATTTAATCAGTGCCTTCCCATATTTAATTAACAATACTTTCCCAACCCCGTGTCATCAATGTGTAGTTATTGAAAACGGTAAAATATCCACATGTGGTAGATGCATAGATGTACCAGGATTATGTGAAAAATGTGGTTATTTCTTTGTTGCAGAATATACCTTGCTATTTAAAGGTAAATTTAAAATTATTTGGGAAATGCTTAGAACATATCTTAAATATATTTAAGGAATACAAATATGAGTTTTATTACTAACTTAACAAGAATGTGGCTTACTAGAAGCACTAAACCATTCATATTCAAAAACGAATATGATCAGTTTTTGCCATTCCAAGAATGTCATAATTTAGGTTTATATATCCATATTCCTTTTTGTAAGAGTATTTGTAATTTTTGCCCATACTGTAAGGTCATCTATAACAAAGAACAATGCGATGAATATATCAAAGCATTGATTAAAGAAATACATATGGTAGGCAGTCAATATGAAGGTAAAAAAGAAGTGACTTCTTTATATTTTGGCGGTGGCACTCCCGCTTTAGCGGCTTCTTATTTGAAAGATATTATTACCGCTGTTAATGAACACTTCATCATTACTGAAGGTATAGGCTTAGAATTACATCCTGATAACGTTAATGAAGAAACACTATTAATGCTTAAAGAAGCGGGTATCACTAAAATCAGTATTGGCATCCAATCATTCCAAAATAAATATCAAAGCATTTTAGGAAGAAAGACCGTTAATCCAGAAGCGTTAAAAGAAGCGTTAAATAAAGTACCTTTTGAAACAGTCAGTATGGACTTTATCTTTGCGTTACCAAATCAAACATACGAAGACTTAAAGAGTGATATCGATATCGCCTTTAGTGTAGGTGCGAATCACGTCGCTATTTACCCATTTATCGATTTCACGTTCACCACTAGTGAAGTAAAATCGATGCCTAAAAAGCAAAAGAGAAAGTTGTTAGATCAAATTACCAATTATTGTTTAGAAAAAGGCTATGACCGTAATTCTATTTGGACATTCTCTAGTGTTAAAGAAGCTAAGTACTCATCAATGACTAGAGACAACTTCTTAGGCTTTGGTTGCAGCGCTACTACGTTATTAAAAGATCAATTTAAGATTAATACCTTTAATGTGCAGGAATACATTAAAAGAATTAATGATTCTAAACTAGCGACATCTCTTACTATTAGATTCACATTAAGACAAAGGATGATTTATTACTTATTCTGGACAGCTTATTCCACGAAAGTGGATAAGCGTGACTTTGAAAGGTTCTTTGGGATCCCGCTTAAGAAGATGTATGGCTTTGAATTATGGATTGCTAAGTTATTTGGCCATATTAAAGAAAAAGATGGTGTTTACACTATGACACTTAAAGGAGCCTTCTATTACCACTACTACGAAAACTTCTATACCCTTTCTTATATTGATAAGATGTGGGGTATTATGCGAAAAGAAGCATTTCCAGAAAGAATTGAATTGTAAAAGTTAGACAATAACAACGTTCTTACCGGATTTTTTACCGATGTACATCTTCTCATCAGCCGCTTCGACCCACTTCTTTAAGGCCATGTCTTTTTGATAAATGACCATACCTGCGGTAATGGTGATTTTTACTTCTTTATCACGTAATGTGAAAGATTGGTTTGCAATGAGTTTCCTTAACTCTTCAATCTTGTTATAAGCTTGGTTTTCTTCTAGATTGTCCAAAACAGCAACAAATTCTTCTCCACCATAACGACAAAGGAATGAATCTTTAAGTGCTTCATTAGTGATTTCTGCAACTTTCTTTAGAATACGGTCACCAGTCACGTGTCCATACACATCGTTAACGTTTTTAAAGTCATCAATATCAAAAAGCACCAATGCTTTATTAGTCTTATCTTCTTCTTGCTCAAAGTAGTCATATAAAGCATATCTATTACTAATTTGTGTTAATTCATCGGTTCTTGATTCATCCATAATCTTCTTTTCCAAAGATAAGGCATATCTAATAAAGACAACTAGATAACCTAAGATAAAAGCAAAGACCATGATAGCGTTTATTGTAAATAAAGTAATTTCTAACCATTTTTCTACAGCGTAATGTGGCTTATTAAAAGCGGTTACAAAATACAAAACTAAATAAATAATTAAGGATAATCCCACCCACACTATAGAGCCTTTAATGTTTTTGTGTTTTGAAAAATAAGACGTGAAGAAAGAAACAACGCACAAACCAATTAAAAAGAAATGGAAGCCAGTATTAAAACCGAGCATAATCGTGGTTGCTGACACAAAAACAAAAAAGACGTTACCGCATAATAATGCATATAGGTAATACTTTTTATTTTTAATTAATAAGAATGAGAGAGCATAAAACATGACCACCGCTGAAGTAACAATAACCAAAGCATAATACTTCTCAACAAAGAAAAGCGCTAAATAGAGTAAATGCAAAAATAGATAAACAACATTCGCGGTAAAACACGTTTTATCAATTGTTTTATAGTGATGCTTCATGTCGTTGACTATGGACATAGGGACTCTTCCTTTTCTTGCTATTATACAATAAAACTATTAATAATTTATGTAAATAAATTGCTGATAACGTATGCATATATCGCTTGTTTTAAATAATTACCTGATTGTTTCAATTTTTATTTATTTTTTATTTTTGAAAAATATTCCGAACGTTTTGCCTTTTTAAATTGTATTATTAGTGAAGGGTAACCATGGCAAACACTCTCATTAGTGCATTCTTTAAAAAAGAGGATTGGGCTGTTAAAAAGGTCTATTCCCACTACTCACGCTTAGTTAAGCATGTGTCTTTTGAAATACTTCACGATAATGATCTTGCCGATGATATCGTGAGCGAAACCTTTATCCATCTTTTAGAAAAAGGAAAAGTTGAGCAAGAACAAAACTTTGTGGCCTATATGTGCGCTACCGCGAAAAACTTATCCTTAAACATGGTTAAAGATAGAAATAGATATGAAGCACTAAATGAAGATATCGTAGCGATTAATGATGAAAAGAAAGATGATGTCCTCGATATCTTAAAAGGACAGTTAGAAGAAGATGAATACAACATCTTAGTCTTACGCGCTGTCTTAGAGTATCCCTTCAAAGATATTGCTCTTTCCTATAGTTCCACTCCTTCCGCGGTACGTGGTATCTATTTCAGAGTAAAGAAAAAAGCACAAAAACTTTTGGAGGGACTTTTATGAGTTTCAAAGACAAATTGAAAACCGCTTACAGTCAAAAAGTAACCGCACCAAAGGGTTATCAAGAAATAGAAGAGAAAGTAACTATTAAAAAGACTCATTACTATACCATTAAAACATTGAAGTTCTCCGCTATTGCAGCAGTTTCTTTAGTGGGTATCTTTGTTTTAACGGTTGCTGGTTCATTCCTTATTAGCAGCATGCGCTTTGAAGAAAATGCTGCTGATAGCGTTAAGAAAGCTAGATTTTCCATGTATGACACTAAGTTAATTGAAAGCGCAACATTTAAGCAAATTAATGAAGTGACATACGATACGCAAAAATATAATGAAAAAATTGACGATGACTTCGTCAGGTATGTCAACAAATTCACAGAAAAGACCTATGCTGGTTTTAAAAAAGAGAATAACTTCGCTTATTCCCCATTAATGCTTTATACCCAAATGGATCTCATTTCATTAGCGTTGTCCACTGATGAAACGATTAATGAAATGGATTTAGCGTTAGGCACAAATGATTATGCTTTACGTGAACGTAACATTTATAACGCCATGCTTAATAACTCGTTTGTCGATAAAACAGAAAAGATCACCGTACAAACTAAAAACGCTGTCTTTTACGACTCCCTTCGCGCGGATTCCCCTATCAATCCAACATTCTTAAACGGATTAAAAAATAGACGCGCCGAAGTATACGGCTTAAGTTATGATTCTAGTTACGATGTCGATAATATCCTTAAATGGATTGATCAAAGTGTTAACGAAGATGGCTTCTTAAAGAAAGATGATTTAAATATCGATAAAGATACATTCATGACGTTTGTTTCAAGTTTGTACTTTGATAGTACCTGGTATGAAAAGTACACCACTCAAAAGACAAAAGATAGCATCTTCCATCTTGGTAACGAATACACTGTGACCACTAAATTCATGAACCATGTCATCTTTAGCACATATGAAGACTTTGGTGATTATGTAGCGGTGAGAGACAATTATAAAAATGGCTACTATGTGCAATACTTTGTGCCAAAGAAAGTAGAAGATAGTATTTTTGATTTATTACCAGATGATTTCTTAAGCAAAGAAGCAAATGAAAAAGAATATCGCCCAGTTAGTTTATCAGTGCCTAAATTTGAAACCACATGTATGACTGATATTAGTGAAATCATTAAAGGTGCAGGCATTAATAAAATGTATGATGCAAAAGGTAACTGCTTAGCCAATGCTTGTGAAACACCAACATTCTCCTACTCGTATATCAAATCCACTAGACAAAAAACCCAGGTTAGTTTTAATGAGGATGGTACAGTTGTTAGATCAATTACATTCTCTATCGTTAACGGTGGTAAATCAGCGGGCGGTGGCTATTTAATTGAACTTAATCAACCATTTGTCTACTGCATTAAAGATAGTAGCAACTTACCACTTGTCTTAGGTGCGATTACTGATCCAACGAAATAAGGAGTAATGGTTAATAAAAAACGGGGAAGCGATAGTCCCCGTTTTACTTATAGCTTTATTAGGCTGGTTAAATCTTCCAGCTAACAGCGTCTTTTCTATCCAAGACGAATCTCTTATAGATACCTTCTTGTTTCATTAATTCATCATGTTTACCAGATTGAACGACTTTACCTTCATCAATAACAAAGATATTATCGCAATCTCTCACTGTTTTAAGTCTATGAGCAATCATGATGACTGTTTTGTTTTTAGTTAAGGCATCAATTGCGTTCATTAACTTCTCTTCATTTTCTGGGTCGACGTTCGCAGTGGCTTCATCTAAGATAACAATCTTGGAATCTTTTAGGATTGCTCTAGCAATTGATAATCTTTGTAATTCACCACCTGAGAGGGTTGAACCGCCTTCACCGATAACTGTATTAATGCCTTGTGGTAAATCATAAACGAAGTCACAGCACGCTAATTTGAGAGCGTTATCCACTTCTTCTTGAGTGGCGTTTTCTTTAGCCATCTTTAAGTTATTTGCGATTGTGTCATTAAATAAGTAGACGTTTTGAAAAACGAATGTAAAGTTATCCATTAATGAGTCAATGTTATAATCCTTTACATTTTTGCCATCAAGGAATACACCACCTTCTTGGACGTCCCAGAATCTCGCCATTAAATGACAGATTGTGGTCTTGCCTGAACCACTTGGGCCAACGAACGCTACTTTGCTATTTCCTTTGATTTTCAAAGACACGTCATCGATGATTTTCTTCTTATCATAGGAGAAGGAAACATTTTTAAATTCGATATCCGTGGTCTTTGTTTCATGGTTTTCACCAGTAATCTTCATGGTCTTAATACCTAAGATTTCATTCGCTCTTTGGACGCAACGTTCAATAATCTTGGATAAGGTAGAGAATGTACCCATTGAATCTAAACTAGCGTAAATAATATAACTACCAATAATGACTGTCATCGTAGTGGCTAAATCATTAACACCTTGGATGCAAAGAATGATAGCGACAATAGTCATCGCGGCACCAATAAGTCTAGTGATATATGTTTGAATAGTAGCCACAGGAATCATGGATAATTCCGCTTTAGAATAGACCTTACGACCATATTCATTCGCGTCATCCATTCTCTTAGAATATTTACCATATAAGTTATATGATTTAACTTCCGAAATACCCAAGACATAATCAAGGATGTTACTTAAGATACCTAAATCCGCTTTTTCTTTAATAGGGGCAAACTTCTTGCCTAAATGCTTCATAATTGTATTGAACGCTAAGTAGATGATAACACCCACTAAAGCCACTAGACCAATTCTCCAATCAAAGAAGAATAAGGCTAAAACAACTATGACGGTATTAATTAAACCAGTGGTCACTAACATCACCACTCTTGTGGCAATGTCGCTTAATTGTTCCATTGTGTTGGTGGTAACGGAAGTAATATAACCTAATGAATTGGCGTTGAAATAACCCATTGGAACATATCTTAAGTGTTCAGCGATTTCAATACGTTTTTCACAGGTAGAACCATACCCACCATCACATTGGAGCATTGTGGAAGCATATCTACAAATACAGGAAATCGCTAATGGGATAATCATAATTAAAAGGGACTGCCAGATGGTATTTATGGAGAAGGTTCCTTCAAAGATGTTTTTAAATAACCACCAAATAGCAGGGAGCTTACTAGCCTCACAAATACCCATGATAATGGTTAATACAATTGCTAAATAAAATTGTCTTTTTCTTTTCTTGTTGCAGAAGCTAAAGAACATTCTTAACATCTTAATCATTGATATCACCATCCTTTGCTTGGATATGTGCATTCCACATATTTCTATATAATTCAGATTTGTCTAATAATTCTTGGTGTTTACCATGTGCTTCAATAACACCATTGTTCACTAAAACAATGTCATCACTATTGATGATTGTGGATAATCTATGAGCGATAACAATTAAGGTCTTACCTTTAACAAGTTCCGCTAAAGACTTTTGAATAATTGATTCGTTTTCTGGATCGGTATAAGCAGTGGCTTCGTCAAGAATAACAATCTTAGAATTCTTCATCATCGCTCTAGCGATAGAGATTCTTTGACGTTCACCACCTGAAAGGTGAGAACCGCTATCACCGACTACTGTGTCATATCCTTGTTCGAGATTCATAATGAAATCATGAACACCACACTTCTTACAGATGTCGATGACTTCTTCATCACTTGCGTTTAAGTTACCCATTCTAATGTTTTCCATAATAGAGACATTGAATAAGTAGTTATTTTGTGAGACGTATGATACTTCTCTGTTGTAGTCTTCCAAAGTTAAGTCTTTGATATTAACACCACCGATATAGATATCGCCTTTATTTGGATCCCATAAGGAAGCGATTAACTTCGCTATTGTGGATTTACCCGCACCACTAGGACCAACAAAGGCTACTTGGCTACCGGCTTTAATATCTAAATTAATATCATGTAAGACTTCTTCGTTTTTATAACCGAAGGAAACATCTTTAATAGAGATGCTGGAATCCTTTGGCAAAGCCTTGGATACTTTTGGTCTATCAAGTTGTTTAATTCTGACGATTCTATCAATTTCTTTAAAGATGACTTGTGCTTTAGAAATGTCATCAGCGTGACCCATTGCGTTAATAAGTGGAGCGATTAAACCGATAGACATCAAAACACAGATCACAAAGGTATTAATTGGAATTAAGCCGTTGTAATAAAGGATGCCACCTAAAGGTAAGATGGCGAGCAATGTGTAAGGGGCAACTGACATTGCGATAGTAAAGGAAACGCAAGAATTGCGCATCCATTCCACAAAGCAACTAGCGCCTTCTTTAGCCGCTCTTTCGAACTTCTCATAAGAAGATTCACTCTTACCAAAGGCTTTAATGACTTCGATACCGTTGATGTATTCAACCGCAGTGTCATTTAAGATTTTGGTTTTATCAATACAGGTTTTATAGTATCTCCCATAGCCAATTGTCATTGTGCCATAGCTAATCAGACCAATAAGAACTGGAATAAGTGAGAATAAACCCATTCTCCAATCAAGGATCATTAAATAGACAAATGTTCCTAAGAAGCACAAAACGCTAGAAGTAACTTCTGGAATAATGTGTGCAAGTGTTGTTTCAGTGGAATCAATTCTTTCACACAGTGTGTTCTTTAATGAACCTGAGTTCTCATCTTTAACGTCACCGAGGGACGCTAAAGCGAGGGAATCTGTCGCTCTCTTTCTTGTGGTTTTAATAATTTGGAAAGCAGCGATATGTGATAAAGATGTTGATATAACATGGAACAATCCTTTAATAAGGAAGAACACAAGAATCATAATGATATCCATTAGATAATCAGTAAATACATCTTTGTGATCAATTAATTTTGTAATAATGTCAGCGACAAAATAAAAAGGAATAATGCCAGATGCAACAGAGATAATCGCTGCAATGATACTGACGATATAATATCTTTTCTTATCGCTTGCATAATCAAATAAGATCGATAAAAGACCTCTTCTTTTCATATAACCTCCTAAAACCCTAATAGTTTTCTGAATCCTACCCGATAGAATTCACTAATCGTTTTACAAATGTTAAAGGAGTCTTGTTTATTCAATTTCATTTCAAGGACATGAAAATAAGCTTCCAAATAAGAATCTAGAATTGCTTTGTAGCTTAATTCATCAAAGTCATTCAACTTATAGCCAAGTTCTTTCATCTTATTAAGGTATTTCATCGTTGAATTGTATTCGCTTTCTAATAGAACACTTTTAAGCCACTCTCTTCTTTCTTTAATAACAAGTGTGACTATTGGTCTATTCTCAGTGAACAACAATTCAAAATGGATGTTTCTATCTTCTTCAAATTCCCAAACTTGTTCGACGTTATTGTTAAATAATAAATCGTAATCTGTTTTCTCGATCTCTTCAGATACCCTTTTTAATTTATCAATAAACGGTTGAATAACTGATTGAAAGATTTCTTCCTTGTCACGGAAGTGGCGATATATCGCTGTCGCAGATATATTGCATTTAGAGGCGATTTTTCTAAGAGTGGTATTAACATAGCCATGAGCAATGAACTCAGACTTCGCTACTTCCACTATCATCTTTTTAGTCGTCATCTCTAAATCTCCTTCAGTTAACAATGTAAACAGGAGTTAGTATAGACTAACCGAATATAAATACAAGTAATACGATAAAAAAGTGAACTATATTTACTTTTGTTAACCTGATGTCAAAGTGCAGTAGCTTTCATTCTGTTTGATACAAAATGTTTCATTCATATTATGTCGCGGTTGGTTGTGCTTGCGAGCCGGCGAAACGATCTTTTGCTATATAATTTCTATGACATTATTATATAAGCAAGTCTTTTTATCTGATATGTTTCTATCAAAATGGTAATGACCAAAAAACCAATGTTTATAATCCACAACTTTGTCTATAAACATCAATTGGTCTGTGCAAACATCTCTTCTGAAACCAAATACTCTTAAAACAGTGCTCGTATCACAACAATGAGTTATAACATAATCAACTTTGTTATTAATCTTCTCTAAATTATTTAATGCATTATCGATGTCGTGGTACGTTATTTCTTCCTCAGGCCACCAGGAAACATAAGGAGTCCTATACATTTTGTCGATAGAAACAGCGCCGCCAATACATAAAAAGGTTTTGCCGTTTAATGTCATTATTTCGCCACGTAATACATGAAAAATATGTTTATCGATTTGATGCATTAATGCGCCTTTATATTCCACCAAAGGAGCTTGCTCTAACATATCAAAGTTTTCATGATTGCCATCAGCAAAGATTATTGTGCAACCAATATCTCTATACAATTCCAACATGTAAGGGAATGACTCAGGTGACCAGCAGATGCCAGCATCACCACATATGATTAAATAATCTTTATAAGAAACGTTCTTCTTTCTCAATGCAAGAAGCTTTTTATAATCAATATCTCCATGCGTATCGCCAGTAACATAAATCATAGTGTTTCCTCTAATCTTCGTTTCTTTTGCTCATAAATAGTTCTCTTTGCTTATTTACCTCGTTTTGCAATTCTTCTTCTTTTGGAAGATAAAGCATATATTTCGAAGCATAAATCTGTTTGTTATCTAGTGGTAATGTGTACCTTACCAATGTGTCACTTTTATCCGCACATAGAACAATTCCAATTGGAGGATTATCTCCTGGTTCCATTAATTCTCTAGTGTAATAATTCACATACATTTGCATTTGACCAATATCCTGATGAGTTAAGTCACCACGTTTCAAATCAATAAGAACAAAACATTTAAGTTTGTAATTATACAAGACTAAATCAACATAGAAATTTCTACCATCCATATCAAATCTCTTTTGTCTTGCAACAAATGCGAAACCATTACCAAGCTCCAATAAGAATTCATTTAAATGTGTTATCAATGCTGATTCTAAATCCTTTTCATAGAACGATGAATCTGCCTTTAAATCTAAAAAATCTAAGACGTACGGATCCTTGATAATGTCTTTAGGGTTATCGCTTTTCTCTCTTTTCGCGGTATCATCCACAACATCATGATTGCCGTGACTAGCAAGGTATCTCTGGTAAGAGAATGTATTTATTTCTCTTTCAAGCTGTCTAGTGCTCCAATTGCCATTAATTGCCTCATTAGTATAAAAGTTACGTGCCTCTTCACCTTCAACGCCAATGAGAAGTTTGTAATGACTCCAACTTAATTGGTGCCGCACTGTGGCACCTTTTCTAAAAAGAGTATAAAACTGCCTCATTCTTTTTAAATTTGTCACATCGAATCCTTTTCCAAAATCTTTGGTCATTTTGATCGATAATTCTTTGATTAAACCATCGCCATATTTAGCGCGTTCTTGGCCATCCTGCTTTTCAATTATCATTTTTCCAATTTGCCAATAAGCAGAGACCATTTCATTTTGAATGTTTTGATAAGCTCTTTTTCTAGCTTGTTCCAATAATTCTTTGATACTTGTGTAGAACGTCTCATCGAGATATTCGTACTTTTTGACTTGCTCCATAATCATTTTTCCTTTCTTTTTCTATGTAAATAGGGAATGTATTATGACTCTTTGTAAGAGACATAATAAAAAAATCCCTATTTCTAGGGGTTGAGAACAGGTATTTCCTATTTCTCTTTCTTTTGAACGCAGTCCTCTCGGACAGTTCATTATTATAATAACACAATTGTATTATTTTCGATATAATTCTACTACCGTTTCTACATGTCTAGTCACTGCATAAAGGACATATCAATCCATTTTGGCAATACGTAATTTCAAACATTGCCATTTTGGCAATATTAAATTACAAAACTTGCCACTTATTTTCGATATAGCCCTACTATAGTCTCCACGTGAGCAGTCATCGGGAACATATCAACAGGTTGAACGTAGTTCACTTCATACATACTAGATAGATATTGGATATCTCTCGCTAATGTTTCTGGATTACATGAAACATAGACTATTTTCTTAATACGTTTATTCATCACTGTTGATAAGAATGTTTCATCACTACCACTTCTAGGTGGATCCATAATTAAGACATCAATATCACCTGGATAGTTGCTGATGAATTCACCAGCATCAGCGCAGTGGAACTCAATATTATCAATATTATTTCTTTTCGCGTTCTCTATAGCGTTTTTATGCGCACTCTTGTTTATTTCTACAGAGATTACCTTTTTAGCGTTTCTTGCAGCGATTAAGCCAATTGTGCCCACGCCTGAATAAGCATCTAAAACAATTTCTTTTTTAGAGAAATCGATTAAGTTAAGCGCGGAAGCATATAGTTTTTCCACTTGAATAGGATTAACTTGGAAGAAGCTCGCAGCGCTTATTTCGAAAGTCAAACCTAAAATATCATCTTTAATATGACCTGGACCATATAAGACCTTTTCTTGATTGCCCAAAATCACATTAGTGTGTCTGCTGTTAACATTTTCCACGATTGTGGTGATTTCAGGATGTCTAGCCACTAATTCATTAACAAAGTTTCTTTGTCCTGGGAAATTCATTTGAGTGGTGACTAAGACCACCATGAGTTCTTCATAATGATGGCTTGTTCTAATGAGAACATATCTTAAGATACCTTTACCACTATCTTCGTTATAACAAGGGATGTTCATTTCTTCTAATAATAATTTGATATCCCAAAGGATAGGCGCAGCGCGTCTATCTTCAATCGCACATTCTTTAATAGGCATAATAATATGACTATTTTCTTTATAGAAACCGAATTTCACTTTACCGTTTCTATCTTTACTAAAAGGCACTTGGATTTTGTTTCTATAGTTATATGGATTTTCCATACCTAAGCATGGTAAAACTTCAGCGTCTATCTTAGAGATACGTGTTAATGCTTCTTTAACTCTTTTAGTTTTATATTTAAGTTGAGCTTTATAATCTAGTTGTTGATATTGGCAACCACCACATGATGTACAAATCTTACATCTTGGTTGGATTCTATCTTTGGATAAATTATATAGTTTCTTAACTTTGCCAAAGTTCACCCCTGCGCGATGATAAAGGATATCTACATCCGCTTTTTCGCCTGGGAATATGCCATCACAAAAGATGATGTCCTTACCATTTTTAATAACACCTTTACCTTCGCTAGATATATCGACACACGTACAATTGAAAATAGTTTTTGTCATAATTAACTATACACATTATAATAGTTCGCGTGTTTTGATGAAATAATCAAAACATCAATTGTTAGAGGAATAAACATTATGAAAATATCAAAGATTATCTTACTCGCTAGTGTAATGCTCTTAGCAGCGTGTAATCCACACAACAAAAGTACTAGCAAAGAAACATCAGTAAGTTCAAATAGCGTTAGTGAAACCACTACTTCACAAGTTGAATCAACAAGTAGTGTTACTTCATCCACAAGTAAAGAAATTACTTCTACAAGTGAAGCACCTACTTCGGCAACTTCTAGCGTTATCACATCATCAGAAGCAACCACTACTTCAAGCGAACCAGTCGTTGCTGATAAGACAGTCACAGTAAACTTATTCAACAACACTACATGTGGCACAATGAGTACAGACGTCTTAAATACTAGACTTGCTACTTATATCAATGGTTTAGTGGAAACTCCATTTATTACCGCTATTACCAATAACAAATCTCAAATTGCCGCTAATATCCCAGAAAAGGGTGATAGTGTTTTAATTATCGGTTCAGCTTCTGCTATCGGTACATTAGGTTTTCAATTTAATGTTACTGTTAAGAAAGTGAGCATTACTGCGCAAACATATCACAAGCCATATGTTGATTATCAAACTGGTGAACAAGTACCAAACGTCGATGCTAATTCACAATTACAAATCGCAGGTAAAGGAACTGATCCACTATTTGGATTAGACCTTAAGTCAGAAAATAATCAACCAGTAGAAAAGACAATTGATTTAGATATCGATTCCACAACATTAGGCCTTAATACTATCAATGCTGAAAATGGTAGAGTCTTAATTAAATCAATGACATTTGTTTATTAATTTAATTTAGAAAATTAAAAGAGCGATCGTAAGATGAACTAGTCAAGCGAAAGTAGACAGTTCAAAAAAAGACCTAATACCCCATGTCAGTTTTGTACTGATGTGGGGTTTTATATTGCAAAGCATATGCTGG
>CADBXE010000002.1 GCA_902798595.1 uncultured Erysipelotrichaceae bacterium | reverse complement strand
TATATTTTTGACCTTTCTTAGCCATACAAAAAACCTCCTAACGTTTATTTTACGCTAAGAGGCTTTTTTTACCCTGCGAACTAAAATGGGTTCAGTTCACTTATGAGGGGCTTTTCTTATTGCATTTATTCTTTCTTATTCGTAGAATAAAAGTGATAAGAGAATATAAATATGGCTAATCAAATACATGATGTTTTAATTATAGGTGCAGGTGTCACTGGTACTTTAATCGCTAGAGAATTGTCTAAATATCAACTAGATGTTGTTATCGTTGATAAAAGCAATGATGCTGGTAATCAAACTAGTAGCGCTAATTCGGCGATTATTCATTCTGGCTATGATCCAGAACCAGGAACTTTAAAAGCCAAGTTTAATGTTTTAGGAAACGCTATGTATCCTCAACTTGTTGAGGATTTAGATGTTCCTTTCATCAATTGTGGTTCTTTAACCATCGCTATTGAAGATGAACAGTTAGAAACATTAAAACAGCTTGCTGAACGTTCTAAAATCAATGGTGTAGAAGTCAAACTTCTTAATAAAGAAGCCGTCTTAAAAATGGAACCAAATATTAATCCTCTGGTAAAAGGTGCATTATACGCTCCAACTGCAGGAATTATCGACCCATTTAACTTGGTGGTGCATGCAATGGAAAACGCCATTGATAATGGTGTGACATTTTTAAGAAGCCATGAAGTTATTAATATTAATAAAAATAAGGATTTATATATAGTAAAGACTAATAAGGGCGAATTGATGGCTAAAGTCGTCATTAATGCCGCTGGTGTGAAAGCAGATAAGATTGCTTCTATGGTGGAGTCTATTGATTGGGCAATTACTCCAAGAAAAGGTGAATACTATCTTTTAGATCATTACGCTCCAGGATTAGTTAACTCCACAATCTTCCCTTTACCGAGCAAGAAAGGTAAGGGTGTTTTGGTGTCCTTAACGACGGCTGGTAACTATATTGTTGGTCCTTCTAGCGAACTTTCTGATCCAGATGATGTATCTACTGATACATTGACATTAAACAATATTAAGCAAGCCGCGACATTAATGGTGCCATCTATTCCGTTTAAGGAAACAATCAGAGTATTCTCTGGCTTAAGAGCGACATGTACTCGTCACGATTTCATTATTGAATACGCAAAAAGCGATAATCATTTTATCAATGTTGCTGGCATTGAATCTCCTGGCTTAGCTTCCTCTCCTGCAATCGCGGAGTATGTAGTTAATGAATTAGTGAAACCATTAATGCAATTAAAGAAAAATGAGAAGTTTAATCCATGTGTGAAAAAATACCATCGCATGTTCTATCTAAGCGAAGAAGAGAAACTAGAGGTTATTAAAAAGGATGCTGACTATGGCATGATGATTTGTAATTGTGAACATATTTCTCTCGGAGAAATAAAAGATGCTTTATCAAGAAGTTGTCCTCCAGTTTCTATTAAAGGTGTTAAGAGAAGAACAAGAGCGGGTTTTGGTAAGTGCCAAGGTGGATTTTGCCAACCTAAAGTCTTAATGCTTCTCGCGGAACACTATGGTGTTTCTCCAACAAAGATACCATTAAACGATGATGGTAGTTATATCATTGATCATGAAATCAAGGAGGCTAAATAAGATGAAGCAAATTGATTTAGTGATTATTGGTAGTGGTGCAGCGGGTATGGCCGCGGCTATTGAAGCTAAGAAGAATGGTATCAATGATTTACTCATTTTAGAAAAAGATGAACGCTTAGGCGGTATTTTAAACCAATGTATCCATAATGGTTTTGGCTTAACTGAATTTAAAGAAGAACTTACTGGTCCAGAATATTTGCAAAGATTCGTTGACCAAGTAATTGCCTTAGGTATCCCATATAAATTAAACGCTCAAGTCACAGATTTATCTAAAGATAAAGTTGTCACTTATTCTTCTAAAGAAGATGGATTAGTGAAATTACAGGCTAAGGCTATTATTATGGCCACAGGCTGTTATGAAAGAAACGCTGGAGCGATTATGCTTCCAGGCGATCGACCAAGTGGTGTGATTACCGCTGGTACTGCTCAAAGATATTTGAATATCAACGGCTTAATGGTTGGTAAACGTGTAGTTATCCTTGGTAGTGGTGATATTGGTTTAATCATGGCGAGACGTTTAACACTAGAAGGTGCCAAGGTCTTATGCGTTAGTGAAATCATGCCTTATAGTAATGGCCTTAATCGTAACATCCAGCAATGTTTAATCGATTATGATATTCCATTATATTTATCAAGAACAGTTTCTAAAGTGGTGGGCAAAGATCGTTTAGAAAAAGTAGTCTTAAGCGCAGTTGATGAAAACTTGCAAATCATCCCAAATACTGAAATGGAATTTGAATGTGACACTCTTATTCTTTCGGTTGGCCTTATTCCTTACGTTTCATTATTAAACTACATTGATTGCCCGATATCTTCCACAAAAGGCGCAGTCGTTAATCAATATATGGAAACAGAGATACCTGGTATCTTCTCTTGTGGCAACTGCTTACATGTCCACGATGTAGTGGATTTTGTCTCCCAAGAAGCGCGATTAGCAGGCCAATCCGCAGCGTTATATCTCAAGAACCAAATTAACAATAATGAAGATAGAATCAAGATAAAAGCCGGAAATAATATATCCTACGTTTTACCTCAATTCGTCTTAAAAAATAGTGTCAACGATTTAACATTTAAGTTCAGAGTGAGAAAGCCACTTAAAGACCAAGTCGTCTTTATAAGAAGCGGTGAAACAGTTCTTGCTAAGTTTGTTAAATCCGCGCTTATTCCAAGTGAAATGGTGATGGTGAACTTAAGTAAAGATAAGTTAGATGAAGTCAAAGATGAAATCGTCATCTCTTCGGAGGATCGCTAAATGAAAGAATTAACTTGCATTGTTTGTCCTAGAGGATGTCGTTTACAAGTCGATGATAATATGAATGTGACAGGTAATTTCTGCCCACGCGGTAAGGCTTACGCTATTAGCGAGCTCACAAATCCTGTGCGTACAATCACAACATCTATCCGTGTGAGTAATCGTCCACACACTCTCGTGTCTGTTAAAACCACAAATCCTGTCCCAAAAGATAAAATCTTTGATGTCATGAAAGAGATTGATAAACTTTCAGTGAGCGCTCCAGTAAGAATTGGTCAAGTGGTAAAAACTAGAGTTTTAGGTCTTGAAAGCGATATTGTCATCACAAAAAATATCGATTAATCATAATTTATAAAAATTATCTAGCAGTTTTCTATCTTTTTGGTGTCTAATAAACGAGAGGGCACAATTATGAAAACTACAAAATATATCGTTAGCGTCTTATCTTTGCTGCTATTGGTCGGTTGTTCAAATAACGCCAGTTCAGATTATTCAATTTCCTCAGTCACTTCTCAAAACAGTGTGACTTCAGCGTCAACAAGTGAAGAGAAAGTTGAGCCAAAAGATATTGATCTCTATAAAGAGTTTTATAAAGGAACTGTTTCCGTTAACCCAAACTACTCATTTGATTTTACGCTTGAAGAATTCGCTAATGTCTCTTTCAAAGTGAATAGACGCGAAAGTGAGCAACTTTACGATGTTTCTAAAAATGGTGAAGTCATTTTTTCCTCAATTTATTCACCAACACTTTGTGCCTCTGATATCAATAAAGATGGCTATCGTGAACTTGTGGCTAAAGGAGAAACTGGCAATGCTTCTTTGATTATCTACGATATTCATAATGCTCAAACGATGTATAAAAAAGACCTCTACAAAGAGGAAATTCCTGGATTAAACAATATCGTGTCTCAATATGTGTACTACACATACATCCCAAAGGTTTTTAACGATAAACTTTGTATTGCGGTTAGCGATGGCATGGCTTCTAACAGAATCTATGATTATTTATACGTTAACTACGCCGCTGATAAGGGTGTTAGCCTAGAATACCAAAACATGTATGATATTTCTAAATTCGAATTGATCGGTTTCAAAGGTGAAGCTAACGCTAGTGGCCTTTATACCGAAACAGGAATGATGTATTTTTTAAGAAATGATGTTAGAGAAGAAGCAACATTCCGCATCATTAGAAAAGAAAATCCTGATTTAAACAAAGTTTTAGTGGGTTCAGGTAATACCGCTGAATCCTTACCTGCTAATGGCATTAATCCTTTTATCGATAACGAATTAGCGGGAGGAGACAGTATTCAATTCATCGCTCCATCATCAAATAACGGCTTTGGTGAGTACACTTTAAAAGTTAAACTTAACGGCGAAATTAATAAAAAAGGCACAGTCAAATTAGTGTACTGTGGATTCAGTATTTCCTTTAATTACACAATCGTATCATAGCCTATTCATTTGCTAAAATTTAGCAAAGTAGTCATTTTGTAAACTGCATATATCTTTTAATATTAAAAACTTAAAGGTATAATATCTTTAAGTTGAAACATACTAATGAAAGGAGAACACTGTGGAAGACATTATTAAGGTGTCCGCTTTAGGCGGGCTTGATGAAAATGGCCGTGACTGTTACGTTGTTGAGATAAATAACGATATTTTTGTTATAGATGCTGGTCTTGCTTTACCTGATAAAACTATCCCAGGGGTTGACTACCTTTTAGCTAATGCTCAATACCTTATCAATAATAAAGAGAGAGTAAAATGCTATATCATGACCCATGCTCATGACGAAAACATGGGCGCTCTCAAATATTTCTATGATGACGCTCCAGCGCCAATCATTTGTACACGCTTCACCAAACACGTGATTGAAACTCAATTTAATTTCAATACTTTAAGAATTCCTCTAGAATTCAAAGTCATTCCACCAACCAGTAGTTTAGAGATTGCTGGTAGAAAATTACATTTCTTCCAAACTTCTCATAATGCTGCTTTCTCTTTTGGTGTCGCGATTGAAACTACCAAAGGTAATATTGTTTATACCAGTGACTTTATCGTTGATTACAGCGTTAAAATCCCGGCCTATATCTTCAACCTCAAAGCTTTATCAATATTAAGTGAAAAGCCAACATTCTTATTGATGAGTGAATCCAAAGGTGCTAACCACGAAGGGTATTGTGCTCCTCATCACCGTGTCACTCCATTGATTGAGAAGTACTTCTCCAATGGTGGAAGAAGAATCTTTATCGACTGCTTCTGGCAGAACTTCTTCCGTATTTCTGAAATCATTGATCTCTGCATTGAAAATAACAAGAAGTTATTCTTCTATAACGACTTTACAAGACGCATTATGAAAATGCTAATGGAATTCAATCCAAATCGTATTCCACCAAGCATGGTCGTTAATAAAGAAGATTTGCTAAGAGTAAGAGAGCAAGAATTAGTTATTCTTATGCTCGGTCAAGGCGAAGAATTGTACGAAGAATTAATAAAAATCGCTGATGGCACTAACGAAGACAAGAGAGTACGTTTGAATAAACGTGATATCTTCATTAACGCAGGTTTGCCAACCCCAACATTAGAAACAATTGCTACCCGTAGTATTGACTACTTATATCGTACCGGTGCGGAAGTTGTGTGGATTAAAAAGAATCAAATCACCGCTATGCACGCTAGACAAGATGACCTCAAATTCTTCTTGTCAGTTTTGAAACCAAGATATTATTTACCAGTTCGTGGTAACTTTGTTAATTTAATGGCCAACGCTAAATTAGCGTTATCTATGGGCATTGGTTTAAATCACACTAATGTGTTTATCTTAGACAACGGCATGCAATTATGTTTTAACGAATTAGGTAGACCATCAATTATTCCAAATAACCCTGCTATTATGCCAACTCACCCAATCTTAGTTGATGGTAGTGGCGTTTCAACAAGTGTCAGTGAAAATATTGTTAATGACCGCCGTCAATTAAGCGTTGATGGTGTGGTTGTAATTGCCGTTACGGTTTCTGAAACAGAAAATCGCATTATTGCTGGTCCTGACTGTCAAATGAGAGGCTTTGTCTACGTCAAAGAAGCTGAACCACTATTAAAGTCAATCGCTAACATCTTCATTGATGAAGTTACAACAGCCCTATCTGTTAACAACCATAATTACGAAGAAATCAAGGCCAATGCTCAAGAAAGAATACGCCGCTTCATCAAGCGTGAAAATGGGCGTGAGCCAATGATTATTCCAATCATCGTTACTAAGTAGAAAAAGCACAAAAGTAATTGTGCTTTTCTTTTCGATTTTTCTTCACTTGCGAGCACGCATATACTTATAATATAGGTATGAAAGAAAAGAAACCATTTGTTGCAAACAAAAATCACTTTTTCATCTTCATAGGGTTGTTCTTATGTTTGTTTAGTTTAATCCTATGTTTGAATACAAGTGTTGGTGCTCACTATGTGTCCACCCCATTTGTCTTTACTTTTGGTTCCTTAGCTTATGTTGTTTATATCATTGTCATCTTGCTTGGCTTAAGAATGATCTTTGCTAAGAAATTCATCAAGATTAAAATCGGTGTTTATTTCTTTGGAACAATCTTTGTTCTTATCGCCGCCTTTATGCTTTATGCACACTTTGTATCATTAAATCATTTAGGAGATGGTCACTTTGTTGCGTTGACCACTAATGAACAAACCAAAGCTGTTAGTTTTAGCGAAACATATAATGCTATCTTTAACGGCTTTAAAGCCCAATATAATGAAGTAGCTACATTAAGTCCAGTAATTTATCCTTTAGGATCAGGCATTATTGGCTATTTCTTAGTTGGTTTATTTAACAACATCTTTGCTGTTTCTTTTGGCGCTCTCATTGTGGCCATTATCTTCTTTGTTCTTGGCATCTTGTTCTATTTCCTTCCATTAATTCTCCGTTCTATCGGTAAGGAAAGAGAAAAAGACAACAAAGCATCGCAAAGAGAAGAAAGCGAAACAGTATCTGATATCTCACAAAACAAAGCCGCTCCTCAAAAGGTGAAAAACATTGATGTGATTAAAGAGGCTTCTAAAATCGATCCAGATACTTATGAGAGCGAAATCATGGGTTTACCAAGAAGGAATGCTGTGATTTCCTCTCCAACATTTGTAGAACAATCAAGTAGCGCTAATAACTTCACTATTAATGAAAATGGTTCCTTTAAGCCTGCTAAATTCGTCACTGAAAGTAATAAAGGTGCTCAACAAGAAATACCTGCTCCAACCCCATTAGTGGAACAGCCTTCTTTAGAAGAAGCCACCAAGAGTGAACAGTTAGAACTTGATTTTGACGCTGTTCCAGAACTCAATCAAGAATTAATTCAACAAAAACCAGTCTTTGAAGAGCCTAAGACTGTTGTTAATAATCAACCCGCCCCACAAGTAGTGCCTGCTCCAGCGCCTGTGGTGCCTGAAAAGCCAAAGCCAAAAGAAAGAGTGAAATGGATTCAGCCAAGCTCCGATGTGCTTAACGTTTATGAAACAAGCGAAGCTCAAGCGCTTAATGAACGTGTCGCTGATGAAAGAAAAGAACTTATTAATATCGCTTTTAGCGATTTCGGTGTCGGTGCTCACGTTGAAGACTACACAATTGGTCCAAGTATTACTCGTTTCAATATTAGATATGACCATAACGTTTCTGCAAGAAGCGTTAACAACATGGTCCAAGATATTCAAATCCGTCTAAGTGGTGTTTCCGCGAGATTTGAATCTATTGTTGAAGGGCAATCTTCTTCTGGCTTAGAAATTCCTAATGCTTCTGTTACTACAGTTTCCTTTAAGGATGTCTATGAAGCTCTTCCTGATGTGAAAAAACACCCATTAGCAGTTGCTTTTGGTAAAAATATAGAAGGTGAAGTTATTTACGCTGACTTCGATGAATTCCCACACGCCTTGGTCTCTGGTACTACTGGTTCTGGTAAATCCATCTTTGTCAACTCCGTTATCGTCAGCTTAATCATGCGTAATTCACCAGATGATTTAAAACTTGTTTTAGTGGATCCAAAGAAAGTGGAAATGTCTCGTTATAAAGATATGCCACACTTACTTTGCCCAATCATTACAGAAGCCCAAGAAGCAAAGATTTTAATGGATAAGTTATGCAAAGAAATGGAAGAAAGATATGCCTTATTCGCTAATAATGGCTGCTCAAACATTAAAGAATTTAATGAAGATGCTCCAGGTTTAGGCTTAGATAAACTTCCATATATCGTCATTTTCTTCGATGAATACGCTGATATGGTTGATCAATGCAAAGAAATCTCCATGCCAGTTGTTTCTATCGCCCAAAAAGCTAGAGCTTGTGGTATTCACCTTTGTATTGCGACACAACGTCCATCCACCAACGTCGTGACTGGTGTTATTAAAGCTAACTTACCAACTCACGTCGCTTTAATGATGGCAAGTTATACAGACTCCATGACCATCATTGGTGAAGGTGGTGCGGAAAAGCTTATTGGTAAAGGTGATATGCTTGTCCAAAGCCCACTCGTTTCACGTATTGGCTGCGTCCGTTTACAAGGTTGTTTTATCCATCGTCAAGAAATCAGTCGTGTCGTTGGTTATTTAAAGGAGCACTATGAAACTCATTATGATGAGAAGTTCCTTAACTTAGAAGAAGAGGCCACTCAAGCGGCAAATGAATATATGAATACGCCAGAGTTTAAAGAACACGGCAACACTGAAGAAGATAGATATCAATCCATCAAAGAATGGGTTATGACACAAGAGTTTATGTCCATTTCACGCATCCAACGTGAATGTGGTGTTGGCTTCAACCGTGCTGGCAGATTCTTCCTTCGTTTGCAAAGTGAAGGAGTTGTTGGCAACGAAACCGAAGGTAACAAAGGCTGTCGTGTCATGGTCCAAGATAAATTCGGTAGCGATAATAATACTGTATCCAGTGATGAACAAACCTATTTCAGGAGCGATGATTAATGGTTAGTCACCTAAAAGCTAAACTTACTGCCTGGAAGAGAATCCACATCGTTTTGTTCACCGATATGGCTCGACCAGAGAAATTATCAATCTCTCTCTTCAGAGAAGAGAAACTCATCAAACAAGTCACAAACGCTTATTTCACAAGCGTTAATAACTTATACATTACAGACATCATTCTTGATGAAGAATATGAATTAGGCAAAAACTATCGCCTCTTAGTGGGTGATTTAAGTTTTACCAACATTGATTTAAGTGATGCGATTTACTTTAATGATTTTGACAATCGCTACTTTTATAATGGCGACGATTTAGGAAATAACTACCACAAAGACTATACAGAATTTGTAATGTGGGCTCCTTTAGCAAGTAGTGTACATGTTAAGCTTTTAGGTCCTGATGAAGAAATGAAATACGTTGAAATGAAACGTGAAGACAAAGGTATCTATCGCTTAAAAGTTAACGGTGACTTATTAAACTACAAATACCGTTATGTAATTAATAATTACGGCGTGGTAACTGAAGCTAAAGACTTATACGCTAAGGAAGTTAGCTTAAACAGCGAATATTCTGTGATTATCGACCCAGAAGAGCTTTTAAAAATTCCTAATATTGCACTGAAAACTAAGATTGAAAAATACGTTGATGCAACGATTTATGAAACCCATATCCGTGACCTTAACGAAGGCAATTTTAACGACACCGTGAATAAAGGCAAATATGTTGGCTTTGCTGAAGAAGGTAGAAAGAGTATTGGTGGTCATCCAGCGGGTTTAGATTATATCAAATATCTTGGTGTGACCCACGTTCAACTTCAACCAGTTTTAGATTTCGAAAGTAAAAATGATCAAAAGGTTAGTGATTGGTATAACTGGGGCTATGATACCGTTTCATTTTTTGCCTTAGAAGGCAGTTACGCTCTTCATCCAGAAGTGCCTGCTTCCCGTATTTTGGAATTTAAACAACTTGTGAACACATATCACAAAAACGATTTAAGAATTATTATGGATGTGGTTTATAACCACATATTTAAATACGAAACTAGCGATTTTGAAAAGACCGTACCACATTATTATTTCCGTAGAAGAAAGAATCACTATTTATCTAATGCTTCTGGGTGCGGCAATGACTTTGCTAGTGAAAGAAAGATGGCTAGCAAAATCATCGTCGATAGTGTGAAATATCTCTTCAAATACTTTGATATTGATGGATTAAGATTTGACCTAATGGGTCTTCTTGATATTAATACTATTAAAGCCTGCTACAAGGAGGCTAAAAAGATAAAACCGGACGCTATCATATATGGTGAAGGCTGGGATATGGGTGAAGAATTGCCTAAAGAAGAAAAGGCCAGTAAAAACAACTTTGCCAAACTTAAAGATATTGGCTTCTTTAATGATAGTTACCGTGATATTGTGAAGGGCCCTTCCTCGCCATTTGCCTTACACGAAAAAGGCTATATTTGTGGTAATACCAATTATGCGTATGGTTTAGATTACTCTTTCCATGCTGGTGTTTTACCATTATCCTACCAACCCATGTTTAATAACGCTAATCAAAGTGTGAATTATCTCGAATGTCATGATAACAATACACTTTATGATAAATTGCTCGTTTCTAACGCCTATGAAGATGAACAAATGCATTTAGACCGTGTGTCTTTAGGCAATCAAATTCTTCTTCTATCATTTGGTATTCCTTTTTTCCATGCCGGCCAAGAAATTGGTCAAAGTAAAGATGGACTAGACAATACCTACAAGACTCTTGGGGTTAATAATCTCAACTACCGTCTTATTGACGAACGCTTTGACATGGTCAATCGTTTCCGCCTATTCAATATCCTGCGTAAGAAACTAGCTTATACTCGTCTTACTACCGCTCAAGAAATGAAAGGCTTTTTCGAAATATCCCATTGGGATAATGGCATTTACGTTTTATCGTGTAAGGGGAAAAACGTTGTCTGTAATGAAAAAGAATTTGTTATCCTCATCAATCCGACAGGAGAAAAGATTTCATTTGAATTGGATGATTACTATACCGTCATCGATGGAGCGGATTTAAAGAACAAAATTAACATTAAGAATAGTTTCCTTCCAGGATCGTCATTGTTACTTCTCTATAGGTAATAATGCTTGAGAAAGGAGGAAATCAATATGATTTCTACAGTGTCCCTTCTAGGACAAGCGGATGATATCTTGTCAGAACATCCAACATTCCGTTTAATTAATTTAGAAACGACGGACGCCTTTGAAGAAAAGGTTACAATCAGTAAAATCCCATGTATGTACTGGGACAGAAGCAAATGCAACCCCTTGACGAAAATACCTAATGGTCACTTTGTTTGCATTTTTGGTAGAATCGAACACAATCCTGAATTAGGATTATATGTACTAGCGGAGCAAGTGCGTCACTTCCCGTCTAATCTCGCAATTCACAACAAGTAAAGTTTATGTTTCATTATTCAAGAGCCGTGTTAAGAGTTGGTGGTCGCCTAGTAGGGGCCTGTCTTTTCACGTTCGCTAGATGGGCAAAACATTTAGAAAGATATCCATTCCCATTACGTCACGCTAAGTTTAGAAAAATCTCTAAACAAACATCTGATGCTTTGCAGGTGGATTTAAAGTTCTTTGGTTTAGAAAACATTCCACAAGATGAAACATTCTTTTTAGTGAGCAATCATATGTCCGCTTTTGATCCATTACCTTTCTTAGTGGCTATTCCTACTCCAACCACATTCGTGGGCAAAGATGAGCTTAATAAAGTGCCGCTTCTTAAGACCGCGATTAAAGCGCTTGATGTTAAGACAATTGAACGCGATAATTTGAGACAATCACTGAAAGTGATGCTCCAAGTCGAAGACGACTTAAAGAAAAAAGAAAGAAACTGGATGATTTTCCCAGAAGGTACAAGAATTCATGACCAACAATTACCAGTTGGCGAATTCCATCATGGGACATTTAGACCAGCTATTAAATCTGAATCAACGATTTTACCCGCTGCCATTTGGGGCACATATCGTGTTTTAAAGATGAAACCACAGTTTAGAAGATATCCAGTCTATGTTTCTTTCTTAAAGCCTATCAAAAAAGAAGAATATGCCAATTTGAATACATCTGATCTAGCAGAGCTTACCAGAAAGATGATTCAAAAGGAAATCACATATCACTTGAGACCTCTTGATCACAAGACAATGAGCGAAGCGAAAGAAAAGAACTATCGCTTCAACATGATTATTTAAGATAGTTTTTTACGTAATCCTTTGGGCAAACGGTTTTTAACGATGCGTCCATCGCTTTTAGCGATGTCGACATTGATTCCTTCGTATTTTAAAAGAATATAACCTTTAGAGACACTTTTATTAATGCTTTCACCAAGATAGTATTTTTTAAGTTCATCTAGATTAATCTCTAAAATGTTTGGAAACTCGTTAACAAAGTGGGCGTAGTGGTAATCAAAGCGAATATCGTTTTTATCTACTTGTCCCACTTTGACACCGTTTCTCACGATACTCAAGTATTTATAGTTAAATTCTTTGTTTATGAGATACAAATAGCCACCATACTTTTGCATTACTTGGTAGCCATTGGTTGGTAACTCAAATGAAAGCTTACTCTTTGAAAGTTTCACATTTGTTTCTTTAAGTTCGCCTGGCTTTTTAATCAAACAGACGTAGTGACCTTCACCTGGAAACATAGAAGGCAAGAGATGAATACCTAATGGTTTGTTAGGATTAACAAAGTATAAAGGATTAACCTCTATTTGCTTGATAGTAGCGTCAGTGTTATTTAATAAATAATCAACAACTTCTTCATCTTCTTCATAGGAAAATGAGCAAGTTGAATAGACCATTTCGCCACCTTCTTTAAGCATTTTATAAGCATATAAGATTAGCTCTTTTTGGATTTCGGCATACTTAGTGACTTTAGCGTAAGACCAATCATCTTTCATTTCACTCTGTTTTCTAAACATTCCTGATCCAGAGCATGGAGCGTCTAAAATAATTCTATCGAATGTATTCAAATAGTGTTGATAAATACTAGAGAAATCGTTATTAACAATGAGAAGATTTCCTCTTCCCATTCTTTCGGCGTTCTCACTGATAGCGTAAGCGCGTGTTCTTGCCAAATCATTAGCGACAATTAAGCCAGTATTCTTCATGAGTAAAGAAGCCTGCATGCTTTTACCACCAGGAGCTGCGCATAAATCTAAAACAATTTCGCCTTCTTTTGGTTTGAGAAGAAAGGCTGGAAGCATCGCGCTTGGTTCTTGAAGATAAAAACAACCTAATTCATGATAAACACTCTTTCCTAATTCGAGCTCGTTTTTATTGTATAAAAAAGCATTAGGAATAATTGGATGTCTTTTTAAAGATGGGTAAATCTTGAGCAAAGTTTCCTGGCTCATCTTTTCTTCGTTTAAAAGAAGAGCGTGTTGGCTTTCTCCTTCTAGAGAACGATTTAACGCTTCAATTTGTTCATCTGTTAGGTATGTTTTTAAATGGTTTAAAAATTCCACGAGATAATCTTACATCAATATGGTCTTGATTGACAATGCACCACAGATGATTAAAAACAGTAACAAAAGCTTAAAAAATATGATGTTTAGTAACTATTCTCTATTTTTTATTTACATCTTTTATAAAACCTATACACTTATCATTATGCTACATAGTAGCGGAGTATAAGGAGGATTAATATGTCGTTTAAGAAAAGCTTGTTATTGGTAATACCTTTACTCGTTACTAGCTGTGGGACAATTGAACATGTCGCTACAGGTGGACATGATACTTTGGTGATTTCTTATTCTGATTCAAATAATGAAGAATCAACTTCATCTGAAAACAAAACTACAACCAGTAGCAGCCTCACTAGTTCAAGTGTAGAAACATCATTAACTTCTTCTAAACCAGCAACAGTTACTCCTTATAGCTATGAAGCAGACAGCTTTATGCTTCCCACTCCATATAATGGTGATCATTTAAGAACATATGACATAACCGCAAACGATCCTTTTAAATTTGGTATTCAAGAAAATAGATTATCGCTTTTTGAATATGATTGGGTAAAAAACAAAAATAGTACAATTGCTTACTCAGGTGAAGATGATAAGCCTGTGATTAGAATCAATTCGTTGATGATTAACGACTATACCGCTATCGGTGACAATATGAATATCACTACAAATCTAGATCTTCCTTTGGATCATTATAAAGCATCTATAGGCCGTAGATTTGAGCTAGAGAAATATCGTGGCAATACAATTTTATTATATGATTGTGAAATAATGGCATCCTGTTACCGTTCTTCTTATGGTGACTATGAAACCGAAAAGGAAGAATACACTCAACATTTAGACGGAGACTTTATCTTAGATGTAAATGAGGCTTATCAAAGCAATAATGAAAAAGACTTTTTGAGAATATTCAGCTATTACGGAACACATGTCGCTTGGGCTACTGAATACGGAAGAAGTATTTGCCTTTCATACTATCTCACTTCTAAAAAGCGCAATATGAACGAAGTCGATGGAACCGCTCTTAAAAACGAATTAGATTCTACCCTTATGTCAGGAATCGAATCTAAAACATATGAGGAATATGAAACAAAAGCGAATTTCTCGTTATATAAATACCTTGGCGTTAATGAAGAAGATATTGATGCCGAGATCAAAAACGCAAGTACCACTGGCCTCCCAGTTGCCTCTGTGCCAATAGGTATAGATTTTTCTCCCTATCCAAACTTAGTAACAAAACTTGGAAAGGGCACATCGGTAGAATCTGGTACGCGAATTAGACAGGTTGAAAGCTATCCAATTTGGGAATTTCTTCCTGAATCTATGCTAGAGCAAAAAGAATGCCTCAAGGCAGCGTATCCAAAATACATCGAAAAACAAGCTCAGCATTATCAACAAGTAATAGATGATTACGTTAGCCTATTTCTTCAGTAAATATTGTTAAAAGTTATTGAAATAGGGCCATTTTAAGGCTATTATAAAAAATCCTTTTTTATGATAAACTATAAAAGTGAGGTGTTTCTTATGAGAATGGTAGATTTAATTATCAAAAAACGTGAAGGTCACGCTTTAACGCGCGAAGAGATTGCGTTCTGGATTGATGGATACGTCAATGGCATTGTCCCTGATTATCAAGTCAGCGCAATGAATATGGCAATCTTGTTTAAAGGCATGACCGAAGAAGAAGTTATTAATTTAACCGACTTAATGGAACACTCGGGTGAAACATTAGACTTATCTAACCTTAAAGGTGTCAAAGTAGATAAGCATAGTACTGGTGGTGTTGGCGATAAAACATCCTTGGTCCTTGGACCAATGGTTGCCGCTTGCGGGGCGACATTCGCTAAATTAAGTGGCCGTGGTTTAGGCCATACCGGTGGTACATTAGATAAATTAGAATCCATTCCTGGTTTAACTATCCAAGTTAATGGCGATCGTTTCATTAACCAAGTCAATAAAATCGGTATCGCTATCGCAGGCCAAACACAATCTTTAGTGCCTGCCGATAAAAAGATGTACGCTCTTAGAGACGTCACAGGTACAGTTGAATCCATTCCTTTAATTGCTGCTTCTGTTATGTCTAAAAAGTTAGCAGCAGGTACAGATGCTATTTTGCTCGATGTTACTTTAGGCAATGGTGCCTTTATGAAAGATATTAACCAAGCCAGAGTTTTAGCTAAACTAATGGTTAAAATCGGTAATGGCTTGAAACGTGATACACGTGCTGTTTTATCCAACATGAACGAACCTTTGGGTTTAGCGGTTGGTAATGCATTAGAGGTTAAAGAAGCAATTGCTGCTTTACATGGTGAAGGCCCAGAAGATTTAATGGAACTTTGTTATATTGCAGGTAGCATCATGCTTGAGCAAGCACATATCTGTAAGGACTATGAAGAAGGTCGTAAAATGCTTGAAGAATGCATTAAAGATGGCTCCGCTTTCAATAAGTTCTTAGAAATGGTCGCGGCTCAAGGAGGCGATGTCGAATATATCTTACATCCTGAAAAGTTCAACATGGCTAAGAACATCATTCCAATCTATGCTCAAGAAGAAGGCTATGTTAAAGGCATTAACGCTTTAGAAATTGGCTTATCTTCCATGACTTTAGGTGGTGGTAGAGAAACTCTTGATGATGTTATCGATATGTCCGCTGGTATTATGCTCAATAAGAAGATTGGCGACTACGTCAAAGAAGGCGAAGTCTTATGTTACTTACATTCTAACAAGAATGTTACCTTAATTAATAGGGTGGCAAAGAACGTTTTCAATGCTTTTGAAATTAGTAAAGAATTCGTTGAAAAGCCAAAAGTTGTCTTAGAAGTTATTCAATAAAATGAGAGTTGTATTAACGACAGTTTTAAATGCATCAGTCACTATTGATGGTCAACTTTATAGCAAGATTGATCGTGGCTTTTGTTTGCTCGTGGGCTTTACTCATACCGACACTCAAGCCATTGTCGACAAGATGATTGATAAGATTCTAGCTTTAAGAGTTTTCTGTGATGACAGGGGTTTAACAAACCTCTCTTTAAATGACGTAAATGGTCAAATTATGTCAGTCAGTCAATTCACTTTATATGCGGATGTGACTGGTGGTAGAAGACCATCGTTCGTTAACGCGATGAAACCTGATCAAGCTAAAGAATTATATGCTTATTTCAATAAAGCTTTAGAAGCCAAACATGGTCCAATTGCCACAGGTATCTTTGGCGCTGACATGAAAGTAAGTAGTGTAAATGATGGACCGTTTACAATTGTCTTAGATAGTGAGGAATTATTTAAATAATATGAAGGTGTTATTAGGTCTTTCTGGTGGTGTTGATAGTGCGGTTTCCGCTTATCTCCTTTTAAAAGCGGGTCATGAAGTAACCGGTTGCTTTATGCGTAACTGGGATGCTTTAGCGAATGGTGACTACCTTGGTAATCCCACAATTAACAATGACCAATGTCCACAAGAAAAAGACTATGATGACGCCCAAAAAGTTGCCGATAAATTAGGCATCAAATTACTAAGAATTGATTATATCAAAGAGTACTGGGATAACGTTTTTACTTACCTTATCAAAGAATATGAATGTGGTAGAACTCCTAATCCAGACATTTTCTGCAACAAATACATTAAATTTGGACCATTCTTAAAGTACGCTAAAGAACATGGCTATGATGCCATTGCAATGGGGCATTACGCCAAGCGTATTGATAAAGATGGTGTAGCGTATTTGCTTAAGAGTTTTGATAAAAACAAAGATCAAACATACTTCTTAAGTCAAATCAGCCAAGAACAATTATCTTTCTGCTTATTCCCATTAGGGGATATTGATAAGCCAGAAGTTAGAAGAATTGCCCATGAACTCGATTTAGAATCAGTTATGGACAAAAAAGATAGCACTGGTATCTGCTTTATTGGTGAAAGAAACTTTAAAGACTTCTTAAAGAATTACATCCCTGCTCAAAAAGGTGACATCGTTGATATCGAACACAACCGCAAAATCGGTGAGCACGAAGGCGCGATGTATTACACAATCGGTCAAAGAAAAGGCCTAGGCATCGGTGGAATCCATGGAGAAGAAGCCAAAGGCTGGTTTGTCGTTGATAAAGACATCAAAAAGAATATTGTCTATGTCGCTAGTGGTGATGAAAGCAGTTATTTATATTCCAGAAGCTGTACAGTCACTAATTTAAACTGGATTAGTAAGAAGCCAGAAATTAATCAAAGATTAAACGCTAAATTTAGATATCGTCAAGCCGATAATCCAGTCATTATTTCGGATATTAATGATGATCAAATCACTTTAACATTTGTGGAGCCAATCAAAGCGGTCACACCAGGCCAAGCTGCTGTCATTTACGACGGAGATATTTGTCTCGGTGGTGGCTTAATTGATAAAGTTATCAAATAGTTATAGTTTTTATCATTAGTTTATGATAAATTAATGTCGCAAAGCAGGAAGCCAATCCATCTATTAACCTAGTAGCGAGTATCTAGCGGTGAAAAGGATACAGGAGCGTAATGGAAAGCCACTTCCGAAGTTTCGGGTAATGCCGACGTTAGAATAACGATTTATTCTTAAATAAGTGCTCTCAACATTATTGAGAGAATAAGGATGGTACCGCGGAGAAATCCGTTCCTTAGAAGAGGTACTTTTTATTTATTTGGAGGTATTTTATGAAGTACATGCAATCCAAAGACATTCGTAGAATGTGGTTAGACTTCTTCGCCAGTAAAGGTCACCATATCGAGCCAGGTTCTTCTTTAATTCCAAAGAACGACCCAACTTTGTTATGGATCAACGCTGGTGTTGCGGCCTTAAAGAAATATTTTGATGGTAGTGAAATCCCAGTCAGTAGAAGAATTACCAACGCCCAAAAATGTATTAGAACAAATGACATTGAAAACGTTGGCGATGCCACTCACTTAACTTTCTTTGAAATGTTAGGTAACTTCTCCATTGGTGACTACTTTAGAAAAGAAGTTATTCCATGGGCTTGGGAAATGCTCACCAGCGAAAAATGGTTCAATTTTCCAAAGGAAAAACTTTATGTCACCTATCACCCAGATGATTTAGAAACAAAGAAATGCTGGATGGATGCTGGTGTGCCTGAAGACCATTTAATTATTAAAGAAGATAACTTCTGGGAAATCGGTGAAGGTCCATGTGGTCCTGATACAGAAATTCACTTTGATAGAGGTGAAAAGTTCGATCCAGAAGGTGTTGGCCTAAAGCTTTTAATTGAAGATTTACCAAACTTCAGATTCGTTGAAATTTGGAATATCGTCTTCTCTCAATTCAACAGTGAAATTGGTAAAAAGAGAAGTGAATACAAAGAATTACCAAGTAAGAACATCGATACCGGTGCGGGTTTAGAAAGATTCGTTACCGTCATCCAAGGTACAGATACCTGCTACGAAACAGACTTATTCTGGCCAATGATTCAAAAGACTGAACAAATCAGTGGTAAAAAATACGCGGATAATATGCGTGCCTTTAGAGTTATCGCTGACCACATTAGAACAATTACCTTCGCTTTAGCGGATGGTGAATCGTTCTCTAATGAAGGTAGAGGCTACGTTTTACGTAGATTACTCAGAAGAGCGGTCAGATATGGCAAACTCTTAGGCATGGAAAAACCATTCTTATTTGAACTCGTTAGTGTCGTCGCTAACAACATGCAAGACTATTATCCTTATTTATTAAATAAACAAGAATTTGTCGCTAAGATTGTGAAAGCGGAAGAAGAAAAATTCATTAAGACTTTAACAAATGGCGAAGCCTTATTAATGAAACTTATCAAAGATAACAAAGCCGTCAGTGGTGCTGATGTCTTCAAACTCTACGATACATTCGGTTTCCCAAAAGAATTAACAATCGAGATTTGTGAAGAACAAGGCATCAAAGTGGATCTCGAAGAATTCGAAAAGCTCATGAAAGAGCAAAGAGAAAGAGCGAGAACCGCACGTGGTGACCAACAATCCATGAACAAGCAAGCGATTGATTTAATGAACTGCAAAGTTGCTTCTAAATTCAACTATGGTAGCGCACCAATTGAAGCGACAGTTGTGGCCTGTTTCAAAGATGGTAATAAAGTTGATAGCTTAGACGATGAAGGCGAAATCATCTTAGATGAAACAAACTTCTACGCTGAAAGCGGTGGTCAAGTCGCGGATACAGGTGTTATTGAAAATAACAATGTCTCCATGAAAGTCACTAACGTCATTAAAGCGCCTAACAAGCAACACTTACATTCTGTGAAGGTGATGTTCGGTGAAGTGAAAGTAGGTGACAAAGTTACAGCGAAGATTGATGAATTCCGTCGTACTTTAATCGCTAGAAACCACTCATCAGTCCATTTATTACAACAAGCCTTAACTGAAGTCTTAGGTGACCATATCGCTCAACATGGTTCTTATGTGAACGAAGAATATTCTCACTTTGACTTCAATCACTTCCAAAAGATGACTCCAGAACAAATCGCAGAAGTTGAAAGAAAAGTTAACCAATACATCGCTCAAGCGATTAAGGAAGAAACATTTGTCCTTCCAATCGAAGAAGCTAAAAAGATGGGCGCTAAAGCCTTATTTGATGATAAATATGGCGATACAGTTAGAGTTGTCACCTTTGGTGACGTCTCTAAAGAATTCTGTGGTGGTACCCACGTTACTAACACCAGCGATATCGGTGTCTTCGTTATTGAATACGAAGAATCTGTCGCTGCGGGTATTAGAAGAATTCAAGCCAGAACCTCTTTCGGTGCTTATGAACTCTTAAAGAAGAGAGAAAACGTCTTAGCCCAAAGCCGTGACTTATTAGGTATTGGTTCCATCTATGATGTTCCAGCTAAACTCAAAGGCTTACAAGCGGAAAAGGATGCTTATCGTAAAGAAGCCGAAACCTTAAAACAAAAATTAGCGAACGCTACAAGTGGTAACCTCGCTAATGAATTCGTGGAACAAGATGGCTTAGTGGTATTATTCAAATACTTAAAAGATCAAAAGCGTGATTCCTTATTAAAGATCATTGATAGCCTTAAGTCTAATAAAGATAATTACCTCATCGCTTTAGTGGGCGAAGAAAATGGTGGTTATCCAGTTGTTGTCGGTGCTTCTAAAGTCGCTAATGAAAAAGGTTATCTCGCTGGTAAGTTAGTTAAAGACATCGCTTCCTTACTCGGTGGTTCCGGTGGTGGTCGTCCAGACCTCGCTAGTGGCGCTGGTAGAGATATCACAAAGATTGACGAAGCTAAAAAACTTCTCATTAAGTAATAAAAAGACTGGGTGAAATAAATCATCCAGTTTTTTTCTAGCGGTTTTCTATTTTATAATCGTCTTAATTGGTGAGAGGTGAAAAGATATGAAAAAAATCGTTTGTCTGACTATTGCATTACTCAGTTTATGCAGCTGCACAATTTATGGACCTGATGGTTCTTCTAAAAAAGGAAAACGCACGGCTTATTGCTCTTGCTATGAACCTAATCCCACTCCAGAATTAGATGCTCTTGGACTTAATGATTCTTATAAACTTAATACTCATCCTAATAGTTTGACATCTCGTCAAGAATTAAGAGATAAAGACGATAATAAAAATGTACTTTTTGATAATTATCAAAGTGCGATTAGTTTTGCTAACGAACTTGAAGTAAAAGCGGAATATGGTCGTTACAACGAAACAATTGAATTTTTAAAGAATTTACAAGAAGATGAATTTCAAAATAAGAACCTCTTATTAACTGAAGAAATCACTTTAGGAAGTGGTAACTATGATCTTTATTTTGATGCCGTTTATTTAAAGAATGATGTTCTTTATATGCATGGCTTTATGTTTGATTCAAATAGTCCAGGCGCTAGCGGCAAATCGTTTACTACGGACGTTCTCTATGAAGCGGGCTATGTTTGGTTAGATAAAGATATCACATATAGTGAATGTGAATTAGTTTTCGACCAAGATTTGCGCAAACCAATGGTTATTGAAGTAGAAGATTAAGCATATTTTATAAATAATTATCTAACGTTAATTTTTATAACTTGTTAATATATTAACGTGGTTAAAAAATATCTCGCTTTAGATTTAGGAACAAAAACACTCGGAGTAGCTTATAATGACGCTCTCGGTTTTGTGCACGGTTTAGAGACATTCCGCTTCGATAGAAATCAATATATCGTAGCGAGAAAACATGTTATCGAATTATCAGAAAAGATGATGATCAATGACATCGTTATTGGTATGCCTTTGCATTTATCTGGCGAACAAAGTGAGATGAGCCAAAACGTTTTACGTTTTATCGATGATTTAAAGAAAGAAAAACCATCATTGAACATAGATACAATGGATGAGAGATTATCAAGTGTCACAGCGAACAATTTCATCTCCGATAGAGGTATGAATCATCAACAAAGAAAAGATAATGTTGATAAGATTGCTGCCTGTGTCATCTTGGATACATACTTACGAATGAAAGGAAACTAATTATGGAAATTAAAAACGAAAAGCAAATGGTTGTTACTGATAACGAAGGTAAAGAACACTTAATGCAAATCCTTTTCACTTATGATAACGAAGAAAGAGGCACTTCCTATGTTTTCTTCTATGACACTGAAGATAAGGACGAAGAAGTTGTTGTGATGAGATATCTTGAAAGTGGCGAATTAGAGCCAATTGAAGATGACGAAGAATACGAAGAAGTGGAAGAAGTTTTCAACGCTTGGCAAGACGATCCAAAAATCCAAGAATTGAAGCAATCCGACAAGTGACATCCTCCCCCACTTATAGAAGATGGGGGCTTCCCACTCAAGAACTCTAATGAATTCAGTATCAATGGGCTATCCCCGAGAGTCCCTCGGTTAAGGATATTTTATTATAAGATATCCGAACTTGTTTAGATTGAGATTAATTAGAAGGATTAAGGATCATTCTTATTCCTTCTTTTTTGATGTTGATCGCCGCATTATAGTCGCGGTTATGTTTTGTTCCGCATTCAGGACAAACCCAACTCCTTTGATTAAGTGCTAAATCGCTTTTTCGATAGTTACAGGCTGAACAAAGTTGACTACTAGGAAAATATCTATCAACTTTGATTAATCTCTTATTTAGCCACTTTAGCTTATAGGATAGGTAATTAAGGAAAGTCCCATATCCTAAATCAAATATAGAAATACCTAGTTTTAACTTATCTCTTCTTTCACTCATTTCTTGTAGGTCTAGATTTTCGACAAAGACATAATCATAAGTATTAGCGAGTTTTCTACTTGCCTTATGAAGAAAATCTTTTCTTTGATTAGCAATATGTTCATGAAGATTTTTAATTCTCATTAATTGTTTTTGATAATGAGATGAATCTTTCTTCATGTGGGATAGCTTTCTTTGCTCTCTTGCTAATTTAGTTAGAGAATCTTGATAATAAGTCGGCATATCTAAGTGACTACCGTTACTATCAACGAAGAGATGAGATAAAGAAAAATCTAATCCAATGGAATTATTATGGTCTAGAGATTCCTTGATGTATTCTCCATAGTCAAAGTATTCTTCTTCTCCTAATAAAGAGACATAGTAGTATTTACCTTTTCTAGAAACACTGACCATTGTGAATTTAAATGATTCTGGTAAATAGCGATGAAGTTTTACTTTAACTCTACCTAGTTTTGGGATTTGGATATCATCCTCAATGAAACGAATAGAGTTATTTGTACTCATGGTCGTATAACCATAATCATTCTTTTTCTTTTTAAATTTTGGGAATTCAGCATTATGTCTAAAGAAATTCATATAGGCATCATATAAATGGATAACTGTTTGCTGAAGCGCAATAGAATCAACTTCTTTTAAATATGGGAATGTCTTTTTATATTCAGGAAGAAGCTTAATTAAATCATACTTATTAACTATCCTATTATGATCAAGTTCATAAGATTCAATGCACATCGAAAGGAAGTCGTTATAAACTTGACGAGAACACCCTAAAGTTTTCTCAATTAATTCTTTTTGAGAAGGATTAGGATAGATTCTAAAGCGATATGTTCTTTTAACTGTCTTAATCATACTTATCCTTTCGAAATATAAGAAAAGGGAAATAAATGCTAAATGCATTTTCATTCCCCACATCAATATTTCCTAATAATATTATATCAACTTGTTGATATAATTACAATAATTGATTCACTATTTATCGAAAATTATGCCTAATAGATTAACGAGATGGAAGCCGCTGCGACATTATTAATTTGCTCAAATTCATCCCCTACTTATAGAAGATAGGGGTCTTCTTCGAGAATTTGATAAAACAAAAACATAGCATTATTGATGCGATATTGATATAATATCGCTTGCAGAAATGAGGTAATTATATGGCAGACAAACAAAAACTTACCAAAGCTGGTTACAAAAAATTACAAGATGAATTAAAGTATTTAGTCGATGAAGCTCGTGAAGAAGTTAAGAGACAATTAGCTGAAGCTCGTGCTCAAGGCGACTTATCTGAAAACGCTGACTACGACGCTGCAAGAGGCAAACAAGCCGAAGTCGAAGGTCGTATTAAAGAAATCGAAAACATTTTAGCGAATGCTGAAATTATTGAAGAAAGCAAAACAAATTCTAAGAAAGTTGGCTTAGGTTCTACAGTTACAATCCGTTTCTTAGATAACAATAAAGAAGCTTCATACATGATTGTTGGTACAGTTGAATCTGACCCAGTCAACGGCAAGATTTCCAATTCCTGCCCATTAGGTGAAGCCTTAACCGGTAAGAGCGCTGGTGACATCATCGAAGTCAAAGCTATCAAGACTTACAAGGTTGAAATCTTAAAAATCGAAGTTAAATAGTTAAATAATTAACTTTTTTAGGAAAAAAATCAATTTGACCTCCTACTTATTTATAGGAGGTTTTATTTTTTATGTTAAAAATTTTAATTGGCGTGACGGTTGTGGCTTTCATCGTCATCATTGGTTTTTTAGTCATTGATCCAGATTTAAATCCAGTAGGAACTGCGAATAGCAATAACATCACCGAAGTGTCGAACCAAAACGGTAGTAAGTACACGATTGAAGGCGAGGTTTACAAAGCAGGAACATATGTTCTAAGCGATGGAATAACCATGCATGACTTATTAGAGGCCGCAGGTGGAACAACCGCTAACGCAGATGAATTAGCGTTCTACGAGACCGCTAAATTAAAAGCGGGCACAACTTATTACATTGCTAGCAAGTTTGATGAAAACGATATTTGTTCAAAGAGCGAAATCAGCAAAGTAAACATCAACCAAGATGACGCTCAAACATTGATGAGCGTAACTGGTATTACCACATCCATTGCTAGTTCAATTGTCTCTTATCGTACCGAAAACGGTATTTTTAATACCGTTGAGGACTTATTGAACGTTTACGGCATTGGCAACGCGACCTATCACAAGGTTCGTAATTACGTCATTCTTCATCAGTGATTATTTTCCTTTTCTTTATTGGTTTTTATCTAGGTAACGTTCTTACTAGGTCTATATTTATACTTTTATTAGTGACCGCTATATTTCTTCTCTTTATATATAAAAGGTTCAAGCTGATACCTTTATTTATCTCCTTGGGAGGGGTAGTTCTAGGCTTTGGTCTTTCTTTTGTCAATATCTCATATAGCAAGACAACTTATTCAGGTTTTGTATATACTGCAAAAGAAAACTACTTCCTCCTAAACAGTGGAGGTGAAAGACTCTACGTTTATTCCAAAGGTCACACTTATGATTTGGGCGATTACATTTCTATTGAAGGCAAAAAGGAAGAATTAGATTTCGCCACATTAGAATCAGGATTTGATTTTAAAGAATATTTGAATAACAAGGGTGTCTTTCATTCGTTGAACGCAAAGCATATCAATGTTAAGTGGCGTAACTTCATAAGGATTAACGAAGCAAGGAATAAAGCACTTAGTCATTTTAATAAAGAAGAAAGAGCGATAGTTGGATCGATTCTCTTTTCTGATGGAGAAGAAAGCGAAACAAGCAACCGCATTAGCAATCTACATTTATCTAGGTTTCTATCGGCGAGTGGGTTTTATGTAGGCTTATTCGCGCTTATACTAAATTATCTATTAGGTTTGTTTTTGAAGGATAAACATGCTGAGCTAATAACTATCTCGCTTCTAGCAATTTATATGGTATTTACGATACCAAAATTTAGCGTTATACGTGTAGTTTTTCTTTTGCTATTAAAATGGATAAATAAATACCCACTTAAAAAGAAGTTTACTTATCTGGAAGTTATCTCACTGGCGGGTATATTGTGTTTGCTGTTTGATCACTTTTTAGCGTACCAAGATAGCTTTATTCTGGGTTTTATGATTCCGATTGTTTCTTATTTAATTAAGGATATATACATCGATAATAAATATCGGGCTTATTTCTTTAAAGCGTTAACGATATACCTATTCTTTATTCCTTTTGAAATTGCTTATTACCATAAAATGGTAATTTTTGCGTTTCCTCTTCAGATAATTTCAACACCTTTATTCTTATTGATTGGTGTGACATCTTTGCTTTGCTTCTTTAGGTTACCGATATACGCTTTTGATAAACTATTCATTTTTTTACTAAGAGGATATATTACTGGAATTAAGAGTTTATCTTTCGGACCATATCTTCCTGATCTACCAGAGATAGTGCTTCTAATTTACTATTTTATCTATGTGGTGTATTTATATTATTTATCCCTTGGTTTTAGACAGATTGAAAGAGGTTTATCTATTGGACTCATTAGTATCGCTCTAGTGCACGCAATTCCGCTAAACAATAGGTTAACAAACGAAGTGTCTTTTGTTAATGTCGGCCAAGGAGACTGCACTTTAATTAGAGAGCACGATAAAGTCATTATGATTGATACAGGTGGCTTAACTTATAGCGACGTCGCTAATAACAATCTTATTCCTTATTTAAGAAAGAAACGGATTTATAAAATCGATAGTGTATTCATCACCCATTATGACTATGACCATTATGGAGCGTTAGAAAACTTACAAAAGGAATATCGAGTAGACCATGTTTATGACTATTATTCCTCTTTCCCAATTAGTGTTGGTCATCTTACATTCAATAACTACAACACATATGGAACAACGAGTAACGAAGAAAACGATCGTTCCTTAGTGCTTTCTTTCCATATTCTTAACAAAGACTTTGTCGTTATGGGTGACGCTCCTAGCTGGGTGGAGAAGAAGATAATCAGAGATTATGAATCAATTCCTTGCGATATCTTAAAAGTGGGCCATCATGGCTCCGACACATCATCGTGTGATGAGTTCATTACTTATATGCATCCAAAAACTGCGATTGTCTCTTGTGGCAAGAACAATAAATTTGGTCATCCTTCTAAAAGTGTCGTGACTACGTTAAATAGACACAATATCGAAATTAGAAGAACGGATATTGAAGGAACGATTACATATAAAGAGTTTGCCATTTAACTAATGACGACTTTTTAAAGATTATCTAGTTACAAAATATAAAATATTTTATAATGATTTCATGATTTATCTTATCAGTGGCAAGCAAAACATTCGTTTAAAGAGCCAAATGAAAAGCATCGTTAAGAAGTCCCTTAAAGAGATGGATGCGATGAATTTCGTGAAGTTTGATGCGACAATGACCCCAATTCAAGAAATCGTTAGTGAGGCTAACTACATGCCTTTAGGCTACGATTCCAAAGCGGTCATCGTTGATACTCCTTATTTCTTATTAAAGGAAAAGGGCAGAAACAAAATCGAAAGCGAACAAGATTACGAATCATTAAAGAATTATTTAGCTAACCCAAACCCAGATTGTGATTTGATCTTTTTAGTGAACACTAGTGAAAGTGATTTAGATAAGAAGAGCGAAATAAACCAATTAATTGAAAAGAATGGCCAAATAGTGGTCCTTACTGAACCAAAACAAGAGCAGTGGAATGATGTTGTGAAACATTACTTCTCTGAAAAGTGGCCTGACACTGTTATTGATAGTGACGCAGTTAATGAACTCGCTAGAAGAACTGAAGGTGATTATGCTTCCTTATTCAATAATGGTAGTAAATTAGCGTTATACACTAATCACATCACTTTTAGTGATGTCACTATGATGGTTACTCGTCCTTTAGAAGAAAATGCCTTCATGCTTTATAACTATTTAGTGGATGAAAGAAACATGGACGCTGTCGCGTTGTTCCGTGACCTTAAGAGCAGCAATGTTGAACCCGTGACTTTAATTAGCATGATTGCTAATCAATTTAGATTATTAAATAGAGTCTCATATCTTGCGAGACATAGTTATGGGCCAGATGATATCGCTAAGGAATTAAGCATTAATCCTATTAGAGCTAAGATTCTTAGAAAGAATAGTTTTGTAATCTCTGGCAAACGTATATTACAAACTTTAGAAGACTTATATCAGTTAGACTGGCAAATTAAAAGCGGTCTTGTGGACCGCTATTACAGTTTCGAACTGTTCTTAATTAATTTCAAGAGAAAGTAATTATCTGAGTGTGTTGACTAAGCGAGAAAGTTCGCCTTTTTGTCTTGCAGCAGTATTCTTGTGTTGAATACCATCACTCACGGATTTATCAATTAAACGGAAAGCCGCATTCATTAATTCTTCGGCCTTAGCTAAATCTTTCGCTTCAACGGCTAATTTGACTTTCTTAATAGAAGTACGGATAGCGCTTTTGGCGGATGCATTTCTTTGACGAGCTTTTTCGTTGGTTTTGATACGTTTGATTTGTGATTTTATGTTAGCCATAAAGTTACCTCTTTTCTAGTGCCGAGTGTAATCTTAACAAAATTCGGCAAATAATGCAATTATTTATTTCTTTTCTTTTAAGATACGAGCGATTTCTTCCACGAAATCGTTAACGCAGGTGAGTTTACCATATTGTTCTTCAGGAACTTCGATGTCGAATTCTCTGTCCATTTCTTGGACTAATTCAACATAGTTCATGGAGTCACCACCTAAGTCATTGATCCAGTGATCTTCATCGTCAATCTTAAAGGCTGGAAGGACTAAGATTTTGGAGAATAAGGCTCTCACTTTTGGAAGAACGTTTTCTAATGTTTCTTTGGAGAACTTTCTCACTTTGGAAGACACTTTCTTTTGGTTAATTAAGACATACTTATTAGAACCATTCTCAATTTCTTTCTTGATGGCGAATCTCTTAACTTTCATGTTATTTGCCATAGGCAAACGGTTCTTTGCTAAGTAGATAGCGTCAATCTTTGTGTCATGAGGAAGTTTTATACTCTTCACAGTATCTTCGATTTCTTTAAGTGTAGCTTCGTCGGTCTTGTCATCGAGTTCTAAGACTAAGACAATGTCTTCGCGTAAGGCTTTGTCTTTGTTGATGACGCCTAAGACGGATAAGTTAGTGACACTTGGTAAATCTTTGAAGTAGATTTCAAGTTCATCTGGGAAGATATTTTCGCCATTAGCGTTGATGATGACGTCTTTCATTCTGCCCTTCATCACATAACCAGTGGCTTCTTTATTAACGATGTCGCCTGTATGGAAGTAACCGTTATCTAAAACTGTTTCTTTTTCCACGCCAGCGATAATTTCTCTAATATGAATTGTAGGAGATTTCACTAAGAGTTCGTTGTTCTCTTCGCTGACTTTGTATTCCACACCATGGAGTGGTTTACCGATATAGCCTAATAATCTTTGTTTAACATCTGGAGAAAGTTCAACGGAAGTAACACCGATTTCGGTCATACCATAACCATTATAGAGAGGATACCCTAAGCCGTTAACCGCTCTTAAGGTTTCGTTAGAGAGATAACCGCCACCAGAGATACAGTATTTAACATGTTTGCCTAAGATGTTGCCTTTGACTTTATCACTAACAATCTTTTTGCTAGCGAAACCAGCTTCTTCGGCGCTCATTTCGCCTAAGTTATAAGCCATCATCTTTTCTAAAAGCTTTTGTTTTTCAGGGCTTTGCAAAGCAAATTTACGCTTGATAGACAATGCTAGTGAATCCCAGAATAATGGGACACTATAGACGTGAGTAATGCCTGTTTTTTGGCAAATTGATAATAAATCAGTTGGAGTATTGCTCTTTGGGAAGACTAAAGTTGTGCCATAGAATGTGTACCACAAGAAAACGGCGACAAAGCCAAAGATATGGTGAAATGGAATCATCGCTAAGATCTTAATTTTGCCAACTTTCTTAGGATACATAATGGTCAAACTTTCATTTGGCATATCTAACGAGCAGCACACTTGATTGACAAAGTTTTCACCGTTGAAAACCATGAGTTTTGCATCACCAGTTGTGCCACTAGAAGAGAACAAAACTTCATCCGCCCAAGAAGGATTTGTCATTGGTTCTTTTGAGTTTTGTAGGATATTATCCACTCTAACTTTGTTAAGTGAATATTCGTTATTATCATCGCTAATAATAGCAATGGCTTTGCCTTGATTGCCTAAATTAATAACATTTTCTCTTGGTAATTTAGCGTCCACCAACATTGGAACAAAGCCAGCCATTAATAAGGCCCAGAATAATTCACCCCATGTTGGAGAGTTTGCTACCTTTAAAATGACACGATTTGTGCCTTCCTTTTTAATCTTATTAGATAGATAAAGGGCGTATTTTTTAACGTTTTCATCCATCTTGCTATATTTATAGCTTTTAATTCTGTTGTTCAAATTGAAAAATTCGGCGTAGACTCTCTTTTTGTTTTGATTCATCATTTGTTGATAGATGTTGCTAAAACGGCGAGAAGTCTTAAGTAAAGCCGCTGCGCCCTGAACGTATTGGGCGATTAAGTCTTTGTTGATTTTCATATGAGTTCCTTTATTTTAACGTGTAGAATTTAATGTCTACATGATTGCTTTCAATATCGAGGATGGCGTAACTGCCATCAAACTTATCCCGGGCATAGCTGATTGCTCCCGGATTTACATATAATATACCATTCTTCATTTCATTTCTACGAGTATGTGTGTGGCCATGTATGACAATCTTTGCGTTATGTTCAGCAATGACACTTTTTGAAATAAAAGGGAGGTGTTGGACAAAAATATTTCCATATGGCGAAGGAATTATTAAGAAAATTGGGAAGTCATAGTAGTGGTCGCAGTTGCCTCTAACAGAGATAAAGGGCTTGATCGACCACTCATCCTGTTCACTATCGCCTGCGTGCAAGTATAAGTCCATCTCTGGATACATCGCCGCTAAACGGTCTAAAGAAGCATAATCACTATGCGAATCACTGACTAATAAAATTTTCATGTTCATATAGTAGCAAAAAAATGCGTCGTTTTGTATAATATTTCCATATGGAAAAGAAAGATATTAATCTCTTATTTATGGGTACTCCCTCAATCAGCGCTGATGTCTTTGAAGCGTTAATACTCGATGGTTATCACTTTGTGGGCCTTGTTTGTCAACCAGATCACCCTGTGGGCCGTAAAGGCATTATTGAGAAAGTGCCAACTAAGTTAGTTGCAGAAAAATACAACATTCCGGTCTTTCAACCTGTGAAAATCCGTGCTGATTATTCCTTTATGGATAATCTCAAAGTTGATTTAGTTATTACTCTTGCCTATGGACAAATCGTTCCTCAAGGTTTTTTAGATATTCCTCGTTTAGGCTGCTTAAACCTCCATGGTTCCTTACTTCCTAAGTTAAGAGGTGCTTCTCCAATCCAAACTGCTTTAATTAATAATGAAAAAGTCACTGGTGTGACTCTGATGGAAATGGTTAAAGCAATGGACGCTGGTAGAATGTTTGGTAAGAAAGAAGTTGTTATCACTGAAGATGATAACTCTACCTCTTTATTTAATAAGATAAGAGATGCCGCCAAAGAATTAGCGATTGAACTATTACCTTTATATATAAATGGTGAACTTAAGGGCGAAGAACAAAATGAAAACGAAGTGACATTCTGTTCTTTAATTAAGCCTGAACAAGAAAAGCTTGATTTAAACATGAACTTAGAACAAATTTATGGTTGGATTAGAGGCTTGAGCGATGAGCCAGGTGCTTATCTGTATTTAAACAATCAAAAGATTAAAATCTTTAAAGCCAAAATGGCTAATAATTTAGCCACCGCTCCAGTGGGCACAATTGTCCAAGCGGATAAACACGCCTTACTAGTGCAATTAAAAGATGGCCAATTAGCCATTTTAGAACTACAAAAAGAAGGTAAGAAGAGAATGGACTACCGTTCCTTTATCAATGGTAATCAGAACCTTTTAGGCGCGAAATTTGACTAATGGAGAAATACTTAACTCTTAGCGTACACCAATTGGTGGACTTTTTATTAAGAACAGGCGATATCGATAATCGTGTTTTTAATCGTTCATCAATGGCAGAAGGAAGTCGTCTCCATAGCGCATATCAATCCAAACAATCTTCAAACTACATGTCTGAATTTCCTTTAAAGATGTCTTTCAACATCGATGAAGTGAATATCGTTTTAGAAGGTAGAGCGGATGGCATTATCAAAAGAAGCGAAACCGAATATGTGATTGATGAAATTAAGACAACAGTGGAAGATCTCAAGATATTTCACGATGATAATCTTGAATGGCATTTAGGGCAAGCGAAGTGTTATGCCTACATGTTCGCAAAGCTCACAAAACTTGATTATATCGGTATCAAGTTAACTTACATTAGACAAGGAAAAGAAAAAGAACAACTCATCGATTCCTATCATTTTAACATTTTAGAATTAGAGCAGTTTGTCGTTAAACTTCTTAATGAATATCTGGCGTTTTACAACATCATTTTTAATAAAAACAAGAAAAGAGATGAGAGCATTGATAAGCTCAAATTCCCATTCAAAAATTATCGTCAGGGACAAAGGGAACTCGCTAAATACGCTTATGCCATTACGAAGAAGCGTGGACGTTTGTTTGTAGAAGCACCTACAGGCATTGGTAAAACTATGTCCACCTTGTTTCCATTTATTAAAGCGATAAGAGATGATGAGAATAGTAAAGTTTTCTATCTAACCGCTAAAACAAGCGGCAAAGAAGCTGCTCATAACGCAATTAAAGTCTTGAAAGACAGTGGCTTATCACTAAGTGATATTATCATTACTGCAAAAGATAAAGTCTGCTTTTGCAAAGGCTCGGCTTGTAATCCAGAAGAATGTCCATATACCAAGCATTATTATGATAAAATCCAAACGGTTTTAAGATACTGTCTTTTAACATATGATGACTTTGATTTAAACACTATTAACCAAATAGCGTATGAGAATCAAATTTGCCCATTCGAATTTGAATTGGACCTGTCTTTATTTATGGATGTCATTATCTGTGACTATAACTATCTGTTCGATCCAATCTCGTATATGAAGCGTTATTTTGATGAAGATACTTCTTCCTATCTTGTTTTAGTCGACGAAGCACACAACTTAGTGGATAGAAGCCGAGATATGTACAGCGCTTCGTTATCCTACAAAGATTTCTTAGAGGCGCGTAAGTCTGTACGCCATAGTAAACTCCATAAACTTAAACTTGCGATGTCCAAAATGAATAAGATGTTTAAAGAATATGTGGGTGAAGAAGGCGATCATGTTTTAGATGATTTGTATGAATATTCCTACAAGACCATCTCTTCGTTTATCACCACAATGCAAGATGTTAATAAAAACGAAAATAAAGAGATGACCAAAGAACTCTTGAACTTCTACCTTAGTGTTAACCGTTTTAACAAGATGCTCGAGTTCTTCAATAATCATTACCTCTGCTACTATCAAATCACTAAGGATGACACAATTATTCATTTAGCGTGTTTGGATGCATCTTCATTTCTTGCGGGTTCTTTAAAGAATCTCAGAGGTAGTGTTCTTTTCTCAGCGACTCTTTCCCCGATTGACTACTACGTCGATATGCTCGGCGGTAAGAAAGATGATGCTCAGCTCATTCTTCCTTCGCCTTTCCCAATCAATAATCTTAAGATTATTATCGCCCCTAATGTCTCTATTAGATACAAGAATAGGGGAACGTCATATCAAAAAGTTGCCGATTATATTAAGAGTTTTATCTCCAACAAAGTTGGTAATTATTTCATTTTCTTGCCAAGCTACGAGTACTTGTCAAACCTCATGCCCTATATTGATTTAGAAGGTATAGATGTTTTCGAACAACAAAAGGATATGGCTGACGAAGATAAGGAAATCTTCTTGGCTAACTTTAAGCCAAATCCGGAAAGAACAACCTTAGGGTTCGTTATTGTTGGAGGCGCGTTTGGCGAAGGTATTGACCTTGTCAGTGATCGCCTTATCGGCGCGGTAATTGTGGGCATTGGTATGCCGAAGATTAATTTTGTGAGTAATCAAATATCCGCTTATTACGATAAAAAAGAACAATCTGGTTATAACTACGCTTATCTTAATCCAGGCATGAATAAAGTCATGCAAGCTTTAGGTCGAGTTATCAGAAGTGAAACTGATAAAGGTGCAGTTTTATTAATCGATGAAAGGTACCTTAATAACGAGTATCGCGATTTATTCAAAGCTGAGTGGCGACAATATGAAGTCGCATTCTCTCCAAAAGAAGTGAGTGATATTTTGCAAGATTTCTTTATTAAATAACTATTTAATGCTAAGATAATGACCATGAAAAAGAAATTAGACGCTTTAACAAAAGCAAAACTCATCTATAGCGGTGAGTTAATTATCATTGCAATCGCTTTTTTAGTCGTTGCTATCTTAAAATTTACAGGAGTTATTCCTTATAACGCCACACGTCATTTGGTCCTTAACTGGATAACAGTTTTCGGTGGTACATGGGTCATCGTGGATTTCTTATGGGCTCTTTTGTCCAAAAAAAGAAGACCAAGAATTTCCTTGCTTGATAAGACCTTACATTTACCTGTCGGTATCTATTTGGTGACTTTTGACCTTTATTGCATCATTGCTCAACCAAGTAATCCGATGGTGTTCCGTCTCGGTTTCCCAATCGCTATTTCTTATTTATGCCTTTGCTACATTTTTGAAGGCGTTTATCATTTCTATCGTCCAATTCCAGGCATCTTAGAAGCTGTCGTGGAAGTTGACGAAGAGGAAGAGAAAAAAGAAGAAGCTTCGGAGGAAGCCACTCCAGAGGAGATAAATGAAAATGAAGAAAAGTAGTAAAACACTCATCGTTTTTTCATGCATTTTCGTAACTGTCGCTGCTTTATTCCTAACTGGCGAATCATTGTTCATTGCAGCTTCGTGTAACGCGTTATTTAAGCCAGACGCTGATGTTGGCGACGCACTCGGTGGTGTTTTCATTTACATCTATGCGATTTTACTTGCCGGTGGTGCAGTCATTTCTTCCATTGTTTCATTACCATTTGAAATTCCGCTTTTTAAATTAGTGGGCAAGAAATGGTATAACATCGTTCTTTTAGTGGTCTCTCTTGTGATTATTGTGACCGCTATTGCGTTGGTCTTTATCTTACCAACTATTTCATCAATCGAATCTGCTACAAGTAGCAGTTCATCTAGTGTTCAATAAATATGGATTTTTCTCAGAAAAAAATCAGAAACTTTTCAATCATTGCTCATATTGACCATGGCAAATCCACATTAGCGGATCGTATTTTAGAATTGACCGGAGCGGTGGAACTTAGAGAAATGAAAGACCAAATTCTCGATTCTATGGACTTAGAAAGAGAAAGAGGTATCACTATTAAGTTAAACGCTGTGACCTTGTCATATAAAGCAGATGATGGTGAAGAATACATCTTCAATCTCATCGATACTCCCGGACACGTCGACTTCACATATGAGGTATCCCGCTCATTAGCTGCTTGCGAAGGCGCTCTTTTAGTTGTGGATGCCACACAAGGCGTAGAAGCACAAACGCTCGCTAACGCCTATTTGGCAGTCGACAATGATTTAGAAATTTTACCAGTTATCAACAAAGTTGATTTACCATCTGCTAACGTTGATATGGCTAAGCAAGAAATCGAAAAGAAGATTGGCATTCCTTGCGATGAAGCCATTGAAGTTAGTGCAAAAACAGGCTTACACGTACACGAATTATTGGAAGCTATTGTCAAAGGTGTTCCCGCTCCTCATGGAGACTTGAAGGCTCCTTTAAAGGCTTTAATCTTTGATAGTTACTATGACCCATATAGAGGTGTCATTGTTTTAGTAAGAATCAAAGACGGTTCTGTCAAAGTTGGCGATAAGATTCGCTTAATGCAAGCCAATAAAGAATATCAAGTTATCGAACTTGGCATCAGAACACCTAAGGAAGTTAAAACCGATACCTTAGAAGCTGGACAAGTCGGTTATATCGCTGCGCAGATTAAAGACATCAAAGATGTCCATCCTGGTGATACGGTTACCCTTGTTGAGAACCCTGCTAAAGAAGCCTTACCAGGTTATCGTATTATGAATCCAATGGTTTATTGCGGCCTTTATCCTGTCGATAGTGATGATTATCAGGCTTTAAAAGAAGCCTTAGAAAAACTCACATTAAATGATGCTTCTTTGCAATTTACAGCTGAAACAAGCCAAGCCTTAGGCTTTGGCTTTAGATGTGGTTTCTTAGGTTTATTGCATATGGACGTCGTACAAGAAAGATTAGAAAGAGAATATAATCTCGATCTCATTTTAACCGCACCTTCCGTTATTTATAAAGTTCACATGACAGACGGAGAAGTTATCAACTTAGATAACCCAAGCAAACTTCCTGACGCTAGCAAGATTTCATTCATAGAAGAGCCTTACATCAAAGCTAATATCATGACGCCAAAAGAATATATTGGCCCAATCATGGAATTATGCCGTGAAAGAAGAGGCATTTACGAGAACTTAGATTACTTCGATGATACACGTATGGTATTAACCTATGAATTGCCATTAAGTGAAATCGTTTATAACTTCTTTGATAAACTCAAGAGCTACACAAAAGGCTATGCCTCATTTGACTATGATTTCAGCGATTATAAGCGCGCTGACCTAGTCAAACTTGATATTTTGCTTAATGGACAAATTGTGGACGCTCTTAGTAGCATTATCTATCGTCCAGATGGTTATCATCGTGGTTTAGGTATTATCCGTAAGATTAAAACAGTTATTCCTCGTCAACAATTCGAGATTCCAATCCAAGCCGCAATCGGTGGCAAAGTCATTGCTAGATGCGATGTTAAGGCTGTGAGAAAAGACGTCTTAGCAAAGTGCTATGGTGGTGATATCTCTCGTAAGAAGAAACTTCTCGAAAAGCAAAAAGAAGGTAAGAAGAGAATGAAGAAAGTTGGCTCTGTTGAAGTGCCACAAGAAGCATTTATGAGTATTCTTTCCATTGACGAAGAAGAAGATAACTAGTTTAAAATTAGTAGTTTTTTAGAATAAATTATTTGCAATAAAATCTACTTCCTGTAATATAGAAGTATAAAGAGGTACTTTTATATGGCAGGCAATGATTATGCGATGCGTTTTACTGAAGACAAATATGCCACCAAATTAGAAGTTGGTCGTGAACTTAAAGTCTCTTCAGTCGATCCATTTTGGAGCAACATTCTTTCATATCGCTCCAATTTTTATCACTATTTATCAATCAGAACTATTGAAAAGAACATGCTCTTGTTCTGTGGCTGTCCAGCCATCAATAGCTTAGTCAATAACTTAGAAGCCAAACTTCTTAGAGTTAATCGCGAATGCATGATGCTCGCGCCTAACACGAAACAATTTAAGAATGTTGACTACACCTTTAAAAAAGAAGTTCTTAACATCTTGAATGAATTCGAACAATTACACGTGGGCGAAGATTTTATCGATAGCGTTATGCGTAATGAAATAGTAAGCGCAATTCCAACAAACATGGTTTTGGTGAACTACCTTCAAGCATTAAACTACATTAGGCGTGCATATGTCAATGCAATTGATGAAGATTTTCTTGCTGAACTCTATGCTAAACTCCTAGGCACAGAAGAATTGGTTACTTTCTATCGTACAAGTGAAGATAGAAATCCAGAAAATCGTGTCCTTATTGACCGTGTATACACATCTGCGCCTGTTAACTTAATTGGACCTATGATGAACAGTTTATTCACATTCATTAACAGCTCCACATTACCAACATCCTTAAAAGCTACCATTACTTTCTTCTATATTAACTTTGTTAAACCGTTCGCTAATTATTCTGAGGAAATGGCCGTTTTAATGGCTAAAGCCGTATTAGCGCACGAGGCATTTGGTGATTCTGTTGTCATGCTTCCATTTGAAAAGCTCTTACTTTTACCAAAAGAAGAAGCCGCTCGTATTTATGTGGAAGTACAAAAGACTGCTGACGTCACATATTTCGTTGATTATGCTTTCAAATACTTAAGCAAGTACTGCGATACATTCTTAGATGATATCGCTACTGCGAAGGTCGCAGAAATGCGCGCTGATTTCTATCAAGTTGATGAAGAAAAACCAATTCAAGAAGTCGAGATTCCAGAGCCAGCAAGAGTAGAAACTATGGATCTCTTCGCCGAAGAAGCGGAAGAAAAAGTAGAAGAAGCCGCTCCAGCACCAGTTCAACAAGTTGAAAAAACTCGTGAAGAACCACGGGAAGTGGTTGCTGTTGAAACACCAAAGAAAAAGACTGTCAAAGTGACTTATGTGCAAGAAGAACTTGCTGTTGCTTATATTCCTGTTGCGTTAGATGAAAAGCAAGCTGTTCTTCTAGAACAAGACCTCTTAGAAAGAGATCCTGAACTGAAAAAAGGCGAAGCCAAATTCTATGCTAGACATTGCACAAAAGGTAAAAAATATACCATCGCGCAATATAAGAAGAGCCTCCATTGTGCCTATGAAACCGCTCGTACATCAATGGATCATTTAGCAGAACTTCTTTACTATCGCAAAGAAAAGATTAAAAATAAATACGTTTATATTCCAGTTGAAAGAGAATAAGGAGCTATTATCATGCCAGAAGGATTACTCATATTACTTATCGTTATTGCTGTCACAGCGGTTATTGCCATCGTGGCTTTCATTATCTATCGTATTTTAAGACCAAGACTTAAGGAAGAAAAACCAAGCGATGAAGAAATTCTTAAAGACGAATTAAGCCGTGTCCTCCAAGATGTGGAAGACGAACAAGCGGCGGAAGAAATTGCGAAATATAAGGAAGATGAATAAACCAGCTTCTCTATATATTCACATACCTTTCTGCGAAAATATTTGCGATTACTGCGACTTTACTAAGTTGCAGTATTTTCGTATGTTCGCTGTTAAATATTTAGAAAAGCTCAAAGAAGAACTGATTTCATATCAAATTGGGGAACTTAAAACTATCTATGTCGGTGGTGGAACCCCAACCGCCTTAGAAGATGATTTGTTCTTAGAGCTATTGGAGATTATTAAACCATATACCAAAGGTGTAAAAGAGTATACTTTTGAGGCTAATCCTGAATCATTAAGTGAAAGCAAAATCAAACTTTCAAAACAATATGGTGTTAATCGCATCTCCTTAGGGGTGCAAAGCACAGATTCAAAAGTCTTAAAGGCTATTAACCGTCAACACAGCTATGAAGACGTGGTTAAGGCAATTAATCTTTTAAAAGAAAATAAGATCGATAATATTAACGTTGATCTAATTCTTGGCTTACCGCATAGTAGTGAGACTCTTTTGAAAAGAGATTTAGAAAATCTCACATCCTTAGGCGTTAAGCATATGTCCTGCTACGCCTTAACCATTCATCCCCATACAGTTTTATTCAATCAAGGTTTTAGAGAAATGAATGATGATTTGATGCGTAAAAACTATGATATCGTCCATAATTTTCTAAAAGAAAAGGGATTCGAACATTACGAAGTTTCTAACTGGTGTTTACCGGGTTATCAATCCGAACACAACCTCACATATTGGAGGAACAAACAATACTATGGAGTGGGCTTAGGAGCCTCTGGATATATTGGTAATCTTCGTTATAAAAACACAGTTAACTTAGATAAATACCTAAAAGGTGAATATATCCAGGATAAAGAAGAAGTAACTGATAAAGATATCTTCACTTATCAAGTGATGCTAAACCTCAGAACAAAAGAAGGAATCTCCTTGTCACTATTAAAAAACAAAGAGAAAGAAATTGCCTCTTTGATTAAGGATGGCTATCTAGAAAAACAAGGTGATAGATTATGCCCGACTTATGAGGGTATGATGATCCTCGATACCATCATTTTGCAGCTGATTTAAGGCTAAAAACTGGCTAAAACAGAGCGGGTTTTCCCGCTTTTTTATACCTATTCACCTATAAATCCTTATTCTATATAAATATAAATTAAAAAATTAGCAGATATTGCTTGACAGTGCTAATTAATTCAGTAAAATGTAGTTAGCACAGAAAGAGATAGAGTGCTAAAAAGGAGGAGAAAACCATGGCTCTTAACCGTAGTGATACGATTTTAAAATACATCGTTGAATACTTTATTAAGAATGCGCAACCAGTTGGCTCTCACACCCTCATCGAAGAATACAAACTTCCTTATTCTTCCGCGACAATTAGAAATGAAATGTTTGCTCTTGAAAAAATGGGCTTAATCGAAAAGACCCATTCTAGTAGTGGTAGAGTTCCATCCGCTCAAGGATATAGATACTACTGCGAAAAGCTTAGAGACGGTTCTGTTAATGAACAATTAAAGAACAGCATTCAAACTGTTTTAGACCAAAAAGTCAAATCTATTGATGCGGTTATTAAGGAAAGTTGTGAGATTTTATCTCATATGACTAACTTAGTGACTGTCGTTATGGGTCCAGATGAAAACAAAGAAAAGCTCGCCTCTATCCAAATGGTGCAGATCTCTGATAACACAATTACCGCAATCTTCGTGACTGATAAAGGCTATGTTGAAAACAAAACCTTCATCGTTCCTGAAAATTTAAAAGCGGGCGAAATCGTCAACTGTGTGTCCTTACTTAATGACAGATTAAAAGGTACACCAATCGTTGAACTTGTTGAAAAGACTGAAGCTCTTAAACCAGTCCTTAACGATTACATCGTCGGCCATGACCTTGTTTACCAAGCTTTGCTTGAAACATTCATGCGCTTCGCTAGTGACCGTTTAAGCCTCTATGGTAGAGATGAGTTATTCAATCACGAAGAATACAAAAACGATACTGAGAAACTTGAAAGAGTATTCAAACTTCTCAATGATCAACAACTCCTTAAAGAAGTCAAAGATGAAATCAAAAAGGATGACGAAGACCGAATCATTCGTATCGGTGATATCGAAGGCAATCCTGATGTCTCAATGGTGACAGCAAAGATTGATCTTGGCGAAGAAGGAAACCGCGCAATTACATTGCTCGGTCCAACCAGAATCGACTATGACCAAGCGTTAAGCGCTCTTGAGTACATCGCTGAAACATTAACTGATTACTTTAAGGGATTAAACAACAAAGGAGGTAAAGGCGATGCCTAATAAAGAAAAACAAGAAGCAAAAGAAGCCGTTAAAGAAGAAAAAAACAAAGACAAGAAAAGAATTCAAGAATTAGAAGAAGAACTTGCTAAAGCAAATGCTGCAGTGGATCATTGGAAAAATGAATACTACCGTGCTTATGCTGATACCAAGAACTTACGTACTAACTTAGAAAAAGAACATTCCGAAGCAATGAAGTATCGTGCGATGGGATTTATCGAAGAATTACTTCCAGTACTCGATAGCTTCCATATGGCGCTAGAAACCGAACCAAATAGCCCAGAAGTTAAGAACTACTTAGTGGGTTTCCAATTCATCTATCGTAACTTCGTGAGTGCGTTAGAAAATGAAGGTGTAAAAGAATACGCGCCAAAGGTGGGAGATAAATTCTCCGCTGACAAAATGGATGCCGTTGACACTACAGAACAAGAGGGCGAAGAAAACCTCGTCACAAGAGTGTATGCCAAAGGCTACGAATTACACGGACGTCTCATTAGACCTGCAAGAGTCTCGGTGAGCAAAAACAAAAAAGAAGAACAACCAAAAGAAAGCGTCAAAGCAGACGCTTAATAGGAGGAAATAAATTATGGCAAAAGAAATTATCTTAGGTATCGACTTAGGTACCACAAACTCAGTCGTCAGTTATTTACAAGCTGATGGCACTGTCAAAGTCATTCCAAACCCAGAAGGTACAGTGACAACTCCATCCGTCGTTGCTTTTAAAGCAAACGGTGAAGAAATCGTCGGTAACGCTGCGAAAAGACAAGCTGTCACCAACCCAGATACTGTCTCATCCATTAAAAGAATTATGGGTAGTGCAGAAAAGGTCAACATTAAATGTGTGAACAAATCATTCACCCCACAGGAAATCTCCGCAAAGATTCTTGCTTATATGAAGAAATACGCTGAAGCCCACTTAGGTCAATCAGTCCAAAAAGCAGTTATTACTGTTCCTGCTTACTTCAACGATGCCCAAAGACAAGCGACAAAAGACGCTGGTCAAATCGCTGGCTTAGATGTCGTTCGTATTATTAACGAACCAACCGCTGCCGCCTTAGCCTACGGCTTAGAAAACGATAAATCCGAAAAGATTTTAGTCTTCGACTTAGGTGGTGGTACATTCGACGTTTCCATCCTTGATATCGGTGATGGTACATTCGAAGTTGTGAGTACTGCTGGTGATAACCACCTCGGTGGTGATGACTGGGATCAAGTCGTTGCTGATTGGATCAAGGCCCAAATCAAAATTCAATCCAATGTTGATATTACAGATAAAGGTTCCTTACAAAGAATTAGAGAAGCTGCTGAAAAAGCGAAAATCGAACTCTCTGCTTCTATGGAAACAGTTATCTCCTTACCATTCATTAGCATGACATCCGCTGGTCCAGTTAACTTCGAAGTCACATTAACACGTGCTAAATTCCAAGACTTAACAAGACATTTATTAAATAGATGTGAAGAACCAGTGAGAAGAGCCTTAAGCGACGCTCACATGAGTGCTTCCGAACTCAACCAAGTCTTATTAATCGGTGGTTCCATCCGTATGCCAGCCGTTCAAGAATTAGTGGCTAGATTAACTGGTAAGAAACCAAACTTATCCGTCAACCCAGATGAAGCTGTTTCCATTGGTGCGGCTTACCAAGGTGGTGTCGTCTCTGGTGATGTCAAAGACGTAGTCTTACTCGACGTTACTCCATTAACCTTAGGTATTGAAACCTTAGGTGGCGTCATGACTCCATTAATCACAAGAAATACAACTATTCCAACCACAAAGAGCCAAGTCTTCTCCACAGCCGCTGATAACCAACCAGCCGTTGATATCATGGTTTACCAAGGTGAAAGACCAATGGCCCACGATAACAAATTATTAGGTCACTTCCAACTCAATGGTATTAAGCCAGCAAGACGTGGTGAACCACGTATTGAAGTTACCTTCTCTATCGACGTTAATGGTATCGTTAAAGTCAACGCTAAAGACTTAGATACACAAAAAGAACAAAATATTACCATCTCCGGTAGTAACGGTCTCTCCAAAGAAGATATCGATAGAATGGTTAGGGAAGCCGAAGCTCACGCTGAAGAAGATGCAAAGCGTAAAGAAGAAATCGAACTCCGTAATAAAGCTGAAAGCTTAATTAACGACATCGACATCGCTATGCAAGAAAAAGGCGCCAACATGGATCCAAGCCAAAAAGAACAAACACAAAAATTACGTGATGAATTAAAGACCGCGTTAGACAATAACGATATGGAAACTTTAAGAAAACGTATTAGTGAACTTGAACAAGCTGCCGCTTATATGCAACAAGCACAAGCTAACCAAGGCGCACAACCAAATGGTCAAGCTAATAACGAAGGTACCGCTGGTACAAACCCAGACGATGTCGTTGATGCTGACTTCACAAGCAAAAACTAATAATCAATTATTAAGAATGTTTTCAGGCATTAGTAGGGGCTTCGGCCCCTCTATGCGTGAATAGGAAGGAATATCATGGCAAATAAAAGAGATCTTTACGAAGTTTTAGGTGTCGCGAAAGGCGCGTCTAAAGACGAAATCAAAAGTGCTTATCGTAAACTCGCTAAAAAATACCATCCTGATAACCACGAAACTGGTGATGCGGAAAAGTTTAAAGAAGTACAAGAAGCTTATGACATTCTTTTCGATGACCAAAAAAGAAGTGCCTATGACCAATTCGGCTTTGCCGCTTTCGAACAAGGAGCGGGTCAACCAGGTTCAAATCCATTCGAAGGTGGATTCGGAGGCTTTGGTGGTGCGGATGGCGTAGACTTAGGCGATATCTTCTCATCGTTCTTCGGTGGTGGTCGCCGCTCTCAAAGAGCGAGCACAGGTCCAAGAAGAGGCAACGACGCAATTATGCGTGTTAAAGTCGACTTTATGGACACCATCTTAGGCCGTGATATTGAAATACCTTTGACCGTTGATGAACAGTGTTCATCTTGCCATGGTACAGGTGCTAAATCACCAAGCGATGTTCAAACCTGTCCAAACTGTGGTGGTCATGGCTTTGTACGTGTACAAAGAAGAAGTCTCTTTGGCGTCATCGAACAACAAGAAACATGTTCCCGCTGTAACGGCACTGGCAAGATTATTACCAATCCGTGCCCACACTGCGGTGGCAAAGGCTATAACCGTGTAAAGAAGAACATTAAAGTTCACATTATCGCCGGTATCAATAACGGGCAACAAATTCGTGTTCAAGGTTTAGGCGAAAGAGGCGCTAACGGTGGTCCTAATGGTGACTTATTCGTTGAAGTGAACGTCAAGCCACATCAATACTTTAAAAGAGATGGTAATGACATCCACTTAACTGTTCCTATTGATTTTATCGATGCGATACTTGGTACAAGCGTTGATGTTCCAACGGTCTATGGAGAAGCTTCACTTAATATTCCCGCTGGCACACAGCCTGGACAAATCTTCAGGATGCGTGGTCAAGGCGTGAAAGATTTAAGAAGCGGAAGACCTGGTGATCAATACCTCCATTTGGATATTAAGATGCCAACTTCATTAAATAGAAAGCAGAAAGAACTATTAACACAATATCGTCAAGAAATTGGCAAAGATGATTCGTTATTAGCGAAATTCAAAAAAATCTTCAAAAAATAAACCGGATTAATCCGGTTTTTTATTTTCTTTTCAAAAATATATAACTTTTTTAGGAAAAAAATCATTTTGCACTCCTACTAGTTTATAGGAGGTGTTAAATGTACTATATCCCACAATTAAGTAATTCAAGCTGTGGCGTAGCGTGTGTCAAAATGCTATTAGCCATTGTGCACAAAGATGAAGGCTACCTTTATCTAAATGAAGATGAGAATCATGGACAATACTCTTATCAAGACCTCGTCATCCTTGCTCAACGTTATGATGTCACCCTCATGGGGGTGCAATATGACGATAAAGACGATTTGAGGCATCTTACTAGCTTTCCTGTGATTTTAACCGTTGTTTATCCAAACGAGACTGTACACGCCCTTTTAATTAGTAAGCGTAAAGGGAATCGCGTCAAAGTTCACGATCCTGCTAAAGGAATCTACTGGCTTAAGCTCAACCAGTTACTTCCTATATGGGATGGAACTTTACTCAGTGTTAATGCGTTTGAGAGGAAACCCTATCCTCACTTCGTGATAGACACAAAAGATTATAAAGGAACAATTGTATCAGCGCTTTTTCAAACTCTTACCGCGTTATTTATCGGCCTTGCCACCTTCTTCATGAAGCCTGGTGGTGGATTTCTCTACCCAATCCTCTTTATCGCGGGTAGCTTAATAAGCGAGATACTTCTGCGTTACGTACTACTCAAACGCATGCAACGCTACGACAGGTATATCCGGAGATTTTTACCATATGTACGTAATCGTAACTTCTTTGAGTTTTATAAACGCAGCCAAGAGTATAAGAAATGCTCTCTGAGCATTGGCCTCAATTTAGTCTTCTCGGCTCTCATTGTCATTCTCATTTGCACGATTTCATTAATCAACTCATTAAATTATCTGATTCTGATAATTGCTTCCTTGTTAGGTGCTTATCTCGATGCGTTTTTCTTCACCCCTTACAAAAATGTCATCGCTAAAGACGTCGCACAAGAAGAAAACGACCTCAGAACCACTAATGACGCTGATGGTGTAGAATTGAAGGTTAAAACAATGGAGTTGAAATCCTACCGCTATGCTTACTTAGAATTCGCTAAAAAAGCCGTGGTGGGTTTCTTCATGTTATCCGCAAGTGTGATTCTTTGTTTGATTGAGAGAAATTTCAGTATCGCCAACGTCATCTTTCACATGTGCTTGAGTGTGCTGCTCTATCAGTCATTAGCCCCGATATTTAGCTATGAAACTAGAGTGGAGGAGAACTTGCTTAGCAAAGCGAGAATTAACAATGTTGTTCATCTAGATGAAATTAATAGAAAAAACCACTGAATAATGATATGATTTCATCATGGAACTAGATTTTAATTCTTTCGACGAGTCATTAAACGATTACCAATCTGTTTATGAACAATTATTAGAAAAGACACTCAAACATTTGGATTTACATTTTAATCCATTTATTAGCGTGACTTTTGTAGATAATGAATTCATTCATAACATCAATCGTGAATATCGTCATATTGACCGTCCAACTGATGTCATCTCTTTTGCGTTTTTAGATGGAGATGAAAACAGAGATAAAATCTTTCAGTCAGATGCCATGGTGGTTCTCGGTGAAATTTACATTTCCTTTGATAAAGCTAGAGAACAAGCTTTAGCTTATGGCCATAGCCTCGACAGAGAATTAAAGTTCCTTTTTGTCCATGGCTTATTGCATCTTCTTGGCTATGACCATATGACTAAGGAAGATGAAAAAGTAATGTTTGCTTTGCAAGATCAAATCTTGGCGTGAGGTGCATATGAAAAATAGTGAACTAGCGAATACCGCAATTGAGACGAGAAACTTATCTTATAGTCCATATTCTAAATTCAAAGTAGGTGCTGCTTTACTCTGTAAAGATGGTAAGGTGTTTAAAGGTGCGAATATTGAAAATTCCTCATATCCTTTGTGCATGTGCGCTGAAAGAAACGCGCTTTACAACGCGATGATGAACGGCTATAAAAAAGAAGACTTTGTTGCTTTAGCTATTGCCGCTGATACAGATGAACCATGCTCACCATGCGGTGCATGCCGCCAAGTCATTAGCGAACTCTTTCCAAGAGATGGAGAGATTATTCTTGCAAATTTAAAGGGTGATCTAAAAGAAACCAATATCGATGAGCTTCTTCCATTCGCCTTTTCTGGAGATGATTTAAAGTAATGAAGTCCGGTTTCGTGGCCATCTTAGGCCGTCCTAATGTTGGCAAATCAACTCTGTTGAATGGTTTAATCAACCACAACGTTTCTATTGTTACTGATAAATCCCAAACAACAAGAAACAATATTATTGGTATTTATAACGATGAGAATACGCAAATCGTTTTTCTTGATACACCAGGTATTCATAAACCAAAAGCTCAATTAGGTCAAGAAATGAACAATATGGCCTATAGCGCTGCGCATGATGTCGATGTCGCCATCTTAGTAGTGGACGCTTCAAAACCTTTTGGTGATGGTGATACCTATATCATTGATCACTTGGATATTCATCATTGTCCATTAATTATTGTTTTTAACAAAATCGATTTAGCGAGACTTGATAAAACAGAAGAGTTGAAAAAAACATATCGCTCTTTCTTTAAGGATGCGATTTTCATTGATACTGTTGCTAAAGAAGGCTTCAACATTGATGAAATTATTAAAAATGTTTCATCTTTATTACCAGAAGGTCCTGCTTACTATCCACCAGAAATGATTACTGACAAGGATGAAATTTTCCGCATTAAGGAAATCATCCGTGAAAAGGTTTTAAAATCACTACGTGAAGAAGTTCCACATTCTGTGGCCATCTATATGGAACACATTGAATGGGAAAAGAAACCATTACAAATCTTAGCCTCTATTATCGTTGAAAAAGATAGTCAAAAAGGCATTGTTATCGGTAAAGGCGGACAACGTATTAAAGAAATCGGTAGCAAAGCTAGACAAAGCATAGAACGTCTTTTAAATCAACACGTTTACTTAGAATTAAAAGTAAAAGTGGATGAAGATTGGAGAAACGCTCCATCTTCTTTAAAAGAATATGGATATAAATACGAAAAATAAAAATGAAGATAATTGTTCTATCAATTAACCCTTACAAAGAAAAAGATGCAATAGTGACTGCAATTAGCGAAGAGGAAACAATGACCTTTTTAGCGAGGGGTATAAAAGACCCAAAAAGCAAGAACTCTGCTTTAAACAATGTTTTAACTATTGCAGATATCGAATTAATGGATGGAGATTTTAAACATCCGATTTTAAAAAACTCCAAACCTCTTTTTTCTTCTTTGAAAATTGACATGGATGAGAAGTACTTAGGAGCCATTATGCTGATGGATGAGATGATTCTTAATCTCTTTCCAAGCGAGGAACAATACATTATGTTTCCATACTTGGAAAAAGCCGTGGAAACACTCAAGAATAAAAACGATTGGCTCATGACTCTTCTCCTTTTGATGAGTCATATCATTCGCTTAGGTGGATTCCAACTCGAAGTGAATAGGTGCGTGCTTTGTGATAAAAGAAATGGCATTGTTGCTTTCTCATTTACAGATGGTGGCTTTATTTGCCAGGAATGTTATGACACTGATATGAGCCGCGATTTAAACAAAACACAGATGCTTCTCTTAAGAGACATCGTTAATTGCCCTGATTTTAGTTTGATAGAAAAGGAATATAACAAAACGGACGCAATGGTTCTTTTTAACAAGTTCCAGCAATATATTGAAGATGCGTTTGGTTATCGCTTCAAGAACATTCGCTTGCTTATTGAATAATAAAAGTCCATAATAACACTCATAATAGGTTGACAACAATTCACGAAAATAATAGCATTCTTCATGCATGCATTTATTAAGGGAGCATATTATGAGTAAATTTGAATTCGATAAACTATGTAACCATTTCATTGTCTCTGGTTTCTATTTCCAAGGTTCAGAGATTTATGGTGGTTTAAGCAACACTTGGGACTACGGCCCAATTGGTAGTGAAATCAAACAAAACATCCGTAAAATGTGGTGGAAAAAGTTCGTTCAAGAAAGCACCACAAACGTTGGTATTGACGCCGCGATTATGATGAACCCAAAGGTTTGGGAAGCAACTGGTCACGTTGCCACATTCAACGATCCGCTTATCGACTGTAAACATTGCAAACAACGTTTTAGAGCCGATCAATTGATTGAAAGCGAATTCCCAGATGCCGATGTCAATGGTATGACTAACGAGCAAATGATGGAATTTATTAGAAATAATCACGTTAAATGTCCAAACTGTGGTAGTGAAAACTTCACAGACATCCGTCAATTTAACATGATGTTTAAAACACATATTGGTGTTACTGAAGATAGCAAATCAGTTGTTTATTTAAGACCAGAAACCGCTCAAGGTATGTTCGTTAACTTTAAGAATGTTATGAGAGCAACGCGTCGTAAATTACCTATTGGTATTTGTAACGTTGGCCGTGCATTCAGAAATGAAATTACTCCAGGACAAATGACTTTCCGTACTCGTGAATTCGATCAAATGGAAATGGAATTTTTCTGCAAACCAGGTGATGACTTAAAGTGGTTTGCTTATTGGAAACAATACTGCTTAGACTTTGTTGATTCCTTAGGAATCAGAAAAGACCATCTCCGTTATAGAGACCACGAACAAGAAGAATTAGCTTTCTATAGTAAAGCCACAACAGATATCGAATATCTCTTCCCATTTGGTTGGGGCGAAATTTGGGGTATCGCTGATAGAACTGACTACGATTTAGGTCGTCATACAAAGTATAGTGGTGAAGCTTTAGATTACTTAGATCCTGAAACAAACGAAAAATATATCCCATACTGCATCGAACCATCAGTCGGTTTAGACCGTTTGGTTTTAATGACCTTATGTGATGCATACGATGAAGAACAAGTTGGTGACAACGATACTCGTATCGTTATGCACCTTTCTCCAGCCGTCGCTCCATACAAAGCTGCGATTCTTCCATTAAGCAAAAAGCTCGAAGAAAAGGCTCGTGAAGTGGAACAATCTTTAGCGAAGTACTTCAATGTCATCTACGATGATACCGGTTCCATTGGCAAACGCTATCGTCGTCAAGATGCTATTGGTACTCCTTTCTGCATTACTATCGACTTTGATACAGAAAACGATGGTGCGGTCACCATCCGTGAACGCGATTCCATGCAGCAAGTCCGTTTACCAATTGGTGAATTAAAGGCTTATTTGGAAGAAAAAGTCTTCTTTTAAACAAGTAGAAAATTAGTAAAAAGTTAGGAAAAGTATAATTTTATTATATGGCGTTTGATGAAAGTTTAATTAATGACGTGTTAAAGCATGCCGATATCGTCAAAGTGGTATCTGCATATTTACCCGTGATTAGAAAAGGTAAAGATTACCTCGCCAAATGCCCATTCCATGATGACACTAATCCTTCCATGCACATCTCGCCTGAACTACAAATCTTCAAGTGCTTTGTGTGTGGCACAAGCGGTAACGCCATTGGTTTTGTAAGGAAATACGAGAAGCTCTCTTTTAGAGAAGCGGTCAAGAAAGTCGCAGAAATATGTGATTATCACGACCCACGACTAGAAGATATTCACGAAACTAAAGTGGTTGATCCGAAAAGAGTACCACTTGTTAAATGCCTTCATGATTTAACAGTTTATTATCAATATGCTTTAAACTCTCCTGAAGGAAAAGCTGGCCTTGATTATTTTAATAATCGTCACCTTGATGCTGACTTAAGAAGCAAGTTCCGACTTGGTTATGCATTCAAAGATGGCAAGGCGACATGCCGCTTCCTCGAAGAAAAAGGCCATTCCTTAAAGACCATCGAAGATGTTGGCATTGCTTCTTCTAACAGTGGCACTTACAGCGACCGTAATGCGGGTAGAGTTATCTTCCCGATTATGGACGCGAACGGAGAAGTTGTGGGCTATTCTGCTAGAAGACTAGGCAATGGTCCAGAAGCTAAATATGTGAATTCTCCTGAAACCTATTTATTTCATAAATCAAACATTCTTTATAACTACAATAACGCTAAAGAAAAAGCACGTATCGCTGGTTATGTCTATGTTTTAGAAGGTTTCATGGATGTCTATGCCTTATATCGTATTGGCGTGGAATCGTGTGTTGCGACAATGGGCACTGCCTTAACCGCAGAACACATTCGCCTGCTTAGATCATTGAATGTTGAAATAAGACTTTGTCTTGATGGTGATCTTCCTGGTCAAAAAGCCACCATGGAAATCGCTAATAACTTGGTGAACAACGGTCTATCTGTTCGTATCGTTGATAACCAAAATAGCACCAAGGACCCAGATGAGATTCTCAATGAGGATGGTGCGGTGGCACTTAACGCTTATTTGAATAAACTCATTTCCAGAGTGGATTTTATTCTCAATTACTACAAAAACACCAATCCACTTCAAACCACAGAACAGAAAACTCAGTTAATCCAGGAATTTATTCCTGTCTTACTCGCTATCCGTTCACAGATTGAATTAGATAGCTATATTAACAAACTTGCAAACATTACCGGTTTTGCACCTGAGGCAATTAGGAACATTCTCAAAACTGCGAGAAAGAAACCACAGAATACTGATTTCCGCGACATGATTAGAGAATACCATCCTGAAAGAAAAGTCCTCAGGAGGCTCGAATTTGCGGAGCGTGAACTTTTATACCAAATGCTCCAAAATCGCGAAGCAGTGGCCTTCTACGAGCAAAAAATCGGTGGTTTCTATGATGAGACATATCGCATCATCGCAAATTACCTCATAGAATATGCGAAAGAGCAAAAGGATTTCGTTCCAGTGGACTTAATCTCCTCCCTGGAAAATAGTGACTTGCCAGAAAAGGATGAATTAATTAACAAGATAAGTGAGCTCTATCTTGAAAGAAATCATCCAGACATCTGCAATGAAGAGTTATTAAATAACTTACAACAAGTTATCGACACAGAAAAAGAGAAAATCTTTGAATCCGATACACTCAATCAGTCTTTAGAGGGAAAAGATCCGATGGAACAAGCGCGAATTGTCGCCGACTATAACAGGCGTCGACTTCGCAAAAAACATTAATTTATTAATTAAACCAATGAAAGGGGCATTGATTTATGGGTAGAAAAAAATTAGAACAAACAGAAGCGGTCTTAGAAGATAAGCCAAAAAAGAGAGGCCGCCCAAAAGTGAGCGAAGGCGCACCAAGCGCTCCAAAACTCGACAAGAAAAAGAAAGTCAAAAGCATCTATGATGACGATGGTGAAATCCTTTCTTTAGATGACATCAAAAACAGTCTCTTAAAGAAAGCTAAATCATCCGGTATTATTGACCAAAGTGATATTTATGATGCTTTAAATCAATTCGATTTAGATGATGATACAATTGCTGACTTAATCAATTTCTTCAAAGACAACGGTGTCGAAGTTATCTCTGATGAAGAAGATGAAGATGAAGACTTTGAAGACTTTGATGAAAGCAAGATGAATCTTGACGAAGAGCCAGATGATGACTTCTTTGCTGAAGAAGGTGAAGAAGCAGAAGAAGATATCGATATTGACTATTTAGGTAGTGAAGTTCGTATCAACGACTCTGTTAAGATGTATCTTAAAGAAATTGGCAAATATGATCTTTTAAAAGCGGAAGATGAACCAATCTTAGCGAAAAAGATTTTAAATGGCGATGAAGAAGCTAAACAAACATTGATTAACGCTAACTTACGTTTAGTCGTCAACATCGCCAAACACTATGTGGGTCGTGGTATGTTATTCTTGGACTTAATTCAAGAAGGTAACCTCGGTTTAATGAAAGCCGTTGACAAATTCGACTACACAAAGGGTTATAAATTCTCCACATATGCGACATGGTGGATTCGTCAAGCTATTACACGTGCGATTGCCGACCAAGCCAGAACCATTCGTATTCCAGTCCATATGGTTGAAACCATCAATAAGATGACACGTATCCAAAGACAACTCATCCAAGATTATGGTCGTGAACCAACCGCTGAAGAAATCAGCGAAGCGATGAACGGTGAATTAAGCGCTAAGCGTATTCGTGAAATTCAACGTATCGCCATGGAGCCTGTCTCCTTAGAAACACCAATCGGTGAAGAAGATGATTCCCACTTAGGTGACTTTATCGAAGATAAGGAAAGCGAATCACCAGTGGACTTCACAACAAGACAACTTTTAAAAGAAGAACTCTATTCCATCCTCAAGGATTTAAGCGATAGAGAAGAAAGAGTCATCAGACTCCGTTATGGCTTAGACGATAATAGACCAAGAACTCTTGAAGAAGTGGGCCGTGAATTCGGTGTTACTCGTGAAAGAATTCGTCAAATCGAAGCCAAAGCCATTAAGAAACTCAGACACCCAACACGTTCAAAACGCTTAGGTGACTATAAGGAAAAACTTTAATGATTAAATTATCCAAACGCTTGCGTATCATTCATGATATGGTCCCAAAATCAGTGGTGGCCGATATCGGTAGTGATCATGGTAAACTCATGATTGCTCTTGTTGAATCCGGTATTGTTACTAAAGGCTACGCTGTGGAAAACAAAGAAGGACCATTTGAAAGATTAAGAAGTAATCTTATCAGATATCACGTTAACGATAAGATTACTCCCCTTTTCAGCGATGGTATTAAGGACATCACACGTGATGTTGGTACCATTGTAATCGCGGGTATGGGTGGATTAAATATCGTCAATATCTTAAAAGCACATCCAGAAAAGCTTGTTAGAGTGCAAACAATTATCATTGATGCACACAACGCTGTTCCAACAGCAAGAAAAGAAATCTGCATGATGGGCTTTGCCATTGCTGATGAAAAGATTGTCAAGGAAGATGACATATTTTATGAAATCATCAAGTTCGTGAGAGCAGACCAAGCCATTATTGGTGAAGAAGACTTAGAATTTGGACCAATCTTAAGACGTGAGAAATCAGCGACATTTAAAGAGAAATATCAAACTCGCATAAGCGAGATTGATAACATTATCGCTAGTGGTAATTTACCGCAAACGAGAATCGACACTCTTAATGCTGAGAAGCATAAATTGGAGAGATACTTATGAATACGAGAAAACTTCTTTTAAAGCTTTCTAAACGTTTCCCTAAACGCTACGCGAAGTTTTATCATGACCATGTTGGTCTTATGACAGGTAAGCTACCTGAAGAAGTGCATAATATCCTTCTTTGCTTAGACTTTGATTATCAAGTGCTTCCTTTTGTAAAGGAAAATAAACCAGATTTAATTATCACTCACCATCCATTCATCTACGGTACTAAAGCCAAGGTTTTTAAATGGGATAAGCTCAAAGAACAATTGTGTAACGAGATTGACGCCTTGGGTGTACCAGTCTATAGCATGCACACAAACTTCGATAGCGGCAAAGATGGTATGAATGATGCCTTAGCAGAAGCTTTAGGCCTAGAAAACGTTTATTGCCCTGAAGAAAAAGACTTTTGCATGCGTGTTGGTGAACTCAAAGAAGCTATGCCTATCGATGAATTCGCTAAGTTTGCCAAAGCAAGATTAGACGTAGATTATGGTTTATTAATCAAGGAAGGCAACACGACAGTTAAGAAAGTCAGCATTATCGGTGGTGGCGGTTCACGTGACTGGTTCATCGCTAGAGACGAAGGCTGTGATATTTACATATCCGGTGACGCTCCTCATCATGTAAGACGCGCAATCGTTAACGAACATTTCAATTACTTAGATGTTCCACATGAAGTTGAGAAGATTTTCATGCCACAGATGAAGAAAATCCTCTTAGAAATCGACCCAACTTTGAACGTATTAATGGTCGATCATGAGGAAATGCCTGAAGTAATATTATAGTAGATAGTTAGTAAATATATATCTTTGATATAAGGAGATTATCAAAAATGAAAGTAATCATTGAAATTAACAAATTTGGCACTATAGAAGTCGAATTGGATAGAGAACATGCGCCATTAACCGTTGATAACTTTGTGAAGCTCGCTGAAAAAGGCTTTTACAAAGGTTTAACATTCCATAGAGTCATCAAAGGCTTCATGATTCAAGGCGGTTGCCCAAAGGGAAATGGCACAGGTGGTCCTGGCTATTGTATTAAAGGTGAGTTCGCTGCTAACGGCGTTAATAACCCTATCTCTCATAAGAGAGGCGTTATCTCAATGGCTAGAGCGATGGATCCTAACTCCGCTGGTAGTCAATTCTTCATTATGCATAAGGATGGGGATTTCTTGGACGGCCAATATGCTGCTTTCGGTCGTGTCATCTCTGGTATCGAAGTCGTTGATGCTATTGCATCAGTGAGAACAAGCCCAAACGATAGACCACTTGAAACAGTGGTAATTAAAGATATTAGAATCGAGAAATAATATGGCTAAAGACTTATTAATTGGTTCCCATGTTGGCATGAACGCCCCTGATTACTATCTAGGTAGCGTTAAAGAAGCGTTGAGTTATGGTTCGACTGCTTTTATGTTTTATACTGGTGCGCCACAAAACTCTTACCGTAAACCTTTAAATGAATTAAAGATTGAAGAAGGACGCGCTTTGCTCAAAGAGCAAGGCTTTGATGAAAACCATATCGTGGTTCATGCTCCTTACATTATCAATCCCGCCAGCAAGAATCGTCCTGACTTGTTAGAGTTAACAAATAAGACATTAATCAATGAACTAAGAAGAACAGCTGCCTTTGGTGCTAAGATGATTGTTTTACATCCAGGCAACCATTTAGGTTTGGGTGCTGAAGAAGCTATCAAGACTTTAGCAGAGAACTTAGATATTGTTCTTTCTCAAGATGGCACTGATGTCAAAATCGCCATAGAAACTATGGCGGGCAAAGGTTCTGAGATTGGAACATGCTTTGAAGACGTTAAAACAATTCTCGATACATGCAAGCACACTGACCGTTTGGGCGTTTGCCTTGATACATGCCACGTTCACGACGCAGGCTACAACGTTAATAATCCAGATGAGTTATTAGCCGAGTTTGATCAAATCATCGGTCTAAACCGCCTTTTAGTGGTTCATCTTAATGATTCTAAGAACATTAGAGGGGCGCATAAGGATCGTCATGAGAATATCGGCTATGGCGAGATTGGTTTCGAAGCTTTGTGCAAAATGGCAAATCATCCATTATTAAGAAACATTCCAAAAATCTTAGAAACACCTTATATTAATGAAAAAGCCCCTTACTCTGATGAAATCAGAATGTTAAGGGACGAGAAATTCATTGAAGGCTGGAAAGATAAATATCTAGCGTAATTTATTAATTTCTTCTATTAAAGCGTCATAGGCTTCGGCTTCTGACACTTTTTTTATGACGACACCTTTCTTAAAGATGACATATTGGCCTTTGCCACCCGCAATGCCAATATCCGCGCCTTTAGCTTCGCCTGGGCCATTAACAACACAACCCATGCAAGCAACATGAAGATTGATACTGTTATCTTCTAAGTATTTGAATACCTTTTTGCCTAATTCTTGCACATTAACTTGTGTTCTTCCGCATGTTGGACATGACACTAATGTAGGATAATTATCGTATAAACCACAGTCATGCAATAAGCGTTTTGCAGCGATAACTTCATCTTGCGCTCTACCGGTAATGGAAATTCTGATTGTATCTCCGATACCTTCTAAAAGAAGAGGTGATAAAGCAGCGGTGCTTCTTATTAGAGAAATATCTAAAGGACCCGCTTCGGTCAGACCGATGTGCAGTGGATACGGGAATAATTCACTAGCAATTCGATAAGCATCAATTGTTTCTTTCACATTGCTGGCTTTCAAAGAGATGACGATGTTATGGAAATCGTATTTTTCTAATATTTCGACATGCTTTTTAACAGAAAACACTAATTTATGAGATAAAGGGATGTCAAATTTATCAACATCTGGGTTTACTGATCCAGAATTAGCACCCACTCGAATGGCAACGTTTTTCTTTTTAGCGAGCTCAACAATTTCCTTAATCTTTGTCTCATCGTTAATGTTACCTGGGTTAAGTCTTATCTTATTCACTCCATTTTTAATTGCCGTTATGGCAAAATCTGGATTGAAGTGGATGTCTGCGATAAGAGGAATCTTCACTTGTTTTTTGATTTCTTTAAATGCTTGAGCGTCTTCTTCATCTAAGACTGATAAGCGCATTAAATCTGCGCCTAATGCTTCGCATTCATTGATTTCTTTTACTACTTCATCGATATGAGAGGTCTTGTGCTTGCACATCGATTGGATTAAAACTTTATTTTGTCCGCCTATTGTAAGACGACCAATTTTAACTTGTTTGGTTTCTGTTCGTTTCATATGCTGCTATTATAACCTAGTTTATTAGTAAAAAATATATTTGCATTATATTTTACCTGTGGTAAGATATTTAAGCGACTTTGAAGGAGAAAATCAAATGGCAAGCAAAGATGATAGAATCTCATTAACACTTAAATGCACAGAATGTGGCGAGGAAAATTAAAAATAAAAAGAAACACGCTGATCGTTTAGAATTAAAGAAGTATTGCCCACGTTGCAAAAAAGTTACTCTCCATCGTGAGAAAAAGAAATAATAGGCTTGCGCCTATTTTTTTGTGCTTATGATTAATGTTGTACCTTTCATTTATGAAATGGTTGATGAATTGTATGCGAATACGTATCTTTTAAGTGACTCAGAAAACAACTGTGTTGTCATTGATCCTGCAAAAGATTATCCCGGAATCGTTAATTATATAAAGAAAAACAACCTCAAACTCAAAGCAGTCTTGTTAACCCATGGACATGTTGATCACATGCGTGGAGTGGATACTTTAGTGAATGCTTTTAAAGCGCCTCTTTATATCGGCTTTGATGATGAAGATAAGCTAACTGATACCTACGCAAATTGTTCTGATTTTTTAGGTGAACATGTCGTTGTTAAAAGCAAGGCCATTACATTAGCGGATAATGAATTTCTTCACTTTTTAAGTGAAGATATTAAGGTCATCACCGTTCCATATCACACTGCTGGTTCAGTTTGTTTTTACTTAAAAGAAAGTGGGGTCTTATTTACTGGTGATTTTATCATCATGCACGGAATAGGCCGCAGTGATTTGCCAAGTGCAATGCCGAAAGGATTAAGAAACTCTATGGCTAAAGTATTAGCCTTACCTGATAAAACAAAAATCTACGGAGGACATGGTCCTTCCTCAACGCTTGAAATTGAGCGAAGAGTAAATCCATTTGTCAAATAATGAATATTTGATATAATATTCAAGGAAATTTATTGAAAGGAAAGATAAATTATATGGTTAATGTTACAGAATTAAGACCAAAACAATTTATACCAAGTTTTAGATATTTTATTAAATAAAACTGCGATGAGAAAGATGGTTGCTAAGGTCAAAGTTAAAAACGTCCGTACAGGCACAATCAACGAATTAGCTCGTAACTCTGGTTACATGGTTGAAAACGTTCGTTTAGACAAGAGACAAATGCAATATCTCTATGACAGCGGTGATTTCTTTGTCTTCATGGATCAAGAAACTTATGAACAAGTTGAAATCCCAGCTGAACGTCTCCAATGGGAAAAACAATTCTTAAAAGGCGACGAAGTCGTGGAAATCACTTCCTATGATGGCGAAATCCTTGGTGTTAACTTACCAGCTAAAGTCACATTAAAGATTACACAATGTGATCCAGGCGTCAGAGGTGACACAGTCAACAAACCAACAAAGCCAGCTACATTAGAAACAGGCTTAGTTGTCAGAGTTCCATTATTCATTGAAGAAGGCGAAGAAGTTCTTGTTCGCACAGACAACGGCGAATACGACGGTAGAGCCTAATAGGTGGATTGAGATATGTTCGAAATCCAAATCTGGCAATTCATTCTCTGGATTGTCTTAGCGATTATTGGTGGTGCAGTTGCAGGCTTCTTTGTAACTCGTTACATCTTCCAAAAGCAACTCAGAGAAAATCCTCCTATGAATGAGAAAATGATTCGCGCTATGTTCAGAAGCATGGGTCGTACACCAAGCGAAAAACAAATCCGTGAAATCATGAGAAACATGAATCAAGGAAAATAATTGAACGAAACAAATAGCGCTCCAACGAGCGCTTTTTTGTTGCCTAGAATCGATAAAGAGACCTTCCGTATTATTCCTATATTTATAAATTTAATAGGAGCTAAAGCAGCATAAAAAATAAAGCACTCCTAACCGAGTGCTTTTGTCTATAATAACATAGTTATTAAGTCTACTAGTTAATTACTTGCTTTGTACTTTCATCCAAGTAATTTTTCTTTCGGTTCCGTTCTTAATTCTTCCGATGTTTGTTCGGTGTCTGATGGTCAAAACTACACTGATAATTGTCATCAAGATAGCGTAGACGAAATTGCAGTAAAGCATTGGTCCCCAGTTAACAAAGAATTGCCAATAAGTACCGACTGGAATGACCTTGAGCAATAAGAGAATTGCCCAGATCCAAGTCACAATTGCATTGAGAATAGAAGTGATGATGGAGGCTAATGAGACATAGCCAGATTTCTTCAATGTGATGTAATAAGAAAGAGCACCAATCACACCAAAAAGCCAAGATGTAGTCAAGGTAATTCCTACCATACAAGAGGCAGCTTTACCACCTTTAAATCCAATGAAACATGGATAAATACCACCAAACATAGCACCGATAACAGCGACCCAATAGACTGGCCATTGAATCATGTAGCCATCAACGTTACCAGCATACATAGCGGAAGCGTTTGGTAATAATGGTAAACCATTATTAAGTGGAACGAATGTCAAAATCGCCCAACAGATATAAAGTGGTGAGATTGTTTTAAATACATCGAAGAAGAAAACGATAAGGAAGTATTTTTTGCCCCACAAGCGACCACAGTTGGTAGCGCCTGGATTATGCGATCCGTAGTCACGTGGATCTTGTTTAAAGACCATTTTTCCTAATGGAATTGAGATGTTTGCGCTTCCCATAAGGTAACCAATTAGCAAACAAATGATTGGCACCAATATATTTACAAATATATTCATTTTTGTACCTCCAAATCGCACCTTTATATTCTACAAAATTGCTTTATATTTGCAACTTAATTTGTATATAATTAAGTCTTGCAAAGGGAAAATATAGTGTCTGATATCAAAAAAACAACATATACAGCTGATGATATTCATGTGATGAAGGGCCTTGAAGGTGTCCGCAAAAGACCTGCTATGTACATTGGTTCAACCAATAGTGCTGGCCTCCATCACCTAGTCTGGGAAGTTGTCGATAATGCAGTGGACGAAGCCTTATCTGGTTATGGTAAGAAAATTTGCGTCACCATGCATAAAGACGGTTCCATTAGTGTCCTTGATGAAGGTCGTGGCATTCCTGTGGGTATCAATAAAGAAACTGGTCGACCAGCAGTCGAAGTTGTTTTTACTGAACTCCACGCAGGTGGCAAATTTAACAATGCTGTTTATAAATCTGCTGCTGGTTTACATGGTGTTGGTGCTTCTGTTACTAATGCTTTAAGTGAATGGATAGACATTAATGTCTATCAAGAAGGCAATATTTATCACCTAAAATTCGAAAATGGTGGTAATCTTGCCGTTCCTCTTGAAGTTGTAGGCACATGTAAGAAACACGGTACTTTAGTGAGATTTAAACCAGACGCAACTATTTTCTCAACCGTTGAATTCAAATGGGACACAATCGCTAGCCACTTACAAGAAAGTGCCTTCTTAATGAAAGGCGTGGAATTTGTCTTAACTGATGAAAAGACCGGACAAGTTCAGAACTTTTTGTATGAAAACGGCTTAGTGGAATACATCAATAACGTCAATATCAATAAACAACCAATGTCACCTGTGATCAGCTTTGCGGATACCGATGAAGAAACACAAATCGACATTGAGATCGCTTTACAATACTGCAGCGAAGATTACAACGAAACAATCTACTCTTACGTTAATAACGTAAGAACAAGAGATGGTGGTACACATGAAACTGGTTTTAGAACTGGTATCGCTAAAGCTGTTAACGATTTCGCTGAACAATACAAATTAACCAAGGGCAAAAAGCTCGAAGGTAGTGATATTAGAGAGGGTTTAACTGCTGTTGTATCCTTAAAAATTCCAGAAGCTTTGCTTGAATTTGAAGGCCAAACCAAAGGCAAATTAGGCACTCCACAAGCAGCTTCTGTAGTCTCTAACTTTATTTATAATAAGTTTACTTATTATCTTTTAGAAAACAAAGAATTCACAATCAACTTCATCAATAAGTGTGTTGCGTCTCAAAATGCGAGATTAGCCGCTAGAAAAGCTAAAGAAGAAGCGAGAAACAACAAAAAACCAAAGCAAGAAGTCATTTTAAGTGATAAATTAACCCCAGCACAAAGCAAAGAATACGCCAAAAACGAATTATTTATCGTTGAAGGTGATTCCGCTGGTGGTACCGCTAAGAAAGGTAGAGATAGACTCCACCAAGCAATCTTACCACTACGTGGTAAACCACTTAACACAGACTCCATTTCTATGGAAAAATTAGTACATAACGAAGAAATCGCAACCATTATTAATACCATTGGTGCGGGTTTTGGTCAAAACTTCGATTTAGACGATATTAAATATGGCAAAATCATCATCATGACCGATGCTGATACTGATGGTGCGCACATCCAAACGTTATTATTAACGTTCTTCTACCATTATATGCGTCAATTAATCACATCTGGTCATGTTTATATTGCTGTTCCACCTCTTTATCGTGTCTATAAAGAAGATGGCAAAAAGGTCATCCAAGAATATGCTTGGGATGATGATGGCTTGGAACAAGCCAAAAAGAAAGTTGGTGGCGGTTACAAGGTCTCCAGATATAAAGGTCTTGGTGAAATGGACGCTATCCAATTAAAAGAAACCACAATGGATCCAAAGACTAGATTATTAGTCCGTGTCGAAATCGATGATCCATTCTTAGCAGAAAAGAGAGTTACCGTTTTAATGGGCCGTGACGCTGGCATTAGAAGAGCGTGGGTTGAAGAGAACGTTGATTTCAATAAAGTCGATACTTTCATCAAGGAGGTCAAGTAATCTATGGCTAGAAAAAAGATTGATTTAGTCGAAGAAAATTACGTTGAAAACATCTCCGTACAACCGATGGAAGACGTGATGGGCGACCGTTACGCAACTTACGCTAAATACGTTATTCAAGATCGTGCTATTCCAGATGTTAGAGATGGTTTAAAGCCGGTTCAAAGACGTATTATTTTCACAATGTTTAAAAACAACAATGTTTTTAATAAACCTACTAGAAAGTGCGCTCATACCGTTGGTGCGGTTATGGGTACATTCCACCCACATGGTGATACATCCATTTATGAAGCCTTAGCAAGAATGAGCCAAGATTGGAAGATTAGATATCCTTTAATTGACTTCCAAGGCAATAACGGTTCTATCGATGGCGACTCCCCAGCGGCTTATCGTTATACTGAATCTCGTTTAAGCGAGATTTCTAATGAACTTGTTCGTGAAATCGATAAGAAAACAGTTGATATGCAACTTAACTTCGATGATACCGAATTTGAGCCAACTATTTTACCTGCTAGATTCCCTAATTTATTCGTTAATGGTACAGAAGGTATCGCTGTTGGTATGGCGACAGAAATCCCACCGCATAATCTCAAAGAGATTATTGATGCAGTTATTTATCGCATTGGTCATAAGACCGCAACTATCGAAGACTTAATGCAATTTGTCTTAGGCCCAGACTTCCCAGGTGGCGGTATCATCTATGAAAGCGAAGGTCTTAAAAGTATCTATTTAACTGGTCGTGGACGTATTGAAATCGCCAGTAAAGAAGAGATTGTACAAAACAAAGACAATCAACAGATTGTCATTACTGAAATTCCATATAAAACTCAAAAGAATCAATTGGTTTTTGAAATTGATAAGATTATCCACAGCAAAGCAGTTGATGGTCTTTTAGAAGTCCGTGATGAATCTGACTGGAAAGGTATTAGAATCGTCATCGATTGCAAAAAAGATGCAAAAGTTGATTTGCTTTTACAATACTTAAATAATAAAACTGGTCTCGTTTCATCTTATAGCACTAATATGGTGGCTATTGTTGATGGTAGACCAAAGACATTAAATCTTTTAACTTATGTTGATGCTTACATCGCTCACCAAGTTGATGTTGTAACAAGAAGAAGCAGATTTGATCTAGAAAAATTCCAAGCTAGACTCCATATTGTTGAAGGATTAATTCAAGCTTCCTTAAACATTAATGAGGTCGTGGAAATCATCAAAAAGAGTAAAGATAAAGCGGATTCTAAAGTCAACTTAATGGCCCGTTATGGATTTTCTAATGAACAAGCAGAAGCTATTGTGACCATGCCATTATATAAGTTATCTCACACCGATGAAGTTACTTTAGAAAATGAAAAAGTGCAGCTCCTTAAAGACATTGAAACACTTAAAGGAATACTTGAAGATGAGAGCAAACTTAACCGTGTTTTAGTTCGTGAACTAAAAGCTATCGCGGACAAGTATGGCGATGATAGAAGGACGGCAATTCAAGAAAAAGAAGAAATTGCCCCGATTGATAAACGTGAATTAATCGCTAAAGACGATGTGATGGTGGCTCTTACACGCGATGGTTATGTGAAGAGATCTACACTCAAGTCATATCGCAGCAGCGGCGATAATCCTCTTCCAGGTTTAAAGGACGGAGATGAATTAATAGCTCAAGGTTTGATTAATACAACCGATTATCTGATTTGTTTTACAAATCAAGGTAACTATATTTGTATTCCAGTCCACAAATTGCCAGAGAACAGATGGAAAGATGAAGGTGACCATATCAATACCTTCTCAACCTTAAATCAAGGTGAAAAAATCATCAAAGGCATTGCTGTTAGTGACTTCAGAGATGATATTTATCTCGGTGTTTTGACCAAATTTGGACAAATTAAACGTATGCCTTTAAGTATGATAGAAAAAGGAAAACGCACGCGTCCTATACGCAATATGAGACTTCTCAACGGTGATGAAGTAAGCGATATCCAAATCTTAAGCGGAAATAGTAACTTACTTGTAATAACAAGTAATGGCAATGTTACATACTTCAATGAAAACGAATTATCTGTTCTTTCTAGCAAAGCTGGTGGTGTGAAATCCGTCGCTGGCTTAGGCAAGAATAACGCAGTAGCGTTAATCGCTTTTGATGAAGAAGAAAAGAATAAAGTCATCCTATTCACCGATAAAGGCCATTATCGAATTTTCGATAATGCACACGTAAATCTAACCGCTAGATTGGGCAAGGTCCAAACAGTTATGCCGTGTTTCAAGAGCGACGTACATCACGTTGTCAGTGCCTTTAAGTTGGTGAATAAGTCAGATTTATTGGAAATAAATCTCTTCATGTCTACGAATGAATACTTTGAGTTCGAATTAACTGATTTCTATCTCACTGATCTTGCTAAATATGCAAAGAAGAATATTGATATTCCAAGCAAGACAACAGTTGATAGTGTCATAGACACTAATATTGAAATCATTAATAAGAAGACTGTTTCTCACCCAATTACCATCAAGGAAAAAGAAAGACCTGTTATGGAAAATGATTCTGAGGATGAAATCCAGGAAGAAATCAACGTTCCAGAAGAAAAGGAAGAAAAAGAAGGCTTTGAACAAATCTCTATTTTTGACGATTTGGACGAGTAATTCAATAAAGTAGATATCTAGTAATAAACTAGTAAAGAATATAACTTTGTTATATATCAAAGCAATTAACAAGATAAGAGCCTCGAGAAGAGGCTTTTTTAATGTGACAGAAACGGCTTATTGCTTGTGAGAATTATTTAATAGTTCTCACATTAAGGAAGAAAATCGGTTATTATTTATATGTAGATAAATATGTTCAACAAATTCATTCCCTTCGCACACGCTCAATCAATATTTGAAATCCCAGTAGATTTCTTCAAGAAACAAGGCGTTAGTGTCCTTTTAATAGACTTGGACAATACGTTGGACAGTTATCGTTTATCTCTGCCAACAGAAAGAGCTGTTAAGCAACTTAACGCTCTTAAAGAAAGTGGTCTCAAGGTCATTATTGTTTCTAACAATCGTGGGAAGCGTGTGAGAACATACGCCGCCGCAGCCAATTGCCCTTGTATCAATTCTGCGCGTAAGCCTTTTTCAGGGAAAATTAAAAAGTTCCTTAAGGAAAATGATTACAAGCCAGAAGAAACCATGCTTGTTGGCGATCAACTTATGACTGATGTTCTCGCTGCCAAAGGCGCACATATCCGTGTCGTGTTGACCGAGAAGGTTGTCAAAGAAGATCAATTCACCACACATTTCAATCGTCTATTAGATAGACCGATTCGAAGACATCTAGTTAAAAAAGGCAAAATGCCAGATTGGAGGACAAAATATGGGCAAGAGCAATAGAGTATTACGTTGTTATCACTGCGGTGCCATTTTGCAATGCGAAAATGAGGATGAAAAGGGTTATATCATTCCTGAATCATTACACCGTGCCACGCCAATCCAAATCATTTACTGTGATAAATGTTTTGAGACAATGAAGGCTTTTAACAACAGCGAACTTGAACAAGAAGTAGACAAAGAAGTATTAAAAATACTTGATGATGCATGCGCTACAGATGCATACATTATTTGGGTTGTCGATTTGTTCTCATTTAATGGCCAATTGAATAGCGAAATCGCTAAGAAAGTTAAGAAACTTAATCTTACAGTTGTGGGCACAAAGCGCGACTTATTCCCAATCAACATGAAAGACGATTCCTTAGTAGCCTACTTAACTGAAAGATTTAACGAATATGGCATCAAACCAAAGAGTGTCAAATTATATGGTTCCAACAACAAAGCGAATCCAACTGATGATTCAAAAGGTTTGATTGAAGCAATGAATACCGCCAGAAAAGGTCATGACGTTTACATGATTGGTAATTCTACCTCTGGTAAAACATCCATTATTAACAAAGCCATGAAAGGTTTTGAAAACAAGACCACACGTCAAATCAAGACCATCACCTACCCAGGTACTAGTGTCAGTGTGCTTGAAATCCCATTATCCCGTTCATCATTCTTCTATGAATTACCAGGTATTTCTCAAACAACATCTGCTCAAGGCAGATTAGAGAAAGATGTCATTAGACAAATTACTCCAAAGAAAGCCATTAAGGTGACCAATCGTATGATGAGCGCAGGTGAAGCCCTTATGGTTGGCTCCTTAGCAGCCTTTGAAGTTATTAAAGGTAAGACAGGTAGCTATCGTTTCTATGCCGCTGAAGGCGTGGAAACAAAGAAAGTTCAATGCAAGAAGCTTGATGACGCCATCAACGAAAATAACATTCGTCGTTTTGCTAGACCAGTTTCTGAAAGATTGGTTAGTTTCTTAGACTATGATATGTTTGAATTCGCTATGGAAAACGATAACAAATGGCATGACATCGCTATTGAAGGTTTAGGCTGGTTGTCATTCGTTGCCCAAGGACAAATGATCCGTGTCCGCTTACCAAAGGGCGTCTCTATTAGAGAAAGTTTAGCAAAGATTAGAAAGTAAAATATGTTAACACCAAAACAAAAACGTGACCTAAAAGCATTAGCGTCCACACTTACAATTCGTTACCAAATCGGTAAAAATGAAATTTCTGAAACTCTTATCAGCATGCTTGATAAAGCTTTAACTGCACATGAATTAATCAAAATCGATGTCATGAAAGGTTGTTCCTTACCAATCATGGAAATCGCGATTGACATTTCTAATAAGTTAAATGCCGAACTCGTTCATGTGATGGGTAGAGTTATTATCCTATTCCGTAGGAATAAAGAGAATCCAAAAATCAAAATCTAATGAACAGAATTATTTTCGGTGGTGGTTTCGATCCCATTCATCTAGGACATATCAATATGGCCATCATGGCTCAGAAGACATATCCTGGTGAAGTAGTTTTCGTGCCCGCAAAAATCGCTGTTTGGAAGAGTTCATCTATCAATCAAGAACACAAATTAGCAATGGTGAGCATCGCCATTAAAGATATCCCAGGCTTTAGCGTGGATACTTTTGAACTTGATCAAGCCGAACAACCTCGTTCTTATCAAACCGTAGAGTATTTTAAAAAGAAATATCCAAACGATAAGCTCTACTTTTTAATCGGCCAAGACCAAGTCAATGCCTTCCATGAATGGGCAAAGCCAGAAGAAATCGCTAAAAATACCCAAATAATCTATTATGAAAGGCCAAAATACGAGCTTAATCAGGTAAATGTGGATAAATACCACATGATTGCTATTTCTGGTCCTACAGTCGACGTTTCATCATCTGATATCAGAGAACTAAGAAGCGCATATCTTCAAGAAGATGTCATCAGATATATCGAAGATAACGAACTATATTTCATTAAGAAAGTCAAACCTCTCTTAAAAGAAAGCCGCTTCAGACATTCCAAATCCGTTGCTCATATGGCTTACCAATTAGCGATGCATCATCATTTAGACTTTTCTAAAGCTTACGTCGCTGGTATTCTCCATGACATCGCTAAAGGAATCAATGATGAAGAATCCTTAAGGATGATGAAGGAATTCTATCCAGGATTCTTAGATATAGGTGCTTATGCCTATCATCAATTCTTAGGCGCAATGGTGGCCCGTGACAAATTTGGCGTTGCAGACCCTGAAATACTGGATGCAATTAAATATCATACGACCGGAAGGAAGAAAATGGGCTGGTTAGAGAAGCTTGTTTTCGTCTCAGACAAGATCGAGCCAACTCGTCCATACGATTCAAGCGACCTTATTAAGGCCATGTATGAAGACTTTGAAAAAGGATTTATCACAGTCCTAAAAGCCAATAGAGACTTCCTCATAAGCAAGGATAAAATGGTGGATAACAGGTTCACCGCAGACTGTTTTGCATACTATTTGAACCTCTAAAATCAACACAAAATCATGAACAATTAGGTCTCAGAAATGAGGCCTTTATTTTTGGCTTGTCTTAACTTACATTCTGATGATAAATTATTCAAAATGACTAAAATAGGCAATTAATAGAACCGCTGATTTTAGATATTTGATCCGTGAATAGTGTAAAGTGTGGATAAACTGACTTTTCCACAATATCCACATCAATTTCCTCTTTTATATATACTTCGCATAATTGCCATTATGTTAACTAGACATGATTAAAATAAAGATGTTACGTAGTAAAATAAAGACAGTTATACGAATATGTTTGCGGCATACAATATAACTGTCTGTCGATTTATCTACATTTTCTAGCAATTTTAAAACTACTGGAAAACTACTAATCACTATTTATCTTTATTGATGTTGTTATCGTTAATGTACCAGTCAACCTTTCTTCTTAATAAAGCAAACTTTCTTGGCTCTAACCTACGTACCTTAACTGAGCAAACCTTAGTTCTTGTGCTTGGTTCGATTGGTTCGGTGGCTTCGCGTTCTCTTAAAATCTTAATTGCGTACTCTGGAACGATTCTTCTTTTATCAATCGATCTTGTCTGATTAATAACGGCGACTGAATGCTTACTTCCTTTTGCCAAACCTTCGATAATTCCTAAATCAACATCGCTCATCTCATGACATGATCCGCTTGTTAATGGAACAACTGTAATCATTGGGTTCTTACAAGGCGATCTATGTAAAACCACAACAGGATGTTTGCCATGAATTTCTGCGCCGAAACCGACTGGGAAATCAGCGTAATAGATTTCTCCTGGCCTCACGTCAAAGAATGGGACGAATTGGCGGTAAAAATAAATATGATTGTTGATGTATTCTTGCATATCAAGCAATTCATCACCTTTTAAATAGCGTTGATCCAACTCAGCTTCGCGCTTTCTAAAATAAAGTCCTTTATCTTTTACAAGGGCTTCTTCCTTTTTATCTCCTTCGATTTCTTGTATTTCAATTTCTTTTTCTTCGGTCATAGTTTCTTTCCTTTCAATATTTTACATGTGCGCCTATAGCACGCAACGTTTACAACCATACGCTCATTTATGACGCAAATAAAGTACAAAATAAAATGAAAAAAGACCCTAGAAATTAGGTCTTTTTTCATAATTTTCTAATATACTTGTATATTAGAACAACTCTTCAATTGGTTCACCCAATAAATGAGCAGGTTTTTTGATGTTAAAGTTTTTAAGAATTGTGGCTCCGATGTCACCGAAAGACATTCTTTCTGGGTAATATCCACCATTTTTGAGACTCTTGCTATAAATGAGAAGAGGTATTTTTTCTCTTGTGTGATCGGTGCCAGTCCAAGTTGGATCGTTACCATGATCCGCAGTAATGATTAATAAGTCATCGTCTTTTAAGAAAGGAATGAGTTCCCCGACTCTCTTATCGAATCTTTCAATGCATTCGCCATAACCGATTGGATTACGTCTATGGCCATATTCGCTATCAAATTCCACTAAGTTAACAAAGCAGAGACCAGTGAAATCGTGGTTTTTAGCCTCTTCTATGGTCTTATCCATACCATCCTCGTTAGAGACAGTTTTTTGTGTCTTAACGACGCCATACATGTCGAAAATGTCACCGATTTTACCGACACAGCTTGTCATGAAGCCATTATCTTGCAAAACATTCATAACTGTTGGAGCGCTTGGCTTGAGAGCGATGTCGTGTCTATGGCCTGTTACACGCTTAAAGTTGGTTTTATCTGTGCCAATGTATGGACGAGCAATGATTCTTCCTACCATCCATTCTGGTTTCATACAAATTTCTCTAGCTATATCACAGCATCTATAGAGTTCTTGTAAACCAGTAACTTCTTCATGAGCGGCGATTTGTAAAACAGAGTCGCTAGAAGTATAAACGATTAAAGAATTATCACGGCATTGTTCTTCGCCGAGTTCCACTAAGATTTCTGTACCAGAAGCAGCTTTGTTACCAATCACTTTGTGACCAGTTCTTTTTTCTAATTCATCAATGAGCTCTTTTGGGAAGCCGGTATCAGTAAACGTTTGGAATGGAACTTGTGTGTTGATACCCATAATTTCCCAGTGACCTGTCATTGTGTCTTTGCCATTGCTTACTTCTCTGGCTTTAGACACATAAGCTTGTGGATGATCAACCTTACTTGTACCTTTGATTGGGTCTAAGTCGCCTAAACCTAATTTATTTAAATTAGGAACATTTAATCCGTTTGGCATCTTTTCGCCAATGTGGAGCAAGGTATTACTTCCTTTGTCCCCGAATTTGTCTGCGTCATCTAAATAGCCGGTTCCCATAGAATCAGCAACGATGACAAATATTCTTTTATATTTGTAATTATTCATATGATTTCCTCACTTCATTATCTTATCATAATCTGATTTAAGTTTCTCGCTAGAAACATGTGTATATATTTGTGTGGTGGCGATATTGGTATGCCCAAGCATGCCTTGCACCATCCTGAGCTGAGCTCCGTGATTGAGGAGGTGTGTTGCGAATGAGTGCCTAAGCGTATGTGGCGATATTGTCATTTCAATACCTGCTAGTTCAGCATACTTACGCACTTGCTTAAAGAAGTAAATACGACTGAGTTTATCACCGCTTCTATTTAAAAATAGATATTCGCTATTTTTGTGTTCGCTTTTGTTTCTCACTTCATTGACATATTTTCTAATGAAATCGATAGCGTATTCTGCAATTGGAACCTTTCTTTCTTTGGCTCCTTTACCGAAAACGGTAATGATTCCTTTAGTGAGATTCACTTGTCCCTTTTTAAGATTTATTAATTCACTGACGCGTAAGCCTGAAGCGTACATTGTTTCAAGCATCGCTCTGTCTCTAACCCCTGAAGGAGATTCCATGTCTGGGGCTTCTAATAAGCGGTCAATCTCTTCTTCGCTTAAACAATTAGGGAGATGTTTAGGTTTCTTCGGCGTTTCAATTTCTGGAATGTTGCCATCAAAATATCCTTCTTTCTTAAGAAAAAGATAGAAGCTTCTTGTGGAAGATAATCTTCTTAAAGCAGTAGAAACTGATTTGCCTAATGAGAGTTCAAACTTCAAAAACTCGTATAAATCTGTTTCTAATAAATCTCCGGTATCTTTCTTGTCATTGAAATAGTTAAAGAAGGCTTGCAAGTCTTCTAAATAAGAGATCCAAGTCTGAGGAGAAAGACCTTTCTCGACGAGAACATATTGATGAAACAAATCAATCGCATCAACGATTTCCATTCTTTTTCACCTCGCTTGCTCTTTTTAATAATGGCTTCTTTAAGGAACGATTCAGTTCATTAATGAGTAATTTAGTTTTGCTTTCCTCTTCGTGCCTAGAATAGTCGAATAATGACATTTGCACCGCCATATCGGTGTAGTCGATAAGGTTTTGCAAAGTGATTCCGACGAGTCTAAGCGTTAAATTGGTAAAATTCTTATCGTACAAAGAACATGCGTAATCATAAATTACCTGCCACTTATTTGTAGGATTCTCTAAAGTCGTAGATTTATTAAATGATTTAAAGGTTTGGTCTTTTACCACAATTTGTATCGTGTGGCCTAGTTTATCTTCTCTTTGCGCTCTTTCTGACACTTCCTTCGCTAAAGATAAGAAATGTTTCTTAATTTCAACAGCGCTATCTGTGTCGTATGGCAATGTTGTGGAATTACCAATAGACTTCGGATCCCATTTCTCGATTTCAATTTCATCAGAGCCTTTACCTTCAAGCCACTCTTTGAGTGTATAAAAGAATTTTCCACAGATGTTTTTAACTTCTTCGTCATCCGCTTCGAGTTTTCTATATAATTCACCAATTGTTTTAATGCCAACGTTCTTTAATCTTGGCGCGGTTCTTTTGCCAACGCCAAACATCGAATCCACTTTTAGTGGGAACAATATATTTTCGATGTCCCTTTTACGAATAATTGTTAAGCCCATTGGTTTTTGATAGTCACTGGCCATCTTCGCTAAGAATCTAGTTGTGGAAACGCCAATAGAACATTTAAGACCTGTTTCTTTGAATAAATCTGTTTGTAACTTTCTGAAGAAAACAATGACATTGCTTTGTCCTTTAACTGCGTCTGTAAAGTCCGCAAAACATTCATCCACAGAAGCAGGTTCCACTAGTTTTGTATATCTTCTAACAAAGTTAAAGAACTTCTTACTCATCGCTGAGTAATAATGATAATCACCAGGAATAACGATAAGGTTTGGGCAAAGCTGTCTCGCCTTAAACATAGGCATTGCGCTAGAAACGCCATGTTTGCGCGCTGCATAGGAACATGTAGAAACGATACCGCCTCTACCATCATGACCAATAGCGACAGGTTTATTCTCTAATGATGGATCTTTGATTTCTTCGCATCTAGCAAAAAATGCATTCAAGTCAATATGGACGATAACCTTACTCATATCTACATTATATACGCGTACAAGGATTATGTTAACTAAAATAATAAGCATAATAAAATCCTGCTTTCACAGGATAATATTTCTAATACAAAGTATTATATGTACTAAATAAAAACTAATAAACCACTAATAGATTTATTTGTTTTCGATGACTTTTTCGACCTTTTCTTCAGCTTCTTTGAGGGCTTTTTCTAACTTTTTGACGATCTCTTGACCTTCTTTATAGAGGGCTAAGCATTCATCTAATGGGAGTTTTTCTGATGAGATATTAGCGACGATTTCGTCTAATCTTTTCATCTCTTTTTCAAAATCAAATTTCTCTGCCATACTATTTTTCCTCCGTATTGATAACTTCACTATTGATGATTCCATCTTTTAAGATGGTCTTAATCTTTTGACCTTTTTTCACTGTTTTAATATCGCTGACTGGTTTTCCTTCTTCATCGACTGTTAAAGAGAAACCACGTTTAATAACATTATTTGGATTAAGAGCCTCTAATGTGGCTTTCTTTTGATCTAGCAATTGGCTATAATGGGCCACTAATTGACGAATCTCTAAGTCTAAATCTTCTTTGTAAGAAGATAAATCGTCTTTCATGTCTTGAATTCTTTGTTTAAGGCTTTCTTCCATATCCTGTAAGGAGAAGGATAACTTTTCTTCTATCTCTCTACGGTCAATTGTGGCCAACTCTGCAGCTCCTGTTGGTGTACTAGCGCGCTTATCCGCCACAAAGTCTACTAAGGTAGAATCAATTTCATGGCCTACACAGGCGATAACAGGCATCTTACTATTAGCAATCGCCCTCACCAGTTTCTCATCGTTAAAAGCGCTTAAATCCTCACTAGCGCCGCCTCCACGGCCAATGAGTAATGTATCCAAAGGATATGTTTGGCTTAATTCGAATGCTTTAAGCAATTCTTTAGGGGCGTTTTCCCCTTGAACAGCACTATAGAAGACGTAAATATCTGCGATTGGATATCTGCGCTTAAGATTAAACAAAATGTCCTTAATTGCGGCGCTATTAGGAGCGGTAATGACACCAATAGCGTTTGGGTAAAGATTTATCTTTCTTTTTCTAGATTCGTCAAACAAACCTTCTTCTAGGAGTTTCTTTTTAAGCTTTTCTAATTCTAAGAGTTGAGCGCCTGCTCCAACTTCTTCCATTTGATAAACAATGATTTGATAAGTGCCTCTTCCTGGATATGCATCAATAGAACCAAAAGCCACAACTTCTTGGCCGTTTTCCGGCTTGAAATTACATTTAGAAGCATAGTTTGAAAACATCATCGCACCAATTAATGACTTATCGTCCTTCAAAGAAAAATAAAAATGACCGTTGCTTGCCATTTTAAAATTAGAGATTTCGCCTTTCACATAGATGAACTTTAAGTTCTCATCGTTGCTGAGGACGGCTTTGATGTATTGATTAATATCGCTGACGGTGAAGACTGGGCGATCACTATTCATTAGAGCACCTCGTCTAATATTGCGTTAATGAATTTGGCCTGTTTTTCTTCGATATACTTTTTAGCGAGTTCCACTGCGGTATTGATGACGATGCGCTTATCAATCTTTTCTACATAGTAGAAATGCGCGTAACTCATTAATAACACTGACTGTGTAAGTAATGGTAATCTTTCCCATTTCCAGTTTCTCAAATGTGGTTGGAAAGCGGAGATGATTGAACCATAGTTATTCAAAACTGAAGAAATCATGTTTTGGACGTAGTTACTGTGTTGTTTAAATGGACGTGGGTCCTCTGTCATTTCAGTGATGATTTCATCAACATCACGAAAGTTATGTTCTCTACCAGCAACCTGGTCGGCAATTTCGTCATAGATGACGGTCATGATTATAAAGTTTTCTTGATTGCGAGATATTTTTTCCATAAAAAAAGCGTTTATTTAGTTAAATAATTGATATGACATTGACGGCGACATCAAATGGCACTTGTTCAGTGGTCATTAAGAAAGCGTTAGTGATTTCTTCTTGGATATTACGAGTAACATCTTGCAAATTGGTACCCTTAGCAACATCCACAGCCACCCAAACATGCACGATGCCGTGTCTAATGGTTGTTTGAACTGGTCTATTTAAACGAATCTTTTGATTACGCTTCATATGAGCACTGCTCATAGAAATACCAGAAATGTTGCTTAAAGCATTGGTCACCAAGTTGTCAAAGACATTGATGGAGATACCAATCTTTCCTTTGTTAGCGTAATTTTCAATATAGACGTAGTCTGCCATAAACCTTACCTACTAATAATATATAGTAAATATATTCGTTTAGCAAAGGGTAAAAAAATAAGAGTGCTGAATTATAATCACTTTCACCGCTACCAGCAAGAGAAAATAATTGTTCTTTTTTTGCTTGTAAAATAGCTAGCAAAAATCTATTAGCATAATGCATGAGCGTGCGCGAGCGCACACGATAGCTAGGGGACTAATCATGTCAATCTTTTTTCTTTTTTTCCCTCGAGACAAAAAAGATGAAAAAACAATTGACTTTGAAAAGGTATATATGTATTTTCTTTTTTATATATAAAAAAGAGTGGTGGTGGAGAAGACAAAAAAAGAAAAGCGGTGGATTTCCGCTTTTCAATCGTTTGATTTTGTTTTGATTAAAGTTTTTCAACCACGCTAGCAACGTATTCTGGAGTGAAATTGAATTTCTTGAAGACGTCTTTAGCAGGAGCACTAGCACCGAACTGATCTAAGCCAATATTTGTGTCAGCATATTTAGCCCAACCAAAGGTTGAAAGCATTTCGATGGAGACACATTTGGCCTTTGGAAGATTGATAACTTCTTTCTTGTAAGCTTCGTCTTGTTTTTCGAAGTAAGACCAACATGGCATAGAAACAACACGAACATCAATGCCTTTTTCAAGTAATAATGCTTGAGCGGCAACAGCTAAGGAAACTTCACTACCTGTGGCGATTAAAACGAAGTCGGCTTTCTTTTGTTCTTTAGAAACAACATATGCACCACGTTTTAAGGCTTCACCATCAGATTCCTTTAATAATGGGAGGTTTTGACGGGAAAGGATAATGGCGGTTGGATGATTCTTGCTTTGTAAGGCAGCGAACCAAGCACCATATGTTTCTCTTTCATCAGCTGGTCTAATGACATCCATATGTGGGATGCTACGTAACATAGCTAATTGTTCAATTGGTTGGTGTGTTGGACCATCTTCGCCTACGGCTATACTGTCATGAGATAATAAGTAGATGGCTGGAAGATGGCTTAATGCCGCCATACGAATGGCTGGTTTCATATAATCGGAGAAAACGAAGAATGCACCAACATAACTACGTACACCACCGTGTAAGAGCATACCATTTTGTGCGCTCGCCATCGCGAATTCACGAATACCCCAGTTGATGTTGTGGCCTTCTCTATTGTTGGCATCGAAGTTAGCGCCATTGTCTAACTTTGTCATAACAGAACCAGCAACGTCAGCGGAACCGCCAAATAAATTTGGCATGCTGAGCATTAAGTAGTTAAGGGCTTTACCAGAAGCAACACGTGTGGAGGTTTGGGAACCTTCGACGAAGTCTGGGTAAACACCTGGTAAATATTTATCAACATCAACACCATTCAAGGAGATGAAGCGATCATATTCATCTTTGGTCTTCTTATCAGCGGCTAATTTAGCTAACTTAGCGTTGTATTCGTTAAAAGCCTTTTCACCACGAGCACCAAAGGTGTTTTTGAATAAATCATAAACTTCTTGTGGGACATAGAAATCTTCGTGGTCAAATCCATAGGATAATTTAGCGTTCTTACCGTCTTCAGCACCTAATGGGTTACCGTGGACTTTGTTTGTACCTTGTTTAGCGGAACCATAGCCAATAACGGTATGGATCATAATCATTGTTGGTTTTTCTTTGCTTTGTTTAGCTTTGCTAATAGCAGCATCAATAGCATCGATATCATTACCATCAGCAACTTCAATGACATCCCATTCAGAGGCTAAGAATCTGGCTTTAACTTGTTCAGAGAAGGATAAGTCTAAAGCACCATCAAGTGTTACTTGGTTAGCGTCGTATAAAAGGATGAATTTGTTGAGTTTTAAGTGACCGGCTAAGGAGATAGCTTCTTGAGAAATACCTTCTTGTAAGCAGCCATCGCCGCATAAAGCGTATGTGTAGTGATTGCACACATCATCGCCAAAGCTGTAAAGCTTATTGACCATTTGTTCGGCCATCGCCATACCAACAGCTTGAGAGATGCCTTGTCCTAAAGGACCAGATGTGGCATCCACACCATCAGTCCAACCATATTCTGGGTGACCTGGTGTTAAGGAGTCGATTTGACGGAATCGTTTCATGTCGTCCATGCTGATTTTGTAACCACTTAAGTGGAGCATGGAATAAAGTAATGCGGAAGCGTGTCCGCTGGAGAGGACGAATCTATCTCTATTGAACCATTTACTATCTTTTGGTGTGGCCACTAGGTGTTTGGTAAATAAGGTGTAGAGAGCAGGGGCGCTACCTAACGCCATACCTGGGTGACCAGAGTTGGCTTTGTTAATGGTGTCAATACAGAGTGATCTGATTGTCGCAATCGCTAATTGATCATTTTTGTTCATGTTGTTTAACCTTTCTCGATTAGTAATTATCTAGTATTTTAATAGTTCTTGTATAACTATGTTATAACCTATTTGTCAAATTTGATGCCTAATTCATCAAGTTGCGCTTGAGTAACGTTTGTAGGCGCATTTGTCATTGGGTCAACCGCGGCTAAGTTCTTAGGGAAGGCAATGACATCACGAATGTTGTCTGTACCACCCAAAATCATCGCTAAACGGTCTAAACCAAAGGCCATACCTGCATGTGGAGGTGTGCCATATTGTAAGGCGTCAACGAAGTAACCAAATCTTTCTTTGATTTCTTCATCGCTTAAGCCTAAGACTTCAAAGATTTTTCTTTGCATATCTTGGTCGTAAATACGAAGAGTACCACCACCAGCTTCGTAACCGTTAATAACGATATCGTAAGCATAGCTTAAGACCTTGGTTGGATCTTCATCTAAGTATTTGACATCTTCGTCTCTTGGACGGGTGAAAGGATGGTGAGTAGCGACAATCGCCCCACTTTCCACGTCTCTTTCAAACATTGGGAAGTCAATGACCCATAATAAATCATAGGTTCCTTCTTTAATGAGACCAAGTTCACGTCCGTATTTTAAGCGTAGCGCACCTAATAATGGAGTAACACGATTATCATTGCCTGCGGCGATGATTAAGATGTCATTGTCCACTAGAGCTAATCTTTCATTTAAAGCCTTAATTTCGGCCTCTGAAAGGAATTTAACAAAGGAACCGGTTAATTCCCCGTTTTCCTTTTTAAGGACTGTTAAACCGCCTAAACCGAATTTCTTGGCTTCAAGAGTTAAGTTATCAATAACTTTACGGGAAGTTTGATCCGCCACACCGTTAACAACGATAGCCTTAATGGCTTCAGCTGTTTGATAACCAGCGAATGTGGTATTAGCAAAAATATCTTTGATATTATTGAGCTCAATACCGAATCTGGTATCTGGTTTATCACTACCGAAACGGTCCATGGCTTCTTTATAAGTCATTTGTCTTAATGGAAGTTTGACGTCATAGTTAATTGTGGCTTTAAAGATATCTTTAATTAATTGTTCCATTAATGTTAAGAATTGTTGTTGATCTAAGAAACTTGTTTCAATATCGATTTGTGTGAAATCTGGTTGACGGTCCGCTCTTAAGTCTTCATCTCTAAAGCATCTAGCAATTTGATAGTATCTTTCAAAGCCCGCGACCATGAGTAATTGCTTAAACATTTGTGGGCTTTGTGGTAAGGCGTAGAATTGACCTTTATGCACGCGAGAAGGCACTAAATATTCTTTTGCACCTTCAGGTGAGGATGCGCAAAGCATTGGGGTTTCAATTTCAATGAAATTGTTTTTATGCATAAAACTGTGTGTGGTCATTTTAATGGTGTCACGCACATCAAAGTATTTCTTCATGCATGGACGACGTAAGTCGAGATAACGATATTTTAAACGTGTATCTTCTAAAGCGTCGGTTTCGTCAGCGACAATGATTGGCGTGGTTTTGGCTGTATTGAGCACCACGATTTCGCTAGCGATGACTTCGATTTCACCACTTTTGAGTTTTGGGTTGGCGGTTGCTCTTTTTGCGACTTCACCTTTCACTTGAATGACGTATTCATTTCTGACATCAGGAATCTCTAAGCCGTCGTTAACGACGATTTGGACGATGCCATAGCGGTCTCTTAAGTCAATAAATAATAAAGAGCCGAGATTTCTTCTTTTGCTGACCCAGCCAAGTAAACTTACTTTTTCGCCTACATTCGCGAGTCCTAATTCGTTGCTGTAATGACTTCTTTCCATAAAGCTTTTCCTATCTTTAATAATTATTTGTCTTCACCCATTTCTTTAGAAATAGTTTCGACTAATTTATCTAACGGACAACTCTTTTGTTCCGTAGAAGTTAAGTTTTTAATGACGACTTCTTGCTTGTTGACTTCGTCATCACCAATAATAATGGCAAATTTCGCGCCTTTTCTTTCCGCGCGCTTGAACATGTTGCCGAGTTTGACATCTTCATAGCAGATGTCTGTTCTATAAGCATTTAAGCGTAATTCACTCGCGACACTTAAAGCCATCGCTTTAGCGTTCATGCCTAGAGGCATAATATAGATTTCCACTGGGTTATTGATATCTTCTGGTAAGAGATTATCATCCTTAAGGACACTATATAATCTTTCCACACCGAAGGAGAAGCCCACACCAGCGGCATCTGGACCACCTAATTCTTTAACGAGTTTATCATAGTGACCACCCGCACCAATCGCGCCATAGTCATTACCAGTCTTAGAAACGTAATGGAATTCAAAGACGGTTTCTGAATAATAATCTAAGCCTCTTACTAAAGTATCGTCGACTTGATATGGGATATCTAAGTCATCTAATAACGCTAAGACGCGATTAAATCTTTCTTTGGCGGCATCACTAAGATAATCCTTCATCTTTGGTGCGCCTTTAACGATTTCTTGATCTTCAGGAACCTTGCAGTCGAGAATTCTTAAAGGATTAAGTTCATAACGACTGTGGCAATCAGGACACATCTTATCTAAATATTTAGCAAAGTAAGCTTTTAAGGCTTCCTTATAAGCGTTTCTTGATTCATCATCACCCAATGTGTTAATGCTAATTGTGACGCCTTCTAAGTTCAAAGAACTTAAGATTGTGTACGCTAAGGTAATCGTTTCCACATCAATTTCAGGAGAATTGTTACCCACTGCTTCCACACCAAATTGGTTGAACTGACGATATCTACCAAGTTGTGGTCTTTCATAACGGAAGACTGGGCCACAATAATAAACCTTATATGGTAATTCGTTTGTGGCTAATAATTTGTTTTGGACGATTAAGCGCATAATGCCCGCGGTGAATTCTGGACGTAATGTGATAGAACGTTCGCCTTTATCAAGGAATGTGTACATCTCCTTACGGACGATATCACTACCTTCACCAACACCACGAATAAAGAGTTCGCTATGTTCAATGACTGGCGGTCTAACTTCGCTATATGCAAATAAATCACATATTTGTTTTAAGAGATTTTCAATGTAGGCAAATGCATTGGATTCTTCGCCAATGATGTCGTGAGTGCCTTTAACGTTAATAACTGACATAATTTCTCCTTTAATGAATGACACGGTCAACGCGGTAAACACCGGTGATACCTTTTAAAAGAATGAAGATATCGTTTAAGCGTTTAGCGTCAGAGACCATTATTGTCGCGCTGATAGTCGCGGACAGGTTTTGTGTATTGCTACGAGCGTGCAAATTGTTCACGCCCACTTTCGCGTTATTGAAGACTGCCATTACATCCATGAGCAAGTTATTTCTATCACTTGCTTCGATGACGATGTCAACTGGATAAGCCGCGAACTCAATGTCATCTCTCCAGAAGACTTCAAGAAGTCTTTCTGTTTCGTTAACGACGTTCGGACAGTTTCTTCTATGCACTGTAATACCTTTACCACGTGTAATATATCCGACGATATCATCACCTGGAACAGGGGTACAACAGTTCGCTAGGGCGATGGCAATTTTACCAGCGCCTTTGCAATATACTGGGCAGCCATCATATTTCGCATTCTTTCTCTTAGCGAGATTGAGCGAAAGATTGACTGGTCTTTTAATCTTTAAGAATTCCACTAATGCATTCGCAGTTGGTTTCCTACCAAAAACAGCGACGTAGAGGGAATCAAGGTCTGGGACACGATACTCATTAAGAACTTTATCAGTATTGAGCATCTTCACCATTTCTGCTTCTTCGATACCACGTTCATGGAAAGCATCGATACAACTTTGCTTACCTTTAATAATGCGATCTTCACGCATTAAATCAGCATTCTTTTTCGCGATAAACTTTCTAATCGCAGCCTTAGCTGATGATGAAGCCACGAAATCTAACCAGCCTTCACTTGGACCTGGTGAAGTCCTACTTGTTTTGATTTCCACCATGTCACCAGTTTTAAGGACAGTATTAAGTGGGACCATCACTCCATTGACGAGCGCGCCAACGCATTGATCGCCAACCTTTGTGTGCACTCTATAGGCGAAGTCAACAGGTGTGGATTCACTTGGAAGTTCCACAACCTTACCCTTAGGGGTAAAGACATAGACGTGAGATTCAAAAATATCACGGTTAAGGTTATCCATGTATTCAGATGCGCCTTCATTTTCGGATTCGCTGGACAAGGAAACGAATTCTCTAAACCAGTGTAATTTATTTTCAATTTCTTTTTGTTCGACTTGTGAGTTATAGCCACCTTCTTTGTACGCCCAGTGCGCAGCGATGCCGGTTTCTGCAACGTTATCCATCTCTTTAGTTCTGATTTGGACTTCGTAGAAGTTGCCATCACCACCGACAATTGTGGTATGTAAGGATTGATACATATTTGGTTTAGGCATCGCGATGTAATCTTTGAATCGGCCAGGAACTGGCTTATACATCTGGTGGATCAAACCAAGTATTTCATAGCACTGCATATCAGTTTCAGTGATAATTCTTAAGGCTAAAATATCATAGATTTCTTCAAATGGATGACCTTTAACGTACATCTTTCTATAAATAGAATTAATAGATTTAACACGAGAAGAAATTTCGAATGGAATTTTCTTTTCAAATAAAGCATCAGCGATTCTCTTTTTCAAACCATCGAGAGACTTCACTAAAAGTGCGGTCTTTTTGGATAATAATCTCTTAATTTCAGCATACTTTTCTGGTTCTAAGTACTTAATGCAGAGATCTTCCATTTCACTCTTGATGATATCCAAACCTAAACGTTCAGCGATTGGCGAGAAGACTTCCATTGTTTCCTTACAAATAGCGATTTGTCTTTCACGGCTTAAAGCGCCTAGAGTTCTTAAGTTATGCAATCTATCAGCGAGCTTAATTAAAATGACGCGGATATCCTTAGCCATGCCAAGGAAAATCTTACGATGATCTTCCGCTTCAAATTCTTCTGCAGTAATTTTGGATAATTTTAAACGTTGAATCTTTGTTAAGGCATCAACGATACGGCTAACTTCTTCGCCCCATCTCTTTTTAATATCTTCAACGGATGTATCAGTGTCTTCGACAACGTCATGTAAAAGACCAGCGATAATTGTATTAGGACCACATTGTAAAGAAGCGAGAATATACGCTACTTCGATAAGGTGATGATAATATGGTTCGCCACTTTTTCTAGTTTGGCCTTCATGCTTTTCCAAAATGAAATGATAGGCATCCTCGATTCTAGCCCTATCTTCCTTGGAGGAGATATAAAGCATGTAGATGTCTTCGACTTCTTGAAAGGTATGTAGAGGGTAACCACCGTTGACTGGAGCTTTGTTGTTTTCCATACCCTATATCTTAACCCTTTTTCTTTACTTTTCTCAAGAAAATTAAAGAGATTATATTAATAAAGGGGTATCAAACTAGTCGTTTCTGAACTGTAAAAGATATAGTTTATGGTAATAGCCTTTTTGTCTTAGCAATGATTGATGAGTGCCTTTTTCAATGACTTCGCCATGCTGTAAGACGATGATTTGATCAGCGTTTTGAATAGTAGATAATCTATGGGCTACGACAAGCATTGTGCCGATATTCTTAATCTTTTCTAAAGAATCTTGGATGAGCTTTTCAGTTTCGGTATCAATATTGGCGGTAGCTTCATCCAAAATGAGGATTTGAGGTTTGTGTAAAACGGTTCTCGCAAAGGAGAGTAATTGTCTTTGACCTTGGGAGAAGTTATCACCTTTTTCTAAAACTTCAGTATCTAAGCCTTTTTCAAGTTTATTGATGAACTTATCAGCGTTCACATATTCGCACACTCTATTGATTTCTTCGTCTGTGTATTCATCGTCATGAAGGGTAATATTACTTTTAATTGTGCCAGTGAATAAGAAAACATCTTGAAGCATTTGTCCGACAGCATTTCTTAAAGACTTAATTTCAATATTGTTGATATCGACATCATCAATTAAGATTTGACCTTTTTGCACAGTATAATTTCTCACTATCAAAGATAGAATTGTGGTTTTACCAGCGCCAGTAGCACCCACGAACGCCACGGTTTGATGTGGTTCAATGGTAAATGAGACGTCTCTAAGGATCCAATCTTCATCTTCATAAGCAAACCAAACATGACGGAATTCGATTTTGCCTTTGAATGTTTCCATATGGATTGGATTTGGCACGTCAACAACTTCTGGAGGTACGTCAAGAAGGTTAAACAATCTTTCGCTTGATGTCGTCGCTTTTTGAATTTGATTAATTTGATCAGCGATAGTTTGCACCGGATTAAAGAATCTTGATAAGAAGAGATAGAAGGCCACTATTTCACCAGCGTCTAGCTTGAGCTGTAAGCCCACCACAAAGGTCACCGCTAAAGCGGAATAATATAATAAGTTAATTGCTGGACGATAAATTGCGTGTGCTAAAATCGCATTAAATTTAGTCTTTCTTAAAGCAATATTCTTTTCATTGAATTCTTTTTCTTTACGGTCTTCTTGGTTAAAGATTTGAATAATCTTCATACCAGAAAGATTCTCATTCAAGAAGGTATTCATATCGGAAGTTAATTGTCTTTCTTTACGATAAATCTTCGTGATGATATTTCTAAAGATTAATGACGCCACAAAGACTAAAATAACGAATCCAAAGAGGATTAAAGATAGCTTCCACGATAAGAAGAGCATGACAGCGTAAACACCAATAACTGTAAGGATATTACGAAGTAATAAGACTAACACGTTAGTGAACAAATCACTTAATGCAGTTGTATAGTTAGCGACTCTTGTGACTAAGGAGCCCACTGGCATCGCATTAAATTGATTTTGTGACATGTTTTCAATATGTTCGAATACTTCCATACGAAGCTTATAAACGATTCTTTGACCAGCTTTTTGAAGGAGCATACTTTCAAAGTAAATCATCACTTGTGAAATGATGCTTATCACAAAATAGCCAATAGATAAGCCCATGATATAAGCCAAAGTCACACTAGTGTCAGCGATTGCATTAGTGAATTCTTTAATAAATAAAGGAGTGATGACTTCAAAGCCAACGTTCAAGATGATGAGTAAAAAGGAGAATAAGAAAGATTTCCATTCAGGACGAATGTAGCGGAGCAAACGCTTAAGCATGACGCTTGTGGGAATCTTATGGTCGCCAAAAAGCTTTTCATTATCTTCCGCCATCAGGTTTACCTCCTTCCACTTCTTTTTCTAATTCTTGCAAAGTCACCATCTTTTGATAGGTTGGTGAAATCTTTAATAGGTTCGTTGGTGTATCAAAAGCCTCGACTTCACCATCTGTTAAGACAATAATCTTATCAAGATTTTGGACTGTCGAAACACGAGAAGCAACCACTAAGGTGGTTTTGCCTTTTCTTGCTTCACTAATATTACGCAAAATAGTTTCTTCTGTTTTGGTGTCAACCGCACTAACAGAGTCATCCATAATCAAAATAGGGGCATTTTTGACATATGCTCTAGCAATACTGATTCTTTGTTTTTGACCACCAGAGAGTGTTACGCCTCTTTCGCCAGAGACTGTTTGATAGCCAGTCTTAAAGCCTTTTACGTCTTCATCAATGCCTGCAAATACAGCACCCATTTTCGCAGTTTCTTCTGTACCACCTTCAATACCAAAGTTGATATTGTGTTCGATGGAATCTGAGAAGAGGAAATTATCTTGAGGAACATAAGCAATCTGTTCTCTTAAAGAATGAATGTCTAAAGACATAATGTCATAGCCATCAATAAATAATGTGCCTGGTTCAACGTTATAAAGCATTAATAAGAGATTAACCAAAGTGGTCTTACCACCACCAATCTTACCGACAATGCCGATTCTTTCACCGGCTTTGATTTCAAGATTGATATTCTTTAAATTGATAGCCTCATAATTTGGATATTGGAAATTAAAGTTTTTATATGTGATGTTTCCTTGAATATGATCAAGTTTAATAGCGTTTTCTGGCGATTTAACGCGGATTTCGGTATCTAGGAAGGCACTAACACGTTTTAACGATGCACGACTTCTAGAATGCATGCTAACGATTTGACCCATCGCAATCATTGGCCAAATCAGAATATCTATATAACCGATAAAGGTTGTGAGCTTAGCAGCGGTCATCTCGATCGCTCCACCAAACAGTACAATCGGTTCATTTCTTACGAAACTATAAACAAACCAACCACCAAAGAGCATAGTGATGGAAAACACTAAAACGATAATGACTTCAATGAAGACATCAAAGATAACAGATATTCTTGCGAATGAAACGTTAACATCCGCGTTCTTTTTAGCCACCTTCGCAAAAGCATGAATCTCTTTAGTTTCTTTAATAAAAGCTTTGATAACACGAATACCTGTAAAGTTCTCTTGAGCGAAATCATATAAAGTATCATAAGCTTTCTGTCTTTGATCCCATTTGATAGCCATATACTTTTCTGTAATAGCGCCCCAGCCGACAATCAATGCAATTGGAATTAAGCAAATAAGAGTCATCGCTTTATCTAGCATGAACATATTGAAAAGAGTAATTGCGCTTAAGAATAAGGCATCAAAAATCATGATTGTGCCCCACTGCATGCACTCAGAAATAGTTTCTAAGTCGTTAGTAAACCAGCTCATGATTGAGCCGACTTTATTATCGTGATAATACTCTCTTGGTAAAGCCTCCGCTTTTAAGAACATTTGATGACGGAGATCAGCTTCAATTTTAAAGCCAGCATTAATCAAAGTGATACGCCAAATAAAGCGGCCTACAAACATAATGCCCGCTACAGCTAAAACCTTTAATGCTAAGATGCCGATTTTCGCGGTATCCCCATTATTTTGAAGAATATCAACGACTTCACCTAAATATTGCGGAATAAAAAGTTGCACAAAATCCACCGCTATCAAGGCAATAATGCCAATGATGAATAACGGTGCGTATTTGAGATAGTAACGATTGATATACTTTCCGAATAGCATAATAGGTTCTCGTTGCAATAAATATTAACATGACAAAATCTTAAAACAACACTGAAAAGCGTTTTTTATTTTAATAAAGTGACAAAACCCTAATAATAGAGAACAATTTTTTCTAAAATTGCGCGATACTGTCCGACTTTTATATTAATGGACTTTGTTGGTTCTGCTAACTTGAATGCGCAAACTGTGGAGTCAACTGTTTGTGTGTCTTCATGAGCCTCACCATTAACCTTAATAAATCCAGAGTTATTAACGCTAATGGCGACATCTGCATCAACGATTAATTGGTCTTCGTTAAATGAGGTTTTGACATAGCTATATTGTTTTGCGGTAATTTCCACATTTTTAATATCTTCGGTGAAACAGAATGTTATTTCTCCATCAACATAAGTTGAATCAACGCCTAAAAAGGCAAAGCCTTCTTCTTTAGTGCTGAAATATAATGGAGCATATGCGTAATCAAATATTTCTTTATCAATCTTGATATACGATTGAATGATATCTACATCTTTGACATTAGTTTCTGATCTAGTGATGTTTTGAAAAGTCATAGTAGCGGCAGTCAAGCCACTATTATCTAAGACATCGTTGTTACGATATGAATATGAATCAACTTTTGTACGTTGTGAAGTTTGATCTATTGAATTATCCCAGCCTTTTTCATGTTCTTCCATGGTGAAACCGATGCTTACTTCTTTGCAGGCAACTAGAACAAAAATAGCGGGTAAAACTAATAAACGAGACTTTTTCATAGAAACATTATGACACAGTTTATTATTTTTCGCTCTCAGAAATATCACTGATGAGAAATTCCACTGTGGTCTTTGTGTAATAAGTTGATAAACGCAATGTCCCAATCATATCAACAAATTGATATTCGCTAATCTTTTCTTTTGGGAAATAGAAGCCAGTTAAACGTGATGTTTGACCAATACTTGTTAAGATATGTTGTGTATCGCGTGAATACATGAGTGATTGGGTTCTAATGCGCGATAATTTAAAGTGTGGGGAGGGCCATGTTTCTCCAAATGGAGAAAATGACTGTACTAAATCATAGTTTTCACGATTAATATCATTAATAAATAATGGGATTGTTTCTTCTTCACTCTCTTCGATGACAGTGTTTTTTGCTAACTCATTAAACGCCACTTTAAAGTCTTCGAATAACTCTTTTTTGACAGAGCAGCCACCAGCAGAAGCGTGTCCACCGGCGGTCAACATGAATCTGTCTAACTCATTAAATGCGTCAACGACATTAAACCCCTTAGGGGCGCGACATGAGCCTTTATAAACATCACCACTTTGATCAATGGCAAAAATAATGGTTGGCTTGTGGTATTTTTTAGCGAAATAATTAGCAATTAAACCAATAACACCTTCTTTTTCATTGATGACAGCAATAATTGCATCTTTACTCGTATCTATTTCTTTACTATTTTCGACTGCGAGTTTAGTGAGGTCTTTTCGCTCATTGTTCACGGAATTTATCCACTCGTTGTAGTTTAAAAGAAGTTCTTTGTCATCTTTAGTGAAGAACTCGACGGTCTTCTTAAGAGAATCCTCATCTTCAATTAAACGTCCCACAGCGTTGACTTTTGGGGCGATTTTCATGCCAATGGCGGTTTCATTAAAGACTTCTTTTTCTTTTAATAAATCAATATTAAAGAATTCGCCATCATGATATTCGTTTATCACTAGTCTAAGAAGATTACGGTTATATTCTCTAAGAGGCATCATATCAGAGACGACAGAGATAGCCGCTAGCGTTGCTAGATATTTATCATATCTGCCTAGGAATGCTTTAGAGAACATGAAAGTCACAAAACCTGCACTTGTAGCTACTTCGCCAAAGTTAGAAACAACTGGGTGAAGAATATAATCAGCAACAGGCAAAACCGGGTCAGCTTGGTGATGATCGAATATCAAAACATCTAAGCCGTGTTTTTTTGCATATTCAATGCCTTCAAAAGCGGTAATTCCGTTATCGACTGTAATGAGTAAGTTATAGCCATCTTTCACTAATTCTTCAGCGTATTTGAGGGTTAAGCCATAACCATCCAAATATCTACTTGGAACATGGTAGGATACTGGATAGTTAAGATAGCTAAACATTTTGACCAAAATGGAGATGGACATAATGCCATCACAATCATAGTCACCATATATAAATATCTTCTTCTTTTCATCGATAGCGCGTCTCACTACTTCCACGCACTTATCGATATCTTTGAATGTATGACCCATAGCGAAATTATCTTCGTCAACTGGTGCGATGAGTTTTTGATATTCGTTTTCGTCGATTTGATAATACTCTAAAAGTCTTTTGAATAATTGTTCCATAGTTAAATTTTATAAAATAAAGGCCGCTTTTTAAAGCAGCCTTATAAATTAATCGTTAATACCAATAAAGATTGCTTCTTCTGGTTCAGCAGATTTGTTAACGCGCACTGGGCGAACTTTCTTTTTCTTGGCTTTTGGTTTGATAATTTTCACACCAGAGAATAACTTGTAGAAGAATTGAGCCAATGGGCCGAAGAAGACTAATACAAGGACGGTAGAAATAATTGCGCCTAGGAAGATTGCTAAGAAGATCCAACTAACTGGAGCGAACATGAATCCAAAGAAGTTCACGCTGAGATATAAAGCGATAACAAACGCCACAGTAATTGGTGTGGAAGCTAAGGCTGTTGCTTTAACCATGATGCCATTTCTGTTTCCAACAGAATTATCTTTAGAACGATCGTCAAGAACGAGTTCTCTTTCTCTATTCATTAAGATAACAGCTATCACTAGAGTAAAGATTGCAGCAAATGGGACAGCCAAAGAAGCATAAGAAGTTGCTTGAATGAAATGGGCCATCGCTAATAAACCGGCAGCGATGCCTGTCGCGCCTGTCGCGACAATTAAGTTAGCTAAGCCACGGCTTAATCTGTATCTCAATAAGAGATAGAAGGCGGCAATAGCAATACCAACGCCTGTTGCTAAGGCGATTGGGCCAAAGGATGGTTGGTCAGCATTTGCTCTCACACTATTCTTTAAGGAAACAACAGTGTTTGTTGGGAAAGCAATACCAGCATCGGATAAACCTTCTTCTGAGAAGAGTTTAGCGATGGTAACTTTAGCACCATTATTGTTCACTTCTTCTTCACCAGTTAAGGCTCTATCGAATGTGATACGGTAGTAAGCGTAGTAAGCAGTGACATTACCAGATTTTGTACCATCAATCTTTGTCACATAGTCGTATGTTTCAACTTCAACGATATCTTTTAACTTATTATTTCCTAATGTGGTGTTGAGTAAGATATCATCGATTGTTTCTTTAACATCAGCAGTTAAGGCTGTGTTGTTGGCGACATCTGATTTATATTCAACATAAAGTTGGCTATTTCCATATGGGGATGTGGTGTTATAAACCGCACCTTTATCTTTGATACCAAAGGCGACTAATGTTGCAACGCTAGCAATCAATAAAGCTGCTGCAGCAATAGCGACTGGTTTACGATGCTTTGTGAAGTCTTTATTAGCGTTAGGACCTTCATATTTAGGTTTGCTTTCATCTAAGCCATCAGCGACTTGATCAGCGGAAACATCGAATAAGTCATAACGGCCAGCGAAGCCTTGTTCGTTAGCAAGTAACCATTGTAAGCCACGGAATCCAAGAAGATTCAATAATAAGGAAGCAATACCGCCTAAGATAGTGACAACAGCGAATGATTTCATTGCGACACCACCGAGTAAGTAGCAGGCTACACCGATAGCCACTAAGATGACGTGTAAGTCACATGTTGGCAATAAAGCTTTTTTGGCAGCTTCAGAGTTAGCTTTCTTAAGAGTTCTGCCACGGTAGCATTCTTCTTTAAATTTGCTTAAGTAAACGACACCTGAGGAAACGCTCACGAAGGCCAAGGCGATTAAACCGACCAAGCCAGCAACGTTATATTCAGCGCCTAGTAAGACGACAAATAATAAACCTAAGAATGTGGAAACGATGGATGTAACAGCCACACTACTTGCGCCTAATCTGAAGAAGTAGACGAGTAATAATGTCACAACAGCCACAGCACATAATGTGGCAATGAATGTTCTGCTCCAAGCGATTGTTTCATGGGCATCTAAAGCAACTAAACTTTCGATAGAACAGTTGGCTCTCTTAGAAAACATGAATTCAACATGATATTCCATTTCGCCAGCGTTAAGTAAGTTTACATAGTAATGAGCGTTTTGGTAAGCTTCTTTTAAACCAGCAGCAGTAATTTCAGAATCTTCATTATTGCCGTTTGGATGGACATAAGCTCTTAATTCATCTTGGTCGTCATCGAGGAATGGATTGGCGGCATCAAATGTCATTAAGACCTTATTAGCGATTGTTTCGTCGTAGGTTTCAGCACCTTGTTTGATTTTATCGTATGAATAATAGTCAACAATGTAGTCGTACCAGAGATACATGTAAGCATGTCTAATTGCTTCTTGTTCTTCTTCGCCTTCTTGTTTTTGTTGCTCTTCTTCCACTTCACCAGTGTTGTTATCGCTCATTTCCTTAGCCTCGGTATAAACGGCTTGGAATAATTCATTATCTTTTTTAATTGGGATAACAATGGCTGGATAACCATCAGTGGTTTCTAAGAAAGCCTTTTTGTTTGGATCGAGGAATTCAGTGGCCAAAGCATAAGTTTCTTTTGAGTTAGAAATCGCTAATGTAGCGTTGAATGAAAGATAGTTTTGAATGATTTGGTATTGTTGTTCGGTGTCTCGAACAAATGTAACTTTAATTGTATCAACATCTTGTGTTTCAACTTTATAGCTAGAGATATCAGCGGCGGCTAATCTCTTTTCCATGATTTTTGCGGTATCTTCAACAGCTTTTGTATCGGTAAAGACGTAATCTTTATCTGGATTACCATCTGCATCTTTAGCTTCAACGCGGAAAGTTAATTCACGGCCTTTCTCGAATTCAATATTACTGTTTATATTTGTAACTACGGTGGCAAATGTTGCCCCAACCATCAATAGCGAAGTAGCCGCTATGATAATATGTGACCATAATCTACGCATATTTATTCCTCCTAATACGTGTGTATGCATTCGCTCGCAAAGCGACGTCATTGTCTAATATACCCTAATTACATAAGTAATTCAATATTTTTATATAGATAAAATCTAAAATAAAAGAACAAGACTTTATTCTTGTTCAATTAATCTCGTTATTTAATATAAAATTATTAAAATAATTTTGTTTGATAACTGATTTGTAAGTGCTTATAAGCTTTATCAGTGGCGACACGGCCTCTCGCGGTTCTATCAATCATACCAATTTGTAATAAATATGGCTCATAGACGTCTTCAAGGTTATCAATTTCTTCACCAATCGCACTTGCTAAGGTGTCTAAACCAACTGGTCCACCTTTAAATCTTTCAATGATGGTTTTTAAGTACTTAATATCGACATCATCAAGACCTAATTCATCAACTTTTAAGGCCTTTAATGCTTGTAAAGCATCGTTGATGGTAATGTGATCTTGACCAGCATAGTTAGCGAAGTCTCTTACTCTTCTAAATAATCTGTTCGCAATACGTGGCGTGCCACGTGAACGCTTAGCAATTTCTAAGGCCGCGGCATCTTCGATTGTGGTATTAAAGACTCTCGCGGTTCTTTTGACAATCTTCACGCATTCATCTATGTCATAGAAATTGAGCTTCTCAGAGATGCCAAATCTACTTCTTAAAGGCGCGCTTAGATTGCCCGCTCGGGTGGTTGCACCAATGAGTGTGAAAGGTGGCAAATCAATAGTTAATGTTCTCGCGCTTGTATCGCGGTTAATAACGACAGAAAACTTGAAGTCTTCCATAGCATTATATAGTGTTTCTTCCACAATACGTGGAAGTCTATGAATTTCATCGATGAAGAGAATATCCCCACCATCTTTGTTTAAATTGCTTAAAATAGCGCCTAAATCACCTGGTTTTTCTAGGGCTGGACCATTGACAAAATGAATGTTAGCGTGCATCTCGTTAGCGACGACGTACGCTAATGTGGTTTTGCCTAAACCTGGAGGACCATAAAAAAGAATATGGTCAAGAGGTTCGTCTCTATGCAAAGCCGCACCAATAAAAACCTTAAGATTAGCTTTTAAGTCTTTTTGACCAACATATTCATCAAGAGTTTGTGGTCTTAAAGAAAGCTCTTCTTGAGATTCGCTATTATTCTTATTTGCATCAAGTAATCTAGACATATTATTTCTTTAACTTAGCTAATGCTAAACGTAATATTTCTTCAGGAGCGGCATCCTTTTCATTGATAGTCGCTAAAACACGGTCAATGGCAGCACCTTTGAAACCTAATTCTTTTAAGGCTTCATACACTTCATCGTACACAGTAGGATCACCCTTAGTGCCAGTGAGTTCGCCTTTAAGATCGAGGATGATTTGGCTCGCGGCTTTCGCGCCGATGCCTGGTAATTTCTTTAAATAGGCAACGTTATTAGAGGCAATCGCATTCTTGACTCCATCCACTGTTGTTGCACTTAACGCACCGATGACAGTTTTTGGGCCTAAACCTTTAACTTTGATTAAAGCCAAGAAAACTTTCTTTTCATCTAAAGATGAGAAGCCGACAAGATATTGTTCATCTTCTCTGACAACGTTATAGGTGTACAAAAACACCTCTTGACCGACTTCGTAGTCACTAATATGGCTGACTAAAACTTGGTAACCAACGTCATGGACATCAACCACAACTGTGTCACCATCGGTTAATAAAACTTTGCCTTTCAAAGAATAAATCATATTTATTACCTTCTATAATTCTATAAATTTGTGAGGATAAAGAGAACAATAAAAAGGAAAACTGCTAAAGCGCTTAATAAAGAAGAAAGGAAAATTGTCTCTAATTTATTAACCTTCATTATTCACCTCTATTGAATTCTGGCGCCATTGGAGTTGGCACGCGTTTATGCTCACTAATCTTATGGAGATGTTCAATGCGTGCTTCTACTTCAGGAGCAACCTTGCCTCCTAAGATGTATTTATCTAAATCTTTATAGGTGATACCCATTTCAGTTTCGTCTGTTTGTCCCTCGAATAATGAGGCTGTCGGGACTCTTTCAGCGAGGTAATCGCTAATGCCTAGTATCTTACTAGCTTCAACGACTTCGCTTTTAAGTAAATGGGCAATTGGTAAGATATCACAAGCCCCATCACCGTGTTTGGTGAAGTAACCGGTATATCTTTCGTCAGCGTTATCAGTACCAATGACTAAGCCATTATATTTTTGTGCGTAGGCATATAATGTGCACATTCTTAGGCGCGCTTTGAAATTGCCTAAAGTGCTTCTATCAAATGTCACACCAAGTTGTTCATTGGTTTTAACGAAACTTTTGAAAGCTTCTGAATTATCGACCACAACGTAGTTGAGGTCTAATTCTTGCGCTAATAATTTAGCGTCTTCCTCATCCTTTTTAGAACTTTCAATTGGAAGAATTAAGCAGAGCAAACGGTCTTTACCGACAGCGTTTCTTGCTAAGGCAGCGCACAAAGAAGAATCAACACCACCAGAGATACCAAGAATGTACTTTTGGCAGTGTGTTTTCTCTAAGTAGTCCTTTAAAAATTTTTCGACAACTTTCAAATACGTTTCTAATTCCATATCTTACCTCACGTATTCGAATTCAAAGTCATCTAAGATGACTGTATCTCCATCTTCAGCACCACGATTTTCTAATTCGTCATCAATGCGAAGAGAGCGAATCTTACTCATCAAGACCATCATACCTTCATCAGTGGAGATATTGGTCATGTGATAGAACTTGAGCATCTTTTCACCTTCAATAGACCAGGTATGAGCGTCCAGTCTTCTAATGGTGAAGTATGGTTCTTCATCTTCAAGTGTGTAGGTCTTATGATCCAAGTCTTCCTCTTTATCGTCATAAAGTGGGAATAATGGAGTTTCTTTTAAGACCGCTGCACATTTATATAATAATTTATCGATATTCTCTTCGAGAAGAGCACTAATTGGGATGATTTCTTTACCAATTTGTTTTTCTAATTTCTTGAGCTTTTCATCCGCACCTTCTTCATCCATCTTACTAGCGACGATGATTTGTGGTCTTTTATCTAACGCAAAGCCATATTCTTTTAATTCTTGGTTAATGATCTTGTAATCTTCATATGGATCTCTACCTGTTTCAGATAAATCAACCACATGGACAATTACACGACATCTCTCGATGTGCCTTAAGAACTGTAAACCCAATCCTTTGCCTAAGTGGGCACCTTCAATAAGTCCTGGTAAGTCCGCCATCACGAAGGAAGAACCATCTTTCACGGAGACCACACCAAGATTCGGTGTAATTGTAGTAAAAGGATAATCAGCGATTTCTGGTTTAGCAGCGCTTACTACACTTAAAAGTGTAGATTTGCCAACGCTTGGGAAACCGACTAAACCGACATCGGCTAACAACTTAAGTTCAAGGATTAATCTTTTTCTTTCACCAGGTTCGCCATTTTCCGCAATCTTTGGAACGCGGTTAGTGGAACTTTTGAAGCAGCTATTGCCTCGACCACCACGGCCACCTTTAGCGACCCTGATCATTTTGCCGTCTTCGTTTAAGTCACCTAAGAACTCTTTGTCTTTTTCCAAATAGACAACAGTACCGACTGGGACATCGACGATGACATCTTCTGCGTATTTGCCATATTGATTCTTAATGCCACCCTTTTCACCATCATTAGCGATGAATGTTTTACTATGACGGAAATTGAAAAGAGTATTGATGGTTTTACTCGCTCTTAAATAGATTGAGCCACCACGACCACCATTACCTCCGGCTGGTCCACCTTTAGCAACGTATTTTTCATGTAAAAAAGCAATGGCACCATCGCCACCTTTACCACTTCTTACTTCAATAATTGCACGATCAATAAACATAATACTTTTTACTCTCTTTTCTATTATATAAGAAAAGCATACAAAAAGACCACTAATTTGTGGTCTTAATGTTCAATTTTGTCAATTATTCTTGTGGAACGACTTTCACGACTGTTCTGTCTTTGCCAGAACGTTCATACTTCACAACACCATTACATGTGGCGAAGCGCCAAGTCTACGACCAGCAGAATCACGTCCGTTTTTTGTGGAACCGACACCTTTTTTACTAGCAAAGAGTTGGAGATTTAATTTAAATAACATCTTTATTTCCTCTTTTCTACCGAATTACTTATCGGTTTTGATAGCGATGAATTTAGGATTTTCTTCTCGTATTGTGTTTAACCCACAAACGATTGTTTCAATCACTACTTCATCATGAGCATCTAATGGACGTTCGCTTTTGAAATAAGCATGTCCTTCTTCTAACTTGATTTCGTAATCGCTTACGTTAACTAAGTTATTGAATCCTCCGGTCACAACCGCACTCACAGCAGCGCAGATTAGATCTTCACCATGTGGGGCGCTATTAGCGTGACCCTTAATTTCCAAGAAATTAATTTGATTATTAGATGCACGGCCAATTATCACTTTAATCATGATTAGGCATTGATAGCTTCGATTACTAAGCAAGTATATGGTTGACGATGACCAATGGTCTTGTGTTCGTTAGCCTTTGCTTTGTACTTGAAGACGCGGATTTTTTTACTTTTGCCTTGTTTTTCGACTTTAGCAGCAACGTTAGCACCTTTGATATATGGGTTACCAACTTTGACAGCTTTGTCTCCGATTAAGAGAACTTTGTCGAGGGTGATTGTGGCACCGACTTCGGCATCGAGTTTTTCGACGTAGATTTTGCTACCAACTTCCACGCGAACTTGTTTTCCACCAGTTTCAATAATTGCGTACATAATGTCCCTCCTTTTGTTAATTCACTAAGTACTCGCTATTAAGGTACTTAATAAGTTTAGGAAACCTTTTCTATGCGGTTGTAGCTAGTGAGGCGACAACGCATGTAATATAACATAAGTTATAAAAGCGTGCAACTCAATTTTACACAATTTTAATATTAATTAAACAGTTTATCGTGCAAAAAAGAGTAGTATCCGTTTTTAGTGATAATGAGATGATCAATTAACTTAACCCCAATCTTGTCAGTTTTCTCTTTGATTTTTTGAGTGAATTTAATGTCATTTTGGCTCGGTTGTTGAGTGTCGTTTGGATGGTTATGAATGAGATAATAATAGTATCCGTTATGAAGCAAAATTAAGCGGACAATATCGCGTAAAGATATGATGAGATTCGTGTCATTTCCTTTGTATAGAGTCGTTTCATAAACGATTTGTTTATTCTTACTAAGAATAATAATATTGAATATTTCTTGTAATTGCCCCATCAACGAAAGGGAATAACGGTGGTAAAGCACATCACTATTTATATCCATTTTTTCTTCTTTAATAAGCTGTCTTTTTTCATTAGTTCTTCTAGCGATTTCCATTACTGAACTAAGCTTTAAAGCGTTAACTTTCTTTAACCCCTTAAACGTTTGAAAATATTGATATGGTTTACTCAATAAGCCCTCTAAAGAATGACACTCGTTTAATAAATCATTAGCGATTTCTAAAGATGAATGCCCCACTGTTCCAACGTTAATAATTAACGCTAAAAGTTCAGCATCAGTAAGTTTCTCGATACCAAAGCGTTCAGCTTTTTCTCTTGGTTTGTCCAAAACGCACAGTTCATTAATCTTTGCCATTAATTCCAAGAAAATTTCCAACCACCAGGAATTGAGACGCCACCTTTACCACTTCTAAATAAGCGATAAATGACAACAGCGACAATCGCTACTGCTAGGACTGCCATCACTGCAGTCAAGGTGATTGCTTCTCCAACATAATGGTTCTGCATCTCTTCTACAGTCATTAATTTGTAAGTCATAAAAATAAAACCTCCTATAAACTAGTAGGAGGTCAAATTGGATTTTTTCCTAAAATTATGCAATTTTCTTTCTTTTTTCTAATAAAACTTGCAAATTTTCTTGATGTTTGGCTAATTTCTCTCTTTCAAGAGCCACTTTAGCTTCTGGAGCTTTGCTTGTGAAGTTAGGATTATTGAGCATGTTTTCACAACGTTTGATTTCGTTATTTAATGCTTCAATATCTTTATCTAACTTCGCTAAGAGTTCAGTTTTATCGATGCCACTAGCGATATAAAGTTCCGCTTCGTTATAGATGTGGGATTCACCTTCAACATGTTGATCTTTATTTAAGAGCTTGACTTCAGAGAAGGAGAATCTCTTAAGGTAGGCTAGGAAGCCATCAAACATTTCTTCTTTTAATAATAAGGATAAGTCGAGGCTCGCGTTTGGTGCTAACTTGTTTTCAATCTTGTAGTTTCTCACATCTTTGATGAGATTGAATAACAACTCAACTTGATAGTCTTTAGAATCATCAAACAACTTCTTGTCATATTTTGGATATGTTTCAAGCATGATGGATTCTAAGTGAGTTGGAAGTGAACAATATAATTCTTCGGCGATAAATGGAGTGTATGGATAGATGAGAAGAATAATATTCTTCAAACACTTAAGCAATACCGCTTTTGTGGTATTCTTGCTTTCTTCGTTATCGCTATTGAGAGCGACTTTAGACATTTCTAAGTATTGAGAGCAGAAATCATCATAAACGAAGTTATAAAGGTGGTTACTAGCCGCATTGAAGTCATATTTATCCATATTTATGGTGACATTCTTAATTGTGGTATTAAGTCTATTAATAATCCGCTTATCAAGAGCGGACATTTTATCTAGAGATAATGCGCTTTCTTTATAGTCATCACCTAGGATGGATAACACGTAACGCGCGCTATTCCATATTTTATTTAAATAATTAGAAGCCGCTTGGACCTTTTCATCGATATATCTCATATCTTGTCCAGGTGTACTGTTAGTGGTTAAGAAATATCTCAAGGCATCAGCGCCGTAATCAGCAATGACTTTAATTGGATCAACACCGTTGCCTAATGTCTTAGACATTTTACGGCCTAATTCGTCTCTTACAAGACCATGAATAACAACTTCTTTAAATGGTCTCACACCATTCATTTCTAAGCTTTGGAAAATCATTCTAGAAACCCAGAAGAAAATAATATCGTAACCTGTGACTAAGACATCGGTTGGGAAGTATCTTTCTAGTTCTGGAGTTTTGTTTGGCCAGCCCATCGTGGAGAATGGCCATAAAGCACTGGAGAACCATGTATCAAGAACATCGCTTTCTTGTTCCCAGTTTTCCATATCCGCTGGTGGATCCATTAAGACCTTAACTTCACCTGTATGCTTATTATAATAAGCAGGAATACGATGGCCCCACCATAATTGACGGGAAATACACCAGTCTTCCGCTTTTTCCATCCATTGGATGAAGACCTTTTCAAATCTTTCTGGAACAAAAGAGACTTTATCGCCTTTCTTCTTTTGGTTGGCTAAAGCTTGGTCCGCAAGAGGACGCATCTTAATGAACCATTGTTTGGAAAGCATTGGTTCCACGACCGCGTTGCTTCTTTCACTATGACCAACTGGGTGGACGATTTCTTCTTGTTTAACAAAGTTACCATCTTTCTTAATATTTTCAATTAAGGCTTCACGGCAAACGAATCTATCCATGCCTTTGTATTGACCACACTTTTCATTCATTGTGGCATCTTTGTTAAAAATGATTGGCATTTCTAAGCCATATTTTTGACCGATGATAAAGTCATTTGGGTCATGGGCAGGTGTACATTTCATCGCACCAGTACCAAATTCAATATCAACGTATTCATCACAAATAATTGGAAGTTCATCACCGTTAGCTGGGTTGATAACCTTCATTCCGTGATATTTTGTATATCTTTTATCTTTAGGATTAACAACCACACAGACATCACCGAACATGGTTTCTGGTCTTGTTGTGGCCACTGTTAAGTATTCATTAGAACCGACGATTGGGTATTTAAAATAGTACATGTAGCCCTTATCATCTTGGTGAATAACTTCAACGTTTGAAAGAGCTGTCATTTGCACTGGGTCCCAGTTAATAATTCTTTCGCCTTGATAGATTAATCCTTTGTTATATAAGGTAACGAAGACCGTTCTAACCGCGTAGTTTAAGCCTTCATCAAGGGTGAATCTTTCTTTTGTATAATCAAGGGCCAAACCCATTTGAGCCCATTGTTCATGAATGTGACTTGCGTATTCGTCTTTCCATGACCAAGCCCACTGTAAAAACTCCTCACGTGTGATTTTTGTCACGTCTTTGCCCATATTTCTGAGCTTTTCCATGACTTTTGCTTGGGTTGCGATACCCGCGTGATCCATACCTGGAAGCCATAAAACATCATAGCCTTGCATCTTTTTATAGCGGACAATAATGTCTTGAATGGTTGTGTCCCAAGTATGACCAATATGTAACTTACCAGTAACGTTTGGAGGAGGGATAACAATACTGAATGGTTTCTTAGAAATATCACCACTTGTGAAGTAACCCTTATTCTTCCAGTTCTGGTACTTATCTTTCTCAACTTGTAAGTGATCGTAACGTTTATCTAACATAAACTTACCTCCATAAAATAAAAACGTCCTGTCTAAGGACGCTTACGCGTGGTACCACCTTAGTTCGTAGACATTTGGCCTACGCACTTCATTAACCTATTTTCGCTAGGTAACTATTCCTCCAAAGCGACCTTCATCTAAGCCTGCTATCGAGCTTCCACCATCCTCGACTCTCTATGAGCGGGTAATTAGATTACTCCTCTTCTTCAACGGACGTTAATTATTATACTAAACTAAAGGCTTTTCTCAATCCCTTTTTTCAAAAGGCTTAATGTCTGGCCATTCATAGCGGATGTGAAATAAACCTGTTCGTTAGTAAGTTCCATTTCTTTGAGATGTTTATTTAGCGCGGCTCTTTCTTTTTGATTAACCTTATCGCACTTAGTGATGACAACGGCAAATGGAATCTCATTTTCTTTGACATAATCAATGATTTCAATGTCATCTACATTGAGCTCTCTTCTAGCATCTAAAAGAATTAAAACGAGTTTTAACTCTTTATTATCTGCAAAATATGATTCCATCATTTCCGCAAAGAGCTTGTCTAAATCAATGCCGCCTTTAGCGTAGCCATATCCAGGAGCGTCCACAAGATAGAACTGTCCGTCTATATCATAATAATTTAATAGACGAGTGTGACCTGGTTTAGAGCTTGTGAAGGCTAGTTTCTTTCTTTGTGTTAAAGCATTAATCAAAGATGATTTACCAACATTGGAACGCCCGACGATTAAAACCTCAGGTTTTTGTCCCTGAGGTCTTTCGTCTCTATTTGGGCAAGATTTGATAAATGTCGCGTTTAAAAAGTTGATCATCTCACAAAGCTTTCTTTAATTGCGTCTTCAACAGAAGACATATAGACGATTTGTAAAGTGTCTTTAACTTCTTTTGGAAGTTCATCGACATCTTTCTTATTGTCTTTTGGTACGACAATTTTCTTAATACCACTTCTTAATGCGGCTAAAGATTTTTCTCTTAAGCCACCGATTGGTAAGGATTGTCCTCTTAAAGTCACTTCACCAGTCATCGCCACATCTGGAGAAACTGGACGTTTACTTAAGCAAGAAATAATCGCGCATGTCATAGCCACACCAGCACTTGGACCATCTTTTGGTACCGCACCTTCTGGAACGTGGATATGGATATCATTATTAGCGAAGATTTCAGGATCGATTTCAAACGCTTCAGCGTTACTCTTGACGTAGTCAAGGGCAATAGAAGCGCTCTCCTTCATCACATCGCCTAAATGACCAGTAAGGATGAGTGCACCCTTACCTTTGAAGTAGTTAACTTCGATTGGTAAGATGTCACCACCATATTCTGTATAAGCTAAGCCAGTAACAACACCGACTTGGGCTTCTTTTTCTTTTTGTGTATCTTCGAAATATGGCACTCCAAGATATTCTCTGACTTTGTCAGGTGTCACTACTGTATTGGTGATAGAAGGATCTTTCACATACGCAACAGCCACCTTTCTTAAGCAGGAGGCAATCTTTCTTTCGAGTTCACGAACACCCGCTTCACGTGTGTAGGAGCGGATGATGAAACGTAATGAATCATCTTCGAAAGATACTTGTTCTTCTTTTAAACCGTTAAGAGCGATTTGTTTTTTCACTAAATGTTCTTTAGCGATATGCATCTTTTCAATTTCGGTGTAGGAAGAAAGTTGAATCAATTCAAGACGATCTCTTAATGGACCAGGAATATTGTCTAAATAGTTCGCAGTACAAATGAATAAGACATCGCTCAAATCGTATGGTTCTTCAACGTAGTTGTCGTTGAATTGGTTGTTTTGCTCTGGGTCTAATACTTCTAAAAGGGCACTTGCAGGATCGCCTTTATAGCTAGAAGCGAGTTTATCGACTTCGTCGAGTAAAAACACAGGGTTAGTTACTCCGGCCTTTCTCATGCCTTGAATGATACGACCTGGAAGAGAACCAACATATGTTCTTCTATGGCCACGGATTTCCGCTTCATCAGAAATGCCACCTAAAGAGCACTTAAAGAATTTTCTTCCTAACGCTCTAGCGATGGATTTACCTAATGAGGTTTTACCTGTACCTGGAGGACCATAGAAACAAAGAATTGGAGATTTGAGATTGCCAGTTAATTTCTTAATGGCTAAATATTCCACGATTCTCTTCTTTGGATTTTCTAAACCATAATGGTCTTCATCAAGAATTTGTTCGACGTGTTTTAAGTCTTCGTCATCCTCAGTCTTTTCCCACCAAGGAATGTTCATAAGAACATCTAAGTAGGATTGGATTAACGCTGCTTCGAGTGAGCCTTGTGGCATCATATCAAATTTAGCGAGTTCGGCTTTGACTTTCTTTTTGATGTTTTCTGGATATGGGTTCTTCTCAAGTTTATCCATGATGGATTCTGGAGAATTAGCATCATCTGTAACTTCGCCTAACTCTTTCTTAATGGCTTTAAGCTTTTCTCTCAAGAAATACTCTTTTTGACTCTTTTCTGTGGATTCACGAACACTATTGGCGATGTTTTCGTCAATTTGTGCTTTAGTTTGTTCACCAGAAATAAGTCTTAGGACTTTTTCCATGAGCTCGTTAACGTTGTTACATTCAAGCATAGCTTGTTTTTCTTCGGTAGAAGATTGAAGGTTGCTAGCAAGAATATAACATAATGCAGCGGCCTCTTTGACTTTGTTCACTTGATTTAAAGTGGACTTGTTTAAAAGAGACAACACATTTGGCAAGTTGTTTAATTTATCAACAATCGCACGAATAATGGATTCATTGGTCACTTCATCCATTTGTGGAACATTATCAATTGTCGCGTTTGCGACATAGTAACCGTTCACTTGGTCAAAAGTCACGTCGTTTAAAGCTACTCTTTCAACAACGTCCACTCTAACGCGGACTAAATCGCCTTTTTCAACGATTGAGACAATGCGGCATAATGTACCAACATGATAAATATTATCGAAATCGACGATTTCATCATTTGGATTTTTTTGGCACGCCACAAAAAGCAAAGAATCAGCTTGTAAGTGCGCAGCGTGAATCGCATTAATCGAGAAGTTTCTTCCCGCTTCGATTGGTTGAATTGTGCTTGGGAAGAGCACGAAACTGCGTGTTGGTAATAATGGCAAGGTTAATGTTTGTGGTTTATCACTCATATAAACATGACCTCCTTTTTAATTTGATAAATTAAATTATTTGTTGTTTTCGAATAAGAATTGTTCAATCTTTTGCATGAGCATGTTGTGACGGAAGTTAGGAAGTTGTTGTCCTAAAGCTTGCTTCACTTGGTCAGCAGTCATCTTGTATTGTTCACCCATCTTGGTGAGTTCAGCATTGAGTTCTTCTTCAGTAACATCAACTTTTTCTTTTTCGCCAACTGTTTCCATGACGAGGAAGCTTTCTAAAGCAGCTCTGGCTTCTTCACCTAATTGTTTATTTAAATCTTCGTCACTGGTCTTGGTTAAGATTTTGTATTGTTCTAAATCAATACCGGATTGTTGTAATCTTTGTTCGAATTGTTTTTTACGATTTTCAGTTTCTTCAGCAATGATTTCATCAGCGACATCAAAGGTAGAAACTTTCTTAATTTCGTCCACTAATTTGTTTAAGTAGTTTTGTCTAGCAGCGTTTTCTTTATTTTTTAAGATAGCGTCTTTGCGGTTAGCTCTTAATTGTTCGACGTTAGCAACTTCTGGCAAGTTTAAGTCTTTGATGAATTCTTCATCGACTTCTGGTAAGATTTTTTGTTTCACTTCGTGAATCTTGCATTTGAAGGTAGCATCTTTACCAGAGATTTCATCTGGACCATAGTTTTCTGGGAATTTGACTTTGACTTCAACTTCGATACCAGCGGAGGCACCGACTAATTGATCTTCAAAGCCTGGAATGAATTGACCACTACCTAATTCTAATTCGTGGTTTTCAGCTTTACCGCCATCGAATGGAACACCATCAACGAAACCTTCGAAGTCCATAACGACTGTATCGCCTTTTTCAGCTTGGCCTTCTTTTGGAGCGATGGTTGCGTTTTGTTTTCTTAATTGTTCAATCGCGGCATCGATTTCTTCTTCTTTAACTTCAGCTGTTTCTTTGCCTAATTCATAACCGGTGTATTTGCCAAGGTTAACTTCTGGACGAGTAACAACTGTGACTTTAACTTCTAATTCATCTTCACTTAATTTTGTGACATCAAAGGCTGGTCTAGCCATTGGTTGAAGTTTTTCATTTTTTAAGACATCTTCGTAGACAGGTTGAAGGACATCATTGATGGCTTCATTGAAGACTCTCATTTGATCAACACGGCCTTTTAACATGTTTTCTGGGGCTTTACCTTTACGGAAGCCAGGAACTGTGATGTTAGCGGCGATTTTCTTAAAAGCCTTAGCTTGGGCTTTTTTCCATAAGTCTTTATCGACGTTAACTGTTACTTCAGTATGGCAGTGTTCTAATTTTTTAACTTTTCTTTCCATGATATTAACTTTTATCCTTTCAAGTTGTGCGTGTATAAATATATCACGTGTGTAAAATAAAAAACAAGCAAAAGCGCTTGTATTTTTCTTTACAAGAAGTGTTAAGTTTTAGAAATCGTCCAGATGGGCTTTAATTTTATTAACTTCTGCGTTGATTTCTTCCTTATCTAAGTCGTATTCATCACACATCTCTTCAAGGTTGTTGCCCCTGACTTTAAGGAGGTCTTTGGCAAGGTAACCAAAGATGACAAGAATTTCTTCTCTAGAGTATGCGGGCTTATTCGGGTATGAATAAATTAAATATGAAGACAAGATGTTGACCGCGTTTTGACTTAAAGATGGGTCATGAAAAACGTTTTGAAACATGCTGGAAATATCTTCCATATTACCAATATTTGGTAAAACGAATGGCTCTTCTAGTTCAGAAGGCACCACTTCGATTAGTTTATCAAAGAACAAATAGGAAACCTTTTTGTCGTACTTCTTTGCAACAAGCAAAAGAAGAGCGAACGCGCGAACCATTTGCCTTGGATATTTTGTCAAAATATTAAAGATTGGAAGGAGAAAACCTTCAATCGGTTGGCCTCTCACGGCGTCAAGAGCGCTCAGCACATCAGCATCGTTCTTACTAAGGAGTTTTTGTCTAATCTCATCTTGACCTACTTCTTTATGTCGATAGACTTTAATTTCTTCCTCTCTGATGTACTTAGGAAGAGCGTTTAAAATCTCTTCGGTTTCTTGATTCTCGTATGGTAATTCTTGATAGTAATGAAGTTCACTATAGGCTTCATCAAATCGGCCTAATAAACAAAGAATCTCAATATGGATTTTCATCAAGATACCAGGTTTGGTTAAAAGGATTTGTCTCTTCTCTTTGATTAAAGAAAGCGCCGCTTCGCTTTTGCCAGTTGCTAGCATGGCACTCAAGCGATAAAACAACGCTAAAGAATCTTGACTATTCTCTGTTAGTTTCAAGACTAAATCGTATTGTTTTTTGTCCATTAATGTTTTTAAAGAATCCATAATTATTTGCGTTTTTTCTTGATTTTATCCCAATATTCTTTGAACGTTTGCTCATTCTTATTGTCTTGTGGAATGTAGTATTTTCTCTTCTTGAGATCATCTGGTAAATATTGTTGTTCCACATAGTGATTCGGATAATCATGTGGGTAAATATAATTTTGTCCTTTGACCTTTGCGTCTTCACCATCGAAGTGCGTATTTTGTAAGTTTCTAGGTACGGTAGCACCTTTACCTTGGTCAATATCACTCATCGCTGAATCAACCGCTAAATAAGCAGCATTACTCTTAGGAGCTGTGGCGATTAAAATGGTTGCATTTGCAAGTGGTAATCTTGCTTCTGGCATACCAAGTTGAAGCGCACTATCAACACAGGCTTTAACGATTGGAATTAACTGCGGATATGCTAAACCTACATCTTCGCTTACTGAGCAAAGCAATCTACGGCTTGCAGCAATGATATCTCCGCCTTTTAATAGTTTGGCCAAATAGAAGATTGCAGCGTCAGGATCACTGCCTCTAAGTGACTTCATAAAAGCACTTAATGTGTCGAAGTGTTTATCTTCACCACGGTCATAAGCAATATTAGCTTTATCAATGAGTTGCTTAACGATGTCTAAATGAATCTCGTTAGTTTTGTTGAGCGCGCCATAGATAAAATCTAAATTATTCAAAGCCTTGCGCATGTCCCCATTAGAAGCAAGCGCGAGAGTCTCTAAAGCATCATCATCAATCTTTAATCCAAGTTTCTTACAAGCTTTTAATAATCCTTCTTTGATATCGTCCACCTTTAGATCTTTAAACTCGAAGACTGTACAACGAGAAATCAAAGCGGGATAAACATAGAAATAAGGATTTTCGGTTGTGGAGGCGATAAGTGTAATGTTACCTGATTCCACAAATTCTAAAAGAGATTGTTGCTGTTTTTTATTTAAGTATTGGATTTCATCCAAGTATAGCAAAACACCCTTATCGTTTAAGAAACTATCGGATTCTTTAATCACACTTTTAATGTCATCAATTGATGCATTAGTGCCATTTAATTTATATAAAGAAAGGTGAGAGTTTTTCGCGATAATGTTAGCGAGTGTGGTTTTGCCCACGCCTGGAGGACCATAGAACACCATGTTGGTGATGTGATTGCTATCAATACTCTTTCTGAAGACAGTGCCTTTATCTAAAAGATGGTGTTGACCAACCATATCCTCAAGTGATTCAGGACGTAAAAAATCCGCTAAAGGTTTTTGCATAACTAAATGATACCTTCAAACGGATTAAAAATAAAACAAAACAACTATTTATTAGAAGATTTCTCTTCTCTTTTATAGAGAACCACTGCAATACCTGGTGTAACAAGTAAGGTGGTGAAAAATTCAATAATAAAATTAATACCGATGAATCCAAAAATCAAAACAGAATACATGTCAGGCATTTTCTCAGTAATGCTTTCCACTAATCTTTGTTGGAAGAAAATTAGTGCGCCCGCAGCGAACAAGCCAGTATTAACTACAGGCACAATTGCGCTAGCGACAAAGTATCCAACAATATTGGTAGATAAGCGATTCTTGCCAATTTTTCTAAATACATCGAAGACAAAACCAGCAATCACGCCTGCTAATGTGCACTTGAGCAAACAAACGAGCACAGTCCCGATTGGACTCACGGGCATAAAGAATGCGATTGTGGATGGTGATAGCAAGGCCATGATGCCATTAAAAAAGCCCAATATCCCACCTGATATAGGCCCGCATAAGACGGCCGCTAAAACTACTGGTATTAATGATAAATTAATATTAGCGGCTCCAAATTGTAAATAATTGCCAATTGTTTGGAGAACAATTTCTAAGGCAAGGAGCAATCCTGTAATGACGATTGCTTTGGTGTCAAAAGTTCTTTTCATATTTCCCCCTATAGGCCATAAAGGTCCCATGGTTACTCAATTATTATACTGAAAGGCCTTCATATATGAAAATAAAATGAGTTTACAATTCACAAAAAGTGTTTAATAATAATTAAACTGTGGTTATAATAAAAGGGTAAAGGCTAACACATAGTATTAACATGAATATAAAGAATCTTTTTAGTAAGGCAACGGATGGTCTTTTAAACGACGATTTCCGTCAATCGTTCCTTGTAGCATTCCTTTCATTGTTACTCGCGGGGATTTCTGCGATTGCCGCTGTAACGCACTTCCTCAGAGACGAAGAAAAGCTCTTTGCTATCTTAATGACATTAGCTTTTGTATTTGCGGGCGCTGTTTTCTTATTGACAGTTTTCGCTAATAAATATCACGCCACATGGCGCCGTATCTTTATGGGCCTGATTGTTCTATATTTTGGTTATTTATGTTATGACGGTGGCCCAGATGGTTTCTTACATGTTTGGATCTTGTTAATCCCAGCCTTTTCTTTTATTACTTTTGGTTTAAAAGAAGGGTTCATTACATGTGTCCCAGTATTCCTAACCATGATTGCTTTCTTCTGGTGGCCTCTCGCAGATGTAAGAAAGTTTGCCGCTGAACAAGCTGCTTTTGATGTAATCGATGGCCAAGCAGCGACATTGTCTATTAACTTTCGCTTACGTATTAGCATGACATATGTCGTCTGTACGTTTATCGGTTTCTTCGCTGAGCTAGTTCGTCTTGTGGCCGCGAAGCGCTTAAGAAGTTTCACAGAAAACTTCAAATACGCATCATTACACGATTCGTTAACAGGTTTAGCTAACCAAAACTATCTCGCTAAATACTTAGATGAAACATATCAAAATAGAAATTTAAACACTACTCTTGGCTGTTTATTCGTTGACCTTGACTGTTTTAAAAACGTCAACGATACATATGGTCACTTATTCGGCAATGTTGTCTTAGTGAAGATTGCTGAAATCTTAGCCCAACAAGAAGGTGCATTCGTGTGCCGTTGGGGCGGCGATGAATTTGTCGTTTGTATGACCGATGTCAAAGAACAGAAATTAATGGAAATCGGTGAAAAGTACCGCACCGCTGTTAGTGCTTGTACATTCAAGGAATATCCAAAGTTCCATATTACTATTTCTGTAGGTGCGGTTATCTTGCCAGTTGATGAAACATTCAACTTTGACCACGTGTTAGACTTAGCGGATTACGCTAACAGGATGGCGAAGAACAGAGGTAAAGATAACGTTTCATTAGCAAAAAAGGTTCCACATTAATGGAATCTTTTTTTCATTCTTTCTAAATAATTATCAGCGTCTTTTCTTGATTTGATAATGTGAACCTTCACATTCGGGTACTCTTTTAGGAGCGCTTCCTCATCCGCTTTAGTGCGGGCTTCGTAATCAATGGTCCACTCAATGAGTTCGACAGCATCTTTCTTCGTTTCAATCCACGGGATGTCGTCCCTTGGTTGATCAATTCTTTCCAAGATGCCTTCAATGCATTGCTCTCTAGGCATCTTTAAGAAAAAGACATCAGTTGCGTATTCTAAGCGTAGCTTTAAAGTATCATGGTAATTTCCATCGACAATCCATTCTTCTTGTTTCAAATAAGGCAAGAGTTTTTTATTCAATTCATCAAAACTGATGGATGTTTTATCTTCGTTCCAATAAAGATTATCCATGTGAACCACTGGTAAACCAGTAATTTCTTTTAACTTTTTAGAAAAATAAGTTTTACCTGCGCCAGGACAACCGATTACTAATATGCGTTTCATGCTTAATATCTTAATAACTTCAAAGCAAAAATTAAAGTATAAGCAGTGTTCAATGATAAAAAATGCGTTATATTTTTAATATGGAATTATTACTAGAGCAAATTAAAGCCATTATCGATGAAGATTTACCGCTTATCAGCAATCTCTCAAATGCCGCAGCGGTACTTAACCAATTAGAGAATATCAATTGGTGTGGTTTTTATATTAAGGTTAAAGACGAGTTATATTTAGGACCATTCCAAGGTGATGTCGCATGTACAAGAATTCCTTTGACTAAAGGTGTCTGTGGCACTGCTGCCAGAGAAAAGAAAACGCTTATCGTTCCTAACGTTAATGAATTCCTTGGTCATATCGCTTGCTCAAGTTTATCAAAAAGCGAAATCGTTACACCGATTATCAAAGAGGGAGAAGTAAAAGCGGTCATCGATATCGACGCTCCTGTGTTTGATAGATTTACTAAAAAAGACCAAGAATTATTAGAGTCAATCGCCCTAGCGCTCTCTAAGTTATTCTAAACCTTCTATCTTTGATAGAAAATAAGCACTCTACTATCTGATATATATCTAAAGAGAATAGATATTTCCAGAAGTAGAGTTTTTTATTTATCAGTTCACTGACCTTTATACGTCAATCTTTTAAGATAATGGCAAATGGAGGGGTGAAAGATGAGTTACAAAGAAAAAATATCAGATGTCAAAGTGCCGAATTACACGAAAGGACAAGAAAGGTTTAATACCATTTCACATCTAATTGGTATTCCTTTAGCCATCATCATTTTCATTATTGGTTTAGTCGCTTTAGCATCACAAAAGTTTAATGCTTCTTATTTCCTGGGCGTTTTAATCTTTGTCATTACAATTATTGACGTTTATTTTGTTAGTAGTCTTTATCACAGTACCCCATTAGATTCTTTTAATAAGAAGTTATTTAGAGTTTTAGATCATTGCACTATCTACCTATTAATTGCTGGAACATACACCCCTATTTGTGTTGTCTTGATGAGTGAGCATGTTATCGGTTTAATCATGTTGCTTATCGAATGGGGCTTAGCGGCGCTTGGTATTTTCTTAAATGCTTTGTTCTTTAAAAGCAAAGTAGTCCAGATTATTTCCTTAGCCCTTTATCTAATCATGGGTTGGTTAGTCTTATTCTGTGGTGGCTTTATTTACATGACACCGTTAAGCTTTGGATTTGTCCTAGCGGGAGGAATTATCTATTCCATTGGTTCAATCCTTTATAGCGTTGGTAAAAAGAATCTTTGGTTCCACTGCATATTCCATGTCTTTGTCTTAATCTCCACGATTGTCCAAGCGATTGGAGTTATGTCATTATTCTTTTAAGAAAGAAAAGAGGTCGATTTTGGCCTCTTTTATTTCGCGTCCATTTCTTCTTCGGTTTTTTTGAAGGCTTTCTTCACCCTACGGACGACTGGATTGGATTTCTTTTTAACATTTTTGATCGGTTCTAAACCACGCAATTTTCTTTGTTCTTGCAGAGCAAGAGTAATTTCTTCTTTGCTTGCTTTTGGGCGATCCTTATTATCTTCAGGATTGACAGTCACTTGAGTGTATGGAATTTGGACGTCATTGCGTTTGAATGATAAGTAGAACTCACGCTTTAAATCTCTAGTTACTTGGAATCTGTTTCCTTCATCAGTGAAGGCGATAACTAAGAAATCAATACTAGAAGCGGTAATGTTATCTATGCCTTTATACCAAGGACCTTCAATGATATTCGGCACCTTTTCTTTTAAGGCTTCAATCTCTTGAAGAATGAGAGCTTCCACTCTTTCAACATCTTCGTTATAAGAAACTGATAAGGTCACAGAAGCAACGCTTCTCATACGAGACATATTAACGACAGTCACAATTGAACTATTGGTAATCGATTTAATATTACCACCGAAATCTTGTAGTTTAGTGGTCTTAAGACCCACATCCACGATTGTGCCTCTAAATCCATCAATAATGACGGTATCACCTACAGCGAAATAATCATCAAAGACGATAAATAAACCAGAAATAACGTCTTGGATAAGAGATTGGCAGCCTAAGCCAACAATAAGAGTTAATATGCCAACACCCATGATGATGCCAAAGACATCAACGCCCCACACCACAAGAATGACACAGATGAGAGCAATGATGACAACGTATTTAATAATTGATCTCACCAAGGACGAAATAGTTTTTGCCTTACGAGATTTGCTATCAAATAAATGAGTGATGAATGTGGCGATAAAAATGACGGTTATCGCCATGAAAAGGAAAATAATACTGACAAACCATTTAGCGGAGCCTTCAGCGAGCACTTTGCCCAAGGCAATCCAGCCATTAGCAACATCTTCTCCATAAAAAGAATCACATGTTTCTTTTGAAACAAATTTCCTAGCGTCCATCAAAGCGATAAAACCTGTAAGAGCGACTAGAAAGATAATAACCGCAAAGATAAAACTGGTCTTTTGTTCTTTAGTTTTTCTTTGCCACCAATTGCCTTTTTTAATTTCTTGCATAATTATTCCTCCACTACAAATTTGTAACTATCAATTGTCTTTTTGTAATCGACTTCATTAGTGAATTCGATATAAAAACGACCCTTGTCATTAATCTTTAATTTATCGTAATTAACTGTGTATTCTTTTTCTTCGGTGCATTCTTCGGTTAGCACTTCTATATTATTAATATAGAGATAATAGTTAATCACGTAATTATTTGGATTAGAAATGGTAAACGAAGCATTGAATGTCTTATCTTTTACCTTATAAACAGCATTTGATACTGAAGGTGGGTTTAAGACATAAGCGTTCGCAATGAGACTACCAGTTTTAATTGCTGCAGCTGTGAGAATTAAAGAAATACCAGTAATATTAAAAACCCTGACCACCATTTTGCTTTTAGAGTAATTGGTGCCCATTTTATCTTGATATAACGGTGCAGCAGTTAACTCGTCACTAGTGGCGATATTATCTGTTTTACCAGTAAATGTAACCTTTGTGTTCTCGTAAACTAACGTATTAAATTCGTTTTCCATATGAAAAGTATGACTGAAAATAATATTCTAATCAAGTTTAGTGCTGATTAGATATTATTACGGATGTAGTCAATGTATTTAGAAATGATATCGATATCTGTGGTTTTATAGACCATTCTAGAACCGACTGGATCTTCGATTTCAATAACTTTATAGCCGCCTTCAGCGAGCAAGAAATCTACACCTATGAAATCAGCATTCAGTAACTCAGCAATCTTAATCGCAACGTCTTTCATCTCTTTAGAAGGTTCGTATTTAGAAACATTTCCTCCTAAAGAAAAGTTGTTTCTATAATCATTAGGATTATCTCTTTTTATCGCGGTAATCAGACTTTTATTTAAAATATATAAGCGAACATCTCCACTATTAGAGAAATACTTTTGATAAATAAAATCTAGATTCGAATGTTCTTTAAGGATGGATTTTTTCTCTTCTTCGTTATTGATTAAAAAGACTTCTTGACCTCCATGCCCAGAAACACTTTTCATAATGCATGGGTAAAGTTCTGCTTTTCTAGACGTTTCAATAAATGGGAGTTCGCTTTCTTTTAAGAATTCATATGTCAAAAGTTTGTTGTTTGCAATTTTATTAGTGAGAGCGTTATTAAATACTCTGATATTTCTTTGTTCAAGCGCTTCCACTAGTTCATAATTCCTTGCGCGATAGATAACAAAATCAACTTTGTGAGTCTTAACATATTCCATCAAGAAGTCTTCATCTAAAAATGACAAGGATACTTCCTCATCATTTAATTTTTGTAGGAATTCATCAATGAACCATTGATTCCTGCTTGTATCAATAGAGTTATAAACTATTAACCCACTTATCATATATGTTTTAAGACATAATCAGCAATTGCGTCCGCTAAGTTGACACCAGTATATTTATAGGTGGAACCAAACTGTGGATTGGAGTTAAGTTCGCAAATAATTGGTTCACCATTTGGGCCAAACAAAACATCGACACCAGCAAAGTCAACACCAATAGCTTTCGCAGCTTTGATTGCTAAATCCGTGAACTTTTTGCCTGGATTATATTTCTTACCTGTACCACCATGAGAGATGTTACTTCTAAAGTCATTTTCGTTTTCTCTAAGCATTGAGACAATGGCTTTACCACCGACAACATTAACACGAACATCTTTGCCTTTAGAGGAAGCGATATATTCTTGCATCAAGAAGTCTTTACAGCCAAAGCTATCAACGAGTTTATTAGCTTCTTCAATGGTATGAACTAAGTATACTTGTTCACCAAACGAGCCATAAGCTTCTTTAATTACCATAGGTAAACCGAGCTCTTTAGCGGCGGTTGAAATAAAATCACGTCTGTTATATTCGAAACCTTCAAATGTTTTAGGAGCAGCGAATGTACGTGGAATTCTAATACCTTTCATCGCAAGAATTTCATACATCAAAATCTTGTTGTCACAAGCGATGATTGTCATGCCATTATTGAATAGTTTAATACCTTGACCTTCAAGGCGCTGTGCTAAGTAGCAATCTTTATCCCAGAAGAGGACAAAATCTGGTTTGTCTTTGATCTTACCACCAATTTCTAAAGTAATGTCTTCTGCTCTTTTAATTTTTAAGTCAACATTACGAATTTTGAACGCTGTAGAAAGCATGTCATAAAGAGTCATAAATTTGACTGAATGAATGAATGTGTTGATAACTAGCCAAGCTTTTTTCATATTAACCTCTCTTCGTCCTATTATTGGACTTAAACAATTATTGATGTTGGGGATTAATTGCGTTTAACACTTGTATCATACACTAGAAATTATTTTTTGTAACTAAAAATAAGAGCATTTTTTTCTTGCTGTGTTAAGATAAAAACATGCAAGTTTTAGATTACTTATACAAATATCAAAAAACCGAGTTTAAAGAACTGCCGTTCAACGAAGTGGACGCTCTCATTTTGGCGATGGTTTCTTATTTTCCTTTTGATGTTTTAAATAATCAAAAAACCATTTACTCTAGCGATGAATTATTAAGAAGAATCAATGAATATAAACCACCGCGTAATGCTGGTGAAAGAAAACTAAAATATATTGAAATGACCAAGACAATTTGCTTGTCTAAACGTTATAAAAACATTAAGTTTGCGTGGTTTAAAAAGACTCATGATAAGACAAGCGAAAAACAGTTCCAAGCAATCACTTTAATTTTAAAAGATTTTGCTTATGTTTCTTTCTGTGGCACTGACTCCACGACTTTAGGTTGGAAAGAAGACTTCAATATGGCTTATTTGGAAATGGTTCCAAGTGAAATTGAAGCCATTAATTATTTAAAATATGTTTCTTCCTTTTTTGTATTTAAAAAGCTCTATATCGGTGGCCACTCTAAAGGTGGACGATTAGCGATAAGCGCCGCTAAGGCATTAAAGAAAAAACAGAAGCTCTTAGGCATCTATGCTTTTGACGCTCCTAACTTCCCACCAACTGCATATAATGAGGATTATAAAGCAATTGACACATTAATTCGTGACTACACTCCCGATGAATCAATCATTGGACGTTTAATGCACGAATATCATCGAAAAGCGATTGTTGCTTCTTCTAACTCTTTACTGATGCAACACGATGCTTTTTCGTGGGAGCTTTACGATCATTCTTTTATTTACAAAAGCAACTACACAGAAAGATCCACGCATATTGTTGATACAATCAACTACGCTCTATATAACTACGACGAAGATCGCAAAAAGGAATTTATCGATACGATATTCGATTTCTTAGCGAGACTAGATATTGAAAAGTTACCTAGCGAAAAAGAATTTTTACCATTCTTCGCTTCTAAATTTGGTGTAATTAGAGAACAATGGAAGAATACATCGAAAGAAAAAAGAGCAGTCGTTAAGAAGATGCTCTTTGATATTACTAAGGATTACTTTTTAAAGAAAAAGAACTAATCGAGAAGCGTGTCTTCTTGTTCCTTCTTTTTTCTCTTTAAGAAACCTGGTTTTTTCTTGCGGACAAGGAGTAATGCGCCGTATAAGCAACCTAAGACGCCTAAGATAAAGAGAATGATATAGAAAACTAAGACACCAACTTTGCCACTTCCAGCGACGAAAATGATGCCTAAAAGACCAAGTATAAAGGCAATCGCACCGACGATTGGGATTAAGAAACTTAAAATCTTGTTTTCAGTTTCAATCGCTTTTTGTTCTTTGCGTTCTTTTTCACTAAGTTCTGTTTTAACAACTTTTTCACTCATATGCATTAGTTTAGCACTTAAATAAATAAAAAGGCAAGCCGAGTAGACTTGCCCATTTTCATTATTATTGCCTAATAATTATTCGTGATCGTGATCGCAGCATTCATCGTGAGCGAGTAAATCGCTTAGCCAAACGACTTCAGCAGAATCAGTATATGGTTTATTTTCACGTTCGACTTCTTGGTCGCCGGTCTTGTAGCCAGGAAGCATAATTGTACGGATCTTTTCGATTGTTTCTTGTTTGACACCCATCGCTAATAATAAGTTTGTAGCGTTGACATTGAGTGTCTTTTCACCATCAAATTTATATTCGTATTTTTGACCATCTCTTTCAAATTCATAACCACTTGTGAACAACTTTAAGAATTTTGGCATATGAGCACTGGAAGAATTGTGCATATGGCATCTCTTATTGTTTGTTAAGGTTGTTAATTCGAAGTCGATGATCGCATCAGTATAGCTGACGCCTAAGATACCGAGGAGCAAGAAACCGGAAACACCAGTTCTATCAGCACCACCCCAGCAGTGGAAATAAACGTGTTGTTTATCAGCATTGGCGAAGTATTCGAAGATTTCTGGAACTAAATCTCTGTTAGCGTTTTCTGCTTCGTTCTTTCTGTTTTGATCTGTGATAAAGCTATCATAAGAGTTAATAGCACATCTGACATATTGAGCTTTTTTATTAACGTTACCAAGAGAAACTTGGTTAGCTAAGTTTGTATTGGTGTTAGGTTGTTCCCATTCACCTTCCCAATCGAGATTGGATTCGGTCATACTACCAGAACCAGATTTTGTTCTTAAGTCTAATTCAAGACCAATATTGAGAACATCTTTTTGCACTTCTTGAGCAGCATCAGTCCAGTTCTTGCTGTGTCTATTGCCACCATCAGTAAAGTCTTTAGCGGCCATTTCACCACCACGATAGATTAAGCCTTGATTAACTCTCTTACCATAGGAAGTCATGTAACCACCCATATCACGAACGTTAGAGATGTTACCCATTGTAATCATTCTAGTATAGTCAGCTGTAACAAACTTGCCCATTTGGGAAGCTTGGTCGCCATCGATGATTTGATAACAGTATTCAGTATTTCTGAAGAGGTTTGCCATTTTGGCGGAATTGCCATCGGCTTCTAATTTGAATTCGCGTTTGTCGCTCTTGTCAACTTCGGACCACGCCACTAATCTAGCGTTTTCGCTGAATGTCTTTTCACCTTTGTCCCATTTGAGTTCGATTGGTTTGCATTCGTACTTCATGTTACGGTTCAAGATTTGGCAAACATCAACACCGCCGGATTTAGCTTCGCTGTATTTGGTACCATCACCTTTATCAGCTTCAGCAGCGGCTTCTTCCCATGTCATATTGCAGAATAATCTGTCAACACGGTTTGGGAATGTGATTTTGTCTTCTTGTTCATGCATTTGATCGACATAGTCTTTGACGTAATCTGGGACCAAGACATTTTCACCTTCGTCTTCATTTAATGGAGTGAACGCTACTTCCATTGTTGGATCGGCAACAGGTGTTTGCTTTGGCTTACTGCTTTTGCCACCATTACTTCCGCCATGATTACCTGTACAGGCGCAGAGGGAAAGTGCTAAAACAGCAGAAAGCATAAAGATTTTTTTGCTTTTCATAATAAAATTCCTTTTCTTTGTTAGTTCTATTCTATAGAAGTGCCTTGATATTTTCAACATGAGAAATAAAAACCTCAAGCATATTGCCTGAGGTCATATTTTTATAAAGCTCTGATTGATTCAACCGGCGGCTTCTTTGAAGAATGTAAAACCGGGATAATTGTTGCAATAACAGAAATGATTAACGCCACTGCGACAACAAGGCCAACCGTAGCAAATGAGAACTGTAAGATTGAGATTGTTATTTGTTCGATAAAATAGCGGTCTAGGAAGAATTCAGCTATGAAGGTAAAGCCTAACGACAGGACAATACAAACGGTGGCGATGAATAATGATTCAGCAAAGAAAATCTTGAAGACATCACTCTTTCTTGCACCGATAGCACGCAAGATACCAATATCTTTTTTCTTAGAAGCGATTGATATGGTAATGAAGTTAAGCATCATCAACGCGGCAAAGACACCAAATCCCACGCCAGTCCATAAGAAGATGTTTTTAAGGACGCTAATGAGTTCCACAATGAAGGACACTCTTTCGTAACGCGCACTAGTAAAGCGCAAGGTATAGTTCTTATTTGATGTTTTGAGAATGCGGGTAATTTCAGCTTCGGTGAAATGAGTTTTAACTTTTACATTTGTGTATCGGACATCACTAGCTTCTTTGTATGAGGAAATAAATTCATCGACCCAATAAGATGTATCAGTATTACGATTATCAACTTCTAATGAAATATTTTCAAAATATGATTTTTTTAGGAAGATACCTTGATAGTTTTTATCATTAGCAGCGGTAAAATAACCAACAACGTCGATTGCGCCAATATTATCTTGCCAATCACGGTAATAAAGCTTGATGTTTTTGTCACATTTAAACGTTTCCTCAGGAACCGAAACGAATGTTTTGAATGTATAACCTCTAAGCATACTAGCGTAGGAACGAATATCATCAGTGCCATCTGGGCACTTTTCGTTTAGGTAACTAATGACGGATGAAGTTTCTTCCTCAGTCCACAAACGATAATCCGCATGCATAAGGGCAATTAATTCAGAATGATTGAAGTTGACGTCATCTCTAATATCATCTCTATCTTGATACGCATTATTGAGATACATATAAGGTAAATAGTTTTTACAAGCATCTGCTTGGTCAAAATTAGCATATAAAATATTGTAAATCTCGTTTACTTCGCTTTCTGATAATTGACCGTTATAAGTATTAGAGGCTTTGTTTAAGAGTTCTCTTTGTTCATTGCTTAAAAGATTGAAGTTTGGTGAAGACATGTACTCATTAAGGAATATATCAATTTTATAACCCTTATCAAATTCTTCTTCGTATTGTTTATAAAAATCATATAATTCGTAATTTCTTTCACCAGTCCAAAGAGATTCTTGATAACGTCTCACAGTTTCGTGATAATCAAGATAATAAGCAAAATACTTCGGCATATAACGAGTAATAGTAATCTCGTTTGGGCTTAAGAAAGTCTGATAAAAATAACGTTCAGTAGCATAGCCAACATCATTCAAATATGATTCACTGACATACACTTCTTTTTCATTGAATGAAACATTTTCTATCTCATTATCATCGAGACTATAGAAGGTAAAGTAATCTTTTTCTCTATCAAGAGTGTCCTCGGTATATGCTGTAGCATATTCTTGTTCGCTAACAGAATAATCCATTTGGTATTTATCGCCAAATCTCACACCACGGCGGTATTCAGGTTCAACATAGCGGTATCTTCCATTATCGCGTGAATAAACCAAGCCAAGTTTTTCAAAGAGTCCGTTGTTAACGAAAACCACACTGTTGAAGGAGTTACGGAAATAATCACTAAATGCAGTTTTGAGCTCATCTATTTCTTGTATACTTAAAGTTGTTTCTTCGTTTTTAATCTCAAAATATTTATGTGGGACATCTTCTGCATCAAATAAGCCGGAAACCGTCACTTTTTTCTGACCACCAGGGAAAGAAATGGAGATTTTTTTACCAATTGCATCTAGAAAATTAGATCCCGCGACAATCTTGGAATCAACAAGCATTTGACCAACCGCTTTGGAAAGAAGGACTTCATCTTTGTTTTGTGGATAATCACCATGCAATTGATAATGGAGTTTATCAAATTGCTCTTTGCTGGCATCTGAAACGAAACTTAGACGGTAGTTAGTGCCATAGAAATCTGCATCAGTTTTCATCTCTGCATATGAGAAAGAAACATTTCTATCCACATCAGCACCAGGAATATAAACTAAGCCAAGGTTGTTTTTGTTTAATTCGTCAACTTCGCTAGAACCAAAGCCCGCGATTTGAGTGCTTTCATATACATATGAATCAAGGACATTACCATAGGCATCGATGTGCTGATTTCTAATTTTACCTTTCGCGTATTTAGATAATGTTTCGGAAGTATAATCAGTATCTCTATAAGCTTGACTATATGTGTGGTTAGGGCTATAGAGCATTAAACCAGAAGCAACACCGAACATCGTAAAAGAAATCACGCTTAATAGCATGGTGAAAATTAAACGCACTGGTTTGGTTTTTAAGGAGCTCAAGCCCATCTTCGTGGATTTGCTAACTGGCATCTTAGAACGAATAAATGTTGTTTTTGAAGCGTCGTATTGTTTTAGTTCAATTTTGTCGGTTTGTTTAAACTCATCACTGCGACCATCATCGCTAATGCGCGATACTTTCATTGATTTATCAGCATTTTCACCACTACTGATAAAGATTTTACCTTCGCTGTTTTTAATCGATTCATATAATTTATCAAAGTCTTTTTTAGTGAGCTTTTTCGCATCGTTAATCTTAATCGCGTGTTCATTAATAATCGTGACATTATCACTGATGCTTGTGGCCTCGACGTAGTGCTTGCTTTGATCAGATAAGATTTTGCCATCTTTAAGTTCGATGATTCGATCGCCAAATCTCTCCGCAAAATCACGGTCATGAGAAACAACGATGACTAACTTATCGCTTGATAATTTCTTCAGTGTTTCAAAAACTTGCTCACCAGTTTTACTATCAAGAGCGCCTGTTGGTTCATCCGCCATAATGATATTTGGTTCTTTAATAAGCGCTCTAGCGATAGCGATTCTTTGCTTTTGACCACCAGAAAGAGTGTTTGGCTTTCTTTTGTTGTATCCCGTAAGATCAACTTGTTCTAATAATTTATCAACAGCGTCTTTAGTGACTTTCTTGCCTTGAAGTTCAATCGCTAAAGCAATGTTTTGTTCGACGTTGAATTCATTAAGAATATTGTATTCTTGGAAAATAAAACCAATATAAGTATTACGGTAGCTATCGAAATCAGATTGAGAGAAGTCTCTACTACTTCTTCCTTTGAGAATTATTTCACCATTTGTTGGGAAATCTAAACCACCAATAAGGTTTAACAAAGTGGATTTACCACTGCCAGATTTACCAAGAAGAAAGACCATACCTTTTTCTGGAAATTCAATACTAACGTTATCTAAAGCGACTGTATCATTGCCACCTTTGATTTTGTATATTTTTGTTAAATTTTTAATAGAAAGCATAACGACCTCCTTACTAATGCTGTATTAATACACTTAGTACACTTCAAAAACAATTATATGGTTAATAATTATTGTTGTCTATAAATTTATTTATAAAAAGGATAATAATTTAATTCTTATTAAAATATTAGGCAAAAAGAGTTGAGAAATCAGCATCAGAAGTGATTTCGTAAACATAACGTCCACTGCTTTCAAGGAAACTCTTATTATCTAAGATGTAATAAGTGGCGCCTTTAAGTGTGAATGAGAATTGTGCATTGTTAACACTTTCTTCATTGGCTATGCGCTTAGTAAATGTGAAATCTTCAGGGTTGCTGATTGTTTTTGATTTTAACCCTGGTTTTAATGGGGTGGCATATATAGAAGTCACTTCTTGATCAAAATAGTTGTGGCTATTAGAAGCGTGGAAACGATTCATTTCTAATGGCTTTCTCGCCATAAAGCATCGATCGGAAACATAGAAATAATTACCTTGGCCTTCAAATTCATAGGTTTCTTGATCTGTTTTAATAATATATGTGTAGTATGGCAAATCGTCACTAACGAAATCATCTGGGTCTATTTCAAAGAGCACTTCATCAAAATATAAAGACAAATCATCTAAGTAGCTATCATCAGTGAATTGATATAAATTACCAATGCCACGACTAGATTCTGGAGCGTATCTACCTAGAATCTCTTCTTTAACATCGATTTCTTGAATGTTTGGAAGAGCAGTTTGCGATGCCCATGAAAGTAAATAACTGAGTTTTAAATTAACAAATGGGCTTGTGTAGTCTGGTTGGACATTAAATACTAATGTCTTTTTAAAACCAGAAAACACCATATCAACATTATATTTATTGCCTGTTCCTTCAAAATATAAAGCGTAAGTAAATGGTCGATCTTCTAAAGGATTGAAAATAACGACATCATCACTACTAGAGATAAAGGACACTGGCATAACGAAATCGGAAGGATAAATTGTTTTAGCGCTCTTCTCAACATCTAATGTTATTAAATAGGTACAAACTCTGTTGACACCAATTGTGTAAACACCATTTCTATTTGTGAAGTTGACTTCACTATGGTCAACATCAGCGTAAGTGAATTCAAAATTGACATTCTTGATATCAAAACAGTTGTCCCATTTGATTTCAACGCCTTTATCTTTGTTAAAGACAATCACGCCTTCGCCGTATTTTTCATCGTTATATGCTTGATGTGTTTGAAAAACACATAATTGACGATCTTTTGCTTTTAAGAAATAAGAGAATCTTTCTGTTTCATTGTAATTAAAGATTTCGCGTTTATTCTTATAATCGTAGATTCTAATGTAGTAGTTATATAAGCCATCGTCCTCACGGTCAACAATGCAGAAATCACGATAACCATCATCGTTAGCGTCATAAACATATAAAGCTAAGCCAGCATTAGTAACAACACCACCATTAGAATCTAAAACCAATCGACTTTGATTAAGGGTGAATGGAGAAACACTGAATTCCTTTAATTCAAATGTTAAAGGACCTGGATAACCATCGTCTTCAAAATAATCAAAAATTTTGATTGGATCTATTTTGTCACCAGGATTATATGAGGGATTATAACTAAATGGAGGTTTTTCACTATAAAAACTTTGAGTCGCGCCCGCACAGCCCACTAATAAAGGTAATGATAATAAGGCGGCGATTAACGTTGTTTTATGAGTTTTTTTCATCTTTTTGCCTCCTAAACGCAAGCACCATAAAGGATGCTTTCACCTATTAGACAAACGAACGATTAAAAACTGCTAAAAAATATACAAATAATCAAAACTAATTGTTAAACAAGAATGAGAAATCATCATCAGAAATTATCGTGTAAACATTTTCAGCGCTTTGATCGATGAAGGTTGTGCCGTTAATAATATAAAAATTCTGATTGAAGTAGAAACGATAGTTAGCATCGCTAGTTGTATATGTTGTGTTTCTTTCCTTTACAAAGAGAATGGAAAATAGCCCATCAAAAGTAGAAGCAATAGCAGAAACTTTTGTGCTATAAATAGTTACAGCAACATCAGCGGATGAAAAGGCAAAACCATAACATGTGTTATCAATGTTGCCAAAATTTGTTGTTTTTAATGGCTTAGCTAAAGCATAATAGGTACCATCAACATAGAAAAATTGATGATTATAAAAATTGAAAACTGCTGCTCGTTGTATACTATTGAACAAATAGAAAGAAAGCTGACTATACATCATTTGGCTCGCACCAGTAACCACTGAATCTTGAACAGCATAAGCATTATCTTTAAGAAGATCACACATTTTATTCAACGATTCAGAGTTTGTCCACGTAGTTACTTGACGTAACGATTGATTCAAAACGGTTGTGTCCTCTATAGAATAAGTCACTTTTGACACATATGAAGAAACTATATCAATAATATTGCTATATCCTGATAAGCTGGCTAGTGTATCGGCGTTTTCACCTTCTTGAATAGTGAAAACGAAATGTTCCACGTCACCATTAACCATAATGTCTAATTCTTCATATTCTGCTGAACTATCAAATGTTAAGAAAAGATTTAGGCGACTGTTTTTTATGTCGTAAAATGCGATGTTTACACCACCGTTTCTATAACGGTTAAGTATGTGAACATAGTCTTTGAAAGATTGCTCTGTCACTCTATTACCACTAAGGCTAACGTCTAAGCAATACATTGTTACATCATCAACTCTAACTGTGTGTTCATTATCTGCAAAAGCGTGATAACGATAATTGCGGCTAAGATCTGTTGCTAGTTTGAATCCGGCATTTATGCTCGTGATTTCATGATTTGGATAAGTATTCCATTGGAGATAAGTTCCCCCTTTAGAAGTAGAATAAGCAAACAGACCATAGTCTTTTATTCTTTCATTGCCATTAAAATCATATTCGCTTTCGTACGCGTATAAATTGCTTCCGGATAAAAGGAAGCGGAAATTAGCAGCGTTTAATTGGTTATTTTCGTATAGATAATAGAGTTCTTTTTCATAGAAGTAACTGTAAATGGATAAGTATTCATTATAAGAGCCATTGACGTTATCGACATCGCCCATGCAAAAATCACGAAAACCATCGCCATCTGCATCATACATGTATAACGAATAAGCATGGCCATAAAATCTATTTGTGCCTTCCTGAATAATATTCATGTTAGAATCCACAATAAAACTAGAAGGATAATATTCTTGCAAAGTGAAACGAAGTGGCGTGGCTGGTATGAAACCATCTTTGAAAGAGTCAAATATCTTCACTGGTGCAAGATATCGATACGAAGTATTTACATTAGGATTAGTGTATTGAACAGATGGTTGGCTGATGCTAGTCACAGTCACAGGTGGTTGAGTGTACGTGTAGGTATAAGTATATTGGTAAGTTGGACTACCAGGTATATAAGTATATTGAATATCACGAGAACCACTACCCTCATATTTATAATGCGATTCTAAATCACAGCCTACCACGAAAAGAGGTAGGAGTAATAATGAGATAAAGAACGATGTTTTCTTAATATTTTTCATAGTGGTACCTCTTTAGTTAGCTGGAATATACAAATTCAGGTTTAACGAATAGCCTGAGAAATGAACCGTTAGATTAGTATTGTCATTGGTGTTTTGGCTATATGAAAAGGTGAAGCAAAACTGCTTGCCGTCAGCTTCTTCGGAATACTCAGAAAGATGAAATGTTGTTGGGTTGAATGTTACACCACTATTACGATATGCAAAGTGCATGTATTCTTCACCCGCATCAATATCCTCTAATGGCTTAATAAAGAAGGCATATGATCTTCTTCTACTTAGTGTCGTAGATACGTTAGCAACCGTGCTTCTGACCACATTACTAATAATCGCAGCTCCATCACTTCCTCTAATAGTCAACATAAAACCACTGACATTTAGATAATTTTTCCAATCTACATAGACTCCGTAATTTGAACTATATGAAACAACGCCATATTCGCTATTAAGACGAGAATTAACGATAGATGAGCATTCAGCATAAAGCATATTAGAACCGTCTAACGAGAATGAATAACTATCGACGCTATTATCTGAACGACGAATTGGTTCTAAATAAAATATCTCGTCTTCTTTTTTAAGGTCATAGATAAAAATAGAATTTCCTTGACGATTATCCGAAGTAATGCAAAGGTCTCTATAGCCATCTTCATTAGCGTCGTATAAATATAAAGAAACAAGTCTAAGTACATCTAATCTAAAGTCATAGTTATAAACTTCACCAGTGATGACAAGACTCTCGCTACTTCGGCTGCTTCTTTCAATTCTAAGATTAGTATCTGGACCAAACTCTTCTAAAGGAATATCAACACTTGAATCATTACTAGCAAAGAATGATTCCATGTTATAAGAAACTTGTTCTGGAGGAAGGCTTAGTGAAACACTAGGCACCTTGGATGTACTTTTAGAACTGCTTCTATAGTAAACATGCTCAACAGTACCACAACCACTCAGAATTGAAGGTAATATTAATAAGGATATATATAGCGATGCCTTCTTGATATTTTTCATAACTCAAACATTGTATACCATTATTGGTTTTCACTCCACTAATTAGACGCAGTTATTTTAATAAACTGCTAAAAAACGTTACAAAATGCATTTTAGTCGCTTGAGGCGACTCGAACGCCTGACCCACAGCTTAGAAGGCTGTTGCTCTATCCAACTGAGCTACAAGCGCATGTCAGCGATAATTATATTAAATAAATCTCTGATTGTTTGCAAGCAATTAATAACGAAGTTTCATATAGAGGGCTTCCGCTACTTCTTTAGGAAGGAGCTGACTTAACTCTTCAATTGTGGCCTCTTTCAAAAGATTGATATCTGGATAAGCCTTATTTATAAGTTCTTTTCTTTTAGCGCCTAATCCCTTGATATCGTCTAAAAGTGATGACTTCATATTTTTGTTTCTTAATGATTGATGAAATGCAATAGCGAATCGATGGACTTCATCTTGCATTCTTGTGAGCATAAAGAAGATGTTTTTGTTTTCGATATCATAGATATTGCCTTCAATATCCATTAAACCTGCTGTTTGGTGTTTGCTATTTTTCACCAAACCAAAAAGATTAATGGAAACATCGGCTTTTTGCAAAGCGAGAGAAGCCGCTTTGATTTGGTTAAGGCCACCATCAACTAAGATTAAATCAGGAAGGGTTTGCCCTTCATCTTTCATTCTCTTATAGCGGCGGTACACTATTTCTTCCATGCTCTTGAGATCATCTCTCGCCTCATCATGTTCGATATGGTATTTGCGGTATAACTTCTTCGCGGGTTCACCGTTAATAAAAACCACCGCAGCGCCGACCGGTGAAGAGCCTTGTAAGTGTGAGTTATCAAACAATTCAATTCTTAATGGGGTATCAATATTTAAAATATTGCCTAATTCCTCTAATAAGGCAAGTTTATCGCTATCTAGTTTGCTAGAAAGGAAGTATTCATCCAAAGCGTTATTCGCATTTTGCTTCGCGGTCAATATCAAATCATGAATCTTACCTTTAGAAACGCTGTAGACATTAGGATCAATTAGATCGGAGAGCAAATCCACGACTGTTTCATTGTTAATCACTACTTCTTGAGGATATGGCACATTTTGATAGAACTGCAAAATCAAATCCGCGACTTGTTCTTCGTTGTTATCGAATTCCTCAACAATGTACACTTTTTTATCCAAAAGCGTCCCTCTACGGAACAAAAGGACTGCTAACGATAAATAACCCTCTCTCGTGGAAAACGCGAAAATATCGCGATCTTTTTTATCATTAGTCTCGACATTCTGCTGAATGTTGATGTGATTAATCGCATCTAAAACTGCTTTATAATCTTTTGCTGCTTCATAGTCCATCTTTTCGGAGGCTTGCATCATCTTCATAGCGATATCTCTTTTCACATCAGCATTGTTACCACGCATAAAGGATTTCACTTGTTCACGCATTTCATCTTCTTTTTCTTTAGAGACTTCGTTGATGCAAGGGGCTAAGCATTGTCCTAAGTGATAATATAGGCACGCAGTTGATGGAATGTTCTTACATTTCCTCAAAGGAAAGATCTTATTTAACAAATCGATTGTTTCATAAGCAGAGCTACTTCTTGGAAAAGGACCAAAATAATCGTAGTTCTTATCTTTGGTGTTTCTTTTGATTTGCAAATATGGATAGCCAGTTTTCCTAATCGCGATATATGGATAATGACTGCCATCCTTTAAAAGGATGTTAAACTTTGGATAATGAGTTTGGATAAGATTCATCTCGAGGATGAGCGCTTCTTTTTCATTATTCGTAATAATTGTTTCAAAGTATTCTGCTTCAAAGGCCATCTTAGCGACTTTTCCCACTTGTGGTCTTAAGAAGTATTGACTTACTCTTTTATAGAGGTCTTTGGCTTTGCCAATATAAATAATTTTATCATCTTTATCATGCATCAAATACACGCCTGGTAGGTGTTTAAGATTATTAATACATGACTTAATTCTCTCTTTCATTACTTAAAGAGCACGACTGTGCAACCTCCACCACCTTCGTGTTCACCACCAGCGCGGTAGCTTAAATCTTTTTGGGTGTTTAAATACTCTCTCGTCATATTACGGAGTGCGCCACTACCAAAGCCATGAATAATGCGGACTTGGGATAAGTGTTTCAAGCGGCAGTTATCCAAATACTTAATTAAAGCATTCTTGGCTTCTTCTAAGCGCATACCAATCATGTTTAGTTCAATACCCACGTGAGTGTTAATAGCGAGATCGTAATTGGTCTTTTTCACTTTAGTGGTACCCACTTTTGGTTTATTTACTTTGTGTAATTTACTCTTATCAACATCGAAAGAGAAACCACTGTCAGAGACGATATGGGCTTTATTACCTTTTAATCTCATGACTTTACCATTAAGGTTCATACTTGGGATAGTGACATAGTCATTAACGGCGATATCTTCGTTATAGACTTCTTCCTCTTCTCTTTCTTCTAACTCTTCGAGTTCCTTTTTAAGTTCAATGACTTCATGAACTTTCATATCGGAGTTATGCATTTTGGAAATGATGTCGGAGATTTCTTTCTTCGCTTTAGCGATAAGTTCTTCTTTTTCCTCTTTGACATCTTTCATCATGTTTTCTTTTTTGGTTTCAAAAAGTTCTTCATCGTTATTGAGTTTCTTTTCTCTTCTATCGAGGTCCGCTTGTTGTTTTTCTAAAGCGTCTTGAAGCTTATTAGCTTCTTCCACTTTCTTTTGTAAGATATCTAAAAGTTCACTAGCGTCGTTAGTTTCATTTTGTTTTAAGAATGCATGGGCCTTTTCAATGATTTTAGCGTCGATTCCATATCTAGAAGCAACCTCTAAAGCATAGCTTTTACCAGGTACGCCTTGTTTAAAGCGGTATGTTGGTTTGAGATTATCTTCATCAAAAATCATTGATGCGTTAGCGATGTTCTTGCTTAAGAAGGCATATTCCTTCATCGCCGAGAAGTGGGAGGAAATCATCGCTAAAGCGTGTTTCTCTTCCAAATATTTAGTGACTTCCACGGCGAGGGCTTCACCTTCTTTAGGGTCAGTGCCTGTACCAAGTTCATCCAATAAGACTAAGTCTTTACCACCCACTGCATGAATGATTTCACCAATTTGAGAAATATGGGCGGAGAATGTAGATAAGTTATCACTTAATGATTGGTTATCACCAATATCGATAAATATATGTTTAAAATAGCCAATCTTAGCTTGACGGACTGGCACCATTAAACCTGCTTGGTACATGAGTGCTAATAAGCCCACTGTTTTAAGGGAGACTGTTTTACCGCCAGCGTTAGGACCAGAAATAATAATGATCGGTTCTTCTTCGCTTAGAGCGTATGAATTAGCGACAACCTTTTTAGGATCAATTAATGGGTGTCTTGCGGACTCCAATATCACTTCTTGCTTATCGCTACATTCCGCGATATCACCATTTATTTCATTGCCGTACATCGCTTTTGCGCTTAAGAAGTCTAGTTTCGCAATAATCTTGTTATTAGTGATGATTTCTCCTTCTTGAAGGAGCACTAAAGCGGTTAAGGCTTTTAAGATCTTTCTAATCTCTTCATTTTCTTGGACTTTTAACGCAGTAATTTCGTTATTAATTTGAACGATTTCTAAAGGTTCAATAAAGGTGGTATTACCACTATCGGAGACGTCATAGACAATACCAGAGACTCTGCTTTTATCAACAGTCTTAACTGGTAAGACAAAGTGACCATCACGGATGGTGATATTGTCATCGTTTAAGTATTTACCATATGTGAACGCTAAGGAAGCAATCTTTGATTGAAGAGTGGCTTCTGCTTTCTTAAGTGATTTACGGATTTGATTTAAATCAGGAGAAGCATTATCCGCGATGGTTAATGAGTTGGTGATGACTCTATGGATTTCTTTTTCTAAGTTACTTAAATCAATAAAACCACTGGTCATCTCATTAGTGCGTGGATACATGTTATCAAGTTTCTTAAGGAACGCACTGATTTTACCAATAGTTAAAACATCTTCTGCGATGAGAGATAAATCTCTAGGTGTTAATAAACCAGTCTTTTTAGCTAAATCAATTAACACTAACGCGTTAGCGGAAGTATGGATTGGTAAAGGACCAAATCTCACGATAATGGAACTAATTTCTTTTAAATCTTCTAAAGCGTTTTTGATAGCTTCAGGACTCTCATACATCTTGAGTTCATCGATATAGACTTTAGCGAGTTCTGTTTTCGCATATTCTAAGAGATGGTCTTTAATTTTATTAAATTCAAATGTTTCGTAAATGTTTTGCATACAGTTTATTTTAGCACGTTAAAAATAAATTTTTCACTCTTAAAAAAGTGTTATGATTATTTATATGAACAAAGAGATTGTTTCATTTGCTATTACTAACGAACAAGCTAAAGAAATGATGGCTTTTTATTTAGCCTATCAAAAGCCTAATAATGGCGAATATGTCGTCTTTCAAGCGGAGTATTCTGGTGTCATTATTACAATTTATTGTGATAAAAAGGGCAAACACAAAGTTGTTTTCTCTGGTGGCGCTGCCCTAGTGGAAGCACAAAAATGGAATGCTGAAGCGGAAGTAAAAGAAAGCACAGTAGCCCCTAAAGGTTGGCTTTGTAAAGACAATCAAATCGGTAGCGACGAAGTCGGTGTCGGTGATTTCCTACTTCCAGTTATTGTCGTGGCCGCGTTTGTTCGTGGTAGAGATCTAAAAGAATTAGAATCATTCGGTGTTAAGGATAGCAAGAAGCTCACAGATGAAAAGATTAGAGAAATTGCTCCGGGCTTATTAAAGAAATTCTTTGTCTCTAAGCTTTGCTTACCAAATGGCCACTACAACGAATTGATTGAACAAGGTGAAAACTTAAACAGTATTAAAGCTAAGATGCATAATCGCGCTTTACTCAACATGTTTAAGAAGTTCCCTGACACTAAAAACATCTTCGTGGATCAATTCGTCGCGGAATCTAAATACTTTGCTTACTTGAACGATCCAAAAGAACAAAAGATATTCAATATCACTTTTAAAACCAAAGGCGAATCATATTATCCATGTGTTGCTTTAGCAAGTTGCATTGCTAGATATGCCTTCTTACTTGAAAAAGATGCCTTAGAAAAGAAATATAAAATGACTTTCCCATTTGGAGCGTCGTCTAAAGTTAATGAGTTCGCTAAAAAGTTCATTAAGAAATACGGCTTAGAGGAATTCAACAAGATTGCTAAAAAGCACTTCGCTAATTATAAAGAAGTAACAGAATAGAAAACCCAGCACAGCTGGGTCTTTTCTTTTATCTTAAGCTTTCTAAGACTTTTTGGAAGTAATCTGGAAGGTCAATATTGAAGACCATTTCCTTTTTCGTGGTTGGATGAATAAGTTTTAACTTATACGCTACAAGGAGCTGACCGTTTTTATATAACTTATCGAAATTCTTACCAGCGTATAATGGATCCCCTTCAACTGGGTATCCAATCGCGGACATATGGACGCGGATTTGGTGTGTACGTCCACTGACGAGTTGGCACTTCACTAAAGTGTGGTCTTTAAATCTTTCCACCACAACGAAGTGAGTAATCGCAGGTTTACCTTCTTTTGTAACCGCCATTTTTTGACGGTCTTTTTTATCTCTGCCTATAGGCATTTCTACTGTACCACTATTTTCTTTAATCACACCACGGACTAAAGCCATGTATTCTCTAGCCATTGTGTGGTCTTTAAGTTGTTCCGCTAAGAAATGATGGGCATTATCGTTTTTAGCAACGCACAATAAGCCACTAGTGTCTTTATCAATACGATGCACAATACCTGGACGGATGACACCATTAATGGAGGAAAGTGAATCTTCCATGAACATAAGAGCGTTCACCAGTGTTCCAGAATAATGACCATTAGCAGGGTGAACCACCATACCTTGAGGTTTATTGATAATGAGGATATCATCATCTTCATAAACGACATCTAACGGGATATCTTCTTCTTTGATATCGCTCTTTTGGTCCACTAATTCTTCAATGAAAATCTCATCGTTTTCTTTAACCTTTAAGGAAGGCTTTTCTTGTTTACCATTTAAGAGGATTTTTCCTTCCTCAATAAGTTTTGTGATATAGGAACGTGAAAGTTCACTGTTAAGGAGACTAACAGCCTTATCAAATCTTTCGCCATTTTCTTTATAAGTAACGATGTATTTCATATGTTTACTATAAAACTACTATTTATTTACTTTCTTTTTCCTGAGCTTGTTCTGCTTCAAGTCTTTCTTTTTCGGTCTTAGAAAGAATCTTTTTATTATCGTTAACAGTCTTCACTGTGGTCTTGTTCTTAGCTTTATATTCTTTAACCTCTCCCACTATCACATAAATGATGAGCATAAAGGCGGCTACAACGATACAGCTATCAGCAATATTAAAGACCCAAACCCAGCCAGGAACCCAATAGAAATCAATCCAGTCAACAACGGCAAATTCTGGGGCATAGAAGATACGATCTATCATATTACCAATTGCACCAGTAACTACCATAATTAACGATGCTCTCACATAAGCTTTAACATCTTTTCTTTTGATAATTAAGTATGTCACTAAGCCAATACTAATTAACGAAGCAATAACTAAATAAAGGACACGATTAGCTACAGCGTTACCTGTGCCCATACCGAAAGCAGCACCTCTATTTAAGATGAATCTAATTCTGACAAATCCCCAGTCACTAATTAAATCACCTTCAAGTGCGTGAAAGCCTAAGATGATTTGCTTAGTAATAATATCTATTGCTAGAAGCAATACACCAAGCCAAATATATGATTTAAAGAACCATTTTAAGGCGTTTAATACTTTCTCTTTCATTATTTGACAACCTCAGCGCAGCGTTTGCATAAATAGGTACCATCTTCTTGGAGAACTGCATCACTTTCATAGTTCCAGCATCTTTCGCAGAAGTGACCTGGGTGATGAATAACTTTGATTTTAGAATTATTAAGTTCCACACCATCATTATCTTCTTCGTTGATTTCACTAACAACGAATAATTGATTTCTTAAGTGTTTATCAAAACTATTGAAAAGCTTTCTTAAGTCTTCATTATTGAATTTAATAGAGACATAAGCTTCTTGAGCGGAACCAATAACCTTGTTATTTCTAGCTTCTTCTAAAGCTTTTAAGACATCATCTCTTAAGAGTTTGAAATTATCGTATTCCTTTAATAAGTCAACGTTAACTTCATGATATTTTGGATAATCGTAGTATTGAGGATTGGCTTTTCTTTCACCAGGCATATTACGATTGAATTCATCCATTGTAAATGGAAGGATTGGATTGAGAAGACGTAACAATGTTTCACCGACTAAGTATAAAGCGGTTTGGACTTGTCTTCTTCTTAAGGAATCTTTTCCTTCGCAGTATAAGACATCTTTATTAATATCTAAATAGAAACTACTTAAGTCAGTAGACATGAAGGTCATGATGTCACTTGTGGCTTCGCCAAAGTTATATTTATCGAAAGCTTCAGTGACATTCTTAACTAATAAGTTAAGAGATTCCAAGATATATTCATCTGGTTTAGCGAATTCGTTGACCTTTGTGTGAGGATCAAAGTCCACTAAGTTCCAGGAGATGAACTTTAATGTATTACGGATTTTACGATATTGGTCAGCAACTTGTTTGATTAAGTTTTCACCAATACGAACGTCTTGTTGATAATCAACGCTAGCGACCCAAAGTCTTAAGATATCAGCGCCATAGACATTAGCAATCTTTGTAGGATCAACACCATTACCTTTGGATTTATGCATTTGTTCACCATGTTCGTCTAAAACCCAACCATGGGAAACAACATTCTTAAATGGTGCGACATCATGTGTAGCGACACTTAAGATAAGGGAAGAGTTGAACCAACCACGATATTGGTCACTACCTTCAAGGTATAAATCACTTGGATATTGGATACCTCTATCATTTAAGACACCATTCCAAGATGAACCACTGTCAAACCAAACGTCCATAATGTCTTTTTCTTTAACGAATTTGCCGTTTGGAGAATGTTCATTTTTATAGCCTTCTGGTAATAAGTCTTTTGCATCTCTTTCGTACCAGACATTGCTACCAAACTCTTTAAAGAGTTTAGCAACATGGTCAAATACTTCTTTATCGATAATTGGGGTTTCATCTTCTGCGTAGAAGATTGGAATTGGGACACCCCACGCTCTTTGACGAGAGATACACCAGTCAGCGCGGTCTTTAATCATATTGACCATTCTGGTTTCGCCCCAAGCTGGATACCATTTAACGTTATGGATTTCTTTTAAGAGTTTTTCTCTAATTGGCTCAATGGAGCAGAACCATTGTTTTGTAGCTCTAAAGATTACTGGTTTATGTGTTCTCCAGTCATGTGGATAGCTATGGGTAAATGTTGTGTGTTTTAATAAAGCACCATTTTCAGTGAGGATTTCTAAGACGATATCGTTAGCTTTTTCGTAGAAAACCCCTTCGAGTCTTTCGCCTGTACCCTTCATTAATTTGCCGTGTTCATCCACAGGGCAATATGGGTCTAAGCCTCTACCTGGATATTTCATACAGACTTGATAGTCTTCCACACCATGTCCAGGAGCGGTATGGACTAAACCTGTACCAGCGTCATCAGTAACATGTGTACCAACGATGACTAAAGAATCACGGTCGTAGAATGGGTGTTTGCACACGACGAACTCTAATTCACTACCTTTAAAGCGTTTGATGAGTTCACATTTCTCTAAACCTAGTTCTTCTTTAAGTTTATCGGCGAATTCAGCGAGGAAAACAAGTTTTCCAAGATTTGTATCGTACTCGCCATAAACGAAGTCTGGATGGGCGCTAATCGCTAAGTTAGCAGGTAATGTCCATGGAGTGGTTGTCCAGATGACGAGTCTGGCATCAGCATCAACAACACCCTTACCATCTCTCACAGGGAAAGCGACATAAATACTATGAGATAAAACATCTGCGTATTCGATTTCAGCTTCCGCTAAGGCGGATTCACTACTTGGTGACCAGTAAACTGGTTTTAAGCCTTTATAAATTAAACCTTGTAAGGCCATGGAAGCAAAGACTTCAATTTGTCTAGCTTCGTATTCTTTTCTAAGTGTTAAATATGGATTATCAAAATCGCCTAATAAACCTAAGCGTTTGACTTGTTCTTTTTGTTTAGCAACTTGTGTTAAAGCGTATTCTTCACATTTCTTACGGAATTCGGTAAGAGGAATAGCTTTTCTATCAACACCGCTTTTAGTGACCATGTTTTCAATTGGAAGACCATGTGTATCCCAACCAAAGACAAATGGTGTCTTATAGCCTTGCATATTCTTGTAACGAATGACTAAGTCTTTGAGAATACGATTAAGCATATGGCCACAGTGCATATCGCCGTTCGCGTATGGAGGGCCATCGTGAAGAACGAATTCTTTTGCCTCTTTACGATTGAGGTTCATGTTTTCGTAAACTTTTTCTTCTTCCCATTTTTTAACAAGTACTGGTTCTTTTTGATTGAGGTTGCCTCTCATTTCAAAGTCTGACTTGTTCATTAAGAGCGTTTGTTTGTAATCCATAATTAACTCCTTAACAATATAAAAGCGTCCCGTCTAAGGACGCTGTTGTGCGCGGTACCACCTTAGTTCTAAAGATTTATCTTTAGCACTTGATTTCTCCTTATCCTAGGAGTGAGGGAGGCTTACTATTAGTTCAGCTCTCATACAATGAAGTGATACCTCCATATTCTTCCCTGTTTGGCTTACACCATCCCAAACTCGCTAGAGGTAGTTTATATGAAGACGTGTCTTCAAGGGTTCGCTTAATTTTAAGCATTAATTATATTAAAGGCAACACTATTTATTTTCAAGGAAGAACTTCCTTCGAAGATATAAGTGAGTTGACCCTCTAATGTAACGTTTCTAGAAGCACCATAAACTTTAGCGACATCTTTGTTATCCACTGTTGTGGTATTAAGGATTGTTTCGTCACCAACTTTAATGGTTAATCGATAGGAACTATTCACATTGCCGACAAAGGCTTTGATGTAAGCCGCATCAATCTTATAGGAATTCTTGGTCTTAATGGTAAGTTTGGTCAATGAATTGTTGCCACTACCAAAGGTAATTCCGCCAGTACTGATGTTTCGTACATATGTTGTGTTGAAATTGAAGATGAAATCAATGCCATCAAAAGTAACGTTTTGATCTACGCTTGGTTTGCTTGAACTGATACCAGTTGTCGATAAAGTAACCTCGCCAGTCGAACAACTGGCTAAAGGATTAAGAGTGATACGATATGGGATATTTTGTGTGCCAACACTAATATTAGCGACAATCGATTCCCCATCATTTGTGGAGAATGTATGATTGGCTAATGAATTGGTGTAGCCTTCACTTATTTCGCTATATGTATAGTTGTTTAGGATTTTGACTATTTTGTAGTCATTGTTAGAGATTTGTTCGCCAGGAGCGTACGCTCTTTTCGCTTCTTTTAATGCGTAATGAGAGAATTCAGTATTAGAAATTTCACAATTAATAATACTTTCCGTCGCGGTGCAAGAAGATAAACTGCCAGCTGTATCTTTGTGTTCACCATATACATAATCAACTAATGATGGATAGTCAACAAATGGATTGCGGTTGCCTTGAGCATAGCCGTCGATTGCGTTGATATCTTTGTAAACAGAAATGTTGTGTTGCATTTCTAAATAATCAACAGGATATTTTTTATTCCATTCAAGCAGCGTTGATAAATTACCAATGGCAAAAGCACCATTTTCACCTTGGACATAAGTGACAGGATCTTCAACAACTCTTAAGCCTTTCATGGTGATGCCATTAACTTCGTCAACTTCATCATTTTTGTACATCATTGCCATATAAAATATGGCACGAGCCACTCTGCCTTTATCCCTATCACCTGGTTCAAAATTCACAGGATCAAAGCTATAACCGTCACGTCCGTTATCAGTTGTGCGGTTTTGATAGTAAGAGTTTGTCTCATCAGCGTTACCATAGTTTTTGTTTCCGCGTGAAGAGTTAGCGGAAGCAGAAGCTGCTAATAAGTTATGGAAGTCTGTGGCTCTACCCACTCTTTTAACTGCATCAGCGGTCAGCGAACCACACATTAAGGAAGCGCAGAAAGCATGTTCTCTTTGCCAGCCCTTATTAGTTTCAGTCTTGAAGACATCATCTTCACTATAAATAACGTCTAAAAATTCAAAGTCATTATACGAATGATCCGCATTAATATTTGTTTGATAATTAGGATTCGTGTAATTAAGCGGATGATATGTTGAGTGCGAAATATCGTAGAGCTTTTGCTTTAAATCTTCTCCGTTAGTCCAAGTAGTGAGGCTATTATAATAGCCTTCATACGGTTTTACTTCTGGAAGAATGGAACTTGTGGCACTACTCGAAGTACTGCTTGGAAGAGATGTTTCACTTGCGCTATCGCTTGTAGTAAAAGAAAAAGAACTTTCGCTACTTGAGGAAGTAATTACTTCGCTACTTAAAGAACTAGAATGGCCACCACAAGCAGTCAATGCTAGCGCAAAAAGTAAAGATGCGACAGTTCTCAGTTTCATTAGTTTTGTAAGAAGTCTGGAAGAATGGAATTGGTATCCATATCTTCGGATGGTTTTTCGTTTGGTTCTTCCTCTTCTTTGGTGAGGGTTGTGAACACAGTATTTTCTTGTGGGCGAACAGGTGCCTGGTAAGAAGATGTTTTTGAGAAGTCAAAATCTTCTTCAAAGTCACTAGCGATGACGCTCACTAAGATTTCATCGTTAAGTTGATCATTAATAGCAACGCCGAATTTAACATCGACATCATGACCAGATGCGTTGATTAATAGGTTAACAGTGTCTTGAGCATCGAATAATGAGACGTTAGGACCGCATGTCACCGCAACAATCGCTCTTCTAGCCCCACTTATAGAAGCTTCTAACAATGGGGAATTGAGGGCTGCGTTAGCGGCGTCTTTAGCTCTGTTTTGGCCTGAACCAACACCAAAGCCGATCATACTAACACCAGCATCCTTAAGGGTATTACGGACATCAGCGAAGTCAAGATTAATAACGGCTGGTAAAAGAATTAAGTTAACAACAGTTTTCACAGATTGAGCCAAGACTTTATCAGATTCATTGAACGCAGAACTGATAGAAGAATTGCCAGCGGTCATTAAGAGTTTATCATTACTGACGACGATGATTGCATCGACGTTTTCTTTAAGTTTATTTAAGCCAGCAATAGAGTTGACGACTCTCTTCTTGCCTTCAAAGGTAAATGGACGTGTGACAATTGCGATAACAAGTGCACCAGCATCACGAGCGATACGCGCCACAACAGGCGCTGCGCCTGTACCTGTACCACCACCCATACCAGCGGCAACGAAGACCATGTTCGCGTCTTTGACGATTTCACGAATGTCTTCCGCACTAGCTTCAGCGGCTTTTTCACCGATTTCTGGTTCACCACCAGCGCCTAAACCACCAGTGATTTCTTGACCCAAAATTAAACGATGGAGAGATTTACTTGTACTTAATGCTTGTTTATCTGTATTAGCCACCCAGAAATCAACATTGGCGATCTCTTCGTCAATCATTCTATTGACAGCGTTGTTGCCAGCGCCACCAACACCAATTACGACAATCTTTGCCGCAGGTTCGAAATTATCTAAATCATAATTTTGCATATCTTTTCTCTCCTTTATTTATTGTTAGCTGGGTTTCGGCTAAGGACACCCACACGTGGGTGTGATTCATCATTTAAGTTTGGATATTTACTATAAGTAAGAATTGCACCTAAGCAATTAGTGAATGTCGCATTACGAGCGCCTAAGGTCTTAGGTCTTACGACTTCTACGGTTTCACTCAAAACCTTAGGGGTAATGTATTGGACTAAACCATTTAATTCAGCGCCACCACCAACGAGCATCATTGGGAAGCTGCGATATGATTTATCATGTTGGGCGACGATATCATTAATTGCGTCATTTAATTGTTGAACAAAGATATCGAGTTCGCCTTTGATGATGGTGTTAAGTTCGTCGTTATAATGGTGAACATCTTGACCATTGCCATCATCAGTTGTGCAGATTGGAGCCTTGAAATTCATTTCGCGGTAATCGATACCGTACATGATTTTATATTTTTCCGCATCCGCTTCATTAATATTAAATTTCTCAATAATACGTTCAGTAATGTTATCTCCGCCCCATTCAAAGAATGTTGAGCCATATAATGCACCATTGCCAACAAAGGAAACAGTTGTAATATTACTACCAATATCCACGAGAATGAAACTCGATGGCATATTTGGATAAGAACAAACAAGCTCTGTAGCAGCTAAACTAGAGACAACGTTTCTTTTAGAAATCATGCCGCCATTAGCAAGAACTGTTTGATAATTATCCACCAACACGCTTGGAAGAGTTTGCACTTTCGCGCTAACAGTGAGCGTGCTTGATGATTCACCCATAGGTGGGCGAGCGAAGATACGTCCATGATCGAGTGTGAAACTTTCAGGAACAACATCAACTAAAGCTTTATCGTTAAGTGGATATGCACTATTTCTAATCAATGCATAGATATTTTTAATATCAAGGTTACTAATTTTACTATCTTCAGTCACGACAGTTGTAACTTGTCTGGTTTGATAAATACCTAAACTATAAGGCGGTAAGCAAAGAAGGACATCGGTAATGTTAAGTTTCAACTTAGCGCTTGGATCGGTGAATTCACGGATGCTTTTGATTGTCTCTGCCACTTTATTGGCATCCACAAAGTTGCCACCCTCAATACAGAACCCATAAGGTTTTGTTAAGGTGTATAACACATATACTTGTCCATCGATTTCATAACCGACGACTAATTTCAATTTCTTGCTTCCAAGTTCAATTGCGGCAATAGGTTTATCCATAATAAAAGTCCAACTTTACTATATTCTAAATAACTTTTTTTCACATTACAACATATTAACTATATATTAGTTAAGAAAGTGACTTTTGAGATAATATTTAACTTACTTTTTACTATTTTTATACTGAAAAACAACTAATTTTGTCTATACACTAAAAAGAAGTCATAGGGTCCACTACGACTTCAGTCCATGGGGAAATGGACAAATAAGGAGAAATTTTTATTAATAAGAGGATAGGTCAATACTATCTTCTTCTAATAACTCTGGTTCTTCGGCCTCGGCGTGCTGAGCTTGAGAAGCGATTTCACGCATAGTTATGTAGGTTGGAACAGCAACAATCGTTCCAATTGAAATAACAGCTAGGAAGATAAAACCTAATTTTCTGAATTGGTAATATAAGCCTTTGTGATTGAATTTGACTAATTTGTCTTTCATAACCATGATTGTTGCCTCCTTTCTTTCCTTGCAATAATTCTGAGTTTTGCGCTAGCGCTTCTGTGATTCATTTCTAATTCTGCTTCGCTAGCGACAATCGGTTTGTGATTAATAAGGTCGAATTCTTTTTCTTTTTCTAGCATTGGGCCGTCAATACGGTTGCCTTCGCTAATGGCCGCTTCTTTGAAATAGTTTTTAACTATTCTATCTTCACCACTGTGGAAGGTGATAACGGCTAATCTTCCACCTGGTTTTAAATGTTTTAAGGCGGCTGTTAATGCCTTTTCAAGGACATTAAGTTCGTCATTGACGGCGATTCTTAATGCTTGGAATACTTGCTTAGCGGGATGCCCCACTTTCTTAAGCTCTTTCATTGGCTTGCTTCTTTTGATAATCTCCACTAACTCTAATGTTGTTTCGATTGGTTTAGCCTCACGAGCTTTAATGATGTTTTTAGCGATGGAGTATGAATACTTCTCTTCGCCATATATTTGAAAGATTTTTGTTAAATCTTCTAAACCATAATTATTAATGATTTGATACGCTGTGAGATCTTGTCTTTGATCCATGCGCATATCTAAGCGTGCGTCTTCTTTATAAGAGAATCCTCTTTCTCCTTTATCGAACTGTGGAGAGGAGACACCGAGATCCATAAGGATGCCATCAACTTCTTTAATACCTAGATTGGCGAGAATTGTTTCTAGCTCTGAGAAGTTAGCTCTCACCATTTCAAACCTGTTTGAAATTTTACTAAGTCTGGCGGTGGAAGCGACGATAGCTTCCTCGTCTTGGTCAACACAGATGAGATGACCGTCTTTTAAGCGAGCCAATATTTCGCTACTATGGCCACCTCTTCCGACAGTGAGGTCGACGTATGTGCCAGATTCTTTGATGTTTAGTCCTTGGATTGTTTCATTGAGAAGGACGGGGATATGTTCAGCCATACCCTATTCCTTCTTAGCATCGATGTTTTCAGCAATGCTTTCGAATTCATCTCTGATGTTGTTTTCATATTCTTCGTATTTGGCTTTATCCCAAACTTCGATGTGATCACCGATGCCGAGAACGAGAACTTCTTTAGAGATGTTGTATTTGGTAAGTAGAGCGGTTGGAATTTGGACTCTGCCTAATTTATCGACTTCCATTTCGTATGTAGAAGCGAATTGGAGACGTAAATAGTCACGAACCTTCGATTGGTTGAATGAGAGTCTAGAGAATTCTTCGACAAGTTTTTGGTATCTTTCTTCGTTGTATAAAGAGAGAGAGCCTTCAAAACCCTTCATAATGTAGACCTTATAGCCTAATTCCTCACGCATTTTGCGAGGTATCATCAAACGGCCTTTTTCATCAAGATTATGAGTAAAACTTCCGAAATACATTATTTCCCACTTTCTCCCACGGTATTACCACTGGTACCTATATTATTTCACGGCGAATTGGTAAATGCAATACATATTTAAAGAAATATTAAGATAAAGAAAAAATCCCATTTTTCGGATGGGATTTATGCTTTAACTTCTTTGAAGTTACTTTATCTATTTGTCATCAAACTCAATGGTGTCTAAGATATCGAATGCACTATTTTTCTTTGTGCTTTTTTCTTTAAGTAATTCTTCTTCACTCATCACACGATATCCATCACCACTTTTTGGTAATTGGGCACCTTTTTTAACAATTGTGTGAGGTACTTCAGCAAGGATAAGGGCTAAAATGTATGGATTTAAATCAATTTCCACACCTGCTTCATAGTAGCAGTCTTCACTTTCGGCTTCTGCATCATCGCTGAAATAGAAGGAATCACGGAATTTAACTTCCATTGGCACATCTTCTAAAGTGTATGAGCAAGAAGCAATGACACTGGCTTTACCAGAGATTTGGCATTGGAGAACATCACCATATTCAGTGGCCACTACTTTGACGGAGCAATTATCAATTCTTCTAACGTGATTTTCATCAAATGGGTAGTTAGAAAAATCAACTTCTTCTTCAAAAGTTTCCGCTTTGCTTTCTGGTAATATCGCTCTATTTAATTTCATTAACCACGAATCTCCGCTTTGAAGTTACGAGATAATTCAAACTTAATCTTTTCTTCGGCATCGTTAACTTCTTTTTCTGTTAATGTACCTTCATCTTTACGGTATGTGACAGAGATAGCCATGGACTTCTTACCTTCGGCAATGCCTGTACCTTGATAAATATCAAAGACTTCACAGCCGACAACATAAGAGCCACCGACTTTCTTCACTGCTCTAGTGATGTCACCAGCAGCAATATTAGCGTCTAAGACAAACGCTAAGTCTCTAGAAACGCTTGGGAATCTACTGATTTGTGCCATCTTTGTTTCACTGACTTTCGCTTCGAGTAAAGCTTCTAAATTGAGTTCTAAAACAACGCCGTTTGTTTTACCTAAATCGAATGTTTCGATTTGGTTTGGATGGAGTTCACCAAGAACACCAATCTTCTTGTTTTGGAAAACGATAGAAGCAGCTTTGCCTGGATGGAGTTCATCGCCTTCATCGACAAATCTATCAAATCTATAACGTGTTGGTTCAATACCGAGGACAGTGAATAAACCTTCCACAAGACCCTTCATATGGAAGAATGTGTAGTTTTCTTTTCTTAAAAGACCCTGTCTAATATCTTGACCAACTAAGACGATAGCTAAATGTTCACTTCTTGAAGCCTTACTAATCATGTTAGATGTTTCAAATAAAGCTAAGTTCTTATTTTGTCTAGCAACGTTATAGCTAGCCACGCTTAATAAGGAACCTAAGATATGGGTTCTGAACACTTCTCTTTCATCAGTTAATGGGTTCAAGATAACGTAATGTTCTTCTTTATTTAATAAAGAGAATTCATCTTTTCTCTTTTTAGAAACTAAAGAGTAAGTGACACATTCATCTAAGCCTTGAGCGAGTAAGAAGGAACGGATGTTTTGTAAGCGTTTTTGTCTCACGGTTAACATACCGACTTTGGTATCCAAGCAAGGCAAGATAGAACGGACATTTTCTAAACCTAACAAGCGAATCACTTCTTCACTTAAGTCAGCATCACAAGTGACATCTAAACGATATTGTGGCACTGCGACTAAAAAGTCATTATCGTTAACAAATTCTAAACCGAAGTTAAGTCTTTCTAAGACGTTAACGATTTGTTCTTTAGAGAATTCTGTACCTAAACGATCGTTAATCTTCTTAATAGAAGTTTTGATTCTTTCATCGTTTGGTTTTTCACTTTGATAGTTTACAGCGTTGCTATTTTCTTTAGCGTCGCATAATTCATTAATTAACTCGGCGGCATAGTCTAAGACAAATGCACTTTGGAAGTGATTTGTACCTTTGACGAATCTTTGAGAAGATTCGCTGACTAAACCTAAACGGTTAGATGTATGACGGATTGAAGCGCCATCGAAAGAAGCAGCTTCAATGTAAATGTTCTTGGTGTTTTCATCAACAGCGCACGCTAAGGAGCCCATCACACCACCTAAACACATTGGTTTATTGTCACAGCAGATAACGATATCGCCTTTGATAATCTTGTAGGTCTTTTCATCGAGAGCAACGAAATCACCTTCATAATCATCTTGAGCGTATAATTCCGCTTTCGCGAGTTTGTCTGCGTCATACATATGTAATGGTTGACCAGTCATGAGCATGACATAGTTACCAATATCGACAATGTTATTAATGCTACGAACGCCCATCGCCATGAGATAATCGCTCATCCATTTTGGTGATGGTTTAGTAACGATACCTTTAATTTCCTTACCAGCGAATTGCGTGCATCTATTTGTTTTAGATCCCACTACTAAGTTGGTTTTGAAATCTTCTTTGGTTTCTACTTTTGGTAAAGTAACTTTTCTTTCAAATAAAGCACCGAGTTCACGGGCAACGTTGAAAATGCTTAATAAGTCTGGACGATTGGCTAAAACGTTTAAGTTTAAGACAACATCGTCTAAGCCTAAATAGCCTAAGACATTTTCTTCACCCACAGGAGCATCGGCTGGTAATTCTTCAATGCCAGCTTTTTGGTAATCGCTTAAGTATTTTGCGTCAACACCGAGTTCCAAAAGTGAACAGCACATACCATGGCTAGCTTCACCACGGATGACACCATCTTTGATTTCGATTTCTGGGAGCTTAGCGCCTACACGCGCAACAATAACTTTTAAACCCGTGCGTGCGTTAGGGGCACCACAGACAATTTGAGTTGTGCCATATTTCTCACCAAGATTGACTTGTAAGACATGGAGATGGTCGCTATTTGGGTGAGCGACACATTCTTTAATTTCACCAATGACAAGATTTGTGCCACCGGCTAAACGTCTGATTTCTTCAACTTCAACACCAGCGAATGTTAATTTCTTGGCGATTTCTTCTGGTGATAAGCCTTCTAAAGAGACATATTGATTAACGTTTTTTAAACTAACTAACATACTTCTAGACCTCCCACCATTAGCTCATTTTCTTGAATTGTTTCAAGAATCTGACATCGTTTTGATAAATCTTACGGATGTCGTCAATGCCGTATCTTAAGACGGCGACACGTTCAATACCCACACCAAAGGCGAAACCACTATATTGTTCTGGATCATAGCCGTTCATCTTAAGAACATTTGGATGGACCATACCAGCACCTAAGATTTCAATATAGCCTGTACCTTTACACATGTTGCAGCCTTTACCACCACAGTTAGCGCAGGTGATATCAACTTCAACACTTGGTTCAGTAAATGGGAAGTAGCTACTTCTTAATCTGATTTCACGTTTTTCGCCAAACATCTTTTTAGCGAATAGTTCTAAGGTCGCTTTTAAGTGACCAATATTAATGCCCTTATCAATAACTAAGCCTTCGATTTGCGCGAATTGATGTGAGTGTGTCGCATCATCATCGTCTCTACGGTATGTTTTGCCTGGGCAGATAATTCTAATAGGAGCACCTTTCTTAGCTTCCATGGTTCTGGCTTGAACTGGGGAAGTATGAGTTCTTAACAACTCATTTTCATTAATATAGAAGGTGTCTTGCATATCTCTAGCAGGGTGATCTTTTGGGATATTTAAAAGTTCGAAGTTGTACAAATCTTTTTCCACTTCAGGACCATCGGCTACTTCAAAGCCCATACCTAAAAAGATATCAATCATTTCATCACGGATGACATAGAATGGGTTACGACCACCGACATCATAAGATGTGCCTGGTAAAGAGATATCGATTTGCTCTTTTTCTAACTTTTCTTTTAATTCCTTATTTTTTAAATAAGTCATCTTCTCTTCAATGGCGGAAGTAATGGCCACTCTCACTTCAGTTAAAGCTGCACCAAAGGATTTTCTTTCTTCTGGTGGTAATTGACCGATTTGAGAAGTTAAAGAAGATAATTCGCTTTTCTTAGATAAATATGTATTTCTAACAGCATTCAAAGAATCAACACCGTTAGCTTCTTCTATTTCCTTAAGAGCGGCGTTCTTTAGTTTTAATAAATTTTCATTTTCCATAAAGACCCTCGCTTATAAAATCGCTTTAAGATTATAGCACAAAAAACCATATTACATATGATAATTTGTAATATTGTTTTGTTTTTTATGGTTATTGCTTAATAAACTCTTCGATTCGATTAAATAGCGCTTCATCCTGTTCTGTTAATCGATCAATTGATACATCCTTGAAATAGGCAATTCTTTCTTCGTCGTTGATAATCTTTTTATCATTAAGCTGACGAGTGAACGCCCCAAAGATTTCATTCATATATTGAATCGCTGATTCAGTATAGTTTGGATTATGCTTACGGTCGTTAAACTTAACAGTTTGGATGTGAGGATTATGAGCCTCTTCTGCGACTTTTAAGGAAGTTTCATAAGGCACCATTGGGTCATCCGTGGATTGGATGAATAAGATATTATCTTCAGTGGTACCTAAATACTTAGGTAAATCAATCTTATCATATTCCTTTTCCACTTTTCTTTCGTATTTCAAAACAAAGTGAGTGATGAATTTACTTTTGGAAGCATTATAAATCATTGGTCTAATCGTAACGATTGGAGACATCACTACTACTTTAGTTATTTCTTTTTTAAGAGCCGCTACCTTTAAAGCGGTAAATCCACCTAAAGAATGACCCATGACAATAAGTTGTTTATCAAGACTTAATAAGTTAAGTAAATCAATTGTGTCTCTTGTTGGAGTGTTAAGTGAACCAAGATATGGACCTTTAGATTCACCACATCCAGTGTAATCAAGAGTTAAGACTTTATAACCACGCTTCGCTAAGGTATTGATTTCAGCCATATAGGAGGCATGACCTGGACCTAAGCCAGGTAAAAAGAGAATGATTTTATCATCCTTAAAATCATCGTAATAATAAAAGAAATAATGTATCTCAATTCCTTTGGAATTGGTAAAAGTATATGCTTCTTGCTTTAAACCTTTAAAATCAGTGTAGACATAATAAGGCACACCGACTTCTTTATCATAACGGCAAACAAACTTTTCAATGTAGACCTTAGAAACAATACCCATATTACTTATAATGGTTCATTAAAATACCTGCGGCTATCGCAGCGTTTAATGAATCGATTTTATCACTCATCTCGATTTTCACTTTTTGGCTAGCTTTAGTGATGATTTCTTCGGATACACCATGTGATTCATTACCAATCACTAAGATGAAATCTTTTAATGGTTTAGCCTCACTTAAAGGAACTGTGTCATCATCAAGAACGCTAACGATAATTGGCTTATCGTAATTAGCGATATCATCATAGATGCAGTCAATCAAAAAGATACTGCCTTTAGAAGCCGCGATGACTTTTTCGTTATATAAATCACAGGTACCTTCACTCATGATAACTGCGTCATAACTAAATGCCGCAGCGGTTCTAATCATTGTGCCTAAATTACCTGGATCGTTAATGTGATCTAAATAAAGAATTTTATGGTAGTCTTTCTTTTCTTTTTGAGGTTTTAGAGCTTCACAGATAAAGACGACACCTTCAGGGTTTGTAGAGGCCGCTAATTTAGCGATGATTTCATCGTTTACTTTGTAAGTTTCGATATCTTGACCAAGTTTAGGAAGGCCAATGCTTGTAAAGATGGTTTTAACTTTTCCATACTTTAAGGCCATATCTAAGTTCTTAATTCCTTCCATTAAGAAAAGATCTTTTTCTTGTCTAGTTTTCTTCATTTTTAAACTAGCAGCATCTTTAATCTTTTGATTATTTTTGGAAGTGATTTCTAACATTATTCAAAGACCGCCTTTATGAGTTTCTTTCTTAACATATCATAGTTAGGACAATATTTATATAACAAGCGATAAAAATTATCGCTGTGATCGTAAACAAAACAGTGTGTTAATTCGTGGATAATAACGGAATCAATGATTTCTGGCGAATAGTAAAGAAGAGTCATGGAATAGGTAATGGTTTTCTTTGCCCTGTTGTTTGTGCCATATCTAGAACGCATTTCTCTAATCTTAATTTGATACATCGGAGCGTTCATTACTTTGGCCCATTTCTCTGTTTGATTAGTTAGGTAACTAAGGAACGCTTTTCTAAGTTTCTTCTTTAGCTGTTCTTTATTATCAAAATCAATTACTTCATCTAAGAAGTTGATACTGCCTGGAAAGGTAAGAGGAATCTTGTTACCAAGGATATAGATATAATCATCAGTTTCCGCTTGCGTTTTAGCGCTTCTTTTGATGAGTCTAGGCGCAAACTTTTCTAACCCACTTTTAATAATGGACATTGGTGTTAATCTATGACAGCTAATTTCAAAAGCACCATCCTTAAAACGATAATGGATATTTCTGATTCTTTTGTAGGTGATATTAACTGTATACTCCTGATTGTTAAGGCAATAAATAAAAGATTTATTCATGCTCTTATTGTAAAACTAAAAGATAGATATTGATAATCATTTATGATTTAATATCGGTGATATGGAAAGAATCTTAATCTCAGCGTGCCTAGTGGGCGATAACGTTAAGTATAACGGTGGCAATAATCTCACGCCTAAACTTGACGCTTTATTAGAGAAATATGAACTCATTCCTTTCTGCCCTGAAGTAGAAGGTGGTTTATCTATTCCTCGTACACCAGCGGAACGTATTGGTGATAGAGTCGTTAATCAAGATGGAGAAGACGTCACTAATAGCTATCTCAAAGGCGCTGAATTAGCGTTCAATATTTGTTTGTTTTTGAAAATTAAGAAAGTCATTCTCAAAGAGAAATCTCCTTCATGTGGTAGCAAGATCATTTATGATGGTAGCTTCTCACATAAAGAAATCTCTGGTATGGGTGTGACTGCGGAATATTTAAAAGAAAAAGGTATCGAAGTCTATAGTGAAAACGATATTGATTCTTTAATCTAAAGCTTTTTATAACTTAAAGTAAGTTCAGGGTTAACGTCGATAACATCTTCATAGGTAGTAGTCTCGATAAAGTAAACAATACATCCCGCATTATAGGTACTATCAATCTTCTTTTCGTAATAATCAAATCTATAAGCACGCTGGTTTTGTGCTTCATCATCATGTGGAGCATGAATTGGCACCCAGTTGCATTCATTGTATTTAATTTTCTTTTCATCTTTTGAGATATAGCAGTGACGGTAAGAATGGTACTTGCCAAGTGTCTTTGCATATTCTAGTTGTTGATAACCATGAGAACCATCATAAGAAGAATAATTAATTCTCAAATCTGTTGGAAATGTTGGCGCTTTTTCATTTTTTTCTAACGTCACAAAGAAATTAACAAACGAACCTTCACGGCCTTGATATTCTGAGGAGCAATCACTAGTAGCGCGATATTGGCAAACTAGTTCATAACTACCATCTTCTTTCTCTCCATAATAAGTTTGTTCGCCTAAGCTAATTTCTTCACATTCAATATAGTTAGAGTTAGCACAGGCAGATAACGCTAAAGCGGACAAGATAGCGAATATTAATAATGGAGTCTTTTTCATAGTTTTGTTCCTCTCACCAAATAAGACGACAGAAAAAGAGAAAACCGCTAAAAAAGCTGAACTTTTTTGCGTTCAGCCTTACTTTTAATAGTTAGTGTCTTGACGGTGATAGTTTTCACCGAGTTTTTTATAATAGGCCTTTTCAATTGTGGACCATCTCACTTTTAAGATAGGCACGATATTGATAAAGGCTTGAAAAGCTTTGATATAGCTCTTTTCATCTTGTTTCTTTAAGAAGATAGCGGCTAATCTATAGACTTCTAAGATTTGTTCTGTGAGATCATCACTATGTTTGGTGTAGTTATATTTTCTTTTACTAGCTTTGATATCAATGCCTAAAGATAGGAAAAAATGTAAACCATCGACATATTCGTCTAAGACGACATCTTGCGCTTCACTTGGTTTGTTGGACCAATATTTAAAGCATCTAGTAGCGTTAGCGAATTCACCAAATTCAACAAGCAACGCTAAGATGCGTCTACTTCTTGTGGAAGCATATGTAACGCCATGATTTTCAGCGATTCGAGCGTCTAATTCGCTTTGTTTTTGATACAAATTTGATAGTTCAATTGCCATAATTATTTAACCTTCTCTAAGTGCCAAATTTCTTCAGCGTAACTCTTGATTGTTCTATCGCTTGTAAAGAAGCCAGAGTTTGCGATATTCATTAAGCACATTTTGTTCCAAAGTGATTTGTTTTGATAGAGTTCTTGAATCTTTTCTTGCGCTTTAACGTAAGAATCGAAGTCTGCGAGAATGAAATATTCATCACGCTTGTTCATGATTTCATCAAAGATGATGGTAAACTTATCATGACGGAAACCAGACCATGGACCATTGAATAAAGAATCTAAAACACTCTTTACGCGGTAATCGTTATTATATATATCCCATGGATTGTAGTCTTGTTTAGCATAGTGTTCTTCAACTTCTTCACTTCTTAAACCAAAGATGACGTTATTTTCTTCTCCACCACGTTGGACGATCTCAATGTTTGCACCATCCATTGTGCCAAGAGTAATCGCACCATTCATCATCAGTTTCATGTTAGAAGTACCACTCGCTTCTTTACCAGCGGTAGAGATTTGTTCACTAACGTCCGCTGCCGGAATAATGAGTTCGGCTAATGTGACACCATAGTTTTCGATAAAAACTACTTTGAGGAACTTGTTTGTTTCTTCATCATTATTGATGACGTCCGCTACAGCGAGGATTAATTCGATAATCTTTTTCGCATATGTGTAGCTAGGCGCTGCCTTCGCACCAAAGATATAGGTGTGCGGGTAGATTCTAAATGATGGGTCTTCCTTCATTCTTTGGTATAAGTAAATGACGTGGAAAATATTTAAGAGTTGTCTCTTATAGGCATGGAGTCTTTTGATTTGAATATCAAAGATGGAATCAGGATCAACTTCAATACCGTTATTTTCTTTAATGTAATTCGCCAAAGCTACCTTATTAGCGTATTTAATATTGCCAATAGACTTTAAGACTTTCTCATCGTCTTTGAATTTTTCAAAGCCCTTGATTAAGTCCATATTAGTAATCCAATCTTCACCAATACAACTATTGATTAACTGAGTTAATTTTGGGTTTGCGTAAACAAGCCATCTACGATGAGTGACACCGTTTGTCTTGTTATTGAACTTTTGTGGCATGTAGTTATAGAAATCTTTGAAGGTAATGCTCTTTAAGATTTCAGTGTGTAAGGCCGCAACACCATTCACCGAGAACGAAGTATAAATAGCGAGGTTACACATATGGATTTGTCCGTCTTTAATAATGCTCATTTGATATCTAGCGTCATTAGGGACATTATTGTTAGCCATTTCTATGGAGAAACGACGATTGATTTCTTCGATAATCATATAGACACGAGGAATGAGGTTTTGGACATAGTTAACTGGCCACTTTTCTAAGGCTTCAGGCATAACTGTGTGGTTAGTGAACGCCATTGATTGGGTGACTTCTTCCCAAGCTTCATCCCAACCCATATCGTATTCATCCATCATAATTCTCATCATTTCTGGAATGGCCAAGATTGGGTGAGTGTCGTTTAATTGGAAAACGTATTGCTCATGAATACCCTTTAGGGTACCATGATGTCTATAATAGGAACAAAGTGTACTTTGTAAGCCCGCACTGACTAAGAAATATTGTTGTCTGAGTCTTAAGATACGGCCTTCTTCAGTGGAATCATCTGGATAAAGACCATGACATAATTCTTCTAAGCCGTTGCAGTATTCTTTGAATGTGACACCTTTTGGCAATGGATCATTTGTTGGTTCAGCGTTCCAAAGTCTTAATGTGTTAGTTACATGATTTCGGTAGCCTACAACAGGCACGTCGTAAGGAACAGCGCGCACATTTAATGTATTTGCAGTGCGGATGCCATATGTACCATCAGGTTTTAAATATGTTTCAGGAGTACCATATAATTTCACTTCAACAGCGTATTTGGCCCTTCTCACTTCCCATGCGTTACCATTGGTTAGCCATTGATCTGGTAATTCCACTTGCTTGCCTCTAACAATCTTTTGTCGGAAGAAGCCATATCCATAACGGATACAGTTACCATGTCCAACATAGCCAAGTGAAGCGATGCTATCTAAGAAGCAAGCAGCGAGACGACCAAGACCACCATTGCCTAAGCCGGCATCACTTTCTTGTTCTTCTAATTCGTGAATATTAATGCCGTAATCGGCTAAACCTTCTTTAACTACATCATAGATACCCATGTTTTGGAGATTGTTAACAAGCAATCTACCAATTAAGAATTCCATGGAGAAGTAAACTAATGTTTTTTGTTTTTTAATTGTTTTATCGTGAGTTCTGCCCCAGTCCACGTTAGCGTAGTCTCTGACCATTTCCCCTAAAACTGTATATCGTTCAGAGATATGACTTGTTTCGATGGTCACGCCGTATCTTTCTTGGAGACGACGGGCATATTCTTCTTTGAATTGTTGTTTATTATCGAACATAAACGAAATTCTCCTTATTTAATTTTCTTAAAAATACAAGCTCCCAAACTTGCAATCTTGATGTTCATATGGGCTGGTAAACCTTCAAAACTACCTGGTTCACTATCAACAGGCAAACCGTTGTATTGATTATCACCACCATAAACATCTTTATCAGAATTAAATATTTCCTCATAAGTACCCATTTCCATTAATGGAATGGCAAATGATTCATAGTAATTTGTGGTCATATTAAAGACGAAAACGAGTGTTTCGTCACCAACATTCCTTTGGAATGCGTAAATGCTGTCATTAGAATTGTCCACCATTAACCAGTGGTAATGGATTGGATTATGTTCTTCAAAGAACATCGCTTTGTGATTACGGTAGATTAAGTTTAAATCTCTCACCAAACGCGCCACGCTATCATGAACTGGGAATGTCTTAAGCACCCAAGGAAGGGATTTATTTTCATTCCATTCATCAAACGAAGCCAGTTCATTGCCCATGAACAATAATTTCTTACCTGGATGGGCAAATTGATAAGTGTATAAGTTACGCACCAAAGCAAACTTTTGATAATAGTCGCCCCACATCTTATTGATAATGGTACCTTTACCATGAACGACTTCGTCGTGAGATAAAGGAAGCATGAAGTTATCGCTATAGAAATAGGCCATGCTAAATGTGATGTTGTAGTGTTCCCATTTCTTGTAGACTGGATCTTTAGCATAATACTTCAAAGTATCGTTCATCCAACCAAGGTCCCATTTATAGTCAAAGCCAAGACCACCATGTTCTGTTGGTCTAGTTGTGCCTGAGAAGGCAGTACTATCTTCTGCAATCATCATCACACTATCGTGAGCGATGTGAATCTTAGCGTTTAATCTCTTAATGAATTCAACCGCACCATCGTTTTGACCGATTGAGCTATCACCATTGTAGTAAACAATGTTACTAACAGCGTCCACACGGACACCATCGAAATGGAAATAGTCGACGAAGTAATTCATCGCACTCATTAAGAAGCTTCTCACTGGGTCTTTGCCCAAATCAAATTGCAAAGAACCCCAAGGAGAAACTCTCCATTCATTGGAGTATTCAAACAAACAGCTGCCATCGTATTCAGCAAGCGCCCATTCGTCATTAGCGAAGTGCACAGGCGCGAAATCGATAATTGCACCGATTCCCGCTTGGTGAAGTCTGTCGATTAAAGACATGAGTTGGAAAGGATTTCCGTATCTTGAATCAATAGAGAAGAAGCCTGTTCCTTGATAGCCCCAAGAACCATCAAATGGATATTGGATTAATGGCATGAATTCCACATGGGTATAGCCCATTTCCTTTATATAAGGAATAAGGAAGTCAGCAATTTCTTCGTATGAATATGTATGGCCATCAGGAGCAATGCCTTTCCACGAACCTAAATGCATTTCATAGATGGACATTGGTGTGTCAAAGTTTCTGGTTCTCGCTTTAAGCCAAGAATCATCGTGCCAAGCAAAGTTACGATTATCAAACAAACGCGAACATGTGCCAGGTCTTAATTCACTATAAAAAGCGAATGGGTCGATTTTATCGACATATTCACCTTTAGCGTTTTTAAAATGATACTTATAGCATTGGTAATTCTTTAGGCCTTCAATAGTAACTTCCCAAACACCCGCAAGATCGATTTTTTGCATCTTGTCTTTGGTGACATCCCAGTTGTTCCATTCACCGATGACAGAGACATCATCCGCCATAGGAGCGTATAAGCGGAAGGTGACATAGCCCTTTCCATCTTTTTCATTAAAGTGGGCACCGAAGTAGTTATGAGCGTCAATGCATTGTCCGTTGAGGAAGTCGTAAAGTAATCCAAAAGCCATAAAGAGTTACCTCATAATATTAAATTATAATTTAACTTATTGATAATTTGAATTGAAGAATGAAAAACTTTTCAAAGAAAAGAACCACGTTTTACCATGGTTCTATAATTTTTTAACCTATTTTTATTGATTTTCACTAGTTGATTTTTCTTCTTCTCCAACGGTGATTTTTGTGTCTTTATTTGGCCAGTTTACGCCTTCTTCATATTCAGACATTTCGATAAGCCATAAACCAACGTTGTCTTTTTCCCAAGAATCATATCTTCGCCAACTAATAGCGATGGTATAGCTTTGATTTTCACATTCAACTTGAAAACTATCGTGGATCGTAAGCCTTTTTTTATGGTTTTCATAATATGTTTTACTACCGCTTCCACCATATTTAATCCACTTTTTTAACTTTCCACCTTGGTAATAATCGCACAGCGATCTTATATCATCTTTAAGAGTTGGTATGGCGTTCTTTCTATTATTAGAAAAAGTCTCGTAGATAGCGTCAACGTCTTTATTGTTCATGTTGTCAATTAATGTCTCAACATTCTTAGTCATGAATTTTTCATCTGTGCCACCTTTTAATGGACCACACGATGAGAGCAAGAATATTGGTAATGAGAGAAAAAGTAATGAATGTTTCATAAGAATATTTTTATGATAAGCGCTCACAAAAGCAAGTTAAAAATAAGATAAATAATCTGCTAAGAGTTGTTTGGATGAGCAAAAACAATTAATTCATATAATGAATTGAAAGAAAAAGATAACTATGCAATAATATGGTGTACTTTGAAAGGATATTATTATGGCTAAAGTAATGACAATTAACTCTGGTAGCTCTTCATTGAAGTTTAAGCTTTATGAAATGCCAGAAGAAAAAGTTTTATGTTCTGGTAACTGTGAAAGAATTGGTTTACCAGACGGTATTTTCACAATTAAATATGGCGATAAAAAGGATGTTACCACTCCAGCATTCCCAAATCATGGTGTTGCTGCTCAATTAGTGGTTAAGTCTTTTATCGAAAAAGGTATTATTAAAGATTTTAATGAAATTAAGGCAATCGGTCACCGTATCGTTCAAGGCGGTAAATACTTCTCCGCTTCTGCTTTATTTAACGAAGACACAGAAAAGAAGATTGAATCTTTGATTCCACTTGCCCCACTTCATAACGCCGCTCACTTAACATGTTTTAGAGCCTTCAAAGAAGCTTTACCAAACTGCCCAGCAATCGCAACATTTGATACAGCTTTCCACCAAACAATGGCTCCAGCGGATTATACATTCCCAATTCCATTTGAATTAACAGAAAAATATGACATTAGAAGATATGGCGCTCATGGTACAAGCCATAAGTATTTAGCCCAAGAAGGTCTCAAATATTTACCAGGCGTTGAACACCCACGCATTATCTCCTGCCACATTGGTTCTGGTGCTTCCATTACCGCGATTAAAGATGGTAAGTGTGTTGCAACATCAATGGGCTTAACACCTTTAGGTGGCATCATGATGGGTACCCGTACAGGTGATATGGATCCATCCGTTTTTAACTATGTTGTTTCTGTCACAGGCAAGAGCGCTGAAGAAGTTTACCAAATGTTCAATAAGAAATCAGGTTTCTTAGGTGTGTCTGGTATTTCTAACGACTCTAGAGACGTGCTTGCCGCTGCTGAAGCTGGTGATAAACACGCCATCTTAGCTAACGAAATCTTCAACAGAAGAATTGCTGATTTCATCGGTCAATACTATGTGAGATTAGGTGGCTGTGACTTAATCATCTTCTCCGCTGGTATTGGTGAAAACGAACCAAGAACTCGTAGAGATGTTTGCAAATTATTAGAAGAAGCTTTAGGTGTGAAGATTGATAACGAAATCAATATGCCAATCCATGGTAAAGAAGCTTTAATCTCCACTCCTGATAGCAAAATTAAAGTGGCCATCATCCCAACTGACGAAGAAGTGATGATTGCTCGTGACGCTTACGATATGTGCGTTAAAGGAAAATAACATGAAACTTGATTCCACAATTGCTAACTTTTTAAAACCAAACAAAAGAGACATTACTCGTATTTTAAGTGCGATTAAACGCTATGACAGAATTGCTGTCTTTAGACATGCTATGCCTGATTTTGATGCCCTTGGTTCTCAAATGGGTTTAGCAACTTGGTTAAAAGATAATTTCCTAGAAAAGGAAATCCACGTTCTTGGTGATAACCACGTGACATTTACTCCACGTTTATATCCAGAGATGGATAGATTAGACGAAGAATGGTTTAAAAAACCATTTTTAGCCATCGTCTTAGACACTGCGAACACGTCTAGAATTTCCGATCCAAGATGGAAAAAAGCTAAATTCAAAATCAAAATTGATCACCACCCAGAAGTGGAAAAATATGGCAAAGTCCAAGTTGTTAGAACCGATGCTTGTGCTGCAGCGGAAATCGTTACCGACATCTTGCTTTCATTTAAAGGAAACTATGTTTTAAGTAAGCAAGCCGCTTCTTATTTATATTCTGGTATTGCTGGTGATTCAGGTAGATTCCAATATTCTTCCACATCAAAGGCTAGTTTCATTACTGCTTCGTACTTATTAGAAGCTGGTATTGATTTAAGTGAAGTCTATAACAAGATGTATCAAAAGAAGCTTGATGACTTAAAAGTCACCGCTTATATTCTCAACCACTTCTCTGTTTCTGAACATGGTGTTGCCTATTACGTTCTTGATGATAAGATCCAAAAAGAACTCAACATCACCACTGAAAGAGGCAAAGAAAACGTTAACCTATTTTCTAACATTGAAGGTGTTAACGCTTGGTGCTCCATCACAGAGGATCCAAAAGATAACTGTTGGAGAGTCTCCATTAGAAGTAAAGGAAAAGCCATTAATGGTGTTGCTGCGAAATGGGAAGGTGGCGGTCACGCTCAAGCGAGTGGCGCGAAAATTAAGAATCTCGACTTACTTCCAGCCTTCATTAAAGACTTGGACGACTTGTTCTTAGAATAAGCAAAATATTGAGTTAAAAAGGTGCCAATTATGGTACCTTTTTTGTTTGTCTTTACGCGTAAGTGCGCTACAATAGAGGCATGAATAATTTCGTCCCACTACGTGTTGTATCTTGCTATTCTTTTCTTCAAAGTGGATTAACTATGGAAAGAATTGCTTCAGGCGTTAGTAAAAACGAATACTTTGGCGTGGGCTTATGCGATAAGGGTGTGATGTATGGTGTTCCTTCTTTCATCAAGACCATGGAAGCGATTAAGAAACTCACTATTATTGGTATTGAAGCACATCTTGATAATGACACCTTGTGTCTATATGCAATTAATGAAACTGGCTATAGACATTTATTAATCATCTCCTCTGCGATTCAAAAGAACGAGTTCAATAAGAAACTACTCGTTGCCAACACCGAAGGTTTACTCGCGGTGTTAGATACGAATGGTGAGAACTTCAAAACGTTATTCACTAACGAGGACGAAGGTTTTAATCGTTATTTATTAGACTTAAATAATTTATTCAAAGATGGTTTCTATTTAGGTATTGAAGTCACTAAAAAAGAAGATGTTAGCTATGCTAATAAGATTAGAAAGTTCGCTAACGAACATTCTTATGATTGCGTTGCTTTCCCACAAGTGAGATATCTTAAAAAGGATGATGCGATTGTTTTAAGAATCGCAGAAGCTATCGCTAACGAAGAAAATATCACGGAAAAGAAACTAAATGGTCAAGAATACTTTATGAGTATTAGTGACTATCAAAAGATTTATACCGCGAAAGAAATCAATAACACTAGAAAGATTTTGGAGACATCCACTTTTGACTTCCATCAAAAAAGAGGTGAGATACTCCACTATCCAGTGAGCGATTCCGTTCAAACATTAAAAGATAACTGCTATCAAGCGTTAGATAAACTCGGTCTTGATAACGAAGATTATAAGAAGCGTTTAGACTATGAATTAGAAACTATTATTTCTTTAGGGTACGCTGATTATTTCTTAATCGTTCAAGACTATGTTAGCTATGCTAAAAGTCATGGCATTGTTGTTGGTCCTGGTAGAGGTAGCGCTGCTGGTAGCTTAGTGTCATATTTATTAAATATCACGGAAATTGATCCACTTAAAAACGGCTTACAATTTGAAAGATTCTTAAACCCATATCGTAAGACAATGCCTGATATTGACGTTGACTTTATGGATATACAAAGAGACAAAGTCGTCGAATATATGAGAGAAAGATATGGTAACGATAGAGTGGCTAACATTGTGACTTTCCAAACTATCCAAGCCAAGCAATCTCTTAGAGATATTGGTAGAGTATACGGCTTCCCTAATAACCATATCGATTTACTCAGTAAACGTATCACCAATCCAAAGTATTCTCTTAGAGAAGCATATAAGTTACTTCCAGAGTTTAAGAAACTCGTTGATAGCGATGCTTACTTCCTGCAAATCGTCTCATTAGCGAGTAAGATTGAAGGTTTAATTAGACAAAGTGGTTTGCACGCCGCTGGTATTATTTTGAACAACAATAGCCTCGAAGAGGCTTTACCAATCTTGACTGATTTTAACGGTCATTATATTTCACAATATGAAATGGGCTATCTTGAAGAACAAGGCTTCTTAAAGATGGACTTCTTAGGTTTAAGAAACTTAACCACGATTGATTATTGTGTTGATTTGATCAAGAAGAACAATCCTGATTCTAATATCGATGTTAGAAACATCCCATACGATGATGAGAATGTCTTCTCGCTTATCGCTTCTGGACAAACAATGGGTGTTTTCCAACTTGAGAGCTCCGGTATGAAAAGAGCGATATCAATCCTTAAACCAAACTGTTTTAATGATATCGTTGCCCTATTAGCGCTTTTTAGACCAGGTCCAATGGATTCGATTAATACTTATGCGAAACGTAAAGAAGGCAAACAAAAGATTATTTACGATGATCCATGTTTAGAGCCAATTTTAAAAGAAACATATGGCATTATCGTCTATCAGGAACAAGTTAACCAAATTGCCACCACAATGGCGGGTTTCTCAATGGGCGAAGCTGATATGTTTAGAAGAGCGATTTCTAAAAAGGATATCGATAAACTTTTAGAAAACGAAAAGGCCTTTATTGAAGGGGCAATTAAGCAAGGACACGAAGAAAAAATCGCGAAGAAAGTCTTTGACTTTATTAAGAAATTCGCTAACTATGGTTTCAATAAATCCCACTCCGTTGCTTACTCTGTAATTGCTTGCCAAATGGCGTATTTAAAGTACTATTATCCACTTGAATTCTATGCGGCTATTTTAGAAACAAGCAGTTCTACTAGCGACACTAAATTCAATGAATATGTGAGTGAAATGAAACAAAGAAATATTGCTATCATTTCCCCTAATATCAATAAATCTAAGAAAAGCTTTATCGTCCAAAAAGAGGGACTATTATTCCCACTTAGTGCGATTAAAGGTATTAACGAATTATTTGTTAACTCAATTTTAGAAGAAAGAAATAACGGTGAGTTTAAAGACTTCTTTGATTTTGTTTCAAGAATGTACCGTTTCAAGATTAGTGAGCAACAAATCATTAAACTCATTGACGCTGGGTGCTTTGATACATTCAATCCTTCTAGAGCGTCCTTCAGAGCAAGCGTGAAAAGCGCCTTACAATTCGCCGAACTTTCTTATAAAGAAAACGATCAATTAAATATTGGCTTTAGTGATTTAATCACCCCATATTTAATCGAGGATCATGATGATCCATTAGAAAATTTAGATAAAGAATATGATGTTCTCGGAATTATGCTTTCCAATAATCCACTTCACTATAAGACTGACATCTTAAGAAGTAAGAACGTCACTCCAATTGTCACCGCAAAGGAAGAATTCTCTTCTAAAGTCGCAGGCTTAGTGAGAAGTGTTAAGACCATTTCCACGAAGAAAGGCTCCACGATGGCTTTTGTTAAACTTGTTGATGAAACAGGTGAAATTGAATTAACTCTCTTCCCAGAAACTTATGTTGAGGGATTACCACTACTAGAAAAGAATAGTCTAGTTATCGCTGAAATCAAACGTGAAAAACGTGAAGAAAACTATGACTTTATTTGTAATAAATTAGAACCACTTGAGGAATAGATTATGCCAAAGATTACAATCATTGATGGAAACTCCTTGCTCTTTAGAGCATACTTCGCAACAGCGTATCCAGGTGTGGAGATTATGCGTACACAAAACGGCACTCCTACTAACGCGATTTTTGCTTTCTCAAGCATGATTAATAAAATACTCAGCGGTCTAAAAAATGATGAAGGCATCATGGTCGCTTTTGATGCAGGTAAAGATACATTTAGAAAAGAGCAATTAGAATCCTACAAAGCTAATAGAAAACCAACACCTGAAGATTTAGTGAAGCAGTTCCCTATTGCTAGAGACTTCTTACGTTCTTTAGGCATTTTCCAATTTGAACAACATGGTTTTGAAGGCGATGATATCGCTGGTACTGTCGCAAAGATGGCCGCTAAACAAGGCTATCAAGTAACTGTTTATACTTCTGATAGAGACTTCCTCCAATTAGTGGACTCCAATATCACAGTTAATATCATCCGTAAAGGTATGTCGGACATCGTTATGATGACACCAGAAACCGTTAAAGAAATGTATGGCTTTGAGCCACTTCAAATTATCGACTATAAAGGCCTAAGAGGCGACGCGAGTGATAACCTACCAGGCATTAAAGGTATTGGTGAAAAAACCGCAGTTCAGCTCATCCAACAATATGGAAGTTTTGATAATATTATCGCTCATGCAGGTGATATTAAAGGCAAACTTGGCGAGAAGATTATCGCTGATCAAGATAGCGGTCGACTCTCTCGTGATTTAGCCATTATTAAGACTGATGTACCACTTCCATTTGATATTAAAGACACCATTTATCAGGGCTATGATTTTGCTTCCGTTAGTGAGTTCTGCCAGAAATATGAACTCAAACAATTCATGTCTAAAATTGTTTCAAAATGGAAGAAAGTTGCCCTTGAACAAACCGAGATAAAAGTTGACAAAGTTAGTTCTTTAAAAGGCCTTATCAAAAGTAAGGAAATCGGTCTAGCTTTAGACTATGAAGATGATAACTATTCTTTAGGCCAAATATATGGTTTAGCTATTGCCTCAAACGAAGGTAATTTCTATATCGGACTTGACGATTTAAAGAACGATAAATCCACACTCGATTTACTCAAAGATAAAGACATTAAAAAGTACTGCTATGACTATAAAGCTATTAAGGTTGCATTAGCCAAAAACAACATTGAAATTAAAGGTCTATACTTTGACTTATTGGTTGCTTCCTATTTAGTGGATAGTTCACTTAAAAATGACGTTGAAGCCGTCATGAATATTTACGGTGTAGATCTTTCTAGTTCCAGCGAATCTTTATCACTATTTTCCAATGAAGATAGCCAAAAAACGGGAAAAATCGCGTTTTTTGCTTATAAATTATACGAAAGAATCACTGGTGAGCTTAAGAAAACCGAATCCTTAAAACTGTATGAAGAATTAGAAATTCCTCTTATTGATACACTAGCGGATATGGAAATTGAAGGCTTCCCAATTGACGTAAAAGTCTTAGATGAATTCGGTGATGAATATAAAAAGAAAGCTAACGAATTAGCGGAAGAAATCTATGCCTTAGCGGGTATGAAATTTAATCTTGCTTCCCCTAAACAAATTGGTGAAGTTTTATTCGATAAATTAGGTCTTTCCTCTAACAAGAAATTGTCCACCTCTGTTGACTATTTAAAAGAGATTGAAAACGAGCATCCAATCGTCGGCAAAATCCTTGAATATCGTAAGTACTATAAACTCATTACTACCTATGTCGAAGGTATTAAAAATCACGTCTATCCAGATGGTAAGATTTACGCAAAATTCAATCAGGCTTTGACCACTACTGGCCGCTTATCTAGCAGTGAACCAAACTTACAAAATATCAGTGTCCGTGACGAAGAAGGTAAACTCATCAGAAAAGCCTTCTATTATCAAGATGAAAACTATGAGATTCTTTCCCTTGACTATTCACAGATTGAACTCCGTGTTTTAGCGGCTCTTTCTAACTGTCCAGCGCTTAAAGAAATCTTCCTTTCAGGTGAAGATATTCACGCCGCTACCGCCAAAAAGATTTTTAACCTTCAAGAAGAACCAACTTCATTACAAAGAAGGAAGGCTAAAACCGTTAACTTTGGTGTTGTATACGGTATCTCCGATTGGGGTTTAGCCGATCAACTTGGTATCAACCCAAAAGAAGCTGGAACAATCATCTCTTCCTTCTATCAATCATTCCCAGAAGTCGCAACATTCTTTAGAAATATTGTTAACGACGCTGTAAGAGACGGATATGTCTCCACCTTGCTTGGTAGAAGAAGATATCTTAGAGAATTACATGACGCAAATTATCAAGTAAGAGAATCTGCGAAACGCGCGGCGATGAACGCTCCTGTTCAAGGTACCGCTGCGGACTTGATTAAATATGCAATGAACAAAGTCCATCAAGCTTTGCTTGATAATAACTTAGAAACTCGTATGATTTGTCAAATCCACGACGAACTTATCTTCAGAGTGCCTAAGAAAGAAAAAGAAACTGCTTATAAATTAATTAAAGATATAATGGAAAATGCCTTAACCATCGATGTTCCTTTAGAAGTTGATGGAGGCTTTGGTCGCACTTGGTACGACGCTAAATAGGAATTGAATATGCCAGAATTACCAGAAGTAGAAACAGTTAAAAGAGTGCTATTACCAATTGTTAAAGGACGTACGATTAAAGATGTCGAAGTCTTAAGAAAAACAATTGTTAATAACCTTGAGAATGAATTCATTTCATTCATAAAGAATGAAACTGTTTTAGATATGTCTAGAATTGGTAAGTTCTTAATCTTCCATTTAACGAATGATAAAGTTTTAATTTCTCACCTTCGTATGGAAGGCAAATACATTGAACTTTTGGAAAATGAAGATAGCACGAAATATGCACGTGTAGTTTTTCATTTAGATAACGGTCATAAACTTTGCTACGACGATTCAAGATCTTTTGGCCGCATGATTATGTCTAACGAGAAAGATTATTTAAATGAAAAAGAAATTGCTAAATTAGGACCAGAACCATTTGATGTGGATGATGTTAATCCACTACTAGAGAAAGCTAAAAGAATCTCTCTTCCAATTAAGACCGCCTTACTTTCCCAAGAGCTCATTACTGGCTTAGGAAATATCTATGTTGACGAGGTCTTATTTGCTAGTAAGATTCATCCTTTAACTCCCGCTAAATTAATTAACAAAAATGAGTGGGAAAAGATCATTAGTGAATCAAAAAGAATCCTTGCTGAAGCCATCGAATTAGGCGGCTCCACAATCAAGAGTTATCACCCAGGCAAAGACATTAACGGTGAATTCCAAACAAGATTGCTTGCCTATGGTCGAAATAGGCAAATTTGTGTCTTACGTCACGCTTTTATGCGGTTTATTAAGGTAAATGGCCGTGGAACAACCTTCTGCCCACGTTGCCAAATCAAGCGTGGAGCCCCTTTAAAAATCGCTATTGTGGGTAAGATTGCCTCTGGTAAATCCACTGTTTTAGAAGAGTTCAGAAAGGCCAATTCTTGTTGCGTTTCTTCCGATCAAATTGTTCATGAACTTTATGCTCAAAAAGCTATTCAAGAACTCATCATCAAGAAACTCAAAGTCAAAGAAGAAGGCGAGTTCGTCGAAGCGCTTAGAAACCATATCGCTAATAATTCAAAAGACTTGGATAAATTAGAAAAGATCGTTCATCCATTAGTCAAAAAAGAAATCGAAGCAGCATTCAAGAAATCAAAGGCCAAACTCTTAGTGGCCGAAGTTCCACTATTGTTCAAAGCCAATATGCAAAACATGTTTGATATCATTGTGGGCGTTGATATTGATGAAAAGATTCAAATCGAAAGACTACAACTTAGAGACAAAGAAAAAAGCGCTTTGTTAAAGCGCCTTAATGATGAGAAAAATTTGTTTAACGAACATCTCTCTGAAATAGACTTTATCGTTAATAATAACGATAATCTAGCATGTCTACGTAAAGAAGTCCGTTCAATTATTTGTAAAGTTGAAGATCGCCTAAATCCACTTCTTCCCCGCACATAGCTTTGATTGTCTTAACAATTTGTTTTGACATAATCGCACCAGCGTTGGATGTAGAATACAAGACTTTGATTTCATCTAACGTAAAGTTACTAGTAAAGATGGTAAATAACTTCTTATTGCAACGCGAGGAGATAATTTCATTAACAATTGCGTCACGGATGAAATCGCTCTTGAACTCATGACCAAAGTCATCAATGATTAAGACTGGAACAGTGCTATATTGTTCTAGTTTTTTCTTGAATTCATCAGTATTTTTTTGTTTACTTAATTCACTGAGCTCAAGGATTCGTTTAGAAGCATTCATGAAGCAAATTGGGACTTTGCCTTTAAGACCACGTTTCGCTAAATCAATTGCCATGGCCGCGGCTAAGTATGACTTACCAGAACCGATGCCACCATAGAGATAGATCCATTTGGTTTCTTCGTTTTTGACATAAGTCATATAAGTCTTAACAGCTTCTGCCTTTGCTTCACTTTTATCGATATCCCCTAATGTGACATCAAGCCAATCATCAGAGAAGTCTTGTGTTAAGAATTGTCTTTCAAAACTGACACGTTTAAGTAAGGCACGACATGGAATGAGCTGTGTTTCCACCACACCATTTGAGTAAGTAACCTTACTATTGAGATAGGCGTTGTCCTTCTTACATTTCTTTAAGCCCGGACAATTCCTACAGTAATTAATATCTCTCACAAAATCATAGATTTTGGTAATGTTACTTTCCATCACTTCATCACTCATACCAAGTTCCTTACAGTATTTCACTGCGGCTGGACATGCGTGTAAGGCTTCCTTCATTTGATCGAGAAGAGAATCATCTGTTTGGATTTTAAGATTATTGACTTTAAGCTTTTCCACCGTCGTCACCTCCATTTAATTCATCCATCATTCTGTCCCAGTCACTTTCCCAGTCAGACGAATCTTTTTCTTTCTTCTTTACTGGTTCAATGTTTTCTTCAACTGGAAGAACGATCTTCTTAATTTGCTTTTTACCTCTTGTCTTCTTATCGACTTTTCTGAGGTAGTTCATCGCATCTACGGCTGTACGCGCATTCTCTCTTACTAATGACGCGGCCACCTTTTCTGCGTAAGCGCGGGAGAGTACGTTATCCGCTTTCGCGAGCACGTAATCTACAACTGCGTTAATGACTGGGTTAGGTAGATGGTAGTTCTTAGATAAATCGTTGATTAATCTAATATCAGCGTCCGCTGGTTTCGTACCATCTTGCAAGTAAGCCAGATAATCTTTTGGAGATTTGGTTTCCATGAGATTAATCTTTCTCGCCAAATCACTTGTGCCGTTATTAAGGTTTGGTCCATCAGCATTGGCCTTTCCTTTATAACGATATTTGTAATTCGTCTTTTCTTGCATTAATGAAGCGAGAGTTTCGAAGTCAAGTCGTTGACCTTTTGGTTTTTCCAAGTCGTAGACTTGATTGACGAGATTTGCCGCTTCTATCTCATCAACACCATTAAGTGTTGATAATCTTTCAATTTCTTTCATTTCTTCTTTTCTAAATGCTGATTCTTTTAATTGGGAAATCTCTTTTAGAGAATTGAAGAATTGTTCATACGAGAAGGCACCTTTGATCTTGCCTCTGTTACGCCCTTTGACTCCACCTTTGCTTTCCGCGGCTTCTAGGAAGGAACTGTCGTTTAGTTCTGGATGGAAGACTTCGGCGAACGAAGCGGTGATTTCTTTTCCATAGTCTTGGTTAGTGTCTAATACGTAAATCTTTTTGAGCCGATTAGCATTACTTTCACCAATGCTTCTAATGAGCATGCCGTATAGGAGCGTATCATCGAAGAATCCACTTGGGGATTTAGGAGCATATAGCTCGTAATGATAGATTTTAAAGTCGTTACCTTCACTGACAAAGGTCTTTAACAGACCTGTGGCTTCGAGATATTTGCGGGCATCTACGAACGCACTAGCAGGCATTCTCATACGTAGGAACACTTGTTCGTGTGTACATAAAGGAGAGACCTTTTCGTTGTTTGCTTCACTCCACAAAGTCATGTATAAAGACAAGGCTTCAAAGCCAATCATTGGTTGGTATAAGTTGCTTAAAGTATCGCGATCGTAATCGGCGATCATCGATGCTAAACGTACTTCTAAGAAATCTTGGTGTGCTAATACTTTCATAGGGAGTTTTTGCCTGTCAGTGACGCTATTATCACATAGAGAAAAAACAAATGTAAAATAAAAAAGATATACACACTTTCGAAGAAAAATTTATCCACATAGGGTGTTTAGACATTTATATATTTATATATAAATAAGTCAAGAAAAATTATAAAATAGCCACTTATCCACATTAAAAGTTGTGGAAAAAATAGTTTTTGACAACCAAATCTAAATTATGAGTGTATAATGTTGCCGTAATAATAATTTATTATTAGGGAGAAAACTCGTATGATTAGAAAAATTGCAATATTAACAAGCGGTGGCGATGCCCCAGGTATGAATGCCTGTTTACGTGCCTGTATTCGTGCAGGCTTGTACCAAGGTAAAGAGATGTATGTCGTCTATGATGGCTTACGTGGATTAGTCGAAGGTGACATCAAACAAGTTAACAAAGATTTCACTCAAGACATCATCAACCGCGGTGGCACAATTATTAGAAGTGCTCGTATTCCAGAATTCAAAGAAGAAGCGGTTAGCAAGAAAGCTGCTGATAACTTAAGAGACTTCGAAATCGATGCTTTAATCGGTATCGGTGGCGATGGCACATTCAAAGGTTTACAAGCTTTATCTAAACACGGCGTTATCTGCATTGGTATTCCAGGCACCATTGATAATGACGTCGGTAGCACTGATGAAACAATTGGCTTTGCCACAGCGTTAAATACAATTTGTGAATGTGTCGATAAACTTAAAGACACATCTGGTTCACACCAACGTTGCTCCTTAATCGAAGTTATGGGTCGTCACTGTGGTGACTTAGCAATGTTTGCTGCTTTAGCAGAAGGTGCTGAAGGTGTCATCTGTGTCGAACACCCATTAAAGAAAGATGTCTTATTCCGTAAGTTACGTAAGATGAAAGCTCAAAACAAGAGCCACGCGATTATTATCGTCAGTGAAAACTTATTAAATATCAACGACTTAGCAGTCGAAATTGCTAAAGAAACTGGCTTCGATACAAGAACTGAAGTTCTTGGTAGGTTGCAAAGAGGTGGCTCCCCAACCGCTCACGATAGAATCTTAGCCGCAAGATTTGGCGCTAAAGCTGTTGAACTCTTATGCGATAAAGAGCCAACCAGTCGTATCGTTGGTATCAAACAAAACGAAATCGTTGATTACCCAATCGATGAAGCCGTTGAAATGAAACATAGGCATACACATGGATTAAGAGACTTAATCGATATGTTGCAGTAGTCTTATTATAATAAGACTATAATAAATTAGGCTAACAAGCCAAAGGATAAGCCCGCTATTGTATTGCGGAGGGAAAGAATTAATTTTATGAAAGTACAACAACATGATGGTTCCATTGTTGAAATGGACAAAGCAAGTGCAGAAGCATTAGAAGTATTGAACCATTCTACTTCTCACTTATTAGCGCAAGCTATTACAGAACTCTATCCAAAAGCCTTATTTGGTTTTGGACCTGCCATTGAAAATGGCTTCTACTATGATATCGACTTTGGTGAAACAACAATCACTGAAAACGATCTTCCAATCATCGAAAAGAAGATGAAGGAATTGGCAGGAAAAGATTTAAGAATTGTTCGTGAAGAACTCACAAAAGAACAAGCTCTTGAAGTTTTCAAAAACAATCCTTATAAGATTGAATTAATTGAAGGTATTAATGAAGACATCACCACATTCAAGCAAGGTGATTTCACTGACTTATGCCGTGGCCCACATATTATGTCCACAGGCTTAATCAAACATTTTAAACTACTTTCACTTGCAGGCGCCTATTGGAGAGGCAACAGCAAAAACAAACAATTAACTAGAATCTACGGTACCTCTTGGTATACCGCTGAAGATTTGAATAAATACTTAGAAATTCTTGAAGAAAGAAAGAGAAGAGACCACCGTGTTTTAGGTAAACAATTAGGTATCTTTATGTACGATGACCTCGTCGGTAAAGGCTTGCCAATGTGGTTACCTAATGGTTTCCTTGTTAGACGTTTATTGAGTGACTACATCATGGATAAAGAAATAGCCTTAGGCTATAAACACGTTTTAACTCCATGTTTAGGCAACGTTGAATTATATAAGACATCTGGCCACTGGGCCCACTATCAAAAAGATATGTTCCCAAAAATGGATGTCGATAACGAATCCTATGTTTTAAGACCAATGAACTGCCCACATCACATGGTGATGTATAGAAGCGCTTTACACTCATATCGTGAATTGCCATTAAAGATTGCGGAAATCGCCGCTGACTTCCGTTTTGAAGCCTCTGGTGCATTAACAGGTATCGAAAGAACAAGAGCGTTCTATCAAAACGACTCCCACATCTTCTGTATGCCAACTCAAATTGGTGACGTCTTCAAAGAAGTTACACAACTCATTCTTGATGTCTATCACGACTTCGGATTCCAAAACTACGAATTCCGTTTATCCTTAAGAGATCCTAACGATACCGAAAAATATTTCGGTAACGATGAACTCTGGGAAAAGAGTGAAAACCAATTACGTGAAGTTTTAAAAGAATTAGGTGTTGAATACTATGAAGCTATTGGCGAAGCAGCATTCTATGGCCCAAAATTAGACGTTCAAGTTAAGAGTGCGATTGGTCACGATGTGACATTGAGTACCATCCAACTCGACTATCAATTACCAGAAAGATTTGAACTCACCTACGTCGATGAAAAAGGCGAAAAGGCAAGACCAGTCGTTGTCCACCGCGCTATCTTGGGTTCCTTAGATCGTTTTATCGCCTTCTTAATCGAAGAAACAAAGGGTGCTTTCCCAACATGGTTAGCCCCAGTTCAAGTTAACCTATTACCTGTTAATAACGATTATCATTTAGAATACGCTAACGAATTATTAGCCAAATTCAAAGAACATGGTATTAGAGTAGCTCTAGATGATTCCAACGACAAACTTGGTTATCGTATGAGAAGCTCACAAATGAAAAAGATTCCTTACACACTCGTGTTAGGCGATCAAGAAAGAGACAACAAAACTGTCACTTATCGTCGCTTCGGTGTGCAAGAACAAATCACTGTTAGTGTCGAAGAATTCTTAAAGCTCGTTGAAGACGAAATCAAAAACAAAACATTTTTCAATCCTGAAAACAAATAAGAAATTATTTGATTTAATCTAAACAAAATTAAGGACATATCATATCTAGGTGTGTCCTTTTTTGATGTATGAATATTAAAAATATACATACAAGTTTAAATGGCTTGCTATAATAAAATTAATCAAGGTGCATAGATAAAGAATTTAGGGAGATCTTTTTCGCACCCCTTCATAATCGAGATTCGGCACTTTGAGCATGTCATTATGCCTGTTTTTGGATCTGAATTAATTAGAACATATTCACGTATGGGTGATGTTGGTGTCATCGCTCTCTGCTGTGTGGTTTTCATCTTGTTAACTTTTTCGTACGTTAACAAGACGCGAGGATATCAAATTTTCTCTGGTATTATCGGCTTTATCGTTTTAGCTGCAATTGTTAATATTGGCTATCACGAATTACTGCGTGTCTATAGCGAAGAATTAAAATATCTCATTTATGTTCTCCGTATTGCGTTCCATTCGTCTTTGTTTATTGTCTTTTTCTTATTCACGCTTTACGCGATTACTATTTCGGAATTACATATTAAGCAAGCAAGAATCATTGCCTTTACATCCTTAGGCCTATTCTTATTAATGGTCGCTGTCGATATATGGTTTACCGCGATTGGTCTTGGTTTTTATATTGCTGAAGATGGAACGGCATATCTCGGTTCATATGATATCTTTATCGCGGGTTATTACATATACGTAATATTCCTCGCTATTGTCATTGTGAGAATTAGAAAACTTCTCTTTAAGAGAGTTGTGTATAGTTTCTTTGCTACAATGGCGCTTTCCGTGTTTATCAGAACCGCACAGTTATTTATTCATGAGTCTTCGTTAACAACATTTACTTTTGTTCTTCCGGTCGTTGTTATGCTTTACACGATGCACTCCAACCCATACAATGTTTCAACTGGTACTTTAGATAAATACGCTATGCGTAACATGGTAAAAAATCTTTATATCAGAGATAAAGAATTTATCTTTATGTGCATGGTTTTACCAGATTATGTTGGTGAGGGCAAATCGTTGCCAGAATCAATCAAAACACAAATTCGTCGTTTTGCGTTAGAGCTATTTAGAGACGCTATTATGTTCCAAATCAATAATGGCGAAGTCATTATGATTGCTAGAAAAGATAGAAATCCAGACTATGAAGAATGGATGGCAACAATCATTAAAGCTTTTAGAGAACAATACACAGCTTTAAGAATTCCTTATAAGGTTGTCTATGGTGAATCGCTCAAAGGCAAAATCGCTTATAACGAATATGCAGCGTTTATCGAACACATTTTTAAAGATATTCCTCTTAATGTCATTCATCGCGTCAAAGATAGTGATCTCAATCAATATAAGGAACTTCGTTATATCGTTGATGAATTAACAGATATTGCCAAAAAATGCGATCTTAATGATCCACGCGTTTTGGTGTTTACTCAACCTGTTTATAACATCTCCACAAAACGATTTGATACTGCAGAGGCGTTGACAAGATTAAAGTTAGAAAAACGCGGTCTAATCAATCCTGGTTTATTTATTCCTGTCGCCGAAGAAATTGATTGCATTCATGTCATCACCAAAATTGTTCTCAACAAAACATGTCAAATGATTCGTCAATATAAAAAAGAAGGATTCTCTTTTAAGAGAATTAGTATCAACGTTTCATCATTAGAACTCAAGAGTCCACTATTCTGTGATGATATCCTTAACATCATTGAAAGTAACGACATTTCCCCAGAACTTATTGCTATTGAATTAACCGAATCTCAGAATCTTGAAGACTTCATGATTATGAAAGAAAGAATTATTACTCTTCACCAAAAAGGTATCAAATTCTACCTTGATGATTTTGGCACTGGTTATTCTAATATTGAACGTATTTTCGAACTACCATTTGATATCATCAAATTTGATAGATCGATGATCATTGCTTCTGGAGAAGATGAACGTTCTGAAAAGCTTGTTGAAAATCTCGCAAAAATCTTCAGTAATTTCAACTACCGTGTTTTGTATGAGGGTATTGAAACCGATGTTGATGAGGAACGCTGCTTAAGTTTATCAGCGGACTACCTTCAAGGCTTCAAATACTCTAGACCAATTCCAATTGAAGAATTGCAGAACTTTTTATCAAAAACGAATTAACAAAACTATTTGACACATTATATTAATAATGATAATATCTTATCGCTAAAACGTAGAAAGCAGAGGCACCCGCTTCTCGCCAGACTGATAAAATATTGGTTGGCTAACGCTACTTCTTATGGGCTAAGAATGTTAACGGGTGCGATATGCATCCGTTTTTTAACAAAAAGGAGTGTGATACTTATCATCGACAATCGCTACGCCAATAACAAAAAACCTGGCAACAACCAAAACAAAGATTTAGTTAATGAAAACGTTCGTTTTCCAGAAGTCCTTTTAATCGGACCAAATGGTGAACAAATCGGTACAATGTCTTCTCGCGAGGCACAATTCAAGGCCAATGAATATGATATGGACCTTCTTTGTGTGGCGCCTAACGCCAAACCTCCAGTTTGCAAGATTATCAATTACAGCAAATATCGCTTTGAACAACAAAAGAAAGCCAAAGAAGCCAAGAAAAATCAACACGTTGTTGAAGTTAAGGAAGTCCAATTAACACCACAAATTGGTGGACATGATATGGATACCAAAGCCAGAGCGGCTCAAAAATTCTTAGAAGCCGGTAACAAAGTTAAAGTTGGTGTGCGTTTCCGTGGCCGTCAAATGACTCACATCGAAGTCGGTCAGGAAGTCATGGATAAGTTCATTGCTCAATTAAGTGAATTCGCGAATGTTGAAAAGCCATCAGCCATGGAAGGCCGTTGGATGTACGCAATACTCGCACCAAAGAAGAAGTAGGAGGAAAATTTTATGCCAAAAATGAAAAGCAAAAGAGCTTTAATGAAAAGAATTAAGCTCACAGGCACAGGCAAAGTCGTCAGACATCACGCCTATGTTTCACATTTAGCCCCACACAAAACCACAAAACAAAAGAGACACTTAATGAAGTCTGCTGTCTTACATAAGACAGACTACAAGAGAATTAAATTTCTCATCGTTAAATAAGGAGGACACTAGAATATGGCAAGAGTTAAAGGTGGCACAGTCACACACGCCCGTCGTAAAAGAGTTTTAAAAAGAGCCTCTGGTTATTTCGGTAGCAAACACTTATTATTCAAAACTGCGAAAGAACAAGTCATGCACAGCTTACGCTATGCATACATCTCCCGTAGAGACAGAAAGAGAGATTTCCGTAAATTATGGATCAGACGTATCAACGCCGCTTGCAGATTAAACGATATCTCTTATAGCAAATTCATGTTCGGTTTAAAACAAGCTAACATCAACATCAACCGTAAGATGTTATCTGAATTAGCCATCAATGATCCAAAAGCTTTCGCTGATTTAGTGAAAACTGCTAAAAAAGCTTAATTAAGTTAATCAAATAAAAATGCTGAGCATCTGCTCAGCTTTTTTGTTTCTCATTTTTTTCTATCTTGTGCACCTTTTTGCAGTACGGACATACACATGATAAATCATTAGTGATTTTAGTGATATTACGATAATGCATTAAACCTTCCACCATTCTCTTTTGGAAACGTTTGTTCTTCGCGAGTTCTTCTTCATATGGCTTTAACTTGTAGTTTTTAATACCGGTGATGAAGTAATCTTTATTTTCTTCTTCGCAGTGTGTCTTAATGATTTCTGTACGACAAACATCACAGGAATAGATATTGTTTTCTTTAATCATCTTTCCGCCACAGAATGGGCAGTTATCAAAATCATCACTAGAATACACCATGCCTTTTAGAAGCAATTGTTGGATACGTCTGAAGGAATCAATATTATTGATGGATACGAGAATATCGTCAGTTTCAAATTCTGGGGAAAGAACGTGGGTTTCCACTTCTGACGAAGTGAATTTGATATTATCCACGGAAGGCACCAAGAGCATTTTGTACTCTTTATCTTTAAAGAATGTTAATTCGAGCGCAGGATGACCATCCACTTTTGTGTCCTTCACAGTGAGTTGATATTCTTTAAAGCTAAATTTCAGATTGAGTTTCTTAAAAGAAATCTTATCGTCTTTTGGCATTTGGAAGTTGAAATGACCAATTGAGAAGATTGTGAGTAATTTGCAGTAATAAAGATATTCTTTAGGATCAATGTCCTCTCTAATCTCTTCGACATCATTACCATATATCTTTTTCATAAAGCGATAGATTTTTTGATAATCCTTATGCATCGCTAAAATGTTGGTTTTTCTTAATTTGATTTTGCCTTTGTATTTACGGGCTTGAACATAGACTGGTCGTTTTAATCTCGCTTCTAAAACAGAAATAATAAATTCCATTCTCGCGATAAGTTTTAAAGCAATGTCAGAATAGTCCGCAAACGAACGAATATAGCCAGTTTCAAGTTTGCCTAAGGCCAAATAATATGAAAGATGGTTTTCCCTCTGTAAGAGGTCAATTTCAAGCTTATTATTCGCAAAAACTATATCAGACAGAAGACGATTGTAATGGCGGGCATAATTTAAGCAATAAGAAACACATCTAGCGAAGACAATGTTTTCGTAGATTGCGTAGTTATCACGATAATTATTAGTTAATAATTTTCTGGGTTTGATGCCATCTTCAGTGAGGTCTTCCCATAACTCTGAATGATTAGAAGCATAACTCATTGTTTTGGTATTAATGAGTCTCACCGCTTCCACTGGAGCAAGAACGTCTTCGTCAATAAGATGGATGATTGGGGTGGCAAATATTCTTTTAATGGCCCCAAGAGTTTTTTCAATCTCTGTGATATGTCCATCGATTTCTTTGAAATCAACCGCTTCTAAAGAAGTAAAGAGATTGATGTTAGTAACGGAATAATAATCAAACTCAGGATATGTGATATTGTCGAATTGGTTTAAAAACCTAATGGCATCTTTATATCCTAAAGATTTGGTCATTCTAGAAGTCCTCGTTTAATTTATTAATGACAAAGGATGCGCATTCCATTAAGCCAAGCTTTTCAAAAGCGTGAGCAAGTTCTTCTTTGTTTTCCACACTCTTGAATTCAAGTTTAGCAACAACCTTACTTAATAAGATTTTTTCAATTGCTTCGTCCACCATTTTTCTTGGTTCTGTGAAACATGAACAGTAAATGGAAACGAATGTTTCAATTTGCTTTTCGACACGGTTACCAAAGGAAATGTTGTATGGTCTTAAGAGCGCTTCAACTTCTTTGATTGTTGGGCTTGTTGAAGCATCAAAATAGAATGATTTAGTGGCTTCATCCATTAATTGTTTGAAGACATTGTAATCTAAGAAACGTTTATCAATTGGTTCATTAAACGCTTTGATTTTGTCCGCTCTTGCGGAGAAGTTCATAGTCATCGCACGGTCATAAACTTTATCAGAGATTTCAAATGTGGATTCGTCTCTATTCGCTGTACCAATAAACCAAACGTTTGCTGGAACTTTTAAGGTGTGACCTTTAATGAGCTGTTTATAAGAAAGGTTTTGACCATGTTTAATATTCTTAAGTTGGACATTAAGTAACTTAAAGTCGCGCTTATCTTCTTCGTTTTCCATTAAGGAAAGGAAATCACTGAAGTAGTATTCAATACGAGATAAGTTCATTTCATCAAGAACGATAAATGTAATAACATCTGGAGAGAATTTAGCGCGGTATAAGGATTGGGCAAATTTCTTAGGCGTAAACTTACCACTGAATTCATTATAGTAACCGATCAATTCGTTTTTATCTTTCCAGGAAGATTCAACTTCAACGATATAAGCATCGCCAAAAATGGCTTCAGAGAAGATTTTTGGTAAGGATGTTTTACCTGTACCAGACATACCTTGAAGGATGCTTAATTTAGAAGAACCTAGGCCAGCGATAAATTGTGCAATTTCACTTTCTTTATATGAAAGATGCAATCTCGATTCTTTGGCGTATTCAACAATGAATCTAACGATGGTTGGTAAGGATGGGCTCTTGAAAGCTTGTTGTCTTCTTTGTTCAACATCAAGAAGAATTTCTTCTTCTTCACCATCGATTTCACTGAAGGCTGGGCAAGCATCAAAGTCTCTACTTCTAGCATCAGAAACATCTTCTCTACCTAATGGGGAACCACTACCACCAGCAGGGGCAAGGGCACCATAATCATCAACGCTATTAATGTTGACATCAATACCTTCGTCCTTGATTTGTTTTGAGAATGGTCTGGCAAAGATTAAAGCCACCATAAGTACTAATGCAGCACCAGCAAAGTAAATAGTTTGTGATGTGACTTTTGTTGTAAATTCAAAGTTAATATCTGCACCATAGTAATCAAGAATTTCCATTAATGTCGCATTGTTGATTCTTTCAGCGATTTGATAGTATTTACCAAACATAGCCACACAAACAATCGCGGTGAAGGAAGCAATAATAGAAATTAAGGAAGCCTTGTAGAAGAATTTGGATCTTCTTATATATAAGGATATAGAAGTTGTTACCATAATCACGATACCAACGAGCAAGAAATAAATGATTAAAGCAAAAGCTTGATATTCCGCTTTATTGATATCATGGAAGTTCTTAAGCATAGAGAAACCATTAATTCTCACAGTCGTGAGTTCAAGGTCTGATTCAAATCTAATAACGATGATGTTAGATAAGATAGCGGCAATTAATAAACCGATAAAAGCAAGGGTGAAGCCTAACGCAACTGTTCTGTTTAAGAACTTTGGATCTTTCTTCTTTTCTTTGTTTTCGATATATCTCGCCACAAAAACAGCATTAGCAATAACAACAAGAGCGTTAACAATGATTGGAACAAAGGCGGTACTATATGTTGATAAAGCTTCATCATCAAAGATTTCGCCTTCCATAACTAAATTATTCTTCACGCTTTTCATGAAGACGTGTTGAATAACAACTGCGAAGATATAGAACGCAACAGTGAAAGCAAATGAGAAATATAAAGCTTTACGTGATTTTTTAAAGAGTTTTTGTGAATCGTTTTTGAAGTAGGAAATAACGTGAGAAATATAAACGATTAGGGCAAGGAAGAGAACAAAGAATCCCATGAAAGAGAAAACGTTTGCTAGGGTTGCATCCTCACCGAAAGCATCAAATAGCTTGAAATATGGTTGTTTATTGTAATAACAAACTGGAATAACAAAGACTAAGAATGAGGCAATTAATGAAGCCGCTAAAACGGCAAAAGTGATATATGAGGCTCTAAGTTCTTCCTTTTTAGGAGTTAACTTAGCGGTTGTTTCTTGACCTTTGTTTCTGTAATAGAAATAAAGATTATAAGCCAATAGTGCTAAAGCGATGATAAAGACAAGTATTGGGAAAACGAGATTATAGATTTTATTCGCCGCAGCAACAATCATGAGCATTAAGTTCAATACAGCACAACTAATCTCATTACCAAGACTGCGCTTTTTATAGATTTCCAAAGCCAAGCCACGGATAGATAAGATAATGTTTACTGCAGTCACTAGGAGCACTAGGATATGAATAATCTTGGTTCCCGTTGCTACTATTTCTGAATCAGCAGCAAAAAGAGTGAATGCATTACCATCTCTCACGCCAAAGAAGAAGAATAGTAGGAGCAAAAGGGTTTCCAACGAAAATGCCACTAAGGCAACAATGCGTCTTATTTTGAAGTCTGTGAATAGTTTCATAATTATAGCCTCATCACTTGTGATAATAGTACTTTAACTATTATAAAGATTATTGAGGTGAAATCAAACTTTTTACGAAAAATAAAACGCCACCGAGTGGCGTCTTAGTTAAAGTAAATTATCCTCTTGTTGATCTAAGGAGATGATTTTGACCTCAATATTATTCAAGGCTTCTTTAATCATTGTCTCGTAATCAAATTTCTTCTCAAAGGCTTCAACTTCGTCCTGGTGAGGCATGGTCTTAGGAGCCTTTGGTGTAAAGATCGTACAGCAATCTTCATAAGGTCTAATTGAGATATCATATGTACCGATCTTCTTACTAATCTTAATAATTTCTAATTTATCGGTAGTCGCAAGTGGACGGATTACTGGTGTATTTGTGACCGCGTTAATGACATGCATTGATTGCAAAGTTTGCGATGCAACTTGACCAATAGATTCACCACTGCTGATGACTGGACATTTTCGACGTTTTGCAAGACCATCCGCTAATCTAAACATCATTCTTCTCATAAGGGTGATGCAATAGCTTTCTGGAGCGTTATCATAGATAGCTTCTTGAATTTTAGTAAATGGAACAATATGCAATCTAATGCGTGTTTGATATCTATTTAAGACATGGAGCAAGTCTTCTAGCTTATAGATAACACCCATTTGAGTATATGGTGGGGAAGCAAAGTGAATACATTCAATGCTCACACCTCTTTTCATCATCAAGTAGGCTGCAACCGGGGAATCAATACCACCACTGAGCATATGCATACTCTTACCACCAACGCCTAATGGATACCCACCAGCGCCTAAAAATGTTTTAGAAAAGATATAAGCCGCTTCTTGTCTCACTTCGATGGAAAGCAATATTTCCGGATTGTGGACATCGACTTTTAAATCAGGTGTATTTCTCAAAACATGACTGGCGACAATACGGGTTATTTCATCAGAAATTATTGGATATGTCTTATCGCCTCTTTTGACTTTGACTTTGAAGGTTTTACCTTGTTCTTCTCTCATTAGTGCTAAAGCACTATTTTTGATATCTTCGATGTCTTTACTAGCGCGATACACTAAAGAAAGAGCGTGAATACCAGAGACATCTTGAAGTCTTTCAATAACTGGTTCGTATGGGAGATTATTTAAACCTACATAGATATGGTCATATCTAGTCTCAAAAGATAGTTCTGGCCAATCCTTGAGCGCGTTTTTAATATTATCCGCAAGAGTGCGGATGAAATCTTTTTTGTTTTTGCCTTTAGTGGATAATTCACCAAAGCGAATCATGATGTGGTCATAGGTGATCATTGTTTAATCTCCTTAATAATTTGTTCAAGGTTTTTGACGAGTTCGTCAACTTCTTCTAGTGTGTTATCTCTTCCAAAGGAAACACGGATTGTATTGTGAGCGATGTTGAGATCATTAGTCATCGCATAGACGACTGCACTGTAGTCCTCGTGCTTAGCGTGACAGGCAGATAAGGATGAGACCATAATACCTCTATTTGATAAAGCCTCAACGACAACACTGGCTTTATGATTACGAAGAGAGAAATTAACGATATATGGATTCTCTTCAAAATGTGAGTTAATGAGATATTTATCTTGGTTATCTTTAAGATAATCGAGTAATTTTTTGCTTAACGCTTTAACATGTTCATAATCTTTAGCCTGGTTAGAAATAGCGATTCTAACAGCTTTGGCTAATGAAGCAGAAAGGGCCAATGCATTTGTGCCACTTCTTAAGTTGTTTTCTTGCCCACCACCATTATTGATGGCTTTAAGAATAATTTTCTTTTCCTTAACTAATAAGCCAGAACCTAATAGACCATGGATCTTGTGACCAGCAATAGAGAACATATCGATATTTTCTAAATCTAATGGAAGTTTTCCCATCGCTTGAACCATATCAACATGGAAAGCAATTTTCGGGAACTTTTTGAGGTATTTGCCAATCTCTTTAATTGGATTAATCGCTCCAGTTTCATTGTTGACCATCATAAGGGAAACTAAGATGGTATTTTCCTTGATAGCAGCCTTTAAAGAATTAACCTCTATTGCGCCTTTTTCATTGACTGGAAGAATGGTCACTTCATAACCAAAATCTTTGAGTTCTAAAACGGTGTTTAAAACGGAAGGATGTTCGCTCACGCTGGTGATGATGTGATTGCCGCGTGTACGATTGGCAAAGCAATATCCCTTGATGGCTAGGTTATTAGCCTCGGTCGCACCACTGGTATAAATCACCTCGTGATGAGTTAGTTTAAGAACGTTTAAAATTTGCTCACGGCTTTTATCTAATAAGCGTGAAGCTTCTTGTCCAAGAGAATGTATGCTGCTTGGATTGGCAAAGTATTTGAGTGTGATTTGGTTGTATGAATCTAAAACTTCTGGATCAACTTTGGCGGTAGCAGCGTTATCAAGATAGATGATATTAGCCATTCGCTGTACCTGTGTCTTCGACGTGCATGCGTTTAAATATTGCATTCGCCTCATGATAAACTTTCACGAATTCACCTTGATAGAATTCGCCTTCTAAAGCAGTGAGCTGTTGATGGACATCATCTTGATGATTTCTGTCTCTATTAGCGTAGACCACTGCGGATTCAGCAAGCTGCATTTCACGGAATTTGTTTTCAATTTCTTCAAACACCGCATTGGCGTTGTTTTTAAGAGTTGAGACCATATCGTTGATTTCATCAACAGCGATTGGTTGAATCTTAATAGCTTTATCGATTTGATTCAATAGTTCATAGCAGTCTTCAATGCGCACATTGTATGGTTCAGAGAAGTCTGGAATAGCAATTTCTCTAAGTAAGCCTTCGACTTGTTTTAGACGATAATAGTAAACAAACACTAAAGTGTAGGCTTCTTCACTAGAAGTCTTTAAGAACTCAATGTATTGTTTGAATTCTTCAATGCCTTCTTTAGCAACAGTGTATTGGGTACTTAATTCATCCAACTTACCCTTAAGGGTAGAGAATGGTTGCTTTAAAGAAGAATGGACGTAATTATCAAGTGATTGCTTTGTGGTGCCTAGAGCATTCATTGTTTGCTTTAATTGTTCCACTTTTTCTTTTCTTTCATCGGTCACCACATAAGTGCGATAGATTTCTGGAAGAAGAGCGCAGATCTTTAAGAAAGCTTTCTCTAAATCAATGACATTTTGATAAATGCTTTGATTATTTTCTTCGAAAAATTCTTTGTCAGATTTTTCTTTGTTTAACAAATCTCTAGTTTCTTCGATTTCAGATTGAAGACCATCTAGAGATTCCATAATATTACCGATTTGTAACTTAGTTAAACGTGTACGGAGGATAGTTAAATCATTGTTCCATTCACCTAACTTAGTTTGGAAAGCAAGATTATATAAAGGTAAACCTTTTTGTTCTAATTCGTCATAATCTCTTTTAATATCAACGATTTTTTCTGGAATTACTGTATTTACCAAGATACAGAGATTTGGTAATTGGCTTAAAGCAGATTCCAAAGCGGACACCACTTTACCAATTGTTGGTAATAAAGCTTGAGCGTCATCGTATTCCGCGCTTTCGATGTGTGTTTCAAATTCAACAAACATTTGATCAAGTTTATCAAAAACTTGGTTAATAGAAGAACTGACAAGATCTAAATCAGAACTATTAGCGTAGAATGTTTGTTTAACACGTCTATAGTTTTCTTTGAGCTTGAGAATAGATTGACGAGAATCCTCTTCAGGCTTGATTAATGTGTATAAGTCGTTATCTAGAGCGTTTACTTTATCTTCAAAAGTCTTCATCGCTTTTTTAGAATCACTGATAACGGTCTTAATATTTTTGAATTGCTTATTATTAATAAGAGCGTTTAATTGTTTAAGCATTGATTCGGCAAATTTATCATCGTTTTCATAGATTTCTTTAAATCTACGAGAGAATTTCTCGTGTTTATCAACATAGAGTAAATTGGTACGGGAAATAATTTCAAGACGATGGATGTATTGGGAATCTTGACCGATTAATAAAGCATCTAAATAAGAATATTTCTTTTGGAGTTCACGGACTTGGTGTTTGATTCTATTTCTAGAAATCACAAAGTGATAAAGAAGGAACGCTAAAACGCCAAGGATGATCACACCACCAACGATAGCGAATATGAGGCCAACTTTTTGGCCAGTACTGAGTAATAAAATCATGAGGAAACCTCCTGTTAGATGCGAATATAAAACTAATGGCAATAGCCACACTATTATTTTAACGACTTTTAGCCATAATATAAAAGACTTTTTACGAAACGTTATTTCATAAAAGTAATCCCCTATTACTCATTTTGTTGGTGATTTACCAATTCAATCAGAAGCCAATCAAGAAAAACGAGTATCTATTCTGCCTATTTTATCTGTTTTTCTTTAACCTATTTTTGTGAATTTAAGTTAATCAAAAAGCTAGTATAAAGAACTAATATTGTTTTGATCACACCACTACCTAGAAATTGCGATATTCTTAATAAAATAGTTGCGATTAACACGTAAAAAACGTAGAGTATTAGCATGGCATTTATCGGAGCGTTCTTTGTTACCATCCTGATAGGCATATTTGGAATCTTTATATGGATTGCAGTAGCTTTAATTATTTGTGCAATCTTATTTATTTTTATTCCATGCTTGATCATCGCTATTATCAATTTAGTGAAGGGCGCTAAGAATAAGTGGCCGAAAAGAAATGTAATTCCTCTTGCGATTACTGGCCCAATTTCTATATTGTTCCTTCTTGCAATCACGATCTTTTTAATTGTGGCACTTGTCGTTTATATAACAAATCCATCTCTTGCAACTAGCAGTACTAGCTCCTCTCAAATAGCTAGTAGCCTCCTATTTTGCTAGGATTATAAAATTTATTAATTTTTTAATTGACTGATTGGGATTATTTCTATATATTATTTACTGCATGTAATGCAGCATGTGAATACAATCCGACCGACGTTTGATACGGCTGTGACGAAGTAACCGAAGCTCAAAGGTGAAACGATTAATCAAACATCCGGGATGAGGAATTCACACCTATTCATTATTTTGCAAGAAGAAATAAAGAAAGGAAAACGAACATGAGATACACAGGTTCAGATTGGAAAAGATCCCGTCGCTTAGGCTTTTCCACATTAGAAACAAGCAAAGAATTAGCGAAACGTCCTTATGGCCCAGGCCAACATGGTAACACCCGTCGTAAAAAGAATTCCGAATACGGCAAACAATTAATTGAAAAACAAAAATTAAGACAAATGTACGGTGTTAACGAAAGACAATTCCGTCGCTTATTCATGATTGCTTTAACAAGTAAAGAAGTTACCGGTGTTGCTTTCATGAAGTTGCTCGAATCCCGTTTAGACAACTTAGTCTACAGAATGGGTTTTGCTAGAACAAGAAGAGGTGCCAGACAATTAGTCAACCACGGCCACATCGAAGTTAATGGCAAAAAGTTAGACATCCCATCCGCATTATTAAATGTCGGTGATGTCGTGAGCGTCAGAGAAAACAGCAAAGACCTCAAAGTGATTAAAGAATCCTTAGAAACCTTAGGCACAAAAGTTGGCTGGGTTGAAGTGGATGCTGAAAAGTTATCTGGTAAATATGTCCGCGAAGTCGAACGTAAAGAATTACCACAAGATATCACAGAATCACAAATCGTCGAATACTACAACCGCAAGCTCTAATATTCAAGAAGCAAACAAAAACCGTCTCAACTATTGGGACGGTTTTTTTCATGTTTTAAATTACATAAAATCCCATGCTGGTTCAGGCAAAGCTTTCCATTCATCGGAACTCATCACAGTATCGGCAATGAAATCCACCACTTCAATGAACTTTTTACCTTGTTCCGTAAGGCTTTCCTTGCTCGTCCCAATGGCGTATTTTTCAACGTTTATTTCCTTATTATTAATAACAAGTTTATAAGTTAGATAAGGGTTAGACATTGGCGGATTGGAAGATATATGTGGCTTAAAATCTTCAGGGTATGAATATGGATTCATCTCTTTTACCATGTTGTACAATTCCTCAACATAAGGGAAAGAATAAGTTGTTATATAGTCTTCAGGGTTTCTTACTCCGTAACGTATTCTAGTTCTGACTAGTTTTTGTGATTCGCTATCATAAGCAAAGTCTGCGGACACACCAAATCCTAGAGAAAACTTAAATTCTTCAAGTGGAATAGTAAATTCTGGCACTTGGCTAGTTGTAGATTCTGATTGTTGAGTGATAGTAGACATTGGCGCTGATTCATAGCTACGTCCATATTCAAATGTTTGTTTACAGCCAGAGATCATAAATGCAATAAGCGGAATAAGTAATAAACGTTTCATACTTGTTTGCCTCTATTAATAAGACGCCTCAAAGAAGAGAAATCGCTAGAAAAATACTACCTATTTAAAAATATTTTTTAGATAACGGCTAGATAAAAGTGATTTCTTAATATTAATACTTTATAAAGTATTATTAAAAGATATATAATTTCCACTTGGAGGAAAATTACAACATGAAAAAAAGCATAATTAAAATGTTCACATTATTGCTTAGTGTCTCCTTAGCCTCTTGTAATATCGGTACAAGTAGTTCAGAAGATAAAACAAGTCAATTTAGTGAACAACCTGTAGTTTCATCTACAACAAGTAATAGCGTTGAAAGTTCCACTACTAGTATTTCTAGTACCAGCTCTTCCAGCCAAACACAAACATCTAGCAGTTCTTCTTCTAGTAGTTCCAGTTCAAGCTCTTCAAGTAACTCGTTCAGCAGTACTTCTAGCAGTTCAAGCTCTTCAAGTAGTTCATCAACTTCTTCAAGTTCAAGTTCAAGCAGTTCCACTTCTTCAAGCGGTGGCACTATCGTTGAAACCGAAACATTAGATAGCACAATTGCTAAACTCCTTGATGGTTTAAACGCTAAAGTGCCATCATTAAATTCTTATAACTTAGATTATGAAGTGTTCTATCACTATTCCGTTGAAGAATACGTTGTCCGTGGTACATCAGAAAACGGTGGTTCTGAATTAGAAGCGGATTTATATAACGTCTTTTCAAACTTCAATGGTTTAGAATGCATGAACCATGAAGAATATAACACTTATGAAGAATATGGCTATTTATTCGGCAACGATGAATATGGCTCAGAATTCTTCTTCAACTTCTTCGCAGTGGAAGATTATTTCTGCCTTGAAGTCGCACGTATTGAGGGCGCGGGTTCCTTAGATATTAGTAAGATTGACACAAACTGGTATGTTGATTTTGTTAACTATGGTCAATATGACATTGTTAACCAATTCCCAAATGCCGAAATCAACGCTGCCTTAGGCACAAACGTTACTATTCCACATATTGGTGAAGGTAAATTCCCATTCTTATTTGTGGAAGAACACACTGATGATGGTTATTACTATCCAGATTGTGCTTATACCTTCTTAGAAGGCAATAAAATCGAAGAATATGTAGATTTATTAAATCAATCTGGTTTTGAAGCCACATTAACTAGAAACGTTGATTATGACGAATACTATGAAGAGTATGTTTATTACACCGCGACCGCTTATGACACTGATCATACAGTCTATTTAAACTTTGCTCTTGATGATGATAGTTACAACACTATTATCGGTGTCTATAGGTTCGAAGATGTCTTAACAGATACATTAACCGAAAACACAGATTGGACAGATGCCGAAAAAGAATTAATGAATGATACTCTCTTTGAAGTGTTACCATTCATGCAATTCGGTGATGACTACACGATTGAACAAACAGTCGACATGATGGGTTATGATTTGTTATTCCTTGGAGATTATTATTATAAGGATTTAACAAACGATTACATTAAAGTGTTACTCGCTAATGGTTACAAAGAAGATAGCACCACATACGAAGGTGAAACATACTATGTTAAAGATAATGGCGCTGCTCTTATTGAAGTCGCTGTGGGCTATGAAAATGGTAACTGTTTATGGGTTTACTTCTCCGAATCAAGCGTTCCACAAGTAAAGAGTCTTACATTAAACACTACCGAATTAGAAATCGTTAAAGGCGAAAACTATAAATTAGAAGTTAGTTACGAACCAGCTGACGCGAATAATAACTTCACTTGGAGTTCAAGCAATGAAGATATCGCCACAGTTGATCAAACTGGTTTAGTCACTATTAATAGTGAAGCTGCGGCAGATTCAGAAGTCACCATTACTGTTAAAGCGGTTAACGGTGTATCTGCCTCATGTAAATTTACAGTTAAAGACCCTGTTGTTTCAGGTATTAAGTTTAGTCAAGACACATACAGCGTTAAACCAGGTGAATCAGTCAACACTCACTTTGATTTATTACCATATGGTGTGACCGATATCTTCTTTACACTTGATTACACTGTTAATCCAGATAATGTCGGTATCAGTGTTGACCAAAACGGTAAAGTGACAGTTGCTGAAACTGCCATTCCAGGTGCAGAAGCGACTCTTACTCTTACATATAGCAGTCAATTCACCTCTACAGCCACAATCAAAGTGGCCGCTTCTACAGTGACTCACACATTAACACCTGATTTTCTTGGTTTAGATGGCACCACTCCATACAAAGAACACACTGTGACCACTGATGACGGTGCAACTTATGAAGCTTTCTGCTCCAACGGCACAGGCATTCAATTAAAGAGTAAAGATGATTGCTCTGGTATCATTGGTCATATGGATGGTATGACATGTCAATCAATCACTATCAACTTTGATGGCGGTACAAACAATTCCAGAGTCATTGATATCTATGCTTCTAATGAACCATTCGAAATCGCAGATATGTATGGTTCAAGTGTGACAAAGGTTGGTAGTATTGCTAAAACTGACACCAATACAGCATATACATTCACTGATTCCTATGCCTATATTGGTATTAGAAGTAACTATGGCGCTATCTATATTTCATCAATTGAAATTATTTGGGGCTAATAAATAGGTAAACTAAAAATAATGCAGAGTCGTAATTGATTCTGCTTTTTCTTTTATATAAAAGAGTGAGATACGAAGTTATTATATACGATACGTTAAACTTTCTTTACATACTTTTTCCGTATCGTAACTATAACTTTATACGTATTTGATTAATATATCGTAAAACCTTAAAATCCCCTCATGAACTATTTTTTGATAGTTAGGAGGAATTATTATGACAATTGAATTCTGGTACTTAATTGGTGCGGCTCTTGTCTTCTTTATGCAAGCGGGTTTCGCGATGGTTGAAACTGGTTTCACACGTGCAAAGAACGCTGGCAACATTATCATGAAGAATTTAATGGACTTCTGTATTGGTACAGTAGTCTTCATGTTATTAGGTTTTGGCTTAATGATGGGCGAAGACGCATTCTTCGGTCTTATTGGTGTACCTAATCTTGATTTATTCGCTAAATTTGCAGCGTTTATTGAAAGTCCTGCGGAAGGATTTACCGCTGCTTCAACATTTGTGTTTAATCTTGTGTTTTGCGCTACTGCAGCGACAATCGTTTCTGGCTCTATGGCAGAAAGAACAAAGTTCTTATCATATTGTATTTATTCCGCGGTTATATCCTTAATTATTTATCCAATTGAAGCCCACTGGATTTGGGGTGGTGGTTGGTTAGCGAGTCTTGGCTTCCACGATTACGCTGGTAGCACCGCTATTCATATGGTTGGTGGTATCGCTGCTCTTATTGGTGCGATTATCCTTGGTCCACGTATTGGTAAATACGAAAGAGATGCAAATGGCAAAGTTATTAAAGTTAACGCTATTCAAGGTCATTCTATTCCTTTAGGCGCCTTAGGTGCGTTCATCTTATGGTTTGGTTGGTATGGTTTTAACGGTGCTGCCGCTACTTCCACTAGTGAATTAGCGACTATCTTCTTAAATACCACCATTGCTCCAGCTGTGGCGACTGTTACAACGATGATCTTTACTTGGATTAAAAACGGTAAACCAGACGTCTCTATGTGTATCAACGCTTGCTTAGCAGGCTTAGTTGGTGTCACAGCAGGATGTGCAGCATTTGATGCTATTGGCTCCACAGTTGTTGGTTTGGTTTCTGGTATCTTAGTGGTCTTTGTGGTCGAATTCCTTGACCTCAAACTCCATATTGATGATCCAGTTGGTGCGGTTGGAGTCCATATGGCTAATGGCATTTGGGGTACAATTGCTGTTGGCTTGTTAGCCAATCCTAAAGCCCCAGCGGGTCTTAACGGCTTATTCTATACCGGTAACTTCTATCAATTAGGCGTACAATGCTTAGGCTTTATTAGTGTGGCTTCTTATACCACAGTATGTATGATTGCCACATTCTTCATTATTAAGAAAACCGTTGGCTTACGCGTTAGTAAAGAAGAAGAAATCAAAGGTCTTGATAGCACTGAACACGGCTTAATAAATGCATACGCTGACTTTGCTATCGTTGCTAATGCTTATGCTGATTACATTAAGAGTGAATCAGTTGTGACTGGAGATATGCCAGTTAGCGAAGCAATCCCTGTTAAGAAAGTTAAAACCACCACGACAGGCGTTAAATTCACTAAAGTGGAAATTATCTTTAAAGAAGAAAGATTGTATGCCTTAAAAGCGGCGATGAGCAAAATCGGTATTATGGGTATGACTGTTGCTCACGTTATGGGCTTTGGTCAACAACAAGGTAAACCAGAATTCTATCGTGGCGTTCAAGTCGAAGCGGACCTTTTACCAAAAGTCCAAGTCGATATCGTTGTTTCTAAAATTCCAGTAAGAACTGTTATCGAAACCGCGAAGAAAGTCTTATATACCGGTAACATCGGTGACGGTAAGATCTTCGTCTATGATGTTGAAAACGTTGTCAAAGTTAGAACTGGTGAAGAAGGCTATGACGCTTTACAAGACGTTGAATGAACGATTATAAACAAAATTAAAAGAGGACTTTGTCCTCTTTTTTTCTTTTAATTAATAAATTGGATAAGGAACTTTTTGAAGTTTATCGTTATTGTAGTTAGCGCGACCTTCTTTAGCTTCACCTTTACCATCTAGCATCACTAAGTCACCAGTGAAACCACATGTCATGTTGTTAACAAATGATGTACCAACACCATACATAGTCACTGGAACACCTAACTTCTTCCATTCTCTAATCTTTTCAGCGTTGAAAGAAGAGGAAACGGTAATACCAACGTAGTTGAAGCCTTCATCATCTAAGGCTTTTCTTAAAGCGATAATGAGTTCTTTACAAACACCATGTGGGTCAAATCCACTTGTATCTTTATCATCAAAATAATGGTCCACTAGAGCTTTAGAAGTATCAACACGGACGCCTCTTAACTTATGACCTAAGTGACGAGCGATTAATAAGGAATCACGAACAACGTTATTGTGATAGTCAATTAACGCAGTTACTTGTTCTTCTGGGAATGTTTTAGCGTAAGCATCCGCGGCTTTAATAATATCGCCACCACAAATTTGGATTAAAGCATGTGGCATAGTGCCCATACCTTTACCACCCCACCAATAGCCTTGAGCGTCTGTGCTCACTCTATTAATACCAGCAACATATGTGGCGTAACCATCGCCAACTTGGGTGAGGAAATCATCTTGTCTATCGGCCATTGAAAATACTGGTGTATCACCGGCAGCATCAAGCACTTCTTTGACATTAGTGGCTACACTACTTCTACGCGCTAAGACACCATCGATAACGGATTCTAAAAAACCAAAGTTTTCATATGTACCTGTGACCTTTAAAACTGGTTCATTAGCTTGGATAATATCACCATCATTTAAGGCTTCAATAACGAGTTCTTCTGGATGAACTGCGAATGTATGAAGAATCGCAATCGCTTCATCAACACCACAGAGCATAGAATTGTCTCTTCTTTGGAACCACTGCATGGTCACGATATGACCTTTTAAGTTCTCCGCGACAATCTTACGGCTCTTTAAGAAATAGTTTGCGCTATAGAAGCCTTCGCCTAATTCTTTAGGGAAATTAAATGTTTTGTTTGTGAGACGAGAAATCTTACCTTGCTTTTTAAGTTCTACTTCCATCATATTTCACGTTCCTCCATTTGGAAAAAATCTTTATTTATGTCGTTATCGTTAACATCATCATTATTCAAAACGATCTCTTCATTTGGTTCGCTTTCATCTAAATCCTGATATGTGGCGTAACGATCTTCTTTTACAAATTTACCATCAGCGGTTAATGTATCTTTTGTAACTTTTACTTTGTAAGTATCATTATCTTTAACGATAAAGAAACCAGAATCACCTTTACTCATGAGCATAATATCATACTTACCTAAATAGCCATTTAAGATAGCAATTAATTCATAGTTAGGTAAGGTGATTAAGCCATGGAATCTAATCTTCACATATTTCTTTAAATTAAAGATATCGATGCGGTAAATCTTACCATCTTTTTCATAAATTAATAAATCTTCATCTTGCTTTGGAAGAAGGTTTTTTGGAACATCATCAAAGATAATACTTAAGTAAGCGTTAATCTTATCGAAATGATTAATTAATCCGTATTTAGATATCATAACTTCTCCAAAATTAAACGATAGATTGGTTGACCTTCAGCGCGGAAACTAGCCTCGTATTCAGTAGTCTCATCAAATGGGTCTTTACCATCATAAGAATAGTTCGCTTCCACGAGTTTGAATGGTGAAGTTTGCACTAGTTCTAATGAGTAAGTAAATAGGTCATAATTATCGGTTTTAAAAATAAGCTTAGCGCCCTTCTTTAGAATGCGTAAATATTGATTTAAGAAGGAGTCACTTGTTAACCTTCTTTTAGCGTGTCTCTTCTTTGGCCATGGGTCAGAGAAATTTAAGAAAATGCCGTTCACACTACCCCCATCAATTAGCGGTAAAACTTGTTCAGCGTAAGCATAAACTAGCTTAGCGTTAGTAATTTCATTTTCCACGAGTTTCTTTGCGGTAAAGCCTGCGCATGTGACGTTACATTCCATGCCAATAAAGAATGTATCAGGATGATTCTTCGCCATGTTAACTAAGAATTGACCTTTACCAGAACCAACTTCTAAATAATAATTTTTATAATTATTAATCGCGTCAAAAGGACACATCACTTCGGTGTGTTCTTCAATGAATGGTTTGGCCCAAGGTTTATATTTAGTTCTCATTACTTGATTAACTTTCCTAATTCCACGATAGCATGAGCGTAGATACCCATTGATTCAACGAGATATTCTCTCTTGGTATTCTCATTCACACCATGCATCTTTGGATCATGTCCTGGATATTCCATACCAAAGGCAACGACATTATCCGCTTCTTTAGCGTATGTACCGCCACCAGAAGCAATGATTTCAGTTTCATAGTCACCAGTTTCTTCTTGGTAAACTCTTAATAATGTGGTGATTAAATCACTATCCTTTGGATAGTAGAGTAATGGGGAAATACCTTCCACTTCAATTTCAAATGGTCTAGAAGCTTCTTTAATGTTGTTAATCATATCTTCCGCTTTGACGGTTTCAACGTGACGGTAATTAACAACAACTTCTAGTTCATCATTCTCGTACGAGAATAAACCAACATTGAGGGAGTTGGTACCCATATTTTCACTATTGGCGGCAGCGTTAACACCAGCACCTCTAGGATCGTTTAATAATTCATATAACTTCTTAAAGTCAGCATTTTTGTAATAGTCGCCTAAATACTTAACAGGGGCCATCGCTGCGTTTTTGCCCATCCATGGGATAGAACCATGAGCGGCCACACCATTAAATGTTAAAAGCATTTCTTCGCCTTTAGCGAGGTAGGAATAGTCTGCTTCTTGGTCGTTTAAATAAGCGATAAAGTTAAGGTCTTCTTTAAGAAGAACTTCGCATTTTTCAATAACAGCGTTGCTAGCGACACCACCTTTAATGGATTTAACTTCTGGGAAATTGACTTTCTTTTTAACTTTAAAGCCAATAATACCTTTTTCAGCGTATGTAAGTGGGTAAGCACTATCAGGAGAGAAACCGAATGTTGGTTGTTTCTTTTTAAGTGTTTTGAAATAGTGTTCCATACAAGCGGAACCTCTTTCTTCATTACCACCCACTAAGAATCTAACTTGATAGTTACCAAGTAAGCCATTATCTTTTAAGGCTTTTAAGCCATAGTAACAGGAGAGTAATGGACCTTTATCATCTGCCACACCACGAGCGTATAAAAAGCCATCTTTTTCCACCATTTGGAGTGGGTCTTGTGGCCAACCTGTTCCAACCGGAACAATATCAGCGTGAGCCATGATGGTAATGTTCTTATCAAGTTCATTAGTTAAAATTTCGACAAGGTAGTTATCATAGTTTTTAACTATGAAACCATCTTTTTTTGCTAAATCGGCGATGAATTGTAAGGCTTTACTAACGCCTTTACCAAAAGGATTGTTTTCATCCACTGTGGATTCATCATATGTTGAATCAATAGCGATGAAATCTTTAAGATTGCTCATCATTTCCGCTTCGTAGGAAGCAGTAAGCTTTTTATAAAATTCTTTTTCCATAACTACTCCTTCTTCAAATTTTTATTGATAATGATATTGAGCCCATCTAAGTTCAAATTGCGATCATAGATGAAACTCTCACCAAGAATTTCCTTCACGTAAATCGCACCACCACCTGTAAGAATATGCTTACATGGGTAGCCGATTTCTTTTTCTAAACGGTCAATAAGACCACTAATCATATCAGCGTGTCCGTAGACAATGCCCGCGTTCATCGCGCTTAGTGTGTTCTTTGCTAAAACGGTCTTAGGGGCAATTAAAGACACTTCCGGAAGTAACGCTGCTTTATTTGATAAAGAGACCGCGCTTAATGTGAGACCTGGCATAATTAAACACGCACTGAATGTACCTGTTTTATCAAGTAAAAGAATCTTACTCGCAGTACCTAAGTCAGCGATAATGCATGGATATTCGTATTTTTCTTTAGCGCTCACCAAGTCAGCGATAAGATCGTTGCCAATTTCCATTGGATTATCAACTTTAATGGATAAACCAGTTTTAGTACCAGGACCAATGAGGATTGGTTCTTTATTAAATAACTGTTTAAGCGCACTGATGATACTGAGATTAACTGGTGGCACAACCGATGAGAAGATGATGTTTTCAACATCGTTAGCAGAAAGATTTAATTCGTTAAATTTATTTTTAAAGAGACGATAGAACTCATCATCCGTTAAACGGTCATCAGTATTAAAGATCATTCTTTCAAGAAGAACGTTATCTTTATAAGCACCAATTCCAATTGTGGAATTACCAACATCAACACAAATATTCATATTAAAGGGCCACGATATTCACGATACGGTTTTTCACCACGATAATCTTTTTGATTTCTTTGCCTTCGAGATTACGTTTCACACCTTCAAGGGCTAACGCTGCGGCTTTAACGACTTCGTCATCTTCATCTTTAGCAATTTCAAGTTCGCCTCTCACTTTGCCGTTAACGGAAACGCCCATCTTGATGGTATTTAACACTAATTTGGATTCATCATACTTTGGCCATTCAGCGAACGCGATGGTCTCGTTATGACCAAGTAACTGCCACATTTCTTCACCGATGTGTGGGCAAATACAGGAGATGAGTTTGACAAATCCTTCAGCGTATTTCTTGCTTAATTTATTAACTCTATAGACTTCATTAATGAAAATCATCATTTGGCTAATTGCGGTGTTGAATGAAAGGTTTTCATAGTCTTCTGTGACTTTCTTAACTGTTTGATTGTAAATCAAATCAAGTTCAGGAGTGTCTTCGTCAGAGACAATGCCGTTTTCAATAATGATACGGTAGACTCTTTCTAAGAATTTATGTGCACCTTCGACACCTTGATTAGACCATGGCTTACTTGCTTCAAGTGGTCCCATGAACATTTCATAAATACGGAGAGTATCCGCACCATATTGTTCACAGACATCTAATGGGTTAACAACGAATTCTGGATAACGTTTACCCATCTTAATGTTGTTAGCGCCTAAAATCATGCCTTGGTGAACGAGTTTCTTAAATGGTTCATCAAAGCTGATATAGCCTTTATCGCATAAGTATTTTGTCCAAATACGGGAATAGATAAGGTGACCAACCGCATGTTCTGGACCACCGATATAAAGGTCAACTGGTAACCAGTGATCGGCTAATTTCTTATCGCAGAACATCTTGTCGTTGTGTGGATCAACGTATCTAAGGAAGTACCAAGATGAACCCGCACTACCTGGCATGGTAGATGTTTCGCGCTTACCGTGTAAACCATTATGGTTATATTCTTTCCATTCTTTAGCGTTTTCTAATGGCGCTTGACCGTTATGGCCTTTATAGTCATCAAGTTCTGGAAGAACGAGTGGTAATTCATCATCGTCTAAAGCGTGGACTTCACCATTATCGAGGTGGACAACAGGAACTGGTTCACCCCAGTATCTTTGTCTAGCAAAGATCCATTCTCTGAATTTATAGTTAACTTTCTTTTCACCGATGCCTTTTTCTTTTAAGAAATCAATCATCTTATTAATGGCATCTTCTTTGTTCATGCCGTTTAAGAAACCAGAATTAATGTGCAAGCCATCTTCTTCATAAGCTTCTTTAGAAATATCGCCACCTTCTAAGACTTGGATAATATCTAAGTTATATTTCTTAGCAAAAGCATAGTCTCTACTATCATGGGCTGGGACCGCCATAATGGCGCCTGTACCATAGCTAGATAAGACATAGTCAGAAATATAAATAGGCACTAATTTGTCGTTAGCAGGGTTAATCGCGTAAGCACCAGTAAAGCAACCAGTCTTTTCTTTATTTAAAGAGGTTCTTTCAATTTCACTCTTCTTACTCGCTTCTTCGATATAAGCAAGAACAGCTTTTTCTTGTTCTTTGCTCATAATCTTCTTAATTAAAGCGTGTTCTGGAGAAAGGACGCAGTATGTACAACCAAACAATGTATCAGCACGTGTGGTGAAAACGACGAAAGATTCATCGCTATTAGCGACTTTGAATCTAATTTCCGCACCAATGGATTTGCCAATCCAGTTTCTTTGGATTTCTTTAGTGGATTCTGGCCAATCGATTCTATCTAAGCCTTCGAGTAATCTTTCCGCAAACTTAGGTTGATCAATAACCCATTGTTTTAAGTTCTTTCTAATAACTGGATAGCCACCGCGTTCACTCTTACCATCAATGACTTCGTCATTGCTTAAGACGGTACCGAGTTCTTCACACCAGTTAACTGGCATATCAATGTATTTAGCGTAGCCATCTTCAAATAGACCTTTGAAGATCCACTGTGTCCAATGATAGAACTTTGGATCACTGGTGAGGATGACTCTATCCCAGTCATAGTCAAGGCCGATATGTTTTAATTGCTTTGTGAAGTATTCAATATTTTGTTGAGTAAAACCTTCTGGGTTATTACCTGTTTGGATAGCGTATTGTTCAGCAGGTAAACCGAAAGAGTCATAGCCGATTGGGTGAAGGACGTTATATCCTTGCATTCTTTTCATACGGCTGATGATATCGGTCGCTGTGTAACCTTCTGGGTGACCAACGTGTAAACCCACACCACTTGGATAAGGGAACATGTCTAAAGCATAGAACTTCGGTTTGGAGAAATCCCAGACGTCTGTTTTAAATGTTTGATTATCTTCCCAATACTTTTGCCATTTAGCTTCGATTTCGCGATGATTGAATCCCATAATATACACTTCCTTTTAAGTTTAGCTTGTTATTTAACAAGCGCCTTATAAAGTTTAATGTATTCTAATGTACTCTTCAACCATGAATTATCAGTAAGCATGGCATTTTTCATCAATTGATGAAGGATTTTCTTATTTTCATAGATGTCGTAAGCGTATTGCGCGGTACGATTCATCTCATAGATGCTATAAGCATCAAAGCCAAAGCCATTGCTTGTTTCAGCGTTACCACCATCATAGCAAATAACACTGTCTTTAAGACCACCAGTGCGTCTCACGATTGGTAATGTGCCATAGCGTTGGGCAATCATTTGGCCAAGACCGCATGGTTCGAATAAAGATGGCATGATGAAGAAGTCACTAGCGGCGTAAACTTTATGCGCTAAGTTGTCACTATAGCCAATGAAGATACCAACTCTATCTGGATATCTATTTCTTAATTCTTCCCATCTCTTTTCGTATTGAGATTCACCACTACCAAGCATAAAAATGCTTGCGCCTCTTCTAATTAACTCTTCTACCGCTGGGAAAATGATATCAAAACCTTTTTGCCAGGTAATACGAGTAACTAAAGAGAATAATGGCCCTTTAGTGTTCTTTAAACCATAGGCATTCATTAAAGCTTCTTTATTAGCTTTCTTACCACTAACCAAGTTCTTTTCACTATATGGTTTAGCGATTTGTTTATCTTCAGCAGGATTAAATTCTAAATAATCGATACCGTTTAAAATGCCAGAGAAATCCCATTCACGGTATCTTAAAACTTGATCTAAGCCCATCCCACCTTCAGGAGTTAAAAGTTCTAAATGGTGAGTTGGGGAGACGGTTGTAATTTTATTAGCGTATACAATACCCGCCTTAAGAGTGGATACCTGATCTTTGAAGCGGACAGAACCGTTATCATAGTATTCATCGGTTAAGTTATAGAAGTCACCCAAGGTGAACTTTGGCATTAAACCTTGGAAAGCAGGATTATGGATGGTGAAAACAAACTTTGTTTTTGCGAACTTTTCACGGCATTCATCATCAACGCGTAACACACATGGAAGCATACCTGCTTGCCAGTCATGCACATGGATAATGTTTGGGTACATGTGCTTAGTAAGCATGAACTGTTTGACCGCCATCGTGAAGAAGGCGAATCTTTCACCATCATCGAAGTCGCCATAAATATGGCCTCTTTCAAAATATTGTTGGTTTTCAATAAAGTAATAATTAATACCTTCTGTGACTAATTGATAGACATCAACCGTTTGTTTTCTCCAAGACATATGCGTCTTAAAAGACGCAGCCTTCTTTAAAGCTTTCTCAGAGATTTGACGACGGATACTATCGTAAAATGGTAAAAAGATGCAAACATCTTCCCCCATTTTCACTAGTTCTTTAGAGAGGGAATAAACAACATCAGCTAGGCCACCCGTTTTACAAAATGGGCGTGCTTCGCTAGCAACCATTGCAATTTTCATTTTAAATATTTGCTCCAAAACTTATATACATGAAGTGGTCTTCATCACCCGCAACATCACGGATTTCTCTGATTTTGACATTCTTATCGGCAACGACGTATTCGAGGTGAGAGCCTTTACCGACTTTAGTGCCACTAAAGAGAATGCAGTTTTTGACCACCGCTCCTTCTTCAACGATGACATCACGAGAAAGGATGGAATTAATGACTGTGCCTTTAATTCTTGAACCATTAGAAACGAAAGAATTTTCGACAATAGCCTTTTCTCCATATAATGCTGGAGGAGTGTTGTGTGTGGTTGTATAAATTGGCCATTCTTCTTTGAAGAGTTGTTTTCTTACATCATAGGAAAGTAACTCTCTAGAATACTTAACAAAGTTATCAAAAGTTAAGATTGGGGCCACATAGCCATCAAATGAGAAAGCGTTAACTTCGTATAAGCCGTTTGTGGCGCAGTAATTGACCAAATCACGGATATTAAATAATGTGGAAATTTCTCTTGTTTTGTTAATGAGTTCCACGAGTGTTTTATAGTCAAAGATGAAGACCTCTAAAGATACTTGTGCTTCTTTAGCGGTACCCATGTTAACAGCAAAATCTTTCACAACATGGTTTTCAGTTTTAACGATGTCACAGTTTAAGAACTCTTCTTTAGCGTTCTTTACTCTTTTATAAATAAGAGAAATCTTGCGACCGGATTCAATGTGCATATCAACATATTTCCTAAAATCCATGCTCATTAAGAAGAATGAGTTAGCGACTACGACATAGTCACAATCTAATCCCTCAAAATGTAAGCGGTTAGATAATAAGTTGTTGATGTCTGTATTGAACTTATGACCAGGAACATTTTCGTTATAGAAAATACGTTGTGTACCTGTTTTAGTGTTATTGACCCAGATGGAACCATCTCTCACGTGGGAAATAACACTGTGAAGATGGCGATCGACCAAGATGGAAACACGGTCAATACCTGAGTTAGAGAAATTAGATAACGCAAAGTCCATAAGGCCATATCTTCCTAAGAAGGAAACGGTACCAATTGGACGCTTTTCAGTTAACTTACCAAGATGTGGAGCATCATGTAAGTCACAAATACCAACTACTTTTGCCATATTAGCGAGCCACCTTTCCGCCTACTAAGGCAATTTCTTTACTGTTTAAGTTAACTTCTACGCCACTTTCAATAACGGTATTAGGAGCAACAATGGCGTTAGTAATTTTGGCTCCTCTTTTAATGACAGAGCCTTCCATAACCACACAGCGATCAACAACGGCATCTTCTTCAATTAAGACTTCATTAGAAATAACGGAAGAATTAACTTTACCTAAGATGATAGCGCCTTGGTTAGCGATTGATGATTTAATAGAGGCTTGCTTACCTAAATAATGAGGTAAGGAATAAGTATCTTCAGTATAAATACGAGTGGACATATCCCCATAGAAATGTAAATCACTTCTATCTAAAGCCACGTCCATATTAGCCTCGTGTAAAGATTGAAGAGTACCAACGTCTCTCCAATAACCTTTAAATCTATAGGCTTGTAGTTTTAAGCCATCATTAAGCATGGTCGGAATGATATCGCCACCGAAGTCATGATTTGTATCTAAATCTCTATCAGCGATTAAGTACTTTCTTAAAACTTTCCATGTGAACACGTACACACCCATAGACGCTAAATTGCTCTTTGGATGTTTTGGTTTTTCTTGGAATTCAGTAATACGATCAGTTTTGTCGACCGCCATAATGCCAAAACGACTAGCTTCTTTTGGATCAACTTCAATAACAGAGATGGTTGCATCTGCACCGCTTTCAGCGTGTAAGTCAATCATTTCGTTATAAGTTGTCTTATAAATGTGGTCACCAGAAAGAATTAAAACGTAGTCTGGAGATAGACCATCTAAGAATTCAATGTTTTGTGTAATTGCATCCGCTGTCCCTTTATACCAGTTAGCGCCTTCGTCTGTTTGACGAGGAGCGATGGAAGTTAAAAGAGAGTGAACACCATTAAAACCCCACTTTTCACCATTACCAATATAGGTATCGAGTAAAGTAGGTTCATATTGGGTTAAAACACCAATTCTGTTAATACCACTGTTTGCACAATTGCTAAGTGGAAAATCAATAATACGATACTTAGCTGCGAAAGAGACAGCAGGTTTGGCCATTTTCTTAGTTAAAAGACCTAATCTAGTGCCTTTACCGCCAGCGAGTATCATCGCTACGACATTATGTGACATAATATGCTCCTTATGTATGTATATAGTATACCAGTACGCACGCGCAAAAAAAACAAAAAACTGCTTGTTTATTTTGCGTCGCAATTGCTAAATATCGTTTCTATTTTCTATATCCCGTAAAACTCCCCATCGTAAAACGAAACGTAATAATCAAGCTTGCTAGTCTGAAAATAATCAAAGTAACCCATGGCTTTGCTTTCTCCGGGGGTAATCTTTTCGCATTCTCTTTTCGCCACGTCATGATCATATAAGCATCCATCATAGTAGTATTGTGCCCCTTGCAAATCATAGTCGATTAAAATCGTGCCTGGCTCATACTCTTTAATTAATCTCAAATTATTTGTACTCAAGTCAACAGCATAGAGATAAGACTCTTTCCAACTGCAGATGCAGCCACCATCATGAGAATAACCACAATTTGTATCATTTTTGTGTCGGTAAATTGCGAAAAGTAATTGATTTCCTATCAAGTATGCTTTGCTGTAAATATCATTAAACTTTTTATCGATATCAAAAGTTATTGATTGTTTGCTGTTTTGTAAAACAATTGTATTACTTTTGTAACTCAGTTGAATTTCGTTTGTAAACAAATAATAGTTATTACCAATACTTTCTGAAAGAAGTCGTGTTTTTTCAGAATACTTAGATAGTTCCGTTCTATTGCAAAAGAAACTTATGTTACCATCTTCGTAAGAATCGTGAGGCATTAAATTGTCAGCAATTGTTTCAATTGTTTTCGCTGAAAATGAATACTGATAGAGATGATTTTTGGCGGTTTTGGTATCTTCTTCTCTCCAATAAAGAAAATCATCGGTACAAACCATTCCTCGATAGGCAATATTTTGATTATTTGATGAAATAGTGTCAATCAATGATAGGCTTTTATCAAATATTTTAATCTTGGTAAGTCCCCTATAATCGTTTGTTCTGAGTCCAAGAATTATGTATTTCGAATTGTTTGTTGAGCAGGAAAACCAGTAGGTATCATCGTCGTAAAAGAATTTAGCTAATTCGTAATGGTTTATAGAATCGAATGAGTATTTTTCTAATGCGTTGGCAGTTCCAAAATAACAATTGCCATCTTGATCTTTGAACAGAACGTCAGTCGGCATTATAAACGAAGGCATGTGGCGCTCGATTTTGAAGGCGGTACACGAACACAGCGAAAACACAAGCAACACAATAATTCTTTTTCCTTCCGCTTTCGCCAATATTGTTTTATTAGTTCTATTCATTTTTTCATTCTTCCAACATTAATCTCTGGATATTTTTTATAGCGTAGGCCACTAGATATGAAATTAAGATTACTTAATTTTACCATGCGCACCATAGCAAAACAACAATCTTTCTTTTAAACAACAAAAGCCGTTGTTATAATAACGGCATGAAAGTTAAAGTCGATATTAAAAGAACAATTAGATTATTCATCATTATGGATCTAATCTTTGCGGCTCTTTTGTTCTTATCCTGTATCAATTTATTCTTATTCACTAAGTTTGGACCTATTCAAATTATGGTCATTTTAGTGTTTGTCGCAGTCTCTATTCTCATGTTAGTGCTCTCTCTTAAACGTAATTTTTATGTTATTGAAAGCAAGTATATTGTCGTCGTGAGAAGCTTTAAAAACATGTATTACAATTACTCCGATGTAGTGTATATCGATGAAGAGCAATCTGAAAGAAGAAAGATTCTCTGTTTCTGCACTAATAAGGGACATACACGTTACTTACCCTTTGATAAGAACGCTGAAATCTATAAAACAGTGCTTAAAAAATGTCATAACTTATTAAGCGAAGAAGAGTTCAAACGCCGTTTTCCTAACGTGAAGTTATAGGTTAACTAGTGTTTCGGTTTTGTTAATATCCACTATTTAATGTGAAAATCTAAATTTTCAATATTAAACATTTTTCAATTTTTCTTGTTGATATGGGTTTTATCTTATGATAATATATATCGGCAACAAAATAGGAGGACAAGATATGTCAAGAGTATGTCCAGTATTAGGTAAAGGTCCATTAAGCGGTAACAACCGTTCCCACTCATTAAGAGCTACTCGTCGTAGATGGAACGCTAATCTCCAAGTTCGCACTGTTGTTGTTGATGGCAAAGAAATGCGCATTCGTATGTCTACAAGAGCATATCGTAGTCTTAACAAACAATATAAGGATCGCTAATCTTTTACAAAAAAGACAAGATAAAAAAACGACTCGAAATGAGTCATTTTTTTATGCTATAAAACTAATAATTAATAATGGAATCGGTGAGAGTATAAAGGTAAAGATAGCCCACCACTCGTTAAAGGCCATTGGAATAAACTTTGGTCTAGTCATCACAACGTTACCATCCTTATCTTCGCTCTTATCCATATAAATATTATATGTAGCGCGTGGATTAAGAAGAAACACTAGCATTGCTAATGACAAAATTGCTCCGACAATAAAGGCCACTAGATAGATGGTTTGGTTATTGCCTACTGCATCTTTAAAAGATGGATAGACGACACAGCACGCTAGAGCGGGCATTGCAAAGGCACATGTCATAGTGAGCGTTGACATCATAATATGCATTCTTAGATATTGTAACGGCATAAATAATAAGCAACAGATGGTAACAGAAACAACAAAAGCAACAATAGCTAGAACAAATGCTGGCACGTTATTTCCAACTTGTTGTGTATTTAAATAATAGATATAAAAGGCAATCGTACCCAATATAGAGATGATAAAGGCGATGTTACCATAAATATTGTTTTTAAATGCATTTGGATAATTAAATTCATAAGGAAACATTCTCTTAAACGAATATTTGATATCATACTTTTTAAAATAAAAAGACGAAGAAAAGAAATACCCAGCGGTAAAGAATGTTAATGACATAATAAAAATACAAAGACAAACAATTCCTGGCATCTTATTTAATCAAACTATCGTATCTTTCTTGGAAGTCTGGCGCACCGAATAAATAGTTGCCGGCGACTAAGACATCCGCGCCCATATTGAGGCAGTCTTTGCCAGTAACGTCATTAATACCGCCATCGACGGAGATGAGTGCATTACTTCTAACTTCAACAATTTCGTTAATTAAAGCGCTAATCTTATCAAGTGATTCGGGAAGGAACTTTTGTCCGCCCATACCAGGTTCAACGCTCATAACTAAAACAAGATCAAGCTTATCAAGGAATGGGAAAACCTTTTCTACTGGTGTTTCAGGTTTAATGGAAAGGCCAGCTTTCATTTTGTTTTTATGGATTTCTTTAATGACTGCTTCGACTTCATCATCATCTTTACAAGCTTCATAATGGAAGGTTAAATAGTCAGCGCCAACTTTAGCGAACTTTTTAACGAAGCTCATTGGATCATTGACCATGAGATGAACGTCTTTAGTGAAATTAATTTTGGTGAATAATCTTTCAAAGAAGAGATTGCCAAATGAGATGTTTGGCACAAAGTGACCATCCATGACATCGAGGTGAACCCATTCACAACCCGCTTTTTTTATTTTTTCCAATTCATTTTCCAAATGTAAATAATCACATAATAGAATGGATGGGGAAATTATGATGTTCTTCATTTTGCGTACCTCTCTTTTTTAAAAATCGCTTCTTCTGATAACTTTTTATAACACTCATAAGCAAGAGATGAAATCTCGCCAGAGGCTACCTTCTCTTTTATTGCACACCTATTTTCACTTAAGTGCAAGCAATTTGCAAAATAACATTTATTATATAAAGAATAGAAACCTGGGAAGAACGCTGCGAGGTCTTCTTTGTAAAGATTAAGCTCTAAAGAAGAGAATCCAGGAGTATCAGCGATATAGCCACCTAAATAAGGCAAAAGGATCACCTCTTTAGTTTGGTGTTTACCTCTGCCTAAGGCCATGGAATACTCGCCAACCGCTCTTTCGTAGTTGCTATCTATCGCATTAATTAAAGATGATTTGCCGACACCGGTTTGACCCATAATGCAGCTTACTTCATCTTTAAATAGCGCTTTTACTTCTTCTAAGCCTTCACCAGTTTTATTGGATATGAAATAAGTCTCAATATTGATACTTGTGAAGGTCTCTTTAATTTGTTTTATTAATGCTTCATCATGCTCTTTATCAATCTTAGTAATGACGAGTTTAGCCTTGATATTGTGCATGTTAGCGTAGGTTAGATACTTAAACGCCAATAGGAAAGAAAACTCTGGTTCTTTAATGGAGAACACAAGGATGATTTGACTGATATTAGCAATCAAGGGACGCTTAAGCGCACTGCTTCTTGGATATATCACTTCGATGACCATTTCATCGGGATTAAACTCAACAATATCACCGACTATTGGTTTGACACCTTGATTGCGAAAAACTCCACGTGGCTTTGTATGGTACACCACATCATTCGCTCTAACGGCGTATAATCCACATGTAATTCCAACAATTAAGCCCTTCATTATTTAAATCCAAAGATTCTAGAGATGAGTGATTTCTTTTCTTTAAGAATTTCTGGTTTCTTACTCAATTCAAGCAAGTCATCGTAGAACTCATCTGCTCCTTTATATCTTTCACTTAAACGCTTTTTAGTTGCGCTAACGATAATTTTTTCAATTTCTTTTGGGCAGTTAGGAACATATTTCTTAACAGGGGGGAATTTCTCCTTGATATGTGCAACTGCAACATTAACTGGGGTGTCTTTGTCAAATGGAACATGACCAGTTAAAAGTTCATAAAAGGTGACACCTGCTGCGTAAATATCAGATTGAATTGAGGCAGGCTTACCTTGAGAGATTTCTGGAGCCAAGTAATGGACAGAACCAATAATTTCGCTAGTTTTGGTTAAACCATCATCCACACCTTCTGCTTGGGCAATACCGAAGTCGCCTAATTTAATTGTGCCATCAGGCATCACAAAGATGTTTTGCGGTTTGATATCACGGTGGATGATATTGTGCTGGTGCGCGTAAAACAACGCGGATGTGAGCTGTAGCATATAACTCACTGCTTCCGCGATTGGAATCGAAGTTCTAAAATCGAGCATATCTTTCATGGTTTGTCCACGAATATATTCGTTAGCGATATATGGTCTTCCTTCAATGGTACCATGATTAAACACCTTAACAATATTAGGGTGGTTCAAAGATGAAGCGATTGTGGCTTCGTTTTGGAAACGGCGAAGATTGATTGGGTTACGCATGACGTCTTCCCTAATCATCTTAATCGCTACTTTTCTTTTATTAATGATGTCGGTGGCTTCATAGACTTCCGCCATACCACCGTGGCCGATTCTCGCTTCAATACGATAACGGCCGTCTACTAGAGATCCAATCTTAATTGTGCTCATGATTGTGCCTCCCAAATGACGACAGCGATGTTATCACTACCACCATTTTTATTGCCAATAGCGATTAATTCGTTAACTTTTTGTTCGACGGAATCTTCGCTTTTTAAAACAGAGGCAATATCATTTTTTGGAACGTTATTGTATAAACCATCACTACAAAGGAGCACTGTTTCTCCCATGTATGGGAAAGTTTTGATATCAATAGAAGCGCTTGGATAAACGCCTAAAGCGTTCATCAAAACATGTCTTTTTGGATGTATTAAAGCTTCTTCTTCGGTAATTTGTTTGGTTCTTAATAAGTAGCCAACATATGTTTGGTCTTCACTCATTTGTTCGAATTCGCGATTTCTTAAGAAGTAGCATCTTGAATCACCAACATGGCCTAAGATAGCGGTATCTTTGATAATGAGCAAAAGTGTTAAAGTTGTACCCATGCCTTCATAGGAAGGATTACTTCTTGATTGTTCGTAAACGCATTTATTTGCTTCACGGATAACGTTACCCACCCAAAACTTTGCAAAATATCTATTAAGGAAACCTTTGCGGTTTTTAAATGATGAAATCACTGTATTGATCGCTAAGGAAGAGGCTAAGTCACCTTTGCTTTGTCCACCCATACCGTCACAGACAATTAATAAAACGTTGCCAGAGGCATTGATTAAAGCACAGGCTTGGTCTTCGTTACTTAAGCGTACTTTGCCAATGTCTGTTTTAAATGAGAAGCGTCCAGTTAAATACTTTTTCATTGACCTGCCTCCTCAACTTTGGCGCGCAATTGACCACACGCAGCGTCAATATCGCTACCGAATTCTTTTCTAATTGTAGCGGTTACTCCACCTTTCATGAGGTAATCAAGAAAAGCGTGGACACGGTTGCCACTAGAACGATGGAATTCAGAGAATGTATTGGTCTCATTATATGGAATGAGATTAACATAGCCCATTGTTCCTTTAATTAGTTTAATTAACTCTTGGGCGTGTTCTTTGGTATCGTTGATACCTTCCAAGAGTAAGTATTCATAAGTTACTCGACGTTTAGTTTCTTTTTCATAGTATTTAACCGCTTCAATGACTTTCTCTAATGGATAAGCACGGTTAATCTTCATGAGTTTGCTTCTAAGCTCGTTATTAGGAGCGTGTAAAGAAATAGCAAGATTTGTTTGCATGTGTTCGTCAGCATATCGATAGATATTTTCGACAATACCACATGTAGAGACAGTAATATGTCTAGCACCGATAGCTAAACCCTTTGGGTGATTAGCAATCTTGATAAAGTCTAAAACGTTATCATAGTTATCAAATGGTTCACCAGTACCCATGACGACAATATGTGTAACATGTTGTCCTTTGTTTTCTTCTTTGAGCAATTGGTTAATCAATAAAATTTGCCCCATCATTTCTTCTGGAAGCAAGTTTCTTTGTTTGCCTAATAGACCACTGCTACAGAAAGAGCAGCCCATATTGCAGCCTACTTGTGAGCTCACGCATACAGCGCAGCCATATGAGTAGCGCATTAGTACGCATTCGACTTTAGCACCATCTTTAAGTTCAACGAGTAACTTGATTGTGCCATCTTTACTCACTTGTTTGGTATAGATGCTTGGTAAATCTAGACAGTATTTTTCTTTTAACACTTCGCGGAATGATTTAGAGATATCGCTCATCTCATCAAATGACGTCGCTTTCTTTTCATAAATCCATGAGAAAAGTTGCGTGGCGCGATAAGGCTTTTGGCCTTCTTGTTCCATTAACGCGATGAGTTTATTAATTTCACAACCGTAAAGATTAATCATTCTTTTTAGCCTTTTTCAAAGCGGCAAAATAGTAAGAACCACCATATTTCTTGTATGGGAAATATAGCTTATCTCTCAATAAGGTGAATTCCGGATTCTCTTGAAGGAATTCGTTAATAATGTTGATACTTTCTTTCTTTGAAAGAGTATCCACTAAGTAGAGGAGATAACCATCATCTTCAACTTGGGCACTAGCTTCTTTTAAAGCGGCCTTTTGATTAGCGATTAATTCATCGAGTTTAGACATGTCAAAACGGAGGAAGTAATCTGGTAAAAGTTGTAAGAGATTAAATCTAGAAGAGTCTGGCATCACGATAAATGTATGCACAGGCTTAGATAAACAAGTAATAATTGAGGAAGCTTGTGCTTCGTAGATATTAACACCCTTGATGTTATTCTTTGCAACGAAGTTTTTGGTGTTTGTTAATGTGCTTAAATTAGCAGCGATATATTCAACACCCGCTACACCACCTTTTCTTGCTTTTAGATCAATGAACAAATCATTAGCATATTCAGCATAGACTGCGATACCTCTTAATGGATCTAAGTCACCTTCATCAAGCATTTCTTTGAATGCTAAAGCGAGAGGAGAAGCAATACCTTTCTCACTAACTTCGCTATTTTTAAATCTATTCTCGCCTTTGTATAACGCCATACCTGGAGCGCCTTCAATGGCTTCAAAGTCGGCATATTTAGCGAAGAATTCTTCATCAGATAATAAGTTATTATCAATTCTCACAACAGTTGGGGCTGGTTTGCTATTAGCTCTCAATGTCTTATTAGCGGAAATATGACCGAACTGTTTGTTCCACATCTTAATGATGTCCACTGGTGTGTTATAGCGGTAGGATAGGAATTCGAAAGAACCGACTTCGATTTGTTCTGGAACGAGTTTCTTATCTTCAAGGTATGGGGCAATGAAGTCTTGGACCTTGACTTCTCCTTCCTTGATATACTTTTCTACTTCCTTGTTGCATTCTTCTTGATCAAACTTTTTGATGAAGAGTGCATTACTAAACGCAATCAATAGCGCAATCACTCCAAGAGATTCCATATCAGGATATTGGTTTTTGATAACGTTTGACATCACGAGATAGTGACGCAAAACGCATCCCACCATTGCTGAAACAGCACTTCTGTCTTCTTTTGGTAAGTCGTTACGCTTAAAAGCTTGCTTTAAAGCAAGAGAAAATGGAGTGTTTTCGTAGATGATTTTGTTTAGTATGTCCTTTGCTAAAACTTGTGGAGTCATATTAGACCCTCCTGATGACGGTTAGTCGTTGAAGTTTTGGAAGATGTCGCCGGTGAAGATTTCATCATCGCCCTCTCCTTCTTCCATATCCTCATAGTCCTCATTAGCAATATCGACTAAATTATCGCTCGCGATAAAGCGTGGATAATTGTCGTTAAATTTGCTGTAGCGATCGTCTTGCGAATAATAATAGAATTCAATGATTTTATTAATTGCGACATCGCCGATACTTTCTAGAATGAATTTGGCCACTTGGTCTTGTAAGACTTGGACCTTTTTAGGAGCATTAACATGGATGATAATGTTCCAAGATGTTTGTTCGACACCATTATGGAAAACCATATTTTCAGGCGCCACAAATAAAATTTCGCTTTCGTCTAACTCGTAAAGTTTTGCTAAGTTTGGCGTCATTTCACGAGATAAACGACCTACGACAAATTGATCGAGACCGTAAATAGTAACAGTAATCATATAATTAAAATACCTCAGAGATAGTATAATACAAAGAATACATTTTTAATATTAAAAATTGTAAGGATCTATATTAACGAGCAATTCGTATTGGTTGTTATAGGCAAACAATTGTTGCATCTTTTCGAAGATTTTGTGTGCTTTATCTGGGTCTCTAAACTTCACTAAAATGCAACGAACGTGCAAGCCCATATCGTATGGAATGTACGGGGTTGATGGACCAAGTATTTGAGCGGTATCCATAAATTCATCGTTTAAGAAATCAACGATTCGATAAGTATTTTCAATCACCGATTCCTCATTTTTAGCGCGCAATGTGACACTCGCTAAATAAGCATATGGAGGATAAAATTGTAGTTTGCGCATTTCCATCTCTTTGCGATAGAAAAGTTCATAGTCTTGTCTGGCGGCAAACGTGATTGCGTAATGGCTTGGTAAATATGTTTGAATAATTGCTGTACCGGGTTTTTCTTTTCTTCCAGATCGACCAATAGCTTGAGTAATGAGCTGGAACGCTCTTTCATTGCTACGATAGGATGGCATAGATAAACCAATGTCCGCTAAAACGATACCAACAAGCGTTACATCTGGGAAATCATGGCCCTTAGCAATCATTTGCGTACCAATTAAGACATCAGCTTCTTTCTTTCTAAAAGTTTCTATTACTTCCGGAATCTTACTCTTATTCTTTGCGGAGTCACTATCTAACCTTAAAGTTCTAGCGCTTGGGAAAAGGCGTTGCACTTCTTCTTCAATTCTTTCTGTGCCAAAGCCTGTTTTTATGAGGTGAGCATCACCACATTCGGGGCATGTTTCTCCTAGTGGTTCGACATAGTCACAGTGATGGCATTTAAGCATGTTATCCTTCTTATGATAGGTTAAAGCAATACCACATGTTGGACATTTAAAGACATGACCACAGTTACGGCATGTCACATGAGTGGAGAAACCTCTTCTATTAATTAAAAGAATGGCTTGCTCATTCTTCGCTAATGTTTCGTGAATAGATTGTCTTAGGGTGTGGGAAAAGATATAACTATCACGATCGATATTATGATAATCAAGCATGTTGACTATTTTAGTAGTTGGGAGCTTTTGATTATTAATACGCTTTGTTAAATAAAGCATGTGGTAAACACCTTTTTGTCCTCTTGCCCTGCTCTCTAAAGATGGGGTGGCGCTTGCTAAAAGAACTTTGGCTTTATGGTATCTAGCACGCATAATTGCCACTTCCCTAGCGTGATAGAAAGGAAGATTGTCTTGTTTATATGATTCGGTATGTTCTTCATCAAGGATGATTAAACCGATATTCTTCAAAGGAGCGAATATTGCGCTTCTCACACCGACGACAATCTTGCAATCACCGTGTGCAATCTTACGATATTCATCGTATTTCTCAGCAGGAGTTAATTCGCTATGCAAGATAGCGACATTATTTTGGAAACGATGAAGGAAGTATTCCACCATCATTGGGGTCAATGAGATTTCAGGAACAAGCATTAAGACTGATTTGCCCGCTTTTAAAACTTGTTCGGATAAGTTTAAATAGACTTCTGTTTTACCAGAACCAGTGACACCCTCTAATAAGTAGACCAAATCATTAGAATTATTGAACTCATCAATGACCTTATTTTGATCTTCGCTAAGTTTAGGAGGTGTTTGATATTTATAATCAGGTATCTTTAACCTGCGTTTTTCTTCTTTAACAATCTTAATTCTTTCTTTTTCTAAGAGCTTATCGATAATGCTAACTTGCTTAATATCGCGTTTTAAAACACGACCTTCAAGTTTAATAAATCTTAAAAGTTCGATTTGTTTATTTGTTAAGTCTTCTTCATTATCATCAATCACTTCTAAGAATTGGTCATACGCTATTTTAGGAGCTTTTAAAGAAGATTTTCTAGGCGATAGACTTGGAGGAAGCATTGATTGAAGAACACTGATTTTTGGAACGAGGTAATATGAGGAGACTTCTTCTAATAATGAAAGCAATTCTTCATTTAAAAGAGGTTCATCATCAATGACGTCTTTAATCTCAGAAATAGAGAAGCCTTTTTCTTCTTCATATTCTTCGACAGTCTTATTAGTTTCTTCAACTTTTACTATGTAACCAACAATATCTCGATGATTAAAATCAAGTAAAACACGGATACCTTTTACTAGTTTCTTTTGGCCGTTATAGAAATAAGAAAAAGGACGGTTTAATGAGCTCTTGGCATATTCAATCAGAACTTCCACTATTTGCATACTCAAACCGTCTCTTAGTCTCTATCAAATTCCTTAAGGATTTTTATAATTTCATCACCAGCGCGATTAATACGATCGTTCATAATCACGAAATCGTAGTTCTTAGCTTTTTCCATTTCGGCTTCCGCTTTCGCTAAACGTTTTTTAATGACGTCTTCTGGTTCAGATTTTCTCTTTCTAATACGTTCTTCTAATTGTTTCATTGAAGGCGGTTTTAAATAGAAGGAAACGACTCTATCATCTTTAACCTTCGAAAGCACTTGTTCAGCACCGTTGATTTCAATCTCTAACAAGACGTTTTTGCCTTGGTTGCGGAGATCTTCCACAATGCTTCTTGGAGTGCCATAACGGTTACCAACGAATTCCGCCCATTCAAGGAAATTATCGTTATCAATATTCTTTTGGAATTCTTCTTTACTAACAAAGTAATATTCCACACCATTGGTCTCAGTGGCGCGTGGTTCTCTTGTCGTCATTGAAACAGAAAATACCATCGGGAATAATTCACGATTCATGATGTATTTTCTCACTGTGCCTTTGCCGACACCGGATGGACCACTAAGAATAATCAATAACCCTTTTTTCATAGTACGACATATTTTATAAGATATTTATAAATAAGGCAACACCTGTTACCCTATTTTCTTAACTATATTCAACTTTTCTGTTAAGATATTTCCATGAACTACTATTCCTACTCTTCTTTTAAGAAGGTCATTGAAGAATTAAAAAAGAGAATCATTGGTTGTCGTATCAACAATATTACTGTGATTAATTCTCACGATTTTTTGTGTACCCTCTCCATGATTAAAGAAGAGAAGTTACTTATTTCGCTTAATCATCAACACCCATTTATCGCTTTAGTGGACATTCGTAAAACTGAACCAACGATAACGGGAACTTTGAATGAATCTTTAAGAAAATTTCTTAAAGATGCTTATATCGTCGATATTTCTTTAGATAACGATGACCGTATCGTGCATTTTATCATTCAAAAGGCTAATGATTATTATGAAAAAGTTGTCACTCATTTGTATTTAGAATGCATCCCTCAAAGAGCAAATTTAGTCTTCGTTAATGAAGAAGGAAAGATTATCCACGCGCTTCATTATTCTGGTGTCACTACGGCTAGAGCAATACTAAACAACCTAAGTTATGAATATCCTAATCGTGGCGAATTAAGGGAAGAAAATGAAATTCCTTCTTTAAAAGAGATTAAACAAAAGGCGATTAGTTATTATGAAAACGCCTTACTTGTGCATAAGAAAGAAAAGTTTACTCCTTTGTATCGTTATATCAAATCACGTGTTAAATCACTTAATAAGAAAGCTAGTGTTTTAGCCTCTGAAATAGACGCCGCTGAAGCGCACTTAGACGATGCGAATCATGGTAACTACTTATTAGCGTACCAATACGATAAAGAGTTATTGGATGAGTATCTTAAAGATAACAATATTGTTTTAGATGGATCTAAATCTATTGTTGAGAACGCTAATCAATTATTTAAGAAATACAAAAAGAGCAAGAGAACTATTGAAATGGCTTCTTTAGAAATCGAAAAGGCTAAGCAAGAAGAAGATTACTTATCTTACTTATTAAGTAGTTCTCAATATATGAATGACGAAGAGTTATTTGCGTTAAGCCAAGAACTGCTTCCTAAGAAACATCTTAAAAAGAAAGTCTCCCCTATTAAGAGTTCCTTTATCATTTATGATAATGTGAAGATTTCTTTTGGCAAGAATGCTTCTTCAAATAATGAATTAACATTTAAAATTGCCAAAAAAGATGATTGGTATTTACATATCAAAGACTATCATGGAGCACACGTCATTATTCACACTCCTAATCCAAGTAACGCTGTGAAACTCGTCGCTGCGGAATTATGTTTAATTCTCTCCAATAAAACCGCTGGGGACATAATGATTACAGAAATGAAGAATGTGAAAAAAGGCCACGCTTTCGGCGAGGCTAATCTTCTTAGTTACTCCACGATTACTTTGAATAATGTACGTAAAGAAACAGTTGAATTATTGAATAATAAAAAGGACTACTAGTCCTTAAACAAGAAATCTGGTCCTTTAATAGCTTCCTCAGTCGCAAGATTGGGGAAGTTTTGTTGTCTTAAGGCTTCATAAGCCACAAGAGCGACACAGTTAGATAAGTTTAAGCTTCTTGCTTCTGGAACCATTGGAATACGCATTAAGCGGTCTTCGTGTTCTTTTAAGATATCGTGAGGAATACCTGTTGATTCTCTTCCAAACATTAAGTAGAGATCTTTTACAGGATTAGATAAATCATAGGAAGAATAAACTGTTCTAGCGTATCTAGTGACGTAATAGATATTCGCATTAGGATTCTCTTTAACGAATTCGTCATAGTCCTTATAGAAATGCATTTTTAAGTCATCAATATAGTCCATGCCCACTCTTTTGAGATCTTTGGAATCAATAGAAAAAGTAATTGGTCCAATAATGTGAAGTGTCGCGTGGATAGCGACACATGTTCTCATTATGTTACCAGTATTTTGTGGTTTCTCTGGACGATATAAAACGATATGGAGCATTAATAGCCTCTTGCTTTTCTCTCCGCGACTACGCGTGGTTCGATATCGTGATGATATCTATCTAAGCAGTCTTGAATAATTTGTTCTGCGGCTTTTCTATCTTTAAATACTTCCACCGTTGTGTCTTTGCCTTCTAAAGATTTATAGACTTGGAAGAAGTGTTTGATTTCCTCCATGATATGAGGTGGAACTTCACTAATATCGCTATAACCGTTATAGAACGGATCGTTTTTCGCAACAGCGATAATCTTTTCATCATTAAGACCGTTATCGGTCATAATAAGCACACCAATTGGGAAACACTCTACTAGTGACATCGGAACAATCGCTTCACTGCAGAGCACTAAAACATCTAATGGGTCATAGTCATCCGCGAATGTGCGTGGGATGAAACCATAGTTTTGTGGATAGTGAGTGGATGTGAATAAAACACGGTCTAAGATTAAATGACCTGTTTCTTTATCAAGTTCGTATTTGTTTTTACTACCTTTAGAGATTTCGATAACCGCGATGAAGTCTTCGGGAGTAACGCGGCTAATTTTAACATCATGCCAAGAATGCATAGGCTGACCTCCTAGTCATTTTCATACACGCTGATACGGTTATTAGCCCTTAATAGCGCTTTTTGTGCTCTTTCAACGTCAATATTCACAAGTGTGGCTAAGCGTTCTTCTGCGCGCTTTTTAGCTTCTCTTGCCCTATCGATATCAATGTCCTTTTTGCCTTCGATGGATTCTAAAAGTAAGGTGACACCATCTTTACTAACATTGATTAAGCCTTCACCGACAGCATAGCACTTTCTTTCACCATTTTGGATAATTGTTAATTTAGAAACTTTAACTTTCGCGATTAAAGGAGCGTGGTTAGGTAAAATACCTAAACAGTATTCTTCTGTTTGGACCACGATTTCGTCGACATATCTATCGAAGTATTTACCAAAAGGTGTAAAGATTTCTAAAAGGAAAGTGCTCATTGTTTATATGACTCCGCTTTTTTGCGGGCTTCTTCGATTGTGCCCACGTATAAGAACGCCATTTCTGGAAGGTCATCCGCTTCACCGTTTAAGATTGCTTTAACGGAACGAACAGTATCTTCTCTTTTCACGAAGACACCCTCTAAACCAGAGAATCTGGCAGCAACATGGAATGGTTGAGAGAGGAAGTTTCTAATTTTTCTCGCTCTCGCCACGACTTTCTTATCTTCATCAGATAATTCATCCATACCCAAGATAGCGATGATATCGCTTAATTCTTTATATCTTTCGAGTGTTTCAATAACGCCTCTAGCGACATCATAGTGTTCTTGACCAACGATAGCTGGTTCTAGGGCTGTAGAAGAACTATTAAGTGGATCAACCGCTGGATAGATACCTAAAGCTGCGGTACCTCTATCTAGAACGGTTTTCGCATCTAAGTGGGAGAATGTTGTGGCTGGAGCAGGGTCAGTTAAGTCATCCGCTGGGACGTAAATCGCTTGCACGGATGTAATAGAACCACTGCTTGTAGATGTAATTCTTTCTTGTAATTGACCCATTTCTGTAGCAAGGGTTGGTTGATAACCAACAGCGGAAGGCATTCTACCTAAAAGGGCAGAGACTTCACTACCAGCTTGGGTAAATCTAAAGATGTTATCGATGAACAAAAGGACATCGCTATGTTCTTGATCACGGAAATATTCCGCCATAGTTAAACCACTGAGGGCCACTCTCATACGAGCACCTGGTGGTTCGTTCATTTGACCAAAGACTAAAGCGGTCTTATCAATAACACCAGTCTTTTGCATTTCATAGTAGAGGTCATTACCTTCTCTACTTCTTTCACCAACACCAGCGAAAACGGAGATACCACCTTTTTCGTTAGCGATGTTATTCATTAATTCTTGAATTAAAACAGTTTTGCCAACACCAGCGCCACCGAATAAACCGATCTTGCCACCTTTAACATATGGACAAAGAAGGTCGATAACTTTAATACCGGTTTCAAAGATTTCAGTTTTGACGGATTGGTCTTTAAACTTTGGAGGTTGTCTATGGATGGACATTCTTTTCGCGTCTTTAACTGGTTCTTTACCATCAATTGGTTCACCTAAAACATTGAACATTCTGCCTAATGTTTCTTTACCAACTGGGACAGAGATTGGTGCTTCGGTGGAAATAACTTCCATACCTCTCACCAAGCCTTCTGTTGGACCCATAGAGACGCAGCGTACTGCATCGTCCCCAATGTGTTGCATGACTTCCACTGTTAAAGTTCTATCACCTTCTAAAGGAATGATTAACGCGGTTAATAATTCTGGAAGATGCTGATCTTTAAACTGGACGTCGACGATTGGTCCGACAACTTGTTTAATTGTTCCTAAGACTTTCTTTTCCATAAGTTTGCCTCCTACATATTACTAGCACCGACGATTTCGGTGATTTCTTGCGTGATTGCGCCTTGACGCGCTTTGTTGAATTCGATTTGTAAATTGTCGAGAAGTTCTTCGGCGTTCTTGGTAGCGTTTTCCATCGCGTTAGAACGAGCAGCTTGTTCACAAACTTCGCTTTCTAAGAACTTGGCGTACACACTATTTTTCAAGTAGATTGGTACGAGTGCGTTAAGCACTGCTTCTTGGTTTGGTTCCATAATTGGTGGATAGGCTTCGTTAGTCTTCTTTTCGCCTTGAAGAGGGAGCACTTGATAATCCATTGGATGGAACACTAGTGAGTTCTTATAAGCGGTATAAATGAGATGAATTTCTTTATATGTACCTTTCAGGTACTCTTTAGAGATGAAATCCACAATTTGTTTAATGATGGCTTCATCACGAATCGAAGAATATTCTTTGAAATCTTCAATCTTGGTAAACTTACCATCTTTATAATGCGATATCGCTTTCTTGCCTAAAATGATTGCTTCATCATTTTCTTTAATATGCGAATCCGCAAGACGGAATAAGTTGTTATTGTAGGCCCCACATAAACCTAAAGACGAAGATAAAACGATATAAAGGTTTTTATTCGCTTTTAAATTAAGGGTGAAGTAAGGATTGTTACTTTCTTCGACACTAGAAAAGACTTTACGTGCGATTTCATCAATACGCAAAGCGTAATCTTTTGTCGCTAGCATCTTATTCTTCCACTTCTTTAATTTGACCGTGGAAACGAGTTTCATCGCGGAAGTGATTTTATAAGAGCCAGTAACGGACTTAATTCTTTTCTTAATTCTGGTTACTTCTTGGGCCATACACTATTGATTCAAATTTTCAAAAAATTCTTTTAATTCCTTGTTAAGGACTTCTTCATCCTTATCAGAGATTTGTTTGTTTTTATTGATGTTATTTAAAACCTCACCGTTAGTGGCTTTAAATTCATCGTAAGCTTTGTCTAAGACTTTACGGACGTTGTTCTTATCTAAGTTATCTAAGAAACCATTCTTAGCAACATATAAGTCAAAGACTTGTTTATCTAGTTGATAGACGTTGTATTGTTTTTGCTTGAGCATCGCCATGAGAGCTTCACCATGATTTAACACTGATAATGTTGAAGCATCAAGATCACTACCAAATTGGGAGAATGACTTCATTTCTAAGTAGCTCGCTAATTCGATTTTTAATGCACGGGCAACTTGTTTTGTGGCTTTGAATTGGGCGTCACCACCAACACGAGAAACGGAAAGACCACTATCGATAGCAGGTCTTTGACCAGCATTGAATAAATCCGCTTGTAAGAAGATTTGTCCATCGGTAATGGAAATGACGTTAGTAGGAATATAAGCACTAATGTCACCGGATTGTGTCTCAACAATTGGTAAAGCGGTAATGGAACCACCACCAAATTCAGGAGCTAACTTACATGCTCTTTCAAGAAGTCTACTATGGAGATAGAAGACATCACCTGGATAAGCTTCTCTACCTGGAGCTCTCTTCAGTAGAAGAGATAATGTACGATAAGCGACAGCGTGTTTACTTAAATCATCATAGACGATTAAGACATCTTTACCTTGGTACATGAATTCTTCCGCCATTGCGCTACCAGCGTATGGAGCGATATAAAGCAAAGGCGCTGGTTCAGAAGCTGAAGCACTAACCACAATGGTGTAATCCATTGCTTTAAAGCGTTTTAACTTATCAACGATTTGAGCGACTGTGGAATTCTTTTGTCCGATGGCGACATAAATACAAATGACGTTCTTATCTTTTTGATTGAGGATGGTATCAATAGCGATCGCGGTTTTACCGGTTTGTCTATCACCGATAATAAGTTCTCTTTGACCGCGACCAATTGGGGTCATCGTATCAATCATTGTGATACCGGTTTCAAGTGGGGTATCAACACTTTTTCTTTTAATGACGCCTGGGGCAATCACTTCGATTGGGCGTCTATTGGTGGTTTTAATATCGCCTAAGCCATCGATTGGTTGACCAAGGGAATTGACCACTCTGCCTAATAAAGCTTCACCAACTGGGACTTCCATGACCATCTTTGTACGATTGACTAAATCGCCTTCTTTAACCAAGGAATCGTTACCTAAAAGGACAACACCCACACTATCGCTGTCCAAATTCATGACCATACCATATACGTTATTTGGGAATAACAAAAGTTCACCAAGCATAGCTTTTTCTAAGCCATAGACATTGGCGATACCATCACCGACAGAGACGACTGTACCGACGTCATTACTATCGATTTTGTGGCGGTAGTTTTTAATTTGCTCTTTAATAAGAGCGCTGATTTCATTAGCGTGGATTTTCATGATTAAAGCTCCTTTCCTAAGAGGTCAATCTGCATTTTTTCTAGTTGGTTTTTAATTGAACCATCATAGACGTGGGAATTGATGACCACTTTGACACCACCGATTAAGGTTGGATCAATATGTGGGATGAGTTCGACATCCATGTGTTCAAGTTGACTAATCTTATCTTTGATTTTATTAACGGTTACTTTATCCAAAGCAAACGCGGAATAAATCAGCCCTTCTTTAACGCCTTTATATTCATTGCATAAGGAATTAAACGCCATCAGGATATCCTTAATCATATAGGTTCGATTGTTATCGATAATGACCTTTAATAGATTAACGATGTCTTCATCAAAATCCTTCAAGATTTTAGTGGCGATATCTTTCCTTTCGTTACCACTCATAAAGCGGGAATCTAAAAGCATTAAGAAATCAGCATTATCTTCAATGATTTCCAATAATGTTTTTTCTTCCTCTTGTAGCTTAGCTAGTTTCTTTTCTTCTAAGCCAATCGAGAACAATGCTTCAGCGTATGTTTGGGCGATTTGATTCATAGGTAAATTAATTTAATCGATTGATAAAGTCTTCAGCGAGTCGAGTGTTATCATCTTTATCGACTTCGCGTTTTAAAATTTCTTTTGAAGCGGTTAATGCGACATTAACCATTTCTTTTCTAATGTCGTTAAGAGCATCTTGCTTCGCTTGTTCAATGTCTTGTTCAGCGGTAATTTTCATGTCCTTAACTTCACTTCTAGCCTCTTCCATCATTGCTTCGTATTTTTCTTCGCCTTTCTTAGTGGCGTTTTCAATGATTTGGCTGGCTTCACTTTTTGATTCACTTAAGATTCTTTTAGCCTCCTGAGTTTCCTTGACGGCTAAAGCGTGACTTTCAGTGGCTTGATCGATTTCTTGTTGGATGTAATCCGCACGCTTTTTAAGCATCTTTTTAACAGGCTTATAAGCGAAGAAGAAAACGACAAGTAGAAGGATAATAAAAGAAGAGAATTGAATGACAAAAGAAACCCAGTCAGGGATTAACTTTTGGGCAATCGACGCCATTTTTTCACCAATGTCGTCCATGTTACTCAATACTTTAAGTACCATAGTTCTTTCCTCCTATTACTTTGTAAATAAAATCAAAATTGAGATGAGCAATGAGTAAATAGCTGTGGTTTCAACAAGAGCACAGGCTAAGATCATTGAGGTTCTGAGTTTGCCATACATTTCTGGGTTACGGGACATACCGTCTAATGCGTGAGCACAGACCATACCTTCACCAAGAGCACTAGGCATAACGCCTAAGATGGCAATAGCAGCGGCTAAAACGTTTAATGAACCGGTCATGCTTTCTTCCTCCTTCCTAAAGTATTTAAATCAATGTCTTCTGGGATTTCTTGGCCAATAAAGATAGAGGTCAAAAGAATGAAGACAAATGTCTGGATTAAACCAGAGAATATATCGAAATATGCGTGAAGAACGGCCAATGGAATTGGAGCGAGGAATACTTCGTTCAAGCCATTAGGGGCAAAAGAGAAAATCATCGCTGATAAATCTCTTAAAGCGGACTCCACGATGGTTAATAAAGCCCAACCCGCAATCGCATTACCAAATAAACGGAGAGTGAGCGATAAAAGAGGTGCCCACATAGAAATTAAGTTAATTGGTAAGAAGATTGGTATTGGGTCGATATAACGTTTGAAATAAGCCCATTTAGTAAATCTCGCAGATGTGTAATGGATTAAAAGGAATGTGGTTAAGCCCAAAGATAATGGGATAGCCATGTATGTTACCGGTGAGGGTAAACCAGTTAAACCAAAAATGAATGAAATAAATAGATAAAGAGCGACGCCCATGATGAAGCCACCAAAGTTTGGTAATGTGGTGCCCACTAAATCACGGGAGAAGTCATCGAAGAATTTCACTCCGCATTCTGCCACTAATAAAAGGCCTTTAGGCTTTTTAAGCGGATTTTGTCTCGCCGCTAAAATGCCCACGATTAAAGAAAGGACCATGATAATGAATATCACGATGAGTGATGATATTAATTCACCTGTAATTTCAAATGTGAAGAAATTATCGAACATTGTTATCCTTTCCAATAAACGCTAAGAGGGTTAATAAAGATATCGATAAGTAAGAGACAACTAAGAAGATTGGAGAAACGGTGACGATATTAAAACGGTACTGCAAGAATGCAAATAAAGCCGTTAATAAAGCCACTAATCCCAATCTTAGGTAGATGGCAAAGATATCGAGTTTAATTCTCGCTTTGTCGCTCCTCTTGCTCAAATAAAGTATTAACCAAGATAAGGAGACGATTAATCCCCCTAGCAGGACTGCAAGAGGGATCTCGTAATGATTGAACCAAAAGAGAAATAGCGTTCCTAGAAAACCAAGGATGGTTAATGACGAGGAAATAATAAGTGCTTTAAATTCTACTGTTTGGTTCCAAAATTTTTTCATTATTTAACTTTGATACGTTTGAAGTTAGTCACAGGGGCGATGCCATCTTTGTAAACAAGTTTAACTTCACCTTGGACTAATGGACGTAAGTAATCTCTGAAGCTATCGCTCATACGTGTTGCGTCGATAATCATTTCTGGTTTGACGTGGCTGACAGCGTTAGCAACTTTGCTTAATGGAGCAAGTTTGAATTTGATTTTGTATGGGTTTTGGCTAACTCTTTCGAAGATAACCATTTTGCCTGTTCTACCTTTTAAGGCAGCTTGGACAGCTTTTTCACCGGTCTTGATAGCTTCTTTACGGTCAACTAAAGAGACAAAGGCTGGGAAGGCTCTTTGGACGATGGAGAATTCCACTGCTCTTGTACCGATGTCTAATCTGTTTTCAACGATTCTGCAGAGTTCAGCAGCAGCGCCACCTAATTGGGCGTGACCGAAACCGTCAACACGGACGTTGGTCATATCTCTTTCAAATTGTAAACCTTCAGAGATAGCGACTAAGGCAAAGCCTTTTTCTTTATAAACTCTTTCGACATCTTTTAAGAATTGTTCTAAGTCAAACTTCATTTCTGGTAAGTAAATGAGGTGTGGTCTTGTTTGTTCTGGTAATAAGTCAACAGAAGCTGTTAACCAACCAGCATCACGGCCCATGATTTCCACGATGTGGACTTTACCTTTCTTGAAGCAGTTAGCGTCCATAGCGAATGCGTTAACGCTGTTCATAACGAATTTAGCAGCACTTGGGAAACCTAAAGAGTGGTCTGTGCAGGCTAAGTCGTTATCGATTGTTTTTGGAACACCGATAACTTTGACATCATCGATACCTAATTCTTTAACTAACTTAGCAAGTTTGTTACATGTATCCATGGAGTCGTTACCACCATTGATGAAAACGTAACCAATGTTGTGTTTTTTGATGTTTTCAATGATAGCGGCATATTCAGGAGTATGGATATCCTTTGGAAGTTTTCTTCTTGTGGTACCTAAGATACTACCTGGTGTTTGAAGAAGGAGTTCGATTTGTTCATCATCTTCTAAACCTAAATCGATTAAATCGTCATCGATTAAGCCTTCAACACCGTGTTGAGAGCCATAGATGTGACCGATTAAATCTGGATGTTTTTTTGCTTCTTTAATCGCACCATATAATGATGTGTTAATGACTGATGTTGGTCCACCGGATTGGATGTAAACCATGTTTTTCATAAATAGCTGTTCTCCTTTATATTTTATATAAGATATATAATTGGCTTAGATAATTTCCATGTGAAGATGTTTTAAAACATCAAAGGCCTTTTCTTGCATATCTAAATCGAATGAAGAAGTAGCGTCTCTCACCACTTTTACTTTTGCATATGGTGAGGCTGATGATTTAGCGATAATCGCGTTGCTAAACACACATATATCACTCACGAGTCCACATAGATAAATCTCGTCATAGTTGCCTTGTTCGATATAGTGACCTAATTCTTTGCTACCAAAATCATGTTTGATAAAAACTTTGGAAGAACCCACTAGATCTCTAATAGATGGATGTAACTGCCAGCCTTCAGTGCCTTCAATGCAGTGAGGAGCAGGTAAATATTTGCCTTCGTTAGTGTTCATGTAGTCCGCATCATGTGTGTCATAGGTGAACACCACTTCATCGTTATTAGCGCGGAATTCTTTGATGAGTTCCACGATGCGAGGAGCAATCTTTTCAGCGCCTTTAAAACCAAGCGCACCGTCCACAAAATCGTTTTGATAATCAACGACAACGAGTAATCTTTGCATATATAATCCTTTCTAGCCGATAAACACTATATCACATTCTATATTTAAAAAATATAAAAATCGAAAAAACTCGTTCTTTTCCTCTTTGAATCGGTTATAATATTTTTGCTTGAATTAATCCTGATATTTGTTTAGAATGAAGGACTTCACATTTTTAGGAGGAACTAACAATGTCATTCAAAGTTATTTTTAACAATAAAGAAAAGATTTATGATGCCCCAATTACAGTACTTGATGTCGTGGGCAAAGATAGAAGTATTATATGTGCTTATGTCAACGGTCGTGTCCGTGAATTAACATATACTTTAGATAAGGATTCTGAGATTGTCCCTTTAACCTGCAAAGACAGAGATGCAAAACCAATTTATGAAGCATCTCTTCGTTTCTTAGTGGCGATGGCAATGCATAACATTCACCCTCACTATGAGATTAGATTTGCCTATAACGTTTCTAGATCAATCTTCTTACAAATCCTCAATCCAGGCACATGTGCTTCCGGTATTATGATTAAAGAATTAATCGCCGAAATGAATAAGCTTGTCGAACAAGATTTACCACTTGTGAGACAAATCGTTTCCAAAGAAGAAGCCGCAAGAATTTTCGCGGAAGATGGCTATCAAGATAAAGTAGATATCCTGAGATATAGACCAGAAAAGACCGCGCATATCTATCACTGTGGTAATTACAGAAACTATATGTATAACCGTATGGTCCCATCCACTGGTTATATTAAAAAATGGTTAGTTAGATACTACCACCCAGGTATTATCATTCAATATCCACGTCCAGACTATAACGGTGAAATCCCACCATTTGAGGACGCTCCAACGTTTGGTAAAACTTTAAAGAGAGCCCATCAATGGGGTGTCGCTACTGGTTGTGATAACATCGTCGGCATTAACCAAAGAATCGAAAGAGATGGCGATGTTGAATTTATCACACTTTGCGAGCAAAAACACAATCGTCAATTATGTGAATTAGGTCAAATGATTGAAGATGAAAGAGAATCCATTCGTTTGATTTGTATCGCTGGTCCATCCTCTTCTGGTAAGACCACATTCGCGAACAGATTAAGAATAGAATTATTATCTCGTGGTATTAAACCGATTCGTATTTCTATGGACGACTACTATCTTGATAGAGGCCAAGCCCCACTTGATGAAGATGGTAAACCAGATTTAGAATCCGCAGACGCGTTAGATATTGAATTATTTAATCAAAACTTAGCGGACTTAGTCGCTGGTCTTGAAGTCGAATGTCCAAAATACGATTTTAAAGCAGGCGCTCGTGCGGCAGTTGGCAGAAAGCTAGTTGTTCCACAAGATCAACCAATCATTATTGAAGGTATTCACGCTTTAAATGAACGTTTAACAGCGTCTATTCCTGCTCACCAAAAATTCAAAATCTTCATTGCCCCACAATCACAAGTCAATATCGATAACCATAACCCAGTCAGTTTAACTGACTTAAGATTACTAAGAAGAATTGTGCGTGACCACCAATTCCGCAATTCTTCTGCCATCAGCACTATTGCCATGTGGCCAAGTGTTAGAAAAGGTGAATTCAAATGGATTTACGATACACAAGAAGGCGCTAACTATGTCTTTAACTCCTTCTCTGCTTATGAATTATCAGTCATGAAAAAGTATGCTATGCCATTGCTCGAAGAGATTGACACCGAGTCTGAATACTTCCCAGTCGCTGAAAGATTAATTCGTATGCTTAAATTCTTCGATGATTTAAGTGATCAATGGGTCCCATGTAACTCCATTATTCGTGAATTCATTGGCGGTTCTTGCTATCAAGACGATTAATCAATATTTATTTGATTAACTCACAACTTATTATATAATACCCTCTGGAATAATAATGATACTGGAGGGTTTTATTTATGTATAGAAGATACATTACCGAAGAAGAAGATTTCCTTATTCATGAAAACGGTTTTAAATTTGTTTTAAAAGAAAAACCAGATTTAGAATCCTTAACAGTAATCTGCCGACGTGACCGTACTAAAAAGAGAAGCGGCGCGATAGCCGGTATAATAATTGGCATCCTTTTGATTGTCTTATTCTTTATCGGTATTCTTATCATGTACTTTGCGTTTGCTAGCTTGTGTGAGATTGATAAAAACAACGAATGCAAGTACGAACTCTTCTACTACAATCCAGAAAAGAAAACAATCATCTTCTGTTCAAGCGACAAAGGATACTGGTATGAAGTTGAAGCTAAAAAAGTGAGAGGATTTGATAGCGTTGAAAGTAAAGACATATTAAGAATTGTTATAGAAACTGGTGACGATGAACAAGAGACCAACGATATAAAAGTGGGCTACGCCACTATCGAAGAAAAGAAAGCGTGCCTCGAAAGAATCAATCGAATCAAAGACGGAACATATTATTACTAAAAAGAAAAGGCCTTAGGCCTTTTTTTGATTCCATTGTTTTTGTATATTTCTAAACGATTGTAATTCTCTTTTATGAATAATTACTAGTTGAGCGTAATAGACTTTGCGCATTTCTTCGTATTGTCTCATTTGTTCTTCTGAAACACGTTTAGAGAACAATGAGACGAAGACTTGTTCCAAACGGAAGAATGATTCATAAAGGCTTAATAAAGTCATGTAATAGAAGTACTCTTTGTTGGAATAGATAAGAAGAGGCGTACTATGAATGATTTCACTACTAATCTCGTAGCGTTTAGCGTACATGTCTAAACCAGCGAGTTTTTCTAAGCCATCACGGAAGTTGAGTTTGAAACTCACATCATCTTTATCAGCGATTTCATATAACCAACCATATTCAATGTATTTACGGATGTCTTTACTCTTAAGACCATATCCACGCATTTCTTCTTTCATTTCGTAGAAGATTTTGTCTTGTTGTTCTTTATCTGGGATAGTGTCATTAAACGCCAAACCGAAATTCATATGTCTTAAGTACTTATTGATTAAGCGATCGCCATATTTATCTAAAAGAATCAAGGTGCATTCACATTCATGAAGCGTTCTCCAAGAAGAAAAAGCTTCTGTTTCATATCCGTTTAATAGTTGTTCAAGAATACTACGAGAAATGGTTAATGACTTCATAAGAAGGTCGCTGATGAGCGATGATTGAGGATCGTTTTTCTTATAGCCTTTAACGATATTAAGCATGAAGTTTAAATAAATATTTAAGGATGATGCTGGAGGCATGAAACGATTGCCAAGTTTCTTTTCCACGTGATTAAAAATGGAAAGAGATAAATATTTATCCGCGGCAACACTTGCCATAGAAGAAGGATATGTTTCGTTGCTATTGAACTTTTCAATTTCTTCTTGGTTCAAATGGGCAATGGAATAATAGTATTCGCCAACACAATAAAAGAGCAATTCTAATTGGTTGACTTCTTTAACCTCTATTTGAGAATTCTCTTTGTCGAGCATTGTAATGAGTTCATTAGCCATATCGTAGACATCATAAACATAGTCAACATCTAGTGGGACGCTGACTTGTAATGAGTGGATATACGCTCCAACTTGTTCTTTATTCCATTGATTTCTAATTTGCATATTATTTAAACATTCTTGTAGCTTTAATTGCGGTCTTCCAACCTTTGTATAATTCTTTGACTTCTTTCTTACTCATGTTAGGAGTATAAGTCGCTTGATATTCATGGATCTTTTTAATGCTTTCCAAGTTAGGGAAGAATCCGCTTTGTAAACCCGCCATGTAGGCTGCACCTAATGCGGTGGTTTCTAAACATTTTGGTAATTTAATAGTTGTATTAAGGATATCACTTTGGAACTGCATAAGGTACTTATTTTGTGTGGCACCACCATCAACTTTTAAAACGCTGATGTTTTGGTGGGCATCTTTTTGCATTACTTCCATGACATCTTTACATTGATAGGCAATTGCTTCTAAGCACGCTCTTACAAACTGTGAACGATTGGTGCCTCTAGTTAAACCAAAGACCGCACCACGAGCATCATCATCCCAGTATGGGGTGCCTAAGCCCGTAAAAGCGGGAACGACATAAACGCGACTACGATGACTTTGAAGAGCAACTCCTTCAGCTTCTGAAGCGCTTTCAATAAGATGCATTTCATCTCTAATCCATTGGACCACCGCTCCGCCAACAAAGACCGAGCCTTCTAAGGCATAGGTGACTTTGTCACCAATTTGCCATGCGACAGTTGTTAAGATGCCATTATCGGAGAAGACTGGTTTATCACCTGTGTTGACCAAAAGGAAGCAACCTGTACCATATGTATTTTTGCTTTCACCTGGTTCAAAACATGTTTGACCAAACAAAGCGGCTTGTTGATCGCCAACTACACCAGTGATATGTGCAGCACACTTCAAATAAGAAGCTTGGCCATAGTCATAAGCACTCGGTTTAACTTTTGGTAGCATCGTCATCGGGATATTGAATAATTTACATAATTCTTCATCCCACTTCAGTTCATTAATATTGAAGAGCAATGTACGTGAAGCATTAGTAATATCAGTAGCGTGGACTTTACCACTTGTTAATTTGTAAATAATCCAAGAATCAATTGTGCCAAATAAAAGGTCACCTGATTCAGCGAGTTCTTGACCGTTTTCAATGTGGTCTAAAATGAATCTTACTTTACTCGCTGAGAAGTATGGGTTTATTAGTAAACCCGTTTTTTGATGAATAAATTCTTTTTGAGCACTCAAAGCATCACAGATATCCGCAGATTGGCGTGATTGCCACACGATAGCGTTGCAGACAGGCATGCCAGTCTTTTTAGACCAGACTACCGTTGTTTCTCTTTGGTTTGTTAAACCGATAGAATCAATTTCATCAATAGTTAAATTAGCCTTAATCAAAACCTCGTTAATAACATCAATAACGCTCACCCAAATAGCAAGAGCGTCGACTTCCACCCATCCAGAATGAGGGAAGAGACATTTAACTTCTCTTTGCGCCATTTGGAATGGTTTGCCTTGACGGTCAAACAATATTGCTCTTGAGCTCGTTGTGCCTTGATCAATTGCTAAAATATAACTCATATTTTTAACCTCTACTGGCCATGAATCTTTCAACTTCGTTCATTTCTTTTGCAATATTTTTAGAAAGGACGATTGAGCCATCTTCGCTGACCAAAACATCATCTTCAATACGAACACCAACACCGTAGTTAGCGAAGTATAAACCTGGTTCAACAGTGATGACATTTCCATTTTCTAATGGTTTTTCTCTTAAGGAGATGTCATGTGTGTCTAAACCTAAATGGTGAGAACAGTTGTGGTAATAGTAATTACGAATATCATCATCCATCTTCATTAAGCCAGTGTTAATGCAAGATTTTCTTAAGAATTCAGTAGCAAATTCTTGTAATTCTTTTATAGTGACACCTGGTTTAATTCTTTGAATGATAGCCTTATTACAGTTAAGAACTACTTCGTAGATGATGGCTTGGATACCACTGAATTTACCGTTAACAGGATAAGTACGAGAAATATCCGCACTATATTCTTCGTGGTTATAACCAAGGTCAAAGAGAATCAAATCATTTTCTTTAACTGAGTCGTTTTGTTGCTCGTATGGGTAATGCAAGCATGTTGCGTTCTTGCCTGAGGCCACGATTGTGGAGAAGGCTAATGTTGAGCGATCATGTAAACGACCGTATAATTCGAAATAATCAGCGAGTTCGTGCTCTTTCATGCCAACGTTGAGTTTACTGAGCATAAAAGCGATACCGTTATTTGTCTTTTCAATTGCCCTGACAAGATTTTCGATTTCTAAAGAAGACTTCACCATTCTTAAATCTCTTAAGATTGGGTAGATATCGACGATATCTTTATGGTAATCAAGTTGCAATTTAACAGACAAATCTTTCATGTAGAAATCGTCTTTAAGTTTTTGTTCTGGAGAAGATAAATCTAAATAGATGCAATCGATATCGCCATATTGCTTTTTATCTTCGTCTAACGCTAAGGAGAGCATGGTTTCTAAATTGTCGCTTGTATATACACTCTTAAGATCGCTAATCAAACTAGCGGCATCTTGAGTTAAACGCTTACCTGTCCATTTTTCTTTAAGCTCACTGTAAGCATCAACAAAAAGGTAAGCTTTTCTTTCACCTAGTGTTTTAATCAACACTAAAGCGCTGTGTTCTTGTTTAATATTAGTTAAATAATAAAAGTTTTTATTAACGCAGAATGGGAGGTTTTCGTCTTCACTTGCAATTTTGCTGACTCCAGAGAATACGATAGCAATGCTGTTGTCTTTCATCTGGTCGAAGACTTTTCTTCTACGATTTTCTAATTCTGACATAATTATTCTCCTTTGATTCTATCAATAATTGGTTGGATTTCTGGAAGAATGAGTTTTTCAATTTCTCCCTTATCCATGAGTGCGGTGTTCGCACTATTTAATGGTAATTTGCCTAAAATATTAAAGTTCATTTGCTTTGCAAATCCTTCTAAATGAGATTCACCAAATAAAGGAATCTTTTCTTCGCATTTTGGGCAAACTAAATAAGACATGTTTTCAATCACACCAAGGATGTTAATATTCATCATTTCCGCCATCTTGATAGCTTTAGTAACGATTAAAGAAACTAAGTCTTGAGGGGAAGTAACGATGATTAAATCATCGATTGGTAAGCTTTGGAATGTGGTTAAAGCCACATCACCTGTGCCTGGAGGCATATCAATTAATAAGACATCTAGGTCACCCCAAGCAACATCTTCAAAGAATTGCTTAACAAGGTTCCCCACTAATGGGCCTCTCCAAAGAATTGGATCAGATTCGTTATCAAGCAATAAGTTAGCGCTCATCACTTCGATACCGCCTGGTGTCTTGCATGGGAAAATAAAGTTATTTTCGCCGTACGCTTTTTCTTTAATGCCAAAGGCCTTTGGAATACTTGGGCCAGTAATATCGGCGTCCAAGATGCCGACTTTTAAGCCATTTCTATTCAAATAAGAAGCGATTGAGGAGGTGACGAAGGATTTACCGACACCACCCTTACCGCTTAACACGGCAATTATTCTTTTAATATTACTTAATTCGTTTTGCTTGCTCTTAACGATGCGTTCACCACATCCTTCAACCGAGCAACTACTACAGTCATGATTGCATTCTGCCATATGTTGTTAACCTTTCTATTCTATAAAGCGATTAACTCGCTACTAGTAATAACATCAATACCCGCTTGCAAGTAGGTTCTGAGTAAACGTGAGGCCCCTAATTTGGTCCCACCGAAATATCTTACCACTATAAGAGCGACATTATTAATGTCTTTTTTATAAAGCAGTTCTAACAAAGGATGGCCAGCTGTACCTTTTGGCTCTCCATCATCGCTAGATTTGCTTTTCATATTAACGCGATAAGCATAGACAACATGTCGCGCTTTTTTGTGTTCTTTACGGAGATTAGCGAGAAATGGTTTAAAGTCTTCTTCACTATTCAAAGGGAGAAAATAGGCGATGAATTTACTTTTCATCACCTCAATTTGATTGATATGTTGTTGTTTTACTGTGTAGGCCATATTAGGACAAGAAAGCCTCCACTCTTTCGCCATATTCCTTAAAACAGAAGGTATTACTATAAACGTTATTGGCTTCATTTTCGTTTGTTGATGTTTCGTTTACAGGAGTAAAGAATTCCATTCTGGAATTAGGAACAAGGGCTAATAACTTAAATTTGGAATGAGCTTCCGCGAGATAGATAGCTTGAGCAATCTTAGAATTATTGCCATTTTCTAAACCCATCTTTGCGAAGTTATTCTTTAAGGCGGTTATTTGTTCTGGAGTCAAACCTGAGTTGAGATTCTTGACTTGCGCTAAGGCATCAATCATGCCATCTAAACCATCGCATTCAATCTTGCCCATGGTCTGATAATCTTCAAGATTAATAACGCCATCATCGACATCGTTAGCAAAGCTGAACAAGCGATAGACATATCCAGGGTAATTAGTAACGTTATCCAACTTCACATATTCGTTTTCTAAAACGTTATTTAAAGCACCGGAAATAAATTCACTAGCGATTACGGAACGTTTATAATCCACTTCATTAGCTTCGTTAGTAGCATTATAGGAAGAAGAGATAATTGTTAACAATGCTGGTTTAGTGTTATTTCTGAAGTCATCTGTTTGTAACTTATCAGAAGATAAGCTTTCAGCGTTAATCTTGCCTTCGCTATTAGTGATTAAGGTGATTAAGCCTTCAGCTTCAACAGTATATGTTTTCACCTCTTCGTCTTTGTATTGGTCAAGAGCGAGAAGTTGACTAATTCTTTCAATTTGTTGGAGTTTATTAGCAACTGGTGTAGCACTATTAGCATCTCTAGCAATGTATTGGGCTAAGTCATTACCTAAAGCGTTAACGATTAATGCGCCACGCGCGCTGAGCTCACGACCTTCAACGACATATAGTTCATCGTAACCATCAACCATGTTCCTATTGGTATTTAAAATGCGAGAACAATAGAGATATTTAATTAGACCTCTTAAACCGTTTTGGCCTTCGGTGGTTTTAACAAAGTTAGTTAAATTATCCATGCCTTCAATATAATGATCACCAACATATAAGCTGGTCATAACATTATAAATGTTATCAATTTCAGTACCTTCGCTAGCAAGAGCATCCGCACCGCCATAAGCAACTTGACCTAAACGATATGTTGCGTAATCAACATCATTGTAGCTTGTCAATGTGCCAAGCTTAATGGATGTGAAACCATCTTTAACAAACTTAGGAATGGCATCGCCCACTAAGTCAGAAGCATTAACGCATGTGAGCATGCTCTTGACGTCCGCTGGGGCAAGTTTATCGAGTTCGAAGTTAGACACATCCAAGGATGAACCACTGCCTAAACCAGCAGCGGTATTAGCGAGGTTCTTCATCGAATCAATCTCATGCACCCAAGCTGTACCCTCACCCACGCTGTAGATTGTGGATGAAGCTTGACCATCATCTGCAAGAGTGACAGCGTTCACTTTAGCCACTAACTTATTAGAAGCGTTACCATAGTTGGAAACATCATCAGCAAATGTTTCATCGTAAGCGAATGTATCTAATTTCACGAAGGAGCAAATCTTGGACATCATTTCTTCGAATAATGTGAAGCCTGTACCTGTTTCGTATTTATTGGTGTAGTAAGGCGATAAACCTTCATAGTTTCTAGCTGGTGTATGGAATAAGTTAGAATTATGCATATCTACAAGCACACTCTTAAGAGCACCACCAGTACCAGTCAATGTTTTAAGGGTGGCAGGATCAGACATTTCCTTACCATCTAATTGGGTATTGAATTCTTGATAATCAGTCAACAAGGAAATGATGCTGGTAATATCTTTTTGTAGATATTTAGCATTAAAGTTTGGAGTACTTCTTTCAATATGGTCATTGAAGTAATAATGATAGAATGGGTCGACACGTTTAAAGTCAACCTTTTCGCCACCATTTTCAATGGATAATTGGTCGTTTTGTACGAAGATGTTATAGATGGAGTTTGGTAAAGCGTCATAGAGAAGCTCACTATTATTGAGTTTAGTGAATAGTGTCTCAATGGTTTCGACGTTTTCACTCTTGTTCATGTCTGCGTCATTAATGGATGTAGCTTGTGTGCCGTCACTCTTCTTCAAGGAATATAAGGAATCAACACAGTCCATTAAGCCATTAATTTCATTAGCTTGTCTATTTCTTTGTTCTTCAAAGTTTAAAGATTGATCACTAATTTGTTGGTCAGTTAAGAAAACAGAAGTGACGAGATATTCAATCTTTGATTTTTTGCTATTGTAGAGTGTGGAAGCTTGGTCTTTTGGTGAATTCTCGCCTAGATAAATAACATCTTTAATGCTACTTTGAGCAAGCATGGAATTAAATAGGCCTTGGAATGTTGTTAAGGCATTAACTTTTGCAGAGCCTGAACGATGGAAGATATAAGAACTATTGAAATCGTTGATAGCTTTCTTCATATCATTGATAAAGCCATCTTGGTTCATCTTGGAATAATCAAAATCACTACCGACAAGGACACCTTTAGTTTTTGCTTTATCGATGACTTTATAGAAATCAATCATCTTATCAAGCTCAGCTTGTCTAGCTGGACGAGAATTAGCGAAGTCAAACATATCATAATTAGCATCCACGATATAAGCATTGTAAGCACTTGATAAGTTAAAGGCACTGTAACCATTTAATAAGTTTTCAGCGGCAACACGGTAGAAGTTGTATAGGCAAATACGTAAAGAACTGGTGTTATTAATCGATGTCAATAAGCCATCCAAAACGTTAATTGGTAGTTCGTTAAATGGTACTTGAGTACCAGCGTTTGGACCCACTGTTCTCTTTTCAATAACGCGTAAAGAGTAAGTCATAAACTTACAAACACGAGAGATTTCATCACAACTAAAGACTTCATCGTAATCACTAATGAAGGCATCACTACCAAAATATGCACCCCATTCGTTATCGGTCAGATATGGGCTTGTGGCATTTGTTAAGTCCGCTTTATGGGCAGCTAAGAAAGCTGCTTGCTTGGTGGTAAATTCAACATAGTTGCACCAATCAGTTGGCAATGTCGAATCAGTGTTAGCTTTACCACCCAAATAAACGAAGTCGCGATACGCAATCATATGCGTAGCGGTAAGAGCGTATTCTGGATTATAAGTCTGTCTATATTCTTCGAAATATGGGTCAGGGTTAGTGACATCGGCGGCAGGTTTAATGCCCCAACTTTCTTTCCATGACCATGTAGCATCATCAGCGGCTTTTGGATCCGCTAATAAGTCGTATTCAGTAGCGTTAACGCTAAATTTGACCATCGAATCATTAATCTTTTGATAGAACCAACGACCAAATTGATAATGTTGAACATTATTTTCATCGATATATGTGAAAATACCAGAATAGGCTAATTGATGGAGCATGTCATTTAATTCCACGACATTGTGAAGCTTGGACATATCAAAATTGGTCAAGAAGTTTTTAGCTTCAGCATCGTTTTCAGGAATTAGATTATATAAGGAATCTAACAAGTTAGAAATTCTTTGTCCTTCTTCTGCCCAGTTGGTGATGTTACCAAACGAGACATTACTGCCTTTATCAGTCAAGAAACCACTTAAAGCATCACCAAGCATATCATCTAAGAATGGTCCTAAACTTGATTTAAAGATATATGATTCATTCACTAAAGTGAAGAGACGTGGTAGGCCTACTTTGCCTTCACCCTCTTCCTTAAGATTAAGAATGGATGATCTGCTTAAGCCATCGTTAAACATGTCCGCAGCTTTAGTGACATCGTGATTAGCGATGTATTTGATAATATTTCCAATTGCACCAAATTCGTCATCCCAAGTATGACCATTTGTTTCGACTTTTCTTAACGTTTCACGTTCCACTTTTAAACCGATGTTTGCTGTTTGACCAAAAACAAACTCTAATAAACTATAGAGGTTTTCGTTCTTTTCATATGTATCACCAGCTTCAGGAGTTGGATTAAATAATGGGTTTTTCCAAATAACTGAAAGAATGCTAATTAAGGAATCAACGAGATTTTCATCTTTAAATTTATCCATGATCAGGTCTTCGCCACCGTTTCCATCAATTAAGGTTTGCATTTTCCCTAAATCAGACCAATTGTCTAATAAAGAGGCAAAATCGGTGAAGAAAGTATGACTTTGTTTCTTCATATCATGGTCAATCGCGGAGACGATAACTTCACTCTTTAAACCGATATCGTTAAGTGTGCCTTTTACATCTACACCATTAATTGTGGCTTTAATGATTGGAACAATGCCGTAATAAAGCAAGGATGATTTATCCATCTTGCGGAAAGCATCACCAAAGTATTCAATGTGTTTAGAATCGATAGAGAAGAAATTATTAGACTCTTTCATTAATGGTGTTAAGCCTTGACCACTAAATAAGGCGGTTAGCAATTCTTCATCTTTCGCAACTGTACCAACAATATCCAATAAAGCACCGAATTCTTGTTTGAAATTAGACAAAATAACACCTTGTTTAAGTTTTTCAACCGCACCATGATAAGAGTTAATGTCGTTTTCAGTTACATCTTTGCTGAGATCTTTCATGAAATCTAATTCAAAGAGTGTATCGACGACAGAAGGCAAAGCCTTTTCAATCATCTTCATATCAAATAAGCAGTAATTACGTCCTTCGATACGTTTACCATCTTTAAAGACGATTGTACGGCCATATTTATCAACGTTAACTGGTTTACCTTCACTATCGAGCTTACCAACCATTAATTCGTTAAACTTATCAACATGTTTAGAAATCAAAGATTCTAATGTTGGTACTTCTTCACCTTCCATAGGGGTGTAAGCACTAGTTTTCACCATGATAGCTTTGATGAAATCTCTGTCTAAAGTTGCGGCCTTATGTAAGAAGTCAAATAAAACATAGCATTCATAACCCCAAGAAAATTCGGATAATTCTTCCCATGATAATGGTAAATATTTACCAACTTGACCGGTTGTGTCAGCGGTTGTGAAATAGTACATCACCGCAGGAACCACACGTGAAAGGACTCTAGAATCATCTATTGATTTAAAGATTTCGAGAATACTATCGAATTGTTCATCAAAAACAATCTCTTCAATAAAGGAAGTAATATCATTACCTTCTAAGGTACGGACTTTTTGTTTGCCATCTTCGTAGACGATGAGTTTATCCATGACACCACTATCGAATAAGCAGTCCACCATGTTTTGGACATAACCAATTTCTTCCTTCCAATTAGCGTCACTAACATCAATTAAGCGATTAGGGATAAATTCATCCATCATCGAACTGTTAAGTGCGATGTCAGCCACTAATGGGAGAACGGAAGTAATTAAAGTGGAATTAGATAAAACATCAAATGCCCCATCAATAACTTCTTGAGAAATGAGACCGATTGGGTCATATGAGAATTGGCCTTCATCTGTGGAGGTTACACCAGAAGCACCGATAACAATAAGGTTTGTAAGATTTGCCAATTCGCCAACAAGAGAGATGCTCACATCTTCGCTGATACCAGTGGTAAAAGTACTGAATAAACGGGTATCAATAGTCATACCACTACCATCAACCGTCCAGTTAAATAAGATTTTAGCAAATAGGGAATCATTATATGCATCAACAAAGTTGCCAATGTTAACGATGGTTTCATTATCACTTTTTGGTTTGTTGTGTTGATAAGACTGGTTAAGGGAATTTACTAAGGAAGTGAATGGGGTGAAGAATAATGCGGTCAAAACGACAAACGTTGCCGCTGTTTCAAGAGCGCCCAACCATCTAACCTTAACTGTCTTACGTGCAATCTTTGGCACGAAGTGTTGAAAAATAAGATACCAAGTGATGAAACTGAAAAGATTACCTAAGGTAACAATTAAAATAATATCAACGAGGAATAAAACGATTTTAATGACAGATTCCGCTAGAGCAAAGGCGAAATTAGCCGCACTAGCAGTTGTAGCGGAAACGTTGAACGTGAGATAGAAGCCTTTGATGAATTCAGTGACGGTTTCTTTAACAGAAGTAATCGGCACCCAATACGTATTAAAAGCGCCATCACCGAGGTTTTCTTTTATAAAAAATGAGCCTTTGATGAATGGAGATAAATCAAAGTTCTCAACGAATTTGCATAATGGATCTAATGTAACAAAAGCGATGATGACAAGAGAGAGCATGCACACCATGTTGTGTGTGGATTTCCAAACACCACGCCTCAAACCTCTAAAGGCAGCAACAACAACACCACCGATAAACAACACAAAAAGAAGCACTAACGCTAAATTAAAGTAACCGGTAATCGCTTGGAAATCGAATTTCATAATGCCAACTGTGATAACTTAAAAAAGTTATTGCTAAACAAGACCTGTATTTAGTGTATAATTTTTTTAATAGGATTAAAAGAAAATGTTGATAGATGAATTGTACCCGAAGACAAGGTGCCCGCATTGCGATACATATCATGACAGGGCATTGAATAAATGTCCTAAATGTCAAAAATACAACGATATATTCAGAATAAAACGCATGCCAGAGAGGGCAGTTTTTTTCCACCCTTTTGTACAAATTGGGATGTTCCTTGTGGGGTTTGCTTTTTTTGGGATGTTCATCCTAGAATTCATCGTTTCTCTATTTAAAGATGCCTTCCCAGGTGATAACGCTTTTAAAAGTATCACCTTCATGACCATCATCTACAGTACCATGCTTGTTAGCTTGTTGGTGTTGGCCTTATTCACTGGTAGACGAAAGTACTTCGTTGAGAAATACACTAATGGAATCGATTATATATACGGTATCGGATATGCGGTGACGGTAGTCATGGCGTCAGTTATCTTGGGCGCTATCATGTCACTATTTTTTAAAATTGATAACAACGTTAACCAAGACACAATTGAAACTGTAGCATTAAGTTATCCTCTTTTTTCAATTCCTGTTCTTTGCATAATCGGCCCTCTTTGTGAAGAATTAACTTATCGTGTTGGCTTATTCTCTTTTCTTAGAAGATATAACAAATATGTAGCCTTCGTTGTGGTCAGTATTGTCTTCGCATTTATTCATTTTGATTTTGAAGCAAAAGATATTGTTTTGGAGTTTCAGTCATTACCAACTTACATAGTGACTGGTTTTATATTAACATTAGCATATGAACATCGTGGACCAGCGTGCTCTATGACCGCTCACGTGTTATATAATTCTTACGCTTTATTGACAGTATTTATTAGAGCATATGCAAAATCGTAGATTTCCTCTCATATTAAGCAGTTTTTGGCTCAAGGTTATTGCTTTAGTCACTATGACAATCGATCACATCGGTTTAACTTTTGATATTGAGCCGTTTCGTTATATTGGTAGATTAGCCCTACCGCTTTTCTGCTTTATGATTGCAGAAGGTGTCATCCATACCCATAACTATAAAAAGTATGCTTTAAGATTAGGCGTTATGGCCGCGAGCATATCGTTAATTATTGTCCTCACCGAAGTTGTTCCTTTTATTAAAAATAACGGCGGTTCAATGAAAAATGCTGGCGTGATTTTTATTGACCTACTTTTAGGTGCGGTTGCGATATTCCTCTTAAAACAAAAGAAATGGTATATCAAGTTATTAGCCCTATTGCCTTTAGCGTATGGCATTACTTCTTACATTGCGTCATGTCACGATGCGTGTGGTTGCCAAGGCGAGGTCCTATGGTTTCCATATTTCCTACGCACCCAGTATGGCTGGTTTGGTATTACCTTAATTATTGGTTTCTATTTCGCTCACTTATTAGGGGGCGTATTCGTTAAAATGCTTAGTTCACAATCTGGTACAGATCCTGACCTCTATAAAGGCAGTAATTTAGAAAGAAATGCGATTAACTTAATTAGCGCTTTACTACTAGTGGTTTTCGCTGTTGTATTCTATTTATCAGAATCATATATCAGTGCAAATATCTACTACATGCCTAATGCGATGACAAGCATTCAAATCTTCGCAATTATTGCTGGAGCGTTTATTTTGCTTTATAACGGAAGCCGCGGATATAATAGAAAATGGTTCCAGTATGGGTGTTATCTTTACTATCCACTACACCTGGTAATCATTATCTTAATATTTGCAATTATGTATATGTAGGAGGAAGAATTATGTTAAAACATATTAATGACCGTGACGAATTCAATGCTGCGATTAAAGAAGGTACTGTCTTAGTCGATTTCTTTGCCACTTGGTGTGGCCCATGCAAAATGCTTTCCCCTGTTTTAGAAGAGGTAAGCAATGAAGTTAACGCCACCATTATTAAAGTGGATGTTGATGAAGCTGGCCCATTAGCCGCACAATATGGTATTCAAGCTGTTCCAACCTTAATGTTATTTAAAGATGGTCAACGCGTTGATGTGAGAATGGGCTATCAAAATAAAAATCAGCTCTTATCTTTCATTAATCAATAAGTAATTTATTGAATTATTGGTCGGTAGTGATATATAATCATTACCGCTACGCAAGTGTAGTTCAGTGGTAGAACATCAGCCTTCCAAGCTGATTATGCGGGTTCGATTCCCGTCACTTGCTCCAGAAGTATTTAAAAAAGTGCAATTTGCACTTTTTTTATTTTTATTCAGCCTTCTCAACTTCCAATTGTTTTCTTTTCTTTTGGTCATGCTTCCAAAGGAAGAATGTGAATAAAAACAAAGCAATTGTGCCCACCACTATGATAATCCATAGCCATGGATGACGAACAGCATAACCATACAGGAAAACACTGAACGCAGTATCTAAGGCACGAGTGAAAAACGAGCATATGGCAACGAAGAAGAAGTTCATCTTAGCGGTACCCGCTAAAGTGGTAATAACATCATCTGGCAATGGTAACAGCATACCAATTGGGTAAAACAACCAGCCTCTATTCAAAAACTTAGTGCACTTCTCCACTTGTTCTTGGTCGTTTAATATCCACTTTAAAAGTTTTGGTCCACCAACTCTACCAATCCAATAAAGAATTAAAGTGGCAAGCCAAATACTAATCCAAGCGGTCAGCCATACTTTCCATAATTCATCATTAAAGACCATAGCGACAGGAACGGTAATGATTTGATTGGTAATTGGAACAAAGATAACTTGTACGACTTCAAGCAAACCGACGATGAGCCAGAAAGCCACACTATCACCGAATTGATTTTTTAGATTGATGTAATCTTCCGCTTTAGTGAAGCCACAGGCACGTAATATAAAATAAACGCCCACCGCAATAGCCACTAACACAGCAATCACGATGATGGTTTTGATAATTGAGGATCTATATTTCTTAAGAAATTCTTTCATCCTTATTATTATATATTTTTATTTATAGAAAAATATACTAAGATAGTTTATATGAATTACGAAATCGTCCTAGCTACATCTAATAAGAACAAATTAAAAGAAGTGAGAGAAATTCTCTCTCCACACAAAATCGTTGTCTACGGTCTTAATGATTTAGGTATTAAGATTGAAGACATTGAAGAAAATGGTAAGACTTACGCTGAAAACGCTTTAATTAAGGCTAAAGCTGTGCAAAAAGTCACATCTTTTCCTATTATCGCCGATGATTCAGGTTTAGAAATTACCGCTTTAGATAATCGTCCAGGTATGCACAGCGCTAGATACGCGAGTGCTATGGGTGGTCACGCTAACGCTATTAGAGAAATTTTAAAAGACTTAAGCGATAAAGAAGATAGATCAGCTAGATTCGTTTGTGACATTGTTTTATTAAACGTTGAAGATAAACCGTTAATATTTGAAGGTATTGCTAAAGGCACAATCGCCAAAGAACCACAAGGTGAAGGTGGCTTCGGTTATGACCCAGTTTTTGTAAGCGATGAAACAGGTACTTGTTTTGGCACAATGCCTGAAGGTGAAAAAAACACGGTTTCTCACCGTGGTAAAGCACTTAAAAAGCTTTTGACTTACTTAAGAATAAACGGATTTGTACCTTTATAATATTTCTTATTGTGTTCGTTTTTCCACACAAAGTGTAGGATAAATAACACCACAGAGATAGCCACTAGCACAATAGAGAAGGACAGTAGTACAATTGTCGCTACTAAATTTGGTATTGGGAAAGAGGCAATTAAGCATATTGCAGCAGCGATAAATAGGATTAAAGCCACTGGTACAGAAACATTAACTAATCTCGCAAGTGTTAAGTTATTAGCGAACAATTCATCCTTGATTAAGGATTTTTTGCCATCCTTTGGATAAAGTTCAATTTTCTTCTTGTTGTTTTTAGATTGTTCAATAATTGGATTTGGATTGTCATTTTTAATCGAACCAATTGGATTACGGTTATTGTCAAAATGTTGGAAAGTATAAGTGAACCCATCCACTGTGTGGAACACTTCTTTAAAAGCGCTCACATAATGGGCCTTATCTCTTTCTAATCTTTCAGCAATTTCTTTAAACTGTTCTTTGCCATTTTCAACAAAGACATTAGCTTCGCTAATAATGAATTCCTTATATTCTCTAATCTCATCGAGTCTTCTCAAATAAAGAATGACACAATCGACATCATAGAATGGGCCATTATGAAGAGTGATTCTCTTTCTTAATCTAGCTTCATATGTATCCAAAGCATAGATTAATAAACCCATGAAATGGAAAGCTTCAGTCACTGTTTCTGTATAATGAAACCATTTAGGGGCCTCTTGTTTATGAAGCGCCATAGCAAATGGGATCTTACTCTTTCTTAACGAAGAAAGATACACTAAAGATAGAACTCTACCGAAGTGGGCTACTTTAATGGTTTCATTGAGGTCAATGATATGAGCGAACGTTTGATAAGCGACTAGATATTGAGTGGTTTCAAATAAGGCTTTTGAACCCTTTTTAAGATAGTGAATAATGAGGCCACGATAGTTAGCAATTGCTTCCTTTGGTTTCATCGCCGCCATACAATTAGGGCAATAACAAACCTCCGCATCTTTGTTAACGCCAAAGATACGTAATCTTTCATCACCTTTACAATGTGTGCAAAAACCTTTCTTTAATGCCATACCGTTATTCTACCATAAAAAATTTTTAATTATTTTTTATTTTTAGTATCTCTTTCTAGACGATCAGTCACTATTTGAGCGTTTCTATAGATATCTTCTAAATTTTCCTTAAGGAAGAATTTACCATTCTCATAGAGTATTTTACCATCAATCATTGTTAATACAACATTCTGCTTATTTCCAGAATAGACAAGATTGGTGACGATGTTGTTGAGTGGTTGCATATTTGGTTGAGTTAAATCAATCATGATGATATCAGCGAGTTTGCCTTCTTCTAAGACATCAGCTTCGTCCAAGCCCATAGCTTTAGCGGAGTTAACTGTTGCCATTTTTAAGAATTCAAAAGCTGGAATTGCTTTAGCGTCTTTACACTCTAACTTATTTAGAGACGCCGCTAGATACATTTCCTTAAACATATCTAAGCCATTATTAGAAGCAGGACCATCTGTCCCCATCGCGATATTCATCCCCATTCCATAGTATTTCATTAATGGAGCGACACCTGATGCTAACTTAGCGTTACTACATGGACATGTGACGACATATAAGCCGTTTTCTTTAAAGATTCTAGCTTCTTCATCGGTGAAATGGACGCAGTGATAAGCGCCACCACCATATTTGAATAAGCCCTTCTCATAGATATATTTAGCGGGTTCCATACCATGTCTTTCGATGCATTCTCTTACTTCTTTTTCGGTTTCACTAATATGAGTAAAGAATGGAGATTTTAATTCTTCAACGATTCTCATCGCTCTATCGAAGGTCGCGTCATCCGCGGTATATTCAGCGTGGAAACCAATACGAACTCTCACCAAAGAATCTTTATTATCATTGTACTTATGGTAAACATCAGAGATGTATTGCATTGGGTATTTAGTTTCATCAGGCATCACCAAAAATGTGGATCTCATGCCAAATTCTTCTGATGCTCTAGCCATTTCGCTTGGATAGAAATAATGATCAAACACGGCAGTTATGCCACTAGTTAAGTATTCCAAATAAGCCACTTTGTTCAAATAATAGACATCCTTTGGTTGCAGATTAGCTTCATGTGGGAAGACCACATCAAATAGCCACTCTTGTAACGGGACATCATCCGCTTTTCCACGTAAGAATACCATCGCACTATGAGCGTGAGCGTTCTTAAAACCAGGCATTAAAAGATTACCATTACATTCGATTTCACGGTCAAATGGAGCGTACTTAGAATAGTCCTTACCGATATAAGCAATGCGGTTATCTTTAACCACTAAGTTAGCGAAAATAATATTCTCATCCTTCATGGTTAAGATACGAGCGTTTTTAAATAAAATCTTCATAGTTACCTGCTTTCACACATCTCTTGGAGATGTAATTCGTACTCATGTAGTTCTTTAGCTACTTGATTTAATTTATCTTGAGATGGGGTTGGTCCCACCATTTCTTTAACATTAAAAGGTTTGCCGATGACAAGTCTAGTCATATGCCAGATATTTTTTCTTCTTTCATGATATACCGGAATAATTGGTTTACCACTTAAATAAGCAATTAAAACGACACCACCCTTGAAATCATCAATTTGATCATCTCTTTTAATATGACCTTCTGGGAATAAGCCTAAGACATGTCCATTAGCGACATATTGGCTTAAAAACTTCATCATAGAGAATGATGGTTTATTGCGGTCAATTGGATATGATAGGAAGACGTTTTTATAAATCCAGGCTTGGAACTTATTTTTAATGAGTTCAGACATAAATAGGAAGTGCAAACGTCTAGAAAGGAATGCTGTTAGTAGGATAAATGGGTCTGAGAAGCCAACGTGGTTAGAGGAAATAATTGCCCCACCTTTAATTCTTTGCTTAGCTTCAGGACCATCATATTTCTTTTTGATACGATACCAGAGCATTGTTTGCCAAAAGCCAAACCACTTCACTAGATCATAAAGAATATACTTGAAAGAGAATAGTTTTGCCTTTGGGACTTTTTGTTTCTTATTAGCGTTCTTCATATCTAACTTTTTATATAATATATAATCTCGCTTATATATTCAAATTATTGTTGTGTTACATCTTTACTTTAAAACATCTGTTTGTTATATTTAACAAAGAAAAGCGATGAAGGAAACAAGTACGCTTAATGATGTTTTCTAGAGAGCGACCGGTTGCTGCAAGGTCGTAAACTAGTTAAGCCGAATACATTCTGGAGCTGCTTCCTGAAAATAAAAGTAGGGAAAGACGGGTTCGCCCGAGACAGCGAAGTGTCACTGACACACTAAGGGATAGTTTGCGAAAACTATCTAAATAGAGGTGGTACCACGATTAATCGTCCTCTGTTCCATATTTTTGGAATAGAGGTTTTTATTTAATAAAGGAGATTCAAAGATGAAAATCTACGAAGAGTTACAAAGAAGAGGCTTAATTGCACAAGTCACTGACGAAAATGAAATTAGAGAATTAATCAATAATGGCGGTGCAAGATTTTATATTGGCTTCGACCCAACCGCTGATTCATTACACGCTGGTCACTTCATGACATTAGTGTTAATGAAAAGATTACAATTAGCAGGAAATAAGCCAATTGTTGTTTTAGGTGGCGGCACTGGTTTAGTGGGCGATCCAAGTGGTCGTACCGATATGAGAGCCATGCTCACTGAAGAACAAATTGCTAATAACTGCGCAAGATTCAAAGAACAAATTGGACGCTTCATTGAATTCGGTGAAGATAAGGCCATTTGTGTGAACAACGCTGATTGGTTAAAAGGGTTAAAATATGTTGAACTTTTAAGAGACGTTGGTGCGTGTTTCTCTGTTAATAAAATGTTAACAGCGGAATGTTACAAGCAAAGAATGGAAAAAGGTTTAACATTCCTTGAATTTAACTACATGATTATGCAGTCATACGACTTCTACTACTTGCATGAACACTATGGCTGTAATATGGAATTCGGTGGCGATGACCAATGGAGTAACATGCTCGCTGGTACTGAACTCATCAGAAAGAAAACCGGTAAGGATGCCTTTGCATTAACTATTCCTTTATTAACTAATAGTGAAGGCAAGAAAATGGGCAAATCCGTGAAAGGCGCTTTATGGTTAGATAAAGAAAAGACCAGTCCATACGATTTCTTCCAATACTGGAGAAATGTCGATGATGCTGATGTCGATAAATGCTTAAAAATGATTACTTTCTTACCAATCGATGAAATCGAAGAAATGGCAAAATGGCCAGGAGAAAGAATCAACGAAAAGAAAGAAATCTTAGCTTTTGAGATTACCAAACTTGTCCACGGCGAAGAAGAAGCAAGAAAAGCATTAGAGGCCGCAAGAGCGTTATTCTCTGGTGAAGGCGATGATGCAAATATGCCAACAACTGAGATTGAACTTGAAAACGATATCGGCTTATTAGACTTATTAGTTCTCACCAAATTAGCCGCTTCTAAAGGAGAAGCCAGAAGACTTATTGATCAAGGTGGTATTTCCCTTAACGGTAACAAGATTAGCGATGTTAATTTAAGACTCACTAAGGCCGATTTAGCAGAACCTCTCAAAATCAAAAAAGGCAAAAAAGCCTTCCATAAAGTGGTCTTAAAATAGTTCACTCTTACTTAATATTAAGTAGGTTAGAAAAAATAATAAAAAAGAAAAGCCGATATGTGAACTAGTCAACGAAAAGTAGACAGTTTAAAAAAGTATCAATACCCCATGTCAGATTTATACTGATGTGGGGTTTTGTATTTAAGACAGTACATTG
>CADBXE010000001.1 GCA_902798595.1 uncultured Erysipelotrichaceae bacterium | reverse complement strand
AACCTCCTGTAGATAAGTGTCGCAACTATATCTTACACCAGGATTGATATGAGCCTTTATTTTTGTCTAGAAATGTTGCACTTGAACGGTAAATTCACCTAGTCAAAATAAAACCAGGCAAGTAAATGCCTGGTTTGTGTTTTTATAGGTACTGACTAAGCAGCTGCTGGTCTTGTATAACCTGGAACGAATTTTTCTCTAATGGTTTCAAGAGTATCAGCACTGATACCAAAGTCATCTTTAAGGTGTTTATACATCTTATCAGCAAATGTAGCGCCTTCTAATGCGTTGGTTTTTGTAAACCATTTTTCAATTTCACTATCACTACCTGTAGGAAGAACCGCTCTTTCACCAGCGAATCTTGTTAAGACATAGTCTCTACCAATATCATCTTCAGAAGCGCCTAATAAACCCATTAAGAAGAAGGACATAATACCTGTTCTATCCGCACCATGTGTGCAGTGTAAGGCGATAGGCTTTTCATCGGCGTTAGCGATGGCTTCAAAAATCTTTTTATATGTCGCAGCAATGCCATTTGAGCCTTCCCAACGAACTTTTTCTGTGCCAGAAGCAACATGGGCGTCCATAATCTCAATCTTCCAATCTGTGGATGAGGCAGGAGAAGATGATGGAGGTCTATCTCTCATATCAATATCTAATTTGATGCCTAAGCGTTTTAATTCTGCTTTTCCAGCAGTCTTAATGCTGTTGAATTGAGCACATCTGTAATATAAGCCTTGTCTAATAACACCATTTGGCACTAAAGAGGACTTCCAACCACCTTGGTCACGGAAGTTAATAACTCCATCGATGTGTAAATAACGTGGCGCTAAATCATTAACTTGGTATTCTTTTGCGGTAGCTGTTGCTAAAGCTTCTTCACTAACTGCGGCTCTATAGTAGTATTTAACGCCTATTTCAGCATTATAGAAATCATATGATTTCTTTGTGCTTGTAAAAACTTCGGCATTAGCGAATGTGTTGTCCTTAGACACTTGAACATAGTATGTTTGAGCATCTGCAACATCTTCAAATTTGAGTTCTAAAGCCTTTGGTTGAGATTTATCACCTTTATTACCACCATCAGCACCTGTTGTAGGAATGTATGCTTTGATGTTTCTCCAATCTGGATCCTTGAGATATGAATACTGTAAATCAGTATGGATATCATTTTCGGGAGCGGTAAGGTTTAACGCTGTACCACTTGGACCGGCTTGAGAAGATGAAGATGAAGAAGATTTTGAACTGCTTGGTTGTGATTGGCTTTGTGATTGCTCACCATTGCTTTCACTGGTTTGTTGTTGACTAGATTCTGGTTCTTTTGACTCAGAAGCTGGTTTGCTGCTGTTGTCGTTAACACAGCCAGTCAAAAGAAACGCACTGAGCAATAAAACAAAGAAAGATTGTTTTTTCATGTTATGCACCTCTTATGAGTTTATTCTTCCACTAATAAAAGAATATGAATAGGATTATTCTACTTTTTTAAATAGGTTTATTATGTGCATGAATACAAGCAAAACAAAACCAGGCACCGAAGCGCCTGGTTATTGTTTAGAATTTTGAACTATTATTCAGCAGCAGCTTCAACGTCAATTCTGACATCGCCTCTGAAGTCTGGACGATAGTTTTGGGATGTTGGTGTCTTTAAGACAACAACGATTTCACCATTTTCATCGAGTTTTTCAGCTGTACCGACAGCAACTTCGAATAAAGCGGCTGTGGAACTATTGATAGCAGCACCAATGAATTTCATTTCGGCATCAACACCGTTGATCTTAACGGAGTAGCCAGTATTGATAGTAGCATTGCCACTACCTTTCTTAATTGTCATAGAGAATTTGATTTGGCCAGCATTAGCTTGAGCTTCACCGAGTTTGAATCTCCATGTGAATTCTTTATTGTTTACTAATTTGCCATCGGCACCAATATCACCTGTAGCATCAGCTTGCATTAAGTCCATTGTAGCCCAAACGTGACCGCACTTTGAGCATGTGTACTTTTTACCAGTTTTGCCTTGGCTGTTTGTGAAATCAGCACCTTCTGCAACGTGGTCACCCTTTGGAGTTGTGACTGTGTAGGTTTCATCGTCGAATTGACATTTCCAAACTTGTTGGCCTTCGTGTTGGCAATCAGCTTCAGTTTCACTAACTAATTGATTGAAAACGTGAGCATGTTCACCAGTGATTGTAGCATCGGTATTGTAAACGATTCTAACGTTTTGGTTGAATCTCATACGGTAACCCATGTTGCATTGTGTGAGTTTAATGACGTTTGCACCAGAGGCTAAGTTGATGTCTGTGAAGTAAACATAGTATTGTTTATTGATTTCTTTGACACCGCTTTCACCTAATGTGTTATTGTTCTTCATTGGATAATTTGTTTCACCAACGGCGACAGCGTATCTCCAATCATCTTCTTCAACTGTATCTGGGCTTTGGCCTGGAAGAGCAACTGGAGCATCTGGATGTGCTTCGTTGTATTTTGCTTCGTTGAATAAGTGTCTTGCAATGTGTGTTGTGGAAGAACATTCTAATGAGAAGTAAATTTGAGCGCCTTCGATAGCTTTATCGACATTGATTGTCCATGTAGCGAAGGAATTCTTTGCCATGTACCATGGGTCTGTGCCGGATGGATTGGCTGGAGCTTCGTGGAAATCTTTGAATGCGATTTCGATAGCTTTATTGCCGAGGAATCTATCTTCACCAATTGTGACGACCTTGTCATCAGAGTTTTTCTTGGCATCAAGTAGCTTATAGTTAGCAACGTGTTCGTAGTGTGGTAAACCTGTAAGTCTGAAGTTGTACATTTTGGCTCTGTAACCACCCATACTGACGAGTTCAATCTTGTTAACACCTTTGTTAAGAGCGAATTCAGCTGGGAATGAGAACCATGCTTTTGCTGTGGAAGCACCTGGATCATCACCTAATGGAATTCTGACATCATTAACGTATAAAGCATAACGTTTTGTAGCGTCAACGACTTGACCATCAACTAAATCTTTACCTGCGCCTGAGTCACCTGCGACTGCGTCAAAGATAGGTTTGTTTTGGCTATGAGCTTGGATATAGAAATCTAAGCCTGCTTTTTCGACTGCTTCGTGAACATTAATCTTGTAAATTAAATGGGCACCACCGGTAACGCCGTCACCAGCAGCGTTGGCTTGTTGTGAACTATTGAAACGGATGGAACCATCATTGGCTGTTTTTTCAATTTCTGAAGAAGAAGCATCATAGTTCTTGGCTTCCCATTGAATAGCACCAACTTTGTCTTCAGCACATTCATAGTATTCTGTTGCTGTAGCGCCTTCGGCTTGTGGGTATTCTTCGTTTTCAACCTTCTTGAAGTCATGTGTATGTTGAGGAACTGGTGGTTCTTCAGAAGTTGTACTTGTTGGTTGACTTGTTGGTTGAGATGTTGGTTGTGAAGTCGGTTGACTTGTTGGTTGAGATGTTGGTTGAGATGTTGGTTGAGATGTTGGTTGAACTGTTGATGGTTCAGCGGAAGATGATGGCTTTGCAGTATCTTCACTTGTCTTTCCGCCTTTACATCCAGTCATGGACATCGCTAACATCACGCCCAATACTGTTAAGATTTTTGCTTTTTTCATAAATCTTTTTTTCGCAATGTTTAGTTGCGTTTTCCTTTCTTTAAGAGTTTTTCATTATCAGCCAAGGTGGGTACTCTTAAAAACCAACAAGGCAAAAGAATAAAAAAACAGAATTTTTTTCCAAAAACGTTTTTCTTCACCTTCTATGTTAAGGGGTGCGCAACATGTACGTGTATGCTTTTCTTGCGATATAAAGGGTGATATTTATGCTTTTGTGTTTTTCCTATTATTTATAATATACAAGACTGAATCAGGATAATTTTGCTAAAAGTTGAGGAAGCTAAAAGTAGCAAGATCAGAAAAGAAAAAAGCCATCGATACACGATCGACGGCTTTATTTTTAGTTTTAAACTATCAATTACTTGCCGAATAAGACATCGTTGACGATGGCTTCGAGCATTTCTTGACGGCCACTGCCTGGAAGTTCAGGAGCGCCCATCTTGCAAGCATAATCAGATAATTCTTTTAAGCTTGTTTGGTTGTTTAAAATCTTCTTGCCAATTTCTGTTTCACGGAAGGAAGAATATTTCTTTTCGATGAATTGATCAATACGACCATCTTCGATGATTTGGGCCGCTTTGATTAAACCTAAAGCGAATGTATCCATACCTAAGATGTAGGCAAGGAACATATCTTCCATGGTGTAGGATGGGCGACGTGTTTTGGAGTCGAAGTTGAAACCACCTGTTAAACCACCATTCTTTAAGACTTCATACATACATTGTGTAGCACTGTAGACATCGAATGGGAATTCGTCTGTATCCCAACCTAAGAGCATATCGCCTTGGTTAGCATCGATGGAACCTAACATACCATTGATGGCAGAGATTCTTAAATCATGTTGGAATGTATGACCCGCTAATGTAGCGTGGTTGGCTTCGATGTTCATCTTGAAGTCTTTATCTAAGCCGTGGGCTCTTAAGAAGCCAATAGCTGTCGCGGCGTCGAAGTCATATTGGTGTTTCATTGGTTCTTTTGGTTTTGGTTCGATGTAGAAGTCACCTTTGAAACCGATGGAACGGCCATATTCAACAGCCATCTTCATTAAACGGGCAATGTTTTCTTGTTCGAATTTAACGTCTGTATTGAGTAATGTTTCGTAACCTTCACGACCACCCCAGAAGACGTAACCTCTACCACCTAATTTAACAGTGATATCTAAGGCTTTCTTAACTTGCGCAGCAGCGAAAGCGAAGACGTCCGCACTATTTGTGGAACCAGCACCATTGCAGAAGCGTGGGTTGCTGAACATATTGGCGGTGCCCCATAAGCACTTAATATCTGTGCCTTTCATCTTTTCTAAGATGTAGTCGGAGATTTCGTCTAATTCTTTGTTTGTATCTTTGATATCTGCGCATTCTGGAACTAAGTCAACATCATGGAAGCAGAAGTATTTGATACCAAGTTTCTTCATGAATTCGAAACCAGCATCAACTTTTGCTTTGGCGTGTTCCATTGTACCGACTTTGGCGCCGAAGCTCTTATCAGCTGGGCCAGCACCGAACATGTCAACACCGGTAGCGCCAAGGTTGTGCCACCAAGCCATTGCGAATGGAAGGTGTTCTTTCATTGGTTTGCCTAAAATCATTTGGTCCGGATTGTAGTAATGGAAGGCAAAAGGATTTTTGCTATCTTTACCTTCAAATTTAATTTCCGGAATATTTGGAAAAATTTCTTTCATATGTATACCTCTTCGATATGATATTGACATATCACCATTATAAATAAAGTGACTTTCTTGCTATAACAACGTGTATTTCAATAAGAGTATAAAAGCAATATATAATCTTTGATTATATTTATAGATTTTTTATATGGATAATTAAACGATAAAAAATCTAATATTTATTTTTAAATAAAAGGATTTACGCTTTTTTCAAACAAATAGTGTTTACACTTTTAAACAATATTTGTAAAATAGTTTGACTGCGAGGTAGACAAAATGAGAGAAAGAACAAAAGAAGTAATTAGAGATGGATTTGGTTCATTAGTAAATAATGCGGCGGCCTTAAGAGGTGCGAAAAGCGGCCCATTCTGGCTCACACTAGTGATGTTTATTTTATCCTTATTTTTACCAGTCCTTCCAATCTTCGTAACACAAGCAAATATTAAAGGTTCTAGTTTCTTAGGATCAAATAGTTATAGTTTAGAAAAATATCTTCCTGCTATCGGTTTAGATTTAAAGGATAACCGTAAAGTGGAATTCAAAATCACCCCAGAGCATCAATTAGATATTACAGAAGATGGTAAAGCCATCGACTATGTGACATACAATAGTTCTAAACCTTTCGCAGTATATGAAAATCAAACTAATCAACAATATGACTTTGTGATTTATGTCAGTAATGAAGACACAAACACTAATAAGAAAGCCTTCAACAAAGTCGTTAGTGAAACAAAATACACATTACATTCCACCACTAAATCTGAAGAAAAAGATGGTACATATACACCAAGTTACATGATTCTATTTAAGGACGCTATCTATGTGGCTATCTATTCTAAAGACTCCACTGTCGCAGTTACCGGTTCCTACATGGGTGACTATAAGACCATGGAAGTCACAAACGAAGGTTTAAGCAAATTATTAAAAGTTACCGATAAAGAAGGTAACGTTGTAGCGCCAAGTCTTTATGATAGTACCTATACTGATGGCGTGTTCCAAAACTTTAAGAAGATAATGAATAAATCATATGAGACCTTGAAGATTAAAAACATGTGGGGCACAAGCGGTATCTATTTAGGCATCTTTGCTGGCTTAAGCGTTGTGATGGGCTTCATCATGTGGATCTTAACCCGTGGTAAAAATAATCCAAACAATTACTTCACTCCATGGTTAACACAAAAGGTCGAAGCTAGATTAGCGTTCGCTCCTGCCCTTATTACATTGATTGCTGGCTTCTTCTTAACTCAATATGTCCCAATTATCTTCATTGTGACATTAGGCTTAAGAGTGATGTGGATCTCAATGAAAGAATTGAGACCAATGCAAGCCTAGTCGCCGTAGTCACTACCGCGTGATTTATCTTCAGCGTAAATCTGAAGAGCGTCAGTGACATCGGTTACTTCTAAGTAAATATAGTTGTCTACTTCCGTTAACGGATTATCAAAGTTACCGGTAAAGACAACTTTTTTATTTCTCTTCACTAGCTCAATCATCTTATTAATGATTAAGTGATACTTTTCTGGGTAATGGTCTTTAAAGCCCATAAGTTGGGTATAAAAGACTGGTTCTAAGTAGAATGATTCACCACTCTCTAAGAAATATAAAGCGCAGAATGGATTGTTTTCATCCTTCTCTTTTCTTAAATCTTTGAATTCTTCATAGTCTCTCATTTGTGGTATACCTCATTCCTATTTATTTTAAACGCGCGATAGATTTGTTCTAAAAGAATTAATCTTGTCATTTGATGTAAGAAGGTCATATTAGATAAAGATAATCTATCGTTACAGCGATTCTTAAGTTCATCGCTTAAACCATATGAGCCTCCAATGACAAAGGAGATATTAGATCCCCCTAAAACAAATTTATCTTCTATATATTTAGCGAATTCTTCACTAGTTAATTGTTTTTTAACCAAATCTAAACCAATTAAGTATTCGTTGTTCTTTAATTGCTTTAAGATCTTTTGTCCTTCTTTGTTTTTAACATTTTCAATGTCTTTAGGACTTGGATTATTTGGGACCGGTTCATCATCCACTTCCACGATTTCAATTTGGGTGTATGGTTTTAAACGTTCCAAGTATTCATTAATACCTTGTTTTAAATAAGCTTCTTTAAGATGCCCAATAGCGAAGATTTTAATTTTCATGAGGTAAGTGTCCTCCCGAAAGTGATTTCCATTGATTCGCGCATCTAATTAAATATTTATCCTTATTAATATGGAAATGCGCGAAGATCTTTTCGTAAGCTTCTAAAGCAGTTTCTGGAGTATTAGCCTCTTCAGAAAGATGGGCTAAAGTAATCTCTTTAGTGTTATCTCCGATAATGGATATTGCAGCGACTGCGCTATCTTCATTACAAAGATGACCATATTCCCCTAAGATGCGTTGCTTTAGTTCGAACGTACGATTCGTGGCTAAAAGCATCTTTATATCATGGTTGGATTCAATGATGAGATAAGTTGGGTTTTTCACTAATGGGATATTGTCTTCTAAGAAGACTCCAGTATCAGTCATATAGAATAATGATTCCTCATTATCTTTAATCAAATAACCACATGGGTTTTTCGCATCATGGCTAGTTCTAATTGGGGTAATAGTAAAGTCACCAATCTTAAACGGTTCATTAACATTAACGACATTAGAAAGAGATGTAGGAAGTGTTCTTTCTAAAGCGTACATAATCTTTGGAGAAATGAACTTTAAACCCGAGATGTGATCGGTGTGATCATGGGTAAATAAGGCACCCGTGATATCGTTTACTGTTAAATTTATCTCTTGTAATCCTTCTGTTAAACGGGTTAGCGAAATACCCATATCGATTAACAATACGGACTTATTTGAAACAACAATTGTAGCGTTACCTTTAGAACCAGAAGCGATAATATGATAAAACATTAGTTCCCACTATTTTCGTTGATTTCTTTCATTTGCTTGAGCCATTCTTCACTTGGTTCATCAAATCTACCGAAACTCTTATAGAAGAACAAATAAGCATTACCAGTTTGACCATTTCTGTTTTTAGCAACGTTCACTTCAACATAAGAAACGTCACCACCCATTGGCTCACCAGTAATTCTTTCTTTTTGTTCTTTGACCATTTCGAAACGTTCAGAAGAGGAAAGATGGCCTAATTTCTTATTACCCGCGGCGTTAGCAGCACCAGGGGCTTTACTATTTTTATAGTAGTCTTCACGATATAAAAGCATGACGACATCAGCATCTTGTTCAATAGAACCAGAGTCACGTAAGTCAGAAAGGATTGGTCTCTTATTTTCACCACGTTTTTCAACGTCACGAGATAATTGTGAGACAACAATAATTGGGACTTCTAATTCTCTGGCTAATGCCTTTAAAGCTAAGGAAGTCTTACGGACTTCTTCTTGACGTGAGTCACTGCTTTTAGAAGAACCACCTGTGGTAATCAAACCTAAGTAGTCCACGATAATTAAGCCTAAATCAGGTTGTTCGGCTTGTAATTTACGACTCTTCGCAATGATATCCATCAATTTGCCATTAGGAGAGTCATCAATGAAAATTGGTAAATGACCAATCTTATCAATAGCGGTCGCAACTTTCGCCCTATCAATACCCACAAGGTTACCTGTGGTAATCTTGGTCAAGGAAACGGAAGAGTCAACGCCGATAAGACGCTTAATAAGCGCTTCCGCTGGCATTTCGAGTGAGAAGATAGCAACAGGCCTATTAGTTCTGTTTGCACTTCTATAAGCGAAATTAAGGGCTAAAGCAGTCTTACCAACAGATGGACGAGCGGCAACGATGATCATGTCACCAGGTTGGAAACCTTGGGTGATGTCATTTAATCTATCGAAGCCCGTTGTTAAACCAGTAACACCATCCGCTTTCATTTCTTTTGGTGTTTCAATCGTTAACTTAACATTTTCGGCAACTTCTTTAGCTTTCTTAAAGCCTTCCACTCTTCTTTTTTCAACAGCGTCTTTAATAGTTTTCTCACTATTAAGAACGAATTCATTAACGTCGGTAATTTCATCATTTAAATATGATGTATCAATATCACGGCATGATTGAATAAGCCTTCTTAAAACCGCTTGGTCATTAACGATATTGATGTAGTAGTCAATACTAGAAAGAGCGACCATTGCGTCAGAACATTGTTGAAGATATTCAACACCACCAACAGTTTCAAGTTCTTTCATGTTCATGAGTTCTTCAGTGACTGTTAAAACGTCAACTGGAGTTTGTTTATCGAATAAGTTTTTAATTGCACGATAAAGTAATTGGTGTTTGCCTAAGAAGAAATCTTCTTCATTAAGCATGGAGAAAACGCTATACAAGCATTCTCTAGAAAGTAATGCTGAACCAAGCACAGCTTGCTCTGCTTGGGCATTATAAGGGAGTTCACGAGCGTTCTTAGCGATTGCCATACTATTTATCCTCCCCTTCTACATGCACGTTAATCACACCGACAACACCTTTATGAAGTTCTACTTTTAAGTGGTGATAACCAAGGACATCTAGTGGTCCCTTATCGATGAATTTACGTTTATCAATATTAATCTTTTGTGTTTTTTCTAATTCTTCAGTGACTTGTTTTAAAGAGATAGCACCAAAAAGTTTACCTTCTCTACCTGTTTTAACTTTAAAAGATAAGGTAATACCTTCAAGACGTTTCGCTAATTCTTGCGCAGCGGCTTTAGCCTTGGCTTCATTTTCGCGAGCTTCTTCTTGTTGATTTTCTAATACTTCGACACTCTTCTTGGTGACTTGAACCGCTAATTTACGAGGGAAAAGGAAATTAACGGCATAGCCATCACTGACTTCGATAGTTTGATCTTTTTTGCCAAGCTTTTTGACATCTGCTAATAAGATAACTTTCATTTCGCTAATCCTCCTCACTGTTCTTTGGTAGGCCCTTATTTGTGGCTTCTGTTAATGATGATTCTAAGACACCTAAGATGATGTTCTTCACTTCTTTTACATCGCTTGTAGCGAATGTTACGGCGCTGGAGGTGAAGTGGCCTCCACCGCCCATCCTTTCGGCAAGTAATGAGACATTAATTGTGCCATCACTGCGGCAAGATACACGGATTTCTCTATTATTAACCTTACCAATAACGAAGGCAGCATGAACACCTTTGAACGATAAACAAAGGTTTGCCGCTTTCGCGATTGTAGCGTGGTCGTATAAACGATCAGTATTCGCTGTGGCGATAACAACACCGTAGTATGGTGTTTCTAAGTTTGTAGTAATATCAGTAACTTCTTTATGTTCTTCGTAATCATCTTTTAAGAAGTCATCCGCCAAAGAGTTATCTGCACCATATTCTTTAAGAATAGTAGCGGCTTCAAATGTTCTGATACCAGTATTTCTGGATTTGAAGTAAGAGGAATCTAAGAAAATACCAGATAACATGATTGTGGCGTATGTAGCAGGTAACTCAATTCTTGGGTTAATAGATGAGAATCTAATAAATTCAGAAATAAGTTCACAAGTTGAGGATGCCGCTGGGTCAATATGGTTAAAGACTGGGGAATCGATATATTCTTCCGCTCTTCTATGATGGTCGACAACGACAATCTTTGCGGCTTTATCGATAAGTTTTGGTGCCATGACCATGCTTGGAATATGGACGTCCACGACGATTAATAGTGTATTACCAGCAATCATGTCTTCTGCATCTTTAGAATTAACGATGAGTTTTTCTAATTCGTCTTTACCAAAAGATGATGTCATAGCCGCTCTTGTTTTGAATTCGGTATTCTTTAAATCAACAACGATACGGGAATTCTTTTTTAAGCGATTACAAATGGCCTTCATACCTAAACAGGCACCAAAGGCATCCATGTCCATCATCGCGTGGCCCATGATAAGGACACGGTCAGAAGCATTAATTAAAGAGATGAGAGAGTCCGCTAAAACACGGGTCTTAACTCTATTACGTTTTTCTTGAGCTTCAGATTTACCACCATAGAATTTCATTTCTTGGCCATAAGCAGAGACAACAACCTGGTCACCACCACGAGACATAGCGATATCTAAAGCATCATTAGCGAGGTCATTTAGTTTAATAACATCTGGAAAGTCATGCGCTAAACCCATGGATAGGGTTAATGGGATTTCACCACGGATAGATTCACCACGCACCTTATCAATGATGGAGAACTTATCTTCAAGCATTCTTTCAAACGAAGCATAGTTGCATAACATAGAATAACTATCATCTTTAAGTCTTCTAAGAAGAATGCCATAGTCTTTTGCATAACCAAAGATGTCGTTTTTGACTTTAGTCACAACGTCGTTAAAGTCATCATCACCGCGGACAACATCATCGTAGTTATCAATGGCTAAAATGCCAACGACAGGAGCTTGGTCTTTGGAATAGTTATAAATAGATTCGTAGTCAGTAATATCTTTAAAAATCCATAATCCAGCGTCATGTAATAATTTGACGGAATATGTTCTGGAGTTAATCACAATTTTTGCTGTTTGATCACCATTAGCGATATCACGGAGAGTCGCTAGCTCTGGTTGCCAAGCAATGATATCCATATCCATAATCTCAATATGACGAGATTTGAATAAGTCATTTGTCCAAAGGACAATGTTTTTATCATCAGTGACCGCTAAGCCAATCATTGCGAAGTTATAAGCTTCTTGAACGTCGCTACCGATAACTTCTGCGGCTCTTAAATCTGTTTTTTGTCTTAATGTGGCAAGTATCAAGATGATAATCCACACAAATAAACAGTTCACCACCACAACGATAATCATAGTGATAGCAAGATATTCAGGTTTAACCGCGGCGTAGAAGTCAAAGAAATTGTTGAAATAGAATATAGAGAAAACAACACCGGCTAGTACTTCTAGAGCGATGATGATAAAAGAGACAATCTTGATAAGTTTAATCGTTTTCCCCATAGTGACATTATTATAAATAATATATCGCGAATAATAAATACAAAAAGTAAAACTGAATTGTATTTATTAACCTAAAATTATCACTATGTCCGCAATTCTTTTTATAAAAGATTGGTGATGTGTTAGTATTATAGACCAGCTTTTAAGAAAATTTAAACATTAAATAAAATTATTTAGAAACGAAGGTCTTTGGCGATGCCCCAAACCCTTTGAGCAACGAATTGAGCGCCCGCTTCAGTGAAGTGAACGTTGTCGTTATTTGGTCTTAAATATTTAGATTCATAGTTTTCAGTTTCTTCGAATTCTTTTCTTAAATCGAGTGTCTCAAAACCATACTCTTCAGCGAGTTGTCTTTGGAGTGGATTGACGTTGTCTCTGATGGTTTCATTTGGAATACCAAATTGATTTGGCATTTTGGTTGGTGGAGAGACCATCATAATCCATCTTGCGTTAGGGAATTGTTCGATGAAGGAATTGAGTAAAACCTTATATTCCTCATAGAAAGTTGGCGCGGCTTTTTCCCAGCCAGTAGCATCGTTTGTGCCAAGCATAATGGCAAAGATGTCAGGAGCAAATTTCACACAATTCTTATACACGTCTTGCTTAATATAGCGTTGGTTAGGGTTATCCCATGAACCACCATAACCGGTGATAGAGATACCGTTAACACCATAATTACCGACTTCATAATTAGCGGTCACGTCTTTGGCTAAATATGTCGGATATGATTTATTTGCCCAGTTATGACCAGCGGTTAAAGAATCACCAACACAGGCAATTTTATATTTCTTTTTGACAGTAATTGGATAGTCAATTTCGTAGTCTTGGTATTTGATTTTAATACTTGTTTGATCCGCTTGAAGAGCAGTGTTATTTTCTAATTCATACTCCACTTCTTTTTCATCAGCGCAACCTTCATCTGTACATTTCAAAACAACCTTTAAACCAGTAGTATCGAAATCTTGTCCTTCGATACATGTATGCCAGCCATCAGTGGCCACAAGTTCATAGGTGTGCTTGTGACTATTACAGCCTGTGGAAAGAAGCGATAAAATTGCAACGCTTAACAAAGTTAATTTTTTCATAATTAGGCAACCTTAGTGAAGTGATATGTGGTCTTAGATTCAAATGGAACATTAGCCTTGATCACGGTTGTACCATATTCTAAGAAATTTTCATGGTTAATAGCATCTGGGAATTGTTGTGTTTCTAAGCAGATTTTGCCGTTACTTTCTTTGTAGAGTTGGAGACCCGCTCTATCGCTATAAACATCAACTTTGACACCTAAGGATGTACCAGTCATTGTGGCGCATTTACGGAAGGAATTCTTTTCACCTTTGATAACGTAGTTATCATCATAACTCTTTGATTTATCAAAAGTCTTCTCTTCACGATAGTCAAATTGTGTACCTTCAACAGGGGAAATTTCACCTGTAGGAAGTTGGTTATTCAATGGGGTATAGTTATCAGCATTGACCCATAATTTAATATTGTCATAAGAGGTATTGCCATTTAATGTCATAAACAAGTGATTGGTTGGATTGCATAAGGAATCCTTATCACATGTGGCATGATATTCAATCTTTAATTCACCTGCTTCAGTTAAGGTGTACTTAACATTCATATCCATGTTACCTGGATAGCCATTATCGCCATCTGCGGAATGGAATGTATATTCAATGGTCGTCGCGGTTTGGCCAACTTTAGTCCAATCATTAGTGGCGAAAGGACCTTGCCATGAGTTCCTTTTACCATTACCACCGTGTAAGTGGTTACCATTATTGTTCTTGGTTAATTGATACTCTGTGCCATTCAATGTGAACTTACCAGCAGCAATACGGTTAGCGCATCTACCTACGGTAAAACCATTTTCAGCGATCTTTTTACCAGCGAAATTGATGCTATCGATTTTAGCACCAGTCTTGTTGAATTTAACAACTAAACCATCAGCGTTAGATAGTTGATCTTCAACATACGCTGGAGCTTGATTTGTGGATTCACTAGTTTCATCACCACTGGATGTAACCACAGAGCTTTCATTTGGTTCTGTATTTTGTTCTGTGGAAGTTGGAGCTTTTTGACAAGCCGCCATTGTGAGCGCAAAAGAAGCTAGCGCAAAACAGGCTAATAATTTTTTCATATATAAATACCTCGTGTATAGTTTCGCACTTATAAAAAGCGTATGCAAGTAGGAGCATACGCGTTAATATCTTATTTTTATTTATTAGTTATTCTGTCACTAATTCTTTTAATTTGTGATGGAGTTCAGGGAACTTGTTATCGCTAAGTGGTAGCATTTTGCCATCTTTGTTTAAGAAGCAGTGATCACTATCACCTTCAAGCACCACTGTGTCTTTGACTTTCATTACATAGTGCATTGTTAATACAATGCCGTTATAGGCTTTCACACTGACATCGATATCAATCACATCGCCCACTGTGGATGGTCTTTTGAAACGAATATTATTTAAGCCAATGACAGGAGATATTAATCCCATCTTTTCAAATTCTAGATAATCGAAGCCGATATTTTTAAAGAAGACTAATCTAGCTTCTTCCATAAAGCGGATATAGTTGGAGTGATGAGTGATACCCATCTTATCTGTTTCATAATATTGAACGTTGTGCTGATACATTGTGTTGACCTCTTCTTACTTTTATTAAGAAAAACACTACAACAACAAATGTTGCAGTGCAATCTACTTGTGACAATAATATGTATTTTGATTATTACTTCATTAATAAGCGAATGACTTTTTCGCAATCTTCAGGTTTCATAATTTTTGGTACTGGATAACCAGGATTGCCTTCTTTGAGAGCGCGTTTCACTAAGGTTGGGATATCTTCTTCTTTAATGAAATCAAACTTATCAGGAATATTCATCGCTCGGTTCATTCTTCTAATTTCTTTGATATAGGCTTTAGCTTTTCCTTCAATGGTTTCTTCGTTGCCTAAACCGGCGATGTCATAGAGTTTCGCTAATGGTTTATAAACGGATGGACCATACCACTCTAAAACATAAGGTAAGATAACAGCGTTTGCTAAACCATGAGGAGTATTGTACATACCACCTAAATTATGAGCAATTGCATGCACGTATCCAACGAATGCTCTGGTAAAAGCACTTCCAGCATAGAAAGAACCTTTAAGCATATTGTTTCTGGCTTCCATGTCTTTTCCGTTGTTATATGCCTTCTCTAAATTAGCGTGGATTAACTTTACCGCTTCTTCAGAATATCTAATTGTGGATTTAACATTGCTCTTACCAATATAGGCTTCGACAGCGTGTGTCAAAGCGTCCATACCAGTTGTGGATGTAATGTGTGGAGGTAAACCAATTGTTAAAGCAGGGTCTAATACTGCGTATTTAGGCCTCAAGCATGGATCAGATATCGCATTCTTTTCATGTGTTTCTGGATCAGTCACTACTGCCGCAACAGTTGTCTCTGAACCTGTACCTGCAGTAGTAGGCACCGCAAAGAAAGGTGGGAGTTTCTTATTAACTTTAATGTAACCACGCATTTTTCTCACTGATTGTTTTGGTTTCACCACTCTTGCAGCAGCGGCTTTCGCACAATCCATTGGTGAACCACCACCAAAGGCGATAATGCCTTGGCAGTTATTGTTTATATACATGTCTTTACAATCTTCAATGTTAGGAATTGTGGGGTTTGGCTGAACACCATCAAAGACGACATAATCGATACCGTCCCTATTTAATTGTTCAAATAATGGGTCTAATAAGTGAATGCTCATTAAACCTTTATCAGTAACCACTAAAACTTTGTTCAAACCTTTTTCTTTAATTAAATTAGGAAGTTTTAAGACTGCTCCTTCGCCTTCTAATAGTTGAGGCTCTTTCCAGTTCATAAAACAAAGAGCGATTTTTAAAACCTTTTGATAAATGCGATAATAGCATTTCTTCAATGTCCAGAGCATAAAATTGTCTCCTTTATACTAATTATTTGCTGTCGATTTGTGCCTTAAGATAAACAAAGACATCTCTTCTTTTAACGATACCAATAAAGACATCTCTATCATCTACGACAGGAATGAAGTTTTGTGTTAACGCTAGAGCGTAGAGTTCATCTAATGTGGCATCAACTGAAACTGCGTTATAAGGCCGATATCTTTCAATTTCTAAGATATTGGTTTTCTCCGCTTTGACAGGATCAAAAGTACCACATTCGTGGATGAACCTTAATATGTCACCTTCAGATAACGATGTCACGTAGCAACCCTTTTCATCTAAAACAGGGACCACAGTAAACTTATGATAGGCAAACTTTTCGAACGCTTGTCTGACTGTCATATTGCTATCTAAATAAAAGGTAGCCGCTTTAAGCGTAGTAATTTGTAATAGATTGAAGTTATCCATCTTTGATTAAATTATAGAAAAGTTTTGATATTTATTAAATAAAAAGCGATATTTGTTTATAATGGATGACACTATGAAAAGGAAAATACTGATTATTACATTACTATTAGCGGCCTTGCCTCTATCATCTTGTTTCTACTACGCACCATCTTATGTGAAATACAACGATGTCAAATACAAAACTGGTTGGTATGCATATGGAGGCAAAAGCAAAAAAGATTATTTCATCTGTGGCATCCCGCCTATGCACGAAGAACCTTTATTTACTAAGAATAGATATCAATTCTGGTCCACTACTGAATTTACTTTTGAATTCCTATATGGTGAATTTGATGAATCCCTAGTATGGGGTCCAAAAGTATACGTCGCGGAAGATAAATACGAAGAAGCAAAGTCTTACTATCATGATAAGACTAATTTTGAATATTACATTGGTACTAGATTCGGTGAAGAAGTTGAAATACCAATTACCGATACAGGTGAAATAGCCGTTGTTGATTACGCTATTGAATCCATCATGGAAGGAATCAAAACAGAAAAGGTCAAAACAAAAGATGATATGGACATCCATAATTTGACTTGCTTTAGAAGATCGAAAGATGGTTTGTTAATGACCTATAAAGAAGAACTCGTTATTTATAAAGAAACAGTCTATGACCTTGGAGTGGTAAATGGCGCAGACAACACCTGGGTTTTACACGATTTAAAAGAAAATGGTAAGGCTCTTTACCAAATATTTGCAAAAAATAATTTAATATAAACAAAAGCATTATTACTATGCTTTTTCATTAACGAATAATAACTTTTAATGCAACTAACCAAAAGTGTAACAATGTATAAGAAAATTACTTGATTGTTACACAATATATTTTCATAATACCTCGTAAAGGAGTACTCCCTATGTTTAAGATTATTGCTCTAGTATTAATTAGTATTATCTTCTTATTTAATTTGTTCATCAGTGTTAAATCTTATCTCGCAAGAAAAAGAGAAATTCCTGAAGAAGTTAAAGATGTCTATGATGAAGAAAGATATCTTAAATGGAAAGCTTATTCCACTGATCAATTAGTTGTTAAAATGGTCATTTCCATTGTTTCATTCATCATTTCATTAGCATTAATAATCCCTGACGTTTTTTCCATAGTTGCTAAAAACATTGAGAATCACTATTTATCCACCCTTGCGGTCTTAGGCGTTTATCTTGGCATTGACCTTATCGTAGGCTTCATTGGTGATTATGTCTTAAAAATTAAAATTGAAGGTAAATACGGATTCAATAACTCCACGATGAAAACATTCGTGGGAGATTGCATCAAAAAGGCCTTGCTAATAATTATCTTGTTCGTGGGTTTAACTTGTTTATTCATTGCGATTTATGAGGCTATGGGTGATTATGTCTTAATCCTCTTCAGCGCAATTCTATTTGTGATTGTCTTGTTTGTTGCTGTTATTTCACCACTTCTTTCAAAAGTTAATAACAGATTCGCTTCTTTAGAAGAAGGCTCATTAAGAACAAGATTAATGGATTTACTAACCAAAAACGGTTACAACGTTAGAGACATTAAAGTCATGGATGCTTCTAGAAGAACAAATAAATCTAATGCTTATTTCTCCGGTCTTGGTAAAACAAAAACTATCGTCCTTTACGACAATATTTTAAAAACATTAGATGAAGATGAAATTGTCGCGACATTTGCCCATGAAATGGGCCACGGTCTTCATAAAGACTCATTGAAGAGATCCTTGTTCTCATTATTTAGTATTATCGCCTTAGTGGTCCTTACTTGGTTATTGGTTAGATTCCCGGAAATCTATAAAGACTTTGGCTTTAATGGTGTTAACTATGGTCTTGGTGTAATTCTTCTGTTTGAATGTTTAATTCCACTAGTCTTCACATTACTCAATATCCCAATGCAAGCTCTTGCTAGACATCAAGAATTTAAGGCCGATGAAACAGCGGTTAAAGAAGGATATGGAGATCAACTCATTTCTGGCCTTAAGAAGCTATATAAAGAGAATCTTGGTGATTTAAACCCAGATCCACTCGTCGTTGCTTTATCTTATTCACACCCTACTCTTTATCAAAGAATCAGGAACGTAAAAAAGATAGAAGGATAGAAATAAATTGGATATAAAAAAGCCGCCCATTTGGACGGCTTATTTATTGCGTTTTAATTAGTCAGCAACGTATGGGAGAAGAGCCATGAAACGAGCGTTTTTAATTGCTTTGGCTAATTCTCTTTGGTGCTTAGCGCATGTACCTGTTGCTCTTCTGGTGGAAATCTTACCGTTTGGGGTAATCATTGTCTTTAAGAGTTCGACATCTTTGTAGTCAATGAATTTGGATTTGTTCTTGCAGAAGACACAAACTTTTTTATGTGGTCTAACTTTTCTAAATGCCATAATTTTCTTTCCCTTTCTTTAATTAAAATGGAAGATCGTCATCTGGCAAATCAATTGCATCTAAGTTGCTGCCACTGGATTGCGCAGGAACATCATCGAATTTTGGTGTTTCGTTGTTAGCGCCATCTTTCTTAGGTTCTAAGAATGTCACGCTATCAACCACGATTTCGAAAGATTTACCTTTGCTACCATCTTGGCGCACAAAGTTTCTTTGATTAAGACTGCCATCAACTGCGATCATTGAACCTTTTCTTGTAAACTTAACTAAGTTTTCAGCTTGGTCTCTGAAGACACGGCAGTCAATGAAGAGTGTTCCTCTTGTGCCGTCGGCTTCTTTAACGCGGTTGTCCACTGCGAGAGTGAATGTAGCGAAGCTTACATCTGAATTGGTTTTTCTTAGTTCTGGATCTTTAACTAAACGTCCAGCTAAGACTACTCTGTTAACCATGTTGAGTCCTCCTTATTTTTGTTCGACTGTAACTAAGTGACGTAACACGGCTGGATTGATTTTGACTTTACGATTGAATTGATAAAGTGCAGCCTCATCAGCTTCCACTTTGAGAACAACGTAGAAACCTTTGTTTTGATCCTTGATTTCGTACGCTAATTCGCGTAAACCCATCTTTGTATCGGTATCTAAAACCTTGGCGCCGTTCTTTTCGAGAAGTTTTTGGATATTGCCCATTTCAACTTCACGAGCGGCTTCATCTAAGTCGGCCTTCAAAATGTACATAATTTCATAATTGCGCATTTTATTTACCTCCCTCTGGTCTAATGGCTACCATATTTTTATTGGTAGCAGAGAATTTTGCTAACTTATTAGCGTGTCAATTATACTAGCCAATTTGCAATTTGTAAAGCGCGTACATACACTAGTCGCCCAGGCGGGCAGATGCCCATTGACTTCGACTATGGAATTGGTATAATAATATCGATGGTTTTTTGAAGGGGTTGCAAAGCCCTTCTTTTTTTATGAAGAAACTACTTCTTAGAAGGTTTCTTCAATGTCACCAAAATTAATAGTACCAGTAATAAGACAAGAATTAATTCTTGCATACCCAAATAGCGAGTCAAAGGACAAGTGCCCTATAAAATGTCTCATGGACGTCTCCTTTCAACATTTTAATCTGGGGGAACGAGAGGCAATTCTTGTGAGAAAGTTAGACCATTTGGCTACGTCACTAAAAAAGCCCCTCTATTAATAAGTAGGAGGGGTTTTTGATTTTTTTCCTAAAAAGTTGAAAAAAAGAAGCAGAAATTTCTGCCTCTTATCTATCTCTCATTGTTGGGAAGAGAATAACTTCACGGATTTGTGGTTGGTTAGTTAATAACATCACGAATCTATCGATACCCATACCGACACCACCTGTTGGAGGCATACCGTATTCAAGAGCTTCAACAAAGTCTTTGTCCATTTCACTCGCTTCTTCATCGCCTAATTTCTTAGCTTCTAATTGAGCAAGGAATCTTTCTTCTTGATCGAGTGGGTCGTTTAATTCTGTGTAGGCGTTTGCGAGCTCACGACCGTTCACGAATAATTCAAATCTTTGAACGAATCTTGGATCTTTTTCCTTCTTGGTTAATGGGGAAACTTCGATTGGATATTCGTAAACAAAGGTAGGTTGAATTAAATCAGCTTGGCAGAACTCTTCAAAGAATTCGTTCATAACGTAACCAATTGTGTTTTTGAACTTATCTAAGTGTAAACCTTTTTCATCCGCTAATTTCTTAGCTTCTTCATAGGTCTTAACAGCTTTGAAATCGATACCGCATTTTTCTTTGATTAAGTCATTCATGGAAATCCATTTGAATGGGTCTTTGAAATTAATTTCACGGTCACCATATGTGATGATGGCGGAACCGGTAACTTCTTTTGCGGTATTTCTAATCATTTTTTCAGTTAAATCACCAATACCTCTTAAATCAGAATAGGCTTGGTAAATTTCGATGGTTGTGAATTCTGGGTTATGGGAAGCATCCATACCTTCATTACGGAATAATCTACCAATTTCGTACACTCTTTCCATACCACCAACGAGTAAACGTTTGAGGTTAAGTTCAGTAGCAATTCTTAAATAGAAATCTTTATCTAATGTATTGTGGTGAGTAATGAATGGACGAGCGGAAGCACCACCCAAGATTGGGGAAAGGATTGAAGTTTCAACTTCAGTGAAACCTTTACCATCAAGGAAGTGTTGGATACTACGAATGATTTGTGGTCTCATAAAGGCAACTTTACGAGCTTCATCATTCATGATTAAGTCTAAGTATCTTCTTCTAGAACGTTCTTCAACGTCAGTTAAACCGTGGAATTTTTCTGGTAATGGATGTAAGCACTTTGTTAAGTGAACAAACTTTTGGGCTTTAATGGTGAGTTCGCCAGTTCTTGTTAAGTTCATGATACCTTTGATACCGACGATATCACCGATATCGGCCATTTTGAAAAGTTCATAGTTCTTTTTGCCTAAACCATCGAGCGATAAGTAAACTTGGATATTACCAGTTTTATCTTGGATATTCATAAAGGAGGCTTTGCCCATTTTACGAATGGCTTTAATTCTACCAGCGACAGAAACTTTTAAAGCGAGTTTCGCTAAAGCCTTTTCGCTCTTTTTATTGCATAAAGCACGAATTTCTTTAATAGAATGAGAAACTTTGTAAGCCTGACCGAATGGATCGATGCCTAATTCTTGGTATTTTTTAATCTTTTCCAATCTAATCAATTCTTGGTCATTTAATTCATTAATGTTCATATTTTCAACTTTCCTTTCAAATATCCACGCTCAAATACTATATACAAGTTCTTTGTCTAAGAAAAGACAAACGTTAAAATTTCATATTTTCTTTCTTGAATTCATCAAGAATGTTCACTAGGGATTGATAGTCCGTTAATGATGTTGCTAGAACAGTTCTGAGTGTTCTTGAATTAGCGAATCCGGAGAAGAACTTTGGACCAATGCCACGGTAGATTCTCATCGCGGTCAATTCACCTTTTTCTTCACACATTGATTTGGCTAACGCTAAGCAATACTCACATTGTTCTAAGAATGATGGATTAGGTAATCTTTCGCCTGTTTCAAAGTATGTTTTTATTTGCTTAATGAGATAAGGATTTCCCATACCTCCACGGGCCACCATCACGGCGTCAGCGCCTGTGATTTGTAGGACGTTAATTGCATCATCCAAAGTATAGATATTACCTGACACCATAAGAGGAACTTTCATCTTACTTCTTAGGTCTTTTAATAAGTCAAAATGTGGTTCACCCATATAGAGTTCTTTTCTTGTTCTAGCGTGGATTCCAATAGCGTCCACTCCTGCATCTTCTAGGGCTTTAATGACGTCTAAAAAGTTAACCTCGTTATAGCCTAATCTAATCTTGGCGGTAACTGGCTTATCAGTGACACTTTTAATGGCTTTAATAACCTCACCACATAACTTAGGATTAAGCATTAAAGCGGATCCCGCACCGGTCTTAGTAACCTTAGGAACTGGACAGCCCATATTAACGTCGAAAAAGTCAATTTCAGGGTTAAGTTCAAGTGCACGTGTTGCCGCTTTTGCGAGATTTTCTGGTTTAGCGCCAAATAATTGCACACCGGTTAATGTGCCATCTTTTTGATATTTCACATAGGATTCTGTTTCTTTATTTTGATAGATAAGTCCCATATCAGAAACCATCTCAGAAACACAAATGTCCACACCAAAAGTATTGAGGTATTTTCTATAACCTTCACTTGTTATTCCCGCCATTGGGGCAAGAACGACTTTTCCTTCGATGTTAAACTTACCTAATTTCCACATATCAAAACATAGTAAAAGGAAGGCGTGAACCTTCCTAGTTTGTTATTTATTTTCCTCAGCTTTTGGTTCCTCTTTTTGAGGTTCTGGGAACTCAACGGTCTGAGGTTTTTCATCACGTTTGAGATGACGATTCGCCATTAAGTAATCGATCTCTTCACCCGTGATTTGTTCGTGATCAATTAAGGTCTTAGCTAAGAGGATAACATCGTCTTTGTTTTCCTTAATGACACGGAGAGCTTCTTCGTGAGCAAAGTCGATAATCTTTCTGATTTCATTATCAATCTTTGTCGCTGTATCAACAGAGAAGTTCTTTTGAGTATTTGTGTAGTCTCTTCCTAAGAAGACACTACCAGTATTTCTTTCGTATTGAATCGGGCCTAAATCAGACATACCCCATTCAGTAACCATCGCACGCGCAATCGCGGTAGCCACTTCAATATCACTTGAAGCACCATTGGAGATATCTTCACAGAAGATTTCTTCACTAGCACGACCACCCATTAAACCAACAATACGGGCAATGAGTTCTTTTTTACTATTAGTAAAGCGATCATCTTCAGGTGTGCTACGTACGTGACCACCTGTGTTACCTCGTGGGATGATGGTAATCTTTTGAACTTTATCACTATGAGGATATCTTAAGCCAATAATAGCGTGACCACTTTCGTGGTAAGCAATCATTTCTTTTTCGTGTGGAGTCAAAGAACGTGAGGACTTGGCTGGGCCAGCAACACGACGGTCAATGGCTTCGTCAATATCATCAACTGTAATCTTATCTCTATTAGCACGAATCGCTAAGATAGCGGCTTCATTCATGATATTTTCAATATCAGCACCGGAGAAACCAACGGTACGTTTGGAAAGATTTTCAAAGTTGACTTCATCATCCAAAACTTTATTACGAGAGTGGACTTTGAAGATGGCTTCTCTACCTTTCTTATCTGGTAAAGAAACTGTAATCTTTCTGTCGAAACGGCCTGCTCTTAAAAGAGCTGGGTCGAGAACGTCGTCTCTGTTTGTGGCAGCGATAACGATGATACCAGCGTTATCATTAAAGCCATCCATTTCAACGAGTAATTGGTTAAGTGTTTGTTCACGTTCGTCATTACCACCACCTAAGCCAGCACCTCTTTGTCTACCAACAGCATCGATTTCATCGATAAAGACCAAGCATGGAGCATTTTCTTTAGCGATTCTGAACATGTCTCTGACACGTCCTGCACCGACACCAACGAACATTTCGACAAAGTCGGAACCGGAGATGGAGAAGAATGGAACACCAGCTTCACCAGCGACGGCTTTAGCTAATAATGTTTTACCACATCCTGGAGGGCCCACTAAGAGGACACCTTTTGGTAATTTGGCCCCAAACTTTGTAAATTTCTTTGGTTCTTTTAAGTAATCAACGAGTTCTTTCATCTCGTTCTTTTCTTCATCAGCACCAGCCACATCATCGAATTTGATTTTACTTGTATTAACTCTTCTAGCACGAGAACGATTGAAATCCATTGCTTGTCTGTTGGATGAATTCACTGTGGAAGACATTCTAGAGAACAAGAACAAGAGCAATAAGGCTGAACCACCGACCATAATGATTGTTGGGCCCCATTGATCCCAGAATGTGACTTCGTATGGATTCTTTGTCACAACAGCAAACTTTTCATTTTCTTTTTTAGCATCGTTAATCATTTGAATGATTGATTTATTAACGACTTCTTTAGTGCCATCACTATCAAGATCGACGTACCAATCAAGTTTTTGTTCGTACATCTCTTTTGGCATAGTGACTGTAAAGAGTGTTTTGACTTGTTTGCCGTTAGAATCTTGTAGTGTGTAATGACCATTGATGGTTTCAACGGTTTGATGTTCTACAAGTTGAACATCATTAACTTTACCAGCGGACAAGTATTCTACGAACAAATATGGGTCAATTTCTTTAGCACCATTCATGTTGGAGAAAATGAGATAAGCAATTAAGGCAAGTATCGCGCCTACGAAAAGAATTGAGAAAATAAAACTTCTCGAAACACGACTTTCAGGTCTGTTATTTTCTTCATCCATAATTTCTACCTCCTTTGATATAAACGTTTATCGATTTGATTAATTATAGGCATATTTCTTTATTTAATAAAAGAAAAACACACTTAATAGACTTTATTTCACATAAAAATTGCAGTTATCTGCTTTTTTAAAATCTTTTTGATAGCGTGGGACGTACACAATCGTTCCTTCTTTATTAACAATGACTGGCCATCTTTTTCTTAAAATAACTGGTACTTTCCAGTCGATGAACAATCTCCTCAACTTTTTGGAATAACCACTGATGATGTAAGTATCATCTGGCTTAGCGTTTCTAATGGTTAAAGGATAGTCATTTGCACTAACATTTCGGTTAGTTGTATCACCGGTAAAATCCAAATAGAAATACTCGGTATCAAGCACTGATGGCTCTTTAATTTCGAAAGAGAAATCTTGTTTATTTTGGTCCACGATTAAGTCAAAAGAATCATAGCTTTTGATGAGTTTGAGACCGTCGATATCCACAGTGACATTAGCCTTATCTGACTTAAAGATTTTTCTAATTTCTAAGCCTTGAGCGCGGCTCATTACAAAGTTAGGTTTAATCTTTCTACCAAGGCTCACAATAGCGTATAAGAACTCATCATCAGTTAACCTATTATATTCTTCAATACTTTTGGTTTTAATTTCAGAAATCTTCTTTTGTAGTTTCGCGAGCTTTTCGTTTTCTAACGCCATTTTTTCAAGGATCTTTTCTCTTTCTTCTTTGCACATTTTCTCCACGACTTGATGTCTGATTTTGTTGCGTAAAAAGACATCTTGGAGATTAGTCTTATCGATAGAATATTCGACTTTATTAATGTCACAAAACATTAGTAATTCGTGCTTAGTATAGTTAAGTAAAGGACGGATGATTTTTACGGCAAAAATGATAGGATTTTCCTTAATTCCGAAAAATTCAACCAAGTTTTGCCGAGTTTTTTGCATTAAATAGGTTTCAATAACATCATCTTGGTTATGCGCGATTAATACTGCATAAAAGTGATGTGCTTTCACTAATTCTTTGAAGAATGTGTAGCGGATAATACGGCATTGTTCTTCAAGGTTAGTTTCCCCTAGAGATTCAGTTACTTCTTTAACGTATAATTCGATATTGTTTTTAGCGCAGTACGCTTCTAGTTCTCTTTGTTCTTCATCACTCTCTTCACGGAGATGATAATTAACATGAGCGACCGAGAAGTTATAACCTTCTTCTTTAAGCATAAAAAAGAGGGCCATAGAGTCTGGACCATGTGAACAGGCTAATAAATACTTTTGATTTTTATCGAGATTAAGCATCTGCGTTGACCTTAGTTGTGAGGATTTCTTTATAGACCGGGAATTCCTTTTTGTATCTTAATTCAAAAGTAATTTCCACGAGTAAAATGCGGTTGCCTAAATGGAGTTCTAAATGGTCACCATCTTTAACTTCACTTGATGGTTTAGCGACACGATCGTTAATGAGAATTCGACCACGTTCCGCTAACTCTTTAGCGACTGTTCTTCTTTTAATTAAACCTGATAATTTTAAGACTAAATCTAAACGCATTTTATACTATTTCCTTTATTGAAAAATGATTCTGTATTTCTAGTAAGCTCTTAAGGATATTTTCTAAATCATAAATCCAGTTCTTACCTTTATTTAATAATATTTTAAAGACATTATTAGCATAACTTATTTTAACAAACGCTAAAAACGGAATTAATGCTTCAAACAAAATATTACCGATACCTTTAATGTTGATATATTCATCACCTAAGTTGATTTCCACAAACTTTGGTTTATCCATAAGCTTTTGTACTTTAGCTTCTTTGGTTAATAAATCAATACTACGTTTGGAGAATAACATTTCCACTTCTTCTGGTAGTTTTCCGTAGATATCGCGTGTTTTCTCTTTAATATAATCAAGATCAAACAATGATGGAGCGTGTAAGATTTCTTGATAAAGTTCAATTTTATCACCCTCTTTAGCGTAACTATTTGGAATATAGGCATCGATATCAAGTGTTGGATTGATTTCAACATTCTCTTCTTCCACTGCTTTGCCTTCCATCTTTTCTTTAACCGCATCATTTAAAAGTTTGATATACATATCTAAACCAATGGAATCGATAAATCCCGCTTGTTCAGGACCTAAGATATCACCCGCGCCCCTAATCATTAAGTCACGTTGGGCAATCTTATAGCCACTACCAAGTTCGGTAAAGTCTTGAAGAGCTTTTAATCTCTTTTGAGCTTTTTCATTTAATACTTTGTATTCGCTATACATTAAATAGGCATAGGCAATTCTAGAGGAACGACCCACTCTACCTTTGATTTGATATAACTGCGATAAACCATAGTTTTCACTATCTTCAACTATAATCATATTCGCATTAGGGACATCAATACCGTTTTCAATAATGGATGTAGACACTAAGACATCGATTTCACCTTCATAGAAACGCATCATGACGTCTTCGATGTCATCTCTTTCCATCTTGCCATGCGCTACACCAATATGGACATTAGGCATCATTTTCTGTAATGTAGCCACTCTGTTATACAAGGTAGCAATATTGTTATGAAGATAGAATACTTGCCCGTTTCTACCTAATTCTCTTTCAATTAATTCTTTAACAACATCTAATCTGAATGGGGTGACGTATGTTTGAATTGGCATTCTATCTTGTGGAGGAGTATCAATTTTAGACATACTACGGACACCAATAAGAGAGATTTGTAATGTACGAGGAATTGGGGTGGCGCTTAAAGTTAAGACATCAATATCCTTTTTAATTTCTTTGATTCTTTCCTTTTGTTCCACACCAAAACGTTGTTCTTCATCGACAATTAATAGGCCTAAGTTATTAAAGTGTAAATTCTTAGAAAGAAGCCTATGTGTACCGATAATGAGGTGAGTAATGCCCGCTTCTACTTCTTTCATATATTTAGTTTGTTGACTTGCTTTTACAAGTCTGGAGAAGACTGCAATATTTACATCAAAGTTAGCGAAACGCTTACACGCTAATTCGTAGTGTTGCCTCGCTAATAATGTAGTTGGACAAAGGATAGCGACTTGTTTACCAGAAAGGATGGCTTTAAATGCCGCTCTAAAAGCCACTTCAGTTTTACCGAAACCAACATCACCACATAATAAGCGGTCCATTGGTTGAGGAGATTCCATATCGTGTTTGATTTCATTAAGTGCTCTTTCTTGGTCACGAGTTAATGGATAATCAAATTCATTTTCAAATTGCTCTTGGAATTCATCATCTTGTTGGAAGGCAAAGCCTTGTGCTTTACTTCTTTCGACATAAAGTTGCATCAAGCGTTCCGCTAAATCGTTAACTCTCGCTTTAACTTTCTTTTTAGTGTTTTCCCAGTCTTTACTATGCAAATGACTTAATCTAGGCGCTGCACCTTCTTTGCCTAAGTACTTTCTGACTAATTGGAATTGTTGAACTGGAACATATAAGAATTCATTGCCCCAATAAGCAATCTTTAAATAGTCCTTATGGGTGCCATTAGTTTCTAAAGTTTGAAGAGCGATAAATTGACCAATACCTTGGTATTCATGGACAACATAGTCACCTGGTTCAAGTTCTTCATAGCTTCTAAGAATTGTGGCTTCTTTAAATCTATTATCAAACCTTGCGGTTCTAACTTTTTCGTTAAATAGCTCCGCGCTTGTTAAATAAGCAATCTTTTCTTCAGTTAAAACAAAACCGCTACTTAAATTGATTAAACTAATACCCACCTTGCCTTCTTTTGGCAAATCAAAGCCTTCTACAATTTGATATTTGATGTGTTGGAAGTCTAAGATTTGTTCCGCGAGGTGGATATGTTCTTTATTATTTAAGGCTAAGACGATTTGATAACCATCATTGATATAGGAATAGATGATATTAATCGCGTCTGACTTCTTACTAGCTTGGAAAGGTACCGCTTTTACTGGGAAAGTAATTGCAGAAGGTGAATCGATAAGATTAGAAGTTGTAATGTGGTATTTAAAGTCCACTAAACGGTTAATATCTTGATAGATTTCTAATCTAGATAAGGCTTTACCATTTTCATATAACTCATCCAAATAAACATGTGAGTCATTTTGCAGCATTTTATTAGAGGCAATGATGCCGTTATAATCAACGAACACCTTTTTATAGTTAGAACAGTAATCAAAGATTGAATAATGATTTTCTGTTAGATAGCCATAATATTTATAGAACTTTTCATCTATTTGTCCTTCGCTTATAGTAAAGGCTAAATCATCACACGTATCTCTTAATTTTTCAAAAAGTGTCTGTCCAAGAATCCCTTTATCTTTTTCTAAATTCTTATATAGTTTTTCAGTACAGTTAAGCTTTTCTTCATCACTAAATAAGATATCTGACGCCGGCAAGATGGTAACTTCATCAAGCATACCAATAGAGGTTTGCTTGGCTAAATCAAAATAACGCATGCTTTCGACTTCATCATCGAAGAACTCAATACGTACTGGGTTATCGTTATTAACAGAGAAGATATCTAAAACATCGCCTCTAATAGCGAACTGTAATGATTGGTCAACCTTATTAACACAAGCATACCCATTAGCGATTAATTTTCTTCTTAAATCATCTAATTGATAATGTTTACCTTTCTTAATAGAGAAAGTTCTATTTTTAAATAGTTCTGGAGAAGGTAAATATCTAGTGGCACTTGCTAGGTTAGCCACGACAATAACGTTATTTCTATTTAACAATTCACTTAAAACATAGAGACGGTGTGCCGCCATTTCCTTGGATTGGGCAATAGTCTCCGCTCGGATGAGTTCATCGCTTGGGAATAATAAAACATCATTCTTGGATAAGAAGGAAACAAGTGAAGAATAGATTTGTTGAGCTTTATATAAATTGGAAGTAATTAATAAGTAAGGTTCTTTTTTATTTTTAAAGGAAGAGGCCACTAAAAGGGCAATTCCATTGTTATCATCCACGACAAAATGCCCCATTTTCTTTTCGAAGAGGGGGGTTACACTATTAGTTTTTAACTTGTTAAAAAGGTTCAATTTATACCTCCTTTAACTAATTAAATTTGTTCATCGCCCGATCAAAATCAGACTTAATAGCCTCCTTTAATGCACCAACAGCGTTTTCAATCGCTTCATCGATTAAAGGTTGTTCGTCTTTAAGTGGTTTAGAAAGAACAAAGTCAACAGTATCCCATTCACCTGGTTCACCAATACCAATACGAATTCTTTTAATCTTGTCGGTTGATAAACAATCAATAATGTTTTGCATGCCCTTATGACCACCGGAGGAACCTTCTTTACGAATTCTAATTCTTCCTGGTTCTAAAGCCATGTCGTCGTAAACAACGATAATGTCTTCCATTTCAATCTTGAAATAATGGACGACTTCTTGCACCGCTGTTCCGGATAGATTCATGAATGTTTGTGGCTTAAACAATATCACGTCCTCGTTATAAATCTTTCCTCTGCCGAGTAAAGCATGGAAAACTTCCTTATCAATATCGATCTTTGCCTGGTCTGCGAGAAGGTCGATTGCCATGAAGCCCATGTTATGACGAGTCTTGTCGTATTTTTTACCTGGATTGCCTAAGCCTACAATAAGTTTCATAATTCTACGTGCCACAATTATAGCACAACGGAAGATTTACTAAACAAAATAAATTTTGTATACTCTTTTTGTATGAAAATTAAAGAATGGTTTAGAAAACTTGTGGCTGGTTTAGCCATCGGCGCAGGAGCCGCGATTCCTGGTGTTTCTGGTGCCGCGATTGCGGTCATCTTCCACGTTTATGAAGATATCATTGCCGCAGTTAACAATTTTAGAAAGAAATTTGGCTGGGCTATCAAAGTTTTAATCCCTATATTACTAGGCATTATTATTGCCGTCGTAGCGTGTATTATCATTTTCTCTTACGCCTTTGAATACCTGATGTTCGTATTAATCTGTGTATTCGCTGGTTTCTTACTTGGTTCATTCCCAGGCATTACTGATGAAGTTAAAGGCACTAAGATTACTAAGAAATATGGTTTATTAATTGCTCTAGGTGCGATATTCGTTATCATCTTAGGTGTTTTGAACGTTATTATTGGACTTAACGGCTTTACCGTTGATAGCTTATTTAATCCTCAACCAGTTTGGTGGTTATATTTATTACTTATCCCTGTAGGCGCAGTTGCCGCGGTGGCTTTAACTGTTCCTGGTTTATCAGGCTCTTTGATTTTATTAATCTTAGGCTTCTATAGACCACTTGTGGACAATGTTAAAGACTGGGCTAGTGAAATGCTTAAACACGGTGATTTCACACACACGGGTGCCCTATTTGGTGTCTTAGGATGTTTCGCTGTTGGTTGTTTAATTGGTGTTGTGGTTGTTTCTAAAATCATGAACATCTTACTTAAGAAATGGCGTAAAGAAACATTCTTTGCAATTATCGGTTTCATTGCCGGATCAATATTTGTCTTATTCTTTAATTCCAATATCGTTAATTACTATAGAGTGTGGATGGATGCTAACTTAGGTGATGCCTTAAAGATTCATCCTGTCTTACCAATGTGGTTAGAAATGATTATTGGTTTTGGGGCATTAGCATTATGTGCTTTCTTAAGCTATCGTTTAGTGGTCGCTCAAAGAAAGAGAGTAGAGTTAGAAAAGAATGATGAAGAATTACCTCAAGAATAAATTCTTAGAAAAATATAAAGCTGAACCAGAACTATATCTTAGTTGTGGCGGTAGATTTGAAGTGTTAGGTAATCATACAGACCATAACCATGGTTTGTGCATGGCTGCCACTTGTTCCTTATCTATCTTTGCCTCAATTAAAAGAAGAGATGACTTATTAGTTCACCTTTATAGTGAAGGTTTTACTGAATCCACGATTGATTTATCTAGTTTAGATAAAAATGATGATATTAAAGGCAAACCAGATGCTTTAGTGAAAGGCGTTGCTGCTTACTTAGCTAAAGAATATAAGATTGGTGGTTTTGATATTTATATCAAGAGTCAAATCCCTGGTGGCGCAGGGGTAAGTAGTAGCGCTGCTTTTGAATTATTATTAGCTCAAACATTCAATAAGTTATTTAATAATGAACAAATCCCACTTATGACTTTATGTAAGGCTTCTCAATTTGCGGAAAGAGAATACTACGGCAAGATGTGTGGCTTACTAGATCAAATTGGTGTGGCCTATGGTGGCCTTGTTTATATTGATTTTGAAGATATCGATAATCCAGTTGTTAAGCCATTAAAAGTAACACTAGAAAACTATTCTTTTGTGATTGTTAATTCTGGTGGTAGTCACGCTGGACTAGACCATTTATATAAAGCTATACCTGATGATATGTATAAGGTTGCCCACTACTTCGAAAAAGAATATTTAAGAGAAGTTGAAGAAGCCGAAGTTATCAAAAACAAGCAAGATGTGATTGATAAATGTGGTGAATTAGCATATGAAAGAGCACTACACTTCTTTGGCGAAAATAGACGCGTTAAAGAAGCTTTTGACGCGATTGAAAAAGGTGAATTAGATGTTCTTACTAAATTAATGAACGAATCAAGAATGTCATCCACTGATTTATTACATAATATGTATGTTGAGGATAAGCAAGGTTCTCCTTTGGAGGCTTGTGAATTAATTATTAAAGCATCTCATGAAAAAGCTGGCGTTAAGATTAACGGTGGCGGTTTTGCGGGTTCAGTTATCGCCCTTGTCCCTAATGATGAATTAGATAACGTTTTAAAAGAAACAAAAGCTAAATACGGGGAGCATAATGTGCACCTCGTGAATATACGTAACGAAATTCCTTCTGAACTAAAATAAAGGAGACGTGTATGGATAATAAGATAGGTATTAGAAGATGGCTAATGTTCATTTTAGCCGGTTTTGTTGGTCAATTAGCGTGGGCTATTGAGAACAACTATTTTAATGTTTACGTCTATGACTGTACTTCGGAATATGGCTTTATTCCTGTGATGACTGCCTGTAGCGCTGCTGCGGCCACTATTACAACATTACTTATGGGTGCGGTCAGCGATAGATTAGGCAAAAGAAAGCTATTAATATCCACTGGTTATATCCTTTGGGGTATATCAATTCTCTTATTTGCCTTCTTAGATCCAAAATCTTCAGTTAGTTTTGTGGCGAATAACGTCTTCTTAGCTGGTACGATGATTGTCATTATGGACTGTGTCATGACATTCTTTGGTAGCACCGCTAATGATGCCGCATTTAATGCCTTTGTTACTGATAACACAACTGAGAATAACCGTAGTAAGGTGGAAAGTGTTTTATCCGTTCTTCCTTTATTAGCATTAATCGCCGTTATTGTTGTAGCGGGTGTATTCGTAGACGTTAAGGTAGATACGCCTAAGAGATGGGATTTATTCTTCTATATCTTCGGTGGCATTACCTTAGCCATTGGTATTGCTTCTATCTTCTTAGCCCCTAATGATGTGGTTAAACCAAATAGAGAAGAGCCATATTTCAAAAACATTATTCATGGCTTTAGACCAAGCGTTATTAAAGCCAATCCAGTTTTATACATCACTTTAATTGCCTTTATGGTTTTCAATATTGGCTTACAAGTATTTATGCCTTATTTCATTCTTTATGTGCAAAACATCTTAGGCATTGTGGATTTAGACTTCACTATTAGTTTGGGTATTGTTTTATTAACCGCGAGTGCGATTACCGTTGTCTTTGGTTTATTCATGGACAAGATTGGTAAGAACAAAATCATGATTCCCGCTTTAATCGTTGGTGCGATTGGTGGTATCACCGTGTTTGCGATTCCTGCGAATCAAGGAATTGGCACTCAAGTTGGCTTAATCATCGGTGGTATTATCTTAATGTCAGGTTACTTAATTAGTACCGCTGTATTAGGTGCGAAAGTTAGAGACTACACACCAGTTAAAGAAGTTGGTTTATTCCAAGGTGTGAGAATGATTTTCTGTGTTTTAATCCCAATGATTATTGGTCCAATGGTTATCGCGGAAATTATTTGTCGATTAGGTGGAGAACCTTATCCTAACGAATATGGCGTAATGGTCTATCCTCCAAATAGATGGTTATTCTTCGCTACTGGTGTTATTTTTGCCTTAGCGATTATCCCAGTTATTTTCATGATTAAAAAGGAGAAGAAGATTAATGAATCAAAGCCAACCGCTGAGTGAATATCCTCGTCCTCAATTTAAAAGAGATTCCTATATTTGTCTTAATGGATACTGGGAATACGCAATTAGAAAAGAAGAGAAAATTCCCGCTAAATTTGATGGTCAAATCTTAGTGCCTTTTTCTCCTGAAGTTAGTAAGAGTGAGGTCAATAAAGTAGTCCTTCCAGATGACTATCTTTTCTATAGATTAAACTTAGATTTACCTAGTGATTTTATAAAAGATAAGGTTATACTACACTTTGGCGCAGTTGACCAAATAGCTGAAGTATTTGTGAATGACCAATTCGTGATGAAACATGTTGGTGGTTTTCTACCTTTTGAAATGGATATTAAGCCATTCCTCAAGGATGGAAAAGGCACTCTTGTTGTCCGTGTTGTGGACACTACAAACGCCTCATATCACTCCTCAGGAAAGCAACATTTGAAACCTGAAGGTATATGGTATAAACCTCAATCTGGTATTTATATGCCTGTATGGTTAGAGAGCGTAAACGATGGATGTATCGAAAAACTAAAAATTACACCAGATATTGATGAAAAAGTCGTCAAATTGAGCTTTAAAAGTGCCAATAAGTCTGCAAAACTCAAATTAAATAATCGAATTTACGAAATTGAAGCGGATAAAGAAAACATTATTCCTGTTAAAAATCCAATACTTTGGTCGCCAGAAAATCCTTACCTTTATGAATTTGTTATTTTTAATGAAGCTGATGAAGTATCTTCTTATTTTGCAATGAGAAAAGTTTCTTTAATGACAAACGAAAAAGGCATGAAAGTTATCGCCTTAAATAATGAGCCATATTTTATGAAAGGCGTTCTTGATCAAGGCTATTATGCAGACGCCTTATTAACGCCTAATAGCGATGAAGATTACATCAACGATATTAACCTCATTAAGTCACTAGGATTTAATGTTTCTAGAAAGCATATTAAGATTGAATCTATGAGGTGGTATTATCACTGCGATAGGCTCGGTTTATTAGTGTGGCAAGACTTTGTAAATGGCTGCACAAAATATGACTTCTGGCTCAACCAAGTTCCACTATTTGTGAGATATAAAATTAACGACCATCGCTATAAGATATTCTTTAGAGAAAATGAAGAAGGTAGAAAAGAAGCTTATCAAGAATTCTTAGATACAATTGATCTTCTCTATAACTCTCCTTGTATCGTTTATTGGACCATCTTTAATGAAGCTTGGGGACAATTCGACGCTAAAGAGATTTATGAGAAATTAAAGGTTGTTGACCCTACTAGAATTTATGACCACGCATCAGGCTGGCATGACCAAGGTAGTAGCGATGTGAAATCCATGCATATATATAAATGGAAAGTTAAAGTTCCTTCTAAACATAAACTCAAAGGTAGAGCGTATGTTTGTTCTGAATGCGGTGCTTATATCCTTGATAAGCGTTTAAAAGAAGCAAAGAAAAAGGAAGGCTTCATCTACTTGCTATTTAATAACAAAGAAGACTTTCAAAAAGAATATATAAGATTTATTAATGAAGAAATCATTCCATGCAAGAAGAAAGGCATGTCAGGTTTCATCTACACACAGCTAAGTGATGTAGAGGAAGAAATGAATGGCTTTGTCACTTATGACCGTAAGGAAATCAAAGTGGATATCCCAGTCATCAAAGACATCAATGATTCAATATAAAAAGCGGTTAAACCGCTTTTATTTTAACCAAGTTTCAATCTCTTCTGGAAGATTTTATAAACGTTTCTAGAGGCAAATGACTTTAAGCTATAGCCTGGAAGAGTGAAGGCGAAGGCCGCTAAGGAACGATGGCGAATCTTGTTATAGAGTTTTCTATCGATACCCTTGAGTTCTTCGAAGTATTCCTTAAACACTTTCCAACGTGTTTCTTTATCTTCTTTAGTGCCAACGATAGTCATGATGGTGATACCACAAATGGTCATCAACCATTTAACCATATATTTCTTCAAGAATTTTGGTTGTTTATAGATTTCATCATATGTATAAGCACAGAACATGATTTTGAATACTCTCATTTGTTGTTCATATCTCTTACACATTGTGCCATAGTTGATGGATTGATCACTTCTACCAATGAAATAATGATATAAATCTAAATCGTGATAGAAAATTTTCTTCATAAATGGAAGTGGTTGATAGGCATAAATGTCATCAACGTAGAATGTGTGATTTGGAAGTTCCATCTTAGACTCTCTTAACTTTTCAGTTCTATAAAGTAAAGAGTGCATTAAGAAGACTGTTTCTAATTTCACACGTTTCATATCTTCCCAGGAGATAATCTTTTCCGCTGGTAAGCATTTACGGTAATGCATGACATATTGTGAATTGTCAACAGCATGTTCATAAACATAGTTTGTAATGTATAAGTCTACATTAGCGTTTTCTGCTTCGTGTTGTTTGATTAACATGAGCAAATCTAAAACATCTTTTGTCTCAACCCAGTCATCACTATCCACGACTTTGAAGAACAAGCCGGTTGCATTGCGGATACCCGCCATAACACCCGAACCATGTCCACCATTCTCTTTTTGAATAGCTTTAACTATAGTTGGATATTTCTTTTCATATTCGTCAGCAATTTTGCCTGTGTCGTCCTTGCTACCGTCATTGACGATGATGACTTCGACTTCATCACCTGCTGCAACGAGATTATCGATACAGTGGCGCATATATTCTTGGGAGTTATAGCATGGGATTGTAAATGTAATGTATTTCATAATTTTTGTTTCTAACTGGCCCTCAGCCCTTACACATTATAGTAAAGTTGAATATTTAAGCAAGTTAATTAATGAATTAACGACTCTACTAATTGCAAAGCCTTCTCTACTACCACGTCCATGTTGTAGTAGGAATAGGTGCCTAAGCGACCACCAAAGTAGACATTTGGGTTTTCTTTGGCCAATTCTTGATATTTTGAGTATAACACACTATTGCGATCATTATTAATAGGGTAGTAAGCTTCGTCACCTAAAGTCCATGTCTTGGAATACTCTTTTGTAATTACAGTTTTATTGTGTTTTTGCCCTGGTTCAAAGTATTGATGTTCCGCGATTCTGGTATATGGAACTTCAAATTCGGTATAGTTAACAACCGCATTGCCTTGATAATCTGGCTTATCAATGATTTCTTCTTCAAATCTTAATGATCTCCATTCAAGAGCGCCATATTTGTAACCAAAGAACTTATCAATCTCACCAGTATAGATAATCTTATCAGCAAGTTTGTTTAATTCTTCTTTGTGTTCTAAGTAATCAACACCTAATCTCACTTCAATGCCTTTGAGCATATTTTCAATCCATTTGGTATAACCACCGATTGGGATACCTTGATAGATATCATTGAAGTAATTGTTATTGTATTCATATCTCACTGGTAAACGAGTGATGATGAAAGGTGGGAGTTCGTTGCATGGTCTGCCCCATTGTTTTTGGGTATAGCCTTTAATGAGCATTTCATAGATGGTTGTGCCCACCATAGAGATAGCTTTTTCTTCGAGGTTTTTTGGTTCCTTAATATTGGCTTCTTTAATCTCTTTTTCGATACACGCCTTCGCTTCTTCTGCGGTATTCACACCAAAAATTTGATGGAAAGTGTTCATGTTGAAAGGCATGTTGTAGTATTTGCCTTTATAGAACGCTAAAGGCATATTGATGAAGTCATTGAACTTTGCAAATTGATTAACATAGTCCCAGATTTCTTTCTTGGAAGTATGGAAGATATGTGGACCATACTTATGAACTTGGATGCCTTCAATTTCTTCGGTATAGATATTACCCGCGATGTTGTTTCTTTTTTCCACGACGAGTACTTTATAGCCGCGTTTATTTAATTCGTGAGCGGCAACGGTGCCATATAAACCAGCACCAACAATTAGATAATCATAATTAGTTTTCATAGCCCCTTAATTATACAACTTTTGCATGCATGTGTGCATTTTGATTGACAAGTTCGTTATCGAACTTTACAATTTTTTGAGCATATACATGAAAAGGAGGGAGAAAAGATGTTTAAATCAATACTCAGAGTCTTGAAAAGCGTCAGGGAATATAAAATATTCGCCATCATCACTCCTTTATTCATGATTGGTGAAGCCGCTGTTGAATGCTTCTTACCATATATCATGTCCGAATTTGTCGGAAAGATTGAAATTGTTAATGGCATTGAAGAATTAGTGCCTTATTTCATTTTAATCTTTGCAATGACTATCGTTTCTATTACATGTGGTATTTTAGGTGGTAGGTTTGCTTCCTATGCTGCATGTGGTTTTGCGAAAAATTTAAGAAAAGATTTATACGCAAAAGTTGAATCATTCTCTTTTGAAAATATCGACCATTTCCATGCTTCTAGCTTAGTGACTAGAATGACTACAGATGTCACTAACACACAAAACTCATTCGCCATGGCGATTAGAATTGTTGTTAGAGCCCCATTAATGCTTATATTCTCCGCAATTATGGCGTTCGTTGTCGGTGGCAATATGGCGTGGATCTTCGTTGTTGCTATTCCAGTTATCGGTATTATCTTTATTGTTCTTGCAAGATTAGCAATGGGCATCTTCAGAAGAGTCTTCAAGCGTTACGACGCTTTAAATGAATCTGTCCAAGAAAATGTCGCAGGTATGAGAGTGGTTAAATCTTTCGTGCGTGAAAAGTATGAAGATAACAAGTTCTCCACTGCCTCTAATAACTTATCTAGGGACTTTATTAAAGCGGAAAAGATTGTTGCTTTAATGACTCCATTAATGAATACATCTATTCATGTTGTTTACCTATTAACAATGTTCCTTTCCGGTATTCTAATCTTCAATACCGCTTCCGCGTTTGATACAGGTGAAAGAACTGCAGATGGCAAAATTATCTATGGTTATACATGGGGCGATTTATCCATTCCTCAAATGTCAGCGTTGCTCACTTATGGCATCCAAATCTTAATGTCCATCATGATGATTTCCATGATTGTCACCATGTTAGTTATGTCCTTTGAATCCATTAGACGTATCAGCGAGGTGCTTGATGAAGAACCCACAATTAAGAATCCTGAAGAACCAGTGATGACTGTTGAAGATGGTTCTGTTGTCTTTAACAATGTTTCCTTTAAATATAAAAAAGAAGCGGAACGTTATGCAGTTAGTAACTTAAATATCAATATTAAGTCTGGCCAATTCGTTGGTATTATCGGTTCCACCGGTTCTGGTAAATCCACATTAGTTAATTTAATTTCCAGATTATATGACACCACTGAAGGTCAAGTTTTAGTGGGTGGTAAAGATGTTAAGGAATACGATCTCAAAACATTAAGAGATTCTGTTTCAGTTGTCTTACAAAAGAACTTCTTATTCTCTGGTACAGTTGCCTCTAACATGCGTTGGGGCAAAAAAGACGCTAGTGAAGAAGAAATGATTGCCGCTTTAAGAGTGGCCCAAATCTCTGAAACCATTGAAGCCACTAAAGAAAGACTTGATAAAGTCGTTGAGCAAGGTGGCGCTAACTTCTCTGGTGGTCAAAAACAAAGATTATGTATCGCTAGAGCCTTATTAAAGTCTCCAAAGATTTTAATCTTAGATGACTCCACTTCTGCAGTTGATACAAAGACCGATAGATTAATTAGAACGGCTTTAAAGAATGATTTACCAAATATGACAAAAATTGTCATCGCTCAAAGAATTAATTCCATCGAAGAAGCTGATCAAATCATTGTTTTAGATAACGGTGAAATCAATGGTATCGGTACACATAAAGAGTTATTGCAAAATAATGATATTTATCGTGAAGTTTATCAATCACAAACACAGAAAGGAGGAGAATAATATGCCACCAATCAAGCAATACGCTAAACCAAAAAAAGGCACCATTAAAAGATTATTCAAATCTTTATGGAAGAATTTTAAGTTAGAACTTATCCTTTCTTTAGTTACTCTCGTCCTCTCAATCGCTGTTAACTTATGTGGTAGTATTTTCGCTAGCTTAATTACTGACTTATTAACCAAAGCTATCCCAGCGAATAATCCAATCGGTAGTGTTAATCTCTTTACCGATGTCTTTGATGTTGCCTTATTTGGTACATTCCCACTTAAAGCTAACTTAACAGGTTTATTAATTGCCTTAATCTGTATTTATGGATTAGGTGTGATTTGTTCATGGACATGGAATAGAACCATGGCTATTGTTACTCAGAAGTATTTAAACCTTTTCCGTATCGAGATGTTCTCTCATATGCAAAAGCTTCCTATCAAATACTTTGATACACACCAAAATGGTGCGATTATGTCGTTATACACTAACGATATCGACACCATCAGACAATTAATCTCTCAATCTATTCCAAATATCTTCGCCACAGGTATTACCGCGATAAGCGCTTTAGCCATCATGTTGATGTTCTCAATTTGGATGACATTAATTGTTATCTTAGGTACCGTTGCGATGGTCTTTAACACCAAAATCATCGGGGGACGTGCATCAAAATACTTCGTTGCTCAACAAAGAAGTTTGGGTAAAGTCGAAGGTAATATCGAAGAAAGTATTACTGGCTTAAAAGTTATTAAAGTTTTCACTCACGAAGAAGACAGTTTAAAAGACTTTGATGTCGTGAATGACGAATTATATCAAAACGCGAGTACCGCGAATATACATGGCAATATCATGATGCCAATCAATGGCAACATTGGTAACTTTATGTATGCCTTAATCGTTATCTTAGGTTGTGTCTTATATCTCTTACCAAAGATTTATCACGTTGAAACATTCAACCTCAAACTCATCGGTGGTTTCGATAAAATCGAAGCGGATGACTTCTACTCTAACTTACTCGTCCCATTCTTAATGTTATCTAGAATGTTCACACAAAACATTTCTAACTTCTCACAGCAAGTGACATTCGTGGTTATGGGTACCGCTGGTGCATCAAGATGCTTTGACATGATTGATGAAAAAGTTGAAACAGATGAAGGCTATGTTACTTTAGTAAATATCAAATATAACGAAGATGGCTCATTCGTTGAAACATCCGAAAAGACAAGATATTACGCTTGGAAACATCCACATAAAGCTGATGGCACATTAACATATACTGAACTTAAAGGTGATATCGTTATTGACGATATTGACTTCTCTTACGATGGTAAGAAGACTGTTCTTAAGAATGTCTCTGTGTACGCTCACCCAGGTCAACAAATCGCGTTAGTGGGCGCTACTGGTGCGGGTAAGACCACCATCACCAATTTGATTAACCGTTTCTATGACATCGCGGATGGCAAAATCCGCTACGATGGCATAAATATCAATAAGATTAAGAAAGACGACTTACGTCACTCTTTAGGCGTGATTTTACAAGATGTGAACTTGTTCACAGGTACAGTCATGGAAAATATTAGATATGGCCGATTAGATGCGACTGATGAAGAAGTCTATGAAGCAGCAAAGATCGCTAATGCTTATGATTTCATCATGAGATTACCACAAGGCTTCAATACTGTTCTTTCTGGTGATGGCGCAAACCTCTCACAAGGTCAAAGACAATTAATCTCTATCGCCAGAGCGGCTATCGCTGATGCCCCTGTTATGATTCTTGATGAAGCGACATCTTCTATCGATACCAGAACCGAAAGACTTGTCCAACAAGGTATGGATCAATTAATGAAAGGCAGAACAACATTTGTTATCGCTCATAGATTATCCACTATTCAAAACGCTGACTACATTCTTGTTTTAGATAAAGGTGAGATTATCGAAAGAGGTAATCATGAATCCTTAATTGCTGAAAAAGGAGCCTACTATCAGCTCTATACGGGGGCTGTTGAGTTAGAATAATGAAGAACATCATCTTTGTTTGTCATGGTTCAATTTGCCGTAGCCCCGCTGCGGCTTTTATTGCCAAACAATACTTAAAAGAACAAGGACGTGATAGGGAATTCAATATTTCTATCAGGGCAACATCCTCTGAAGAAATCGGTAATGATGTCTATCCTCCAATGAAAAGAGAGCTCTATAGAAGAGGAGTTACTTTATACCCTCATGCCGCTCAAAGAATTAGACAATCAGACTACGAAGAAGCGGACTATATCTTTTGCATGGACGATGAAAACTATTATTCACTTTTAAGACAATTAGATGACCATAAAGGCATTATTTATCGCATTAATAAATTCACCCCAAGAATCTATGAAATAGAAGATCCTTGGTACACTGGTAGATATGAAAAAGTCTGCGACGAAATCACAGACTGTATTCACGATATATTTAAGAATATTTAGCGGCGAACCGCTTGAATCTTCACGCTTGAGTTATCGGTCACTGCATCACCTTCAATCGTCACACTGATATCAGCGTTATTTTGAAGGAATGTTTTATATTGCGACATGATTGGATTAGATGTATCAATGCCATTAATCGCGTTAGTTAATAATGAATCAAACGAGATTGTCATTGTGCCATCTCTATCAAATCTAAAGGAAGATTGATCGACAGCTTCCGCAAGTGTTTCATAGATAACTTTTCTAGATTCTTCACTTACTGTTAGATTTTCACTAGCTTTACCAAAGTATAGATTACCTGGTTTATAAACAAGTTTGTGAGTATCTGTATTAGCGAGATCAGCATCCATTTTTAAGGTGGTCCATGTTTCTAAACCATTAATATTAAGACCGACACTGATAATAGCAGCGTCACCATAAAGATTCATATAGGCATTGTCTAAAGCAATGTAATTAATCTTATTTTGACCATCAGATACTTCACGTTGTAAGAAGAATTTATGGCCTAAAGCACTCTGTGCTTTCATAAAGAGATTGATTTCGCTTTCCTTTAATTTAGCGATATCAAAACTATTAAGTGACATAGAGTAACCATCAAATGTACTAATCGCGTTAGCGAGGATGGTATCAATATCTTCTGAAGTTACTAAATTGAAGCCTCTATATGTTTCAGGAACAGTAATTCCAATTGGGGAAAGATCAACACCATTGACTACGTTAGTGCCGTTATAGCCATTAAATAAGAAAGCACTCACAAGATTAATATTGGACATATTAACGGTTGGGTTTGGTTGATTCATTAAGTACACTAGTGCTTCTCTAATAACATCTAAAGAAAGTTTCTTTTCCTCACCATTAATGAGTAACTTTGTTGTGGTTGCATCATAGTTCATTGGGTAATAGACATTTTCGCCTAAAGAAGCATCATAATCATTACCGGTTAATCTCTCTAAATTGACATCAATATTCAAGGATTCTCCACCATAGAAATCAATGTTGATGAGATTTAAATCTAAGAAGTCATTAATGAAGGAGAAATAGAAATCAGAAGTGCCTGAGCCACCACTGATACCTTTATTAATCATTTCTCTTAAATCTGAAGTATAGATAAATAACTTCGAGTTCTTTAAATCAGAATGTAAGTGAATTGAATTGGTCAAAGCATCAATTGTTTCATTATTAATGAATCTAGATAAAAAGAATGAAATAACTTCTTTTAGCTTTGTTAAACGGCCTAAAGTCATCTTCTTAACAGTTAAAACAAAGGCTTCTTTTTCACCATCCGCAGAGACGACTGTTTCTTTTGATAATGTCGTGGTAAGTTTTGCTCTTGTTTCAAAGAACCAAGCTTTACCAGAAACATTTAAAACATAGGAATCTTCTTTGATATCGATAGCAAGTTGAGTTAAATACTTGTTCAGCAAAGTGTTATCTTTAATCGCTGCGTGGATATAGTTATTAATATCTTGTTCAGAGATGCTGAATTCGACTTTCTTATCAGTAACAGTGTTGTCTAAGGAATCAACAACAAGTTTTTTAGACATTGCTTCCTGAGTAAAATTATCATCGTATGTGACCGCCATTTTGCCGGTGTCGAAGACAAAGATGAACAATAGAGCGATTGGTAAGATAATAAGCACTACAAGGGTGAGTAATAAACCCTTAAAAAACTTCTTCATAAACAGGATTCCTTTATTAGATATAGATATTATACGTTCTATGATGAATATTTCATCAAAAATTATTAGCGAAGTGATATCATAAAAGCATGAAAATTAAAGAAAATCTTTTATTAAGAGACTATATAGACGATATCATCCACACCAACCAAATTAATACTTGGGCTGCGGATTTATTAAGTGAAGCATGTAACTACACTGACTTTTTTGACACTAATAGAATTAAGCAATATGAAAACGCAGGCAAAGCACCACAAGACGCAATGCTTGATATGATGTTTGAAGCCTTTAATTTAGACAAAGATGATAAGGAAACTTCTGAGATCTTAAAAGAATTTTGCTATAACCGCATTAAGTGTTTAGATTCTAAAGTTTACGAAAACGACATGTACGCAAAGAGTGTGTCCTCTACTGGCAGTTACAACGGCTACACACTTAAAAAGATTAGTTATGAACCATACCAAGTATTCCCATACGATGAAATAATGGTGAATGATAAGTATCAAGAATTTAGTAATATTGGTTTCTTCAAAGAAAAATTCTCCTATTTAGCGTTATGCCAAGGCAATAACATTTGGATGTCACTTAATCCTAATGAGATTGAGACCATGAAACCATTTATAGAAAAAGCACATGGTAACGTTTTAGTGCTCGGTTTAGGAATGGGCTATGTCCCATTCATGATGGCAAATAAAGATAATGTTAAGCACATTACCATCATTGAAAAAGATCGAAACATTATTAGTTTATTTAATAGACTCTTATTCCCATCATTCCCTCATAAAGAGAAGATTACAATCATCCCCGATGATGCGATTAGATATCACGCTAATAACAAGAAATATGATTACATCTTCGCTGATTTATGGCATAACCCAGATGATGGCTTAGATTTATTTATTCAATTAAAACGCATCAATAAAGATATTGATTGTTGGTTAGATACTTCTCTTATCGCTTTATTAAGAAGATGCATGATTACTTTAATCGAAGAATCCTTAGAGGGATTAGATGATAAAGCCTATAAACATGCGAGAACCATAACTGACAAAGTGATTAATAACTATTATCAAAAAACAAAAAACATCACGTTAAGTGATGTTAGTGATTTAGATAATTTGCTTAAAGACGAAACTTTAATTGATTTAGCTATTTAGCCTCATCAAATGAATAAGTCTTTTTATGCTTTTTAATAAATGACAAATCCTTAAAGAATTTAATGGATGATTTTAATGGCGAAACAGTGCTACCACGGTCATCAGACCAAATCACACCCATTTCATAAACGGATAAGTTATTCAATTTTGCGATATAGAGATATTCAACATCAAAAGCGAAGTTGGTAACCACTTGTTTTTTCACGATCTTTTTAGCGATATCGGTCCTCATCGCTTTAAAGCCACATTGTGTATCTTTATAGTTGAAATGGAACTTCATGTTCACTAATTTACGACAACACCAACCAATAAATACTCTTAAGGCTGGTTGTTTCTTTTTAATAACACTATCTTTAGCGTGTCTACTACCAATAATCATGTCATAAGAAGGCGCTAATTCCATGGTGCGCTTAATGGCTTCTAAATCAGTACTTAAATCTGCATCCATGAATAAAACATAATCTCCGGTAGCGTTTTCAATGCCATATTTGACCGCTCCGCCTTTACCACGATTAGCGTCGTACGATAAAGCTTTCACACCTTCGATAGATTCAATGACTTCTTTAGTGTTATCTTTACTACCATCATTAACCAAGATTAATTCATAATCTTGTTTTAATTCTTCTAATTTATCTTTGATAATTTTCGCGTTTTTAGCGATATCCTTGCTTTCGTTATAGCAAGGAACGACAATGCTTAATTTCATACCACCCTATTTTACACAAGTGTGACATTTAATCAAAGTTAAATGTGTTATAATGTTTGGGTTATAAGAGAGGAAACATCATATGAATCTTTCAAACTTAAAAGAAAAACTATTGAAAATGGGTGAGAAGATTGGCTTACAAGTCCAAGAAGAAACCGCGAAGACATTAACACTCCATAGCCAAATTACTGCGAAGGAATATTTCCTTAATTCTGTATATTGCAGATTCGTAGCATTTTCCAGTGGTACGATTCACTTATTCTTAACATTCGATGTCATTGAAAGAACATATGATAACTTATATTTAATCAACGCTTTTAATGAAAACAATCCATGGTTTAGAGCGTACATCACTAATATCAACGATCGCGATTATTTAGAGCTTCATTACACCGCTGTTGGATTAAACGATGAAATGGAAGCAATCGATACATTTGGTTTCTTACTTAACGATTTGTTAAGTGAAAACACCATGAAATACTTAAAACCAATCTTGGATGGCGAGCAATAGTAAAAGAAAACTAAAAAGAGGCGAAGAAGGCGAACGTCTGGTCGCCTCTATTTTAGATGCTGATAAATCATTCCATCGTTTAATTAATAATCTAGTTCTACTAGGAGATAATCAAGTCTCACATCAAATTGACCATATACTCATCCGTAGTAATGGTATTTTTGTTATCGAAACAAAGAACTACTTTGGAAATATTGTCGGTAATGAAGATGATTCATATTGGAAAAAGACATTCCCATTTAAAGGCAGAATGAAGACAGAAACATTCCATAATCCTTTAAAACAAAATCAATCTCATATCAGAATGATTAAACGCATTATTGGAAGAGATTATCCCATCTACTGCTTTATCGTTTTAGTAAAAAATAACGGGGATGGGTTAGACTTATTCAACGTCTGTGGTCCTGAGGATATCTTAAAAAGAATTAATCTGATTACCATTGATAATCCTTTAAATGAATTGACTATTGAAAGTCTTTATAACACTCTTCTCTACTCTGAAGCGGATGTGAATGATGAGATGCATTTAGCAAACATCCAAAAAACTATTAAAGAGAGAAGAGGTTATCGAAAAGAACTACGAACTGCGATAGAAAAGAAAATATGCCCCGACTGCGGGGGCATACTCTCTATTGTGCCTGGTGGTTTGAAATGCACCGGGTGTCATAGGATTATTAAAATTTAAAGTCTTAATGGTTCAGTAATAGGTTTCACTAGCGAAGCTCTGCCGCCACTTCTATCTACTACATATTCCGCTTGGGCTTCACCGTTTTCTATGGTTAATAAGAATTCTTTGTAGCCAAGACTCATTGTCATACGTTGATGCATAACCATATATGTGTCAGCGTTTTCCATAATCGTTCTAGATTTTACGCTTGGTTCACCATCTTCTAAACCAAAATATAGTTGGACGACCTTTCCTTCTGTCGAATAATAACTCAAACCATTTTTCGCTTCAACGAACGCCACAATCGCACCATTGAGTAAGAACCCTTCATCTGTGTATTTAGGGAATGAAACGTTTGTTAATTTATCTAGATGTGTATATCGGCCATCATTATCTACTTGATAAACATCACCAAAGATTGAATAGAGATAATTGTCTTCTAAATGATAGACGATGCCAGTATCGTTTTCGATGTGATTTCCATCTATCATAGCGCCATTAATTCCTTCAAAGGAAACGTTTAAATCCTTTTCGATTGGTGTGAGTTCAAAGTTTTCACCGAATACCTTGAGTATGCCATCATCAAATGTATACATTCTTTCATCTGTACCACAGAGTATTTCGTTTTCTTGGAAGAAAACTAATGTGTTGCCATGTGTGACGTGATTAGTGTAATTAACAATCTTTTTTTGGCCTCGATATTCAGGGCCCACACCTTCGTTAACAAGAACAAAGATTTGACCGTATTTATCGCGTTTAACGTCAGCGATTGTGTGATGCCAGTTAAACGAATCAATTATTCCTGCTTCTTCAGGGATAATGTATTTATAATTCAATCCTTCTTCTTCATCGAAAACAACATCGTAACATTGAGGAATTAAATTGCCATACATCGGATGCACTAAGGCGAAATCATCTTTTGTTGGCACCACTTGCATTGTGTAGTTTTTGCCGTGTGAATATTGGTCGACTTGCTTCATCAAATCCTTTAAAGCAAAGACTTTGCCTGTTTCATTATGAATGACAATTGTTTGCATTTCCGCATGATGGCAATGGAATCCATTAGGGCACACTATTTCTTGAGCATAATTAACATCTTTCCAGAATTCCCATTCTGCATCATCAACATACATGACATATGTGAAGTTTTTAGAAGTGAAGACCGCAGCAGCATTCGCTAAAGTGTCTTGTCTAACTTGTCCACGACCATTGGTGCGTTCATAAACAACTTCTTTAACTGAACCATCATCATTCATGGAAATAAGGACACTTGCGTTTTCTGGATCCCAGTCATAGTCTAATTCCCATTCATATTGCTCTTTTTGCTCTTCAGTCCAAGAGTCACTATTGATGCTTGGAGATGATGACTCATCATCTTCATAAGCGGAATTTAGCTTAAAGTTGTCTTTAATTTTTGCAAAACTCTTTAATTTTGGACGAGCATTTTCTTTATCAGGAGCGGACCAGATGCAAAACGCTGCGACATTATTCATATCTACATATGTGCCTCTTAAGCGATTGATAAAGCCACCGATACCACTGGTGCTATTAATAATTGGTACAGCAACCGCAACTGCTGTTGCAACCGCGGCAATTGGAATTGTAATCTTAGCCCATAAAGGTAAATGACGCTTCCTTGGGTATGGGTTTGGAGTATAACTTTCTAATGTTGAATCAATGTGTTTTTTCATTCGTCTTTCAAAGTTCATCTTAACTCCTTTCTCAGCTTTCCTTTCGCGCTTTCATATAATCTTCTCGCAGTACTCTCAGAAATGCCTGTTTCAGCAACAATTTCATTCCAAGTATAAGAAAAGCCGATCTTTAAATAAGTAACGATTGTTTCTTTGTTGGTCAAAAGAGGTTCAAATGTGGAAAGCAATTCATTGGTCTTATCTTCTTCTCCATATATTTCATCAATGATGTCACTGGAGGGAATCTCTCTTTGCTTCCTGAGGAAATCTAAGGCCTGATTCTTTGCAATTGAGGCAACATACGATTTAAAACTATTAGGGTTTTTCACTTCGTGACGATGCTCAACCACTTTGATGAATGATTCAGAAAGAACATCTTCAGTGTCATATCTCGAAGATATATATGAAGCGATGATAAAGTACATGAGGTTCTTGTACTGCAAATACACTTTTTCAACCGCACTATCTTCGCCTTTGAGAAATTTATCGAATAGCCTTTTTGATATTTCCACTTTTTTGCCTCTCACCTATAAGACGTATAAAAAGAACAGATCTGTTCAATTAATTATAATAAAATTCATTTTTGTTTAATATACAAAAAACAAAGGGAATATTCCCTTTGTAATATTAACTTTGATTATTGTTTTTATAATGTTTCCCAACCAGCATATAAAACAAGAGTGCCTCCTTCTTCTATCAAAGGAACACTATTAAAGTTCCAAATGTTATTACATTCGGCATCTGTATACCAACCAACGAAGGAATAGCCATCTCTTTCTGGTTTTGGTGGCATTGAAATTGTTTCATCTTGTTGAACATAGTCAACACGATATTGGGTTTCTTCATTATCCATTTGATAATTTAATTGGAAGTCGACATTTGCAGGAAAACAATCGTCTTTATGATCCTTTACTTTCTCGTACAGTTCTCTTGATATATATTTGTTTTTGCATGTCGAACCCCATAAAGAAACCACGCGAATACTTTCTTCGCAAATCATTAGCGACACATTATCGCCATGAAAATATTGAATATCTACTACTGTATGAGGAATATATAATTTCTTGAGTTTATTGCCGCAATAAATGTGTCTGCTTTTATCTCCACCAGGGTATCCCTCGTCAAACAAACCAATTCTTTTGACTGGTTGCCCATCGATAGTGCAAGGAATGTCTAGTGTTTCTTGCTCATGTCCGGACTGAGTAAATCCCACAATGACAATTGATTTATCTTTACTATTTTGGCGATTACTGTTGTCACATAAATGAATATAAGTGAAATAGCCTGACCTATAAATTGGAGCGGGTCCTTTTGAAAAGCACCCACTTAATAAGAAACATGTAGTAAAAACACACGCTACTATCAATCTTTTTTTAGTTTTCTGCTTCATTAATTGATATTGTAGCAAACTTAAACACGTTTTCCACAAAAAAATCAATCACCATCGAGGAAAATGTCGTTATTAAATTTTGTTACGCGCGAATAAAACAAAGCAATTGGGTGCGACAAAAGTATTTTTATGTCACTATGCGTTTTTCAAGAAGAAGCTAAAATTACTCTTCAATTTCCTCCCAATTGGCAAAATCTGGAAGTTCTAGCTCAAAGTTTGTGTTTGCGTGATATTCAACTTCTATAGAGCATTTTTCATTTGCAACTTCTTTGTTAGAAGCGTCTAGATGAGTGTATTCGTATTTGAATAATTTCAGCAAATCATTATCGAATATACACTCAATTTTTAATTTGTTATTGTCATTTTCTTTTATCTCAAAATACATTTTTGCGTTGCTCGTAATAGGCTCAGCATCAAAATCTGTGTCTTTCGTATAAGATAGCAAATAGGTTGTTTCATCGTTTTCAAAATTTTGATAAATGTCAAAGTTTGTTTTATATAAGTTACTTATTTCATCATATTTTTTAATTGATTTTCCATAGATTCCTGTGCCTTTAGAATTATCTTTTATTGCCCAAAATGAGTAATGAAAATCTGGAGTATAAGCATATTTTGTTTCTTTATCGCTTGTAACCTGATAATTTAAACCTTTGCGAATATATGTGGTTGTTTCCTTATTACCATCAATTTCCAAAACCTTGGTAGCGGTATAATGTAGATTGTCAAAGGTATCTTTTAACTCGAGAGTATATTTGTCAATTGCGTTATTTTTATCGTTTGCTGTAAATGTAATATGCGAATCATCAGTAGGAGGTATGGGTTCTTCTTTGTCGCAAGCCTCAAGTGGGAGGATTAACATAGTAAGAATAGTAACGAACAAAAATCTTTTCATATTTTTACCTCATTCCTATTTAGGATAAACAATTTTAATAGCAGCATTAAAGAAAAAGTTTGAATTAATCTCTATTTACTTAAAAAGCCCTAGTATTAAAATACAAGGGCCTTTGTTCAAAAAACAAATAAGTTATTTAACTAAGCTATAAGCATCTTCATCAACATAGATTGTGCAATCTGGGTGTTTTTGAAGAATGGAACATGGAACTTCTTCGGTCATTGGACCTTTTAATAAGTTGTAGATTGCTTGCGCTTTGTTTTTACCAGTAGCGATTAAAACAATCTTTCTAGCGTTCATAATGCTCTTTAAACCCATCGTGACCGCTTTGGTTGGAACTTCAGAAATATCATTGAATAATCTTGAGTTATCTTTGATGGTTTGTTCTGTGAGTTCTGCGACATGGGTTAAAGAATCAAATGGGGTGCCTGGTTCATTAAATGCGATGTGACCATCACTACCAATACCTAAGATTTGGAGATCAATGCCACCGAAAGAGGCGATTTCCGCGTCATATTGATTGGCGTAAGCTAAATAATCACCAACGCCTTTTAGAACGTGTGTACGCGCTTTATCGATATCTAAACCATCGAATAAGTATTTATTCATGAAGTAACGATATGATTGATCATGTGTGCCTTCTAAACCGATGTATTCATCAAGGTTGAATGTCGCAACATCCTTAAAGAAAACACGGCCTTCTTTACAGGCCTTAATCATATTCGCATATACTTCAATTGGGGATGTACCTGTCGCTAAGCCTAAAACACTGTTTGGTTTAGCTTGCACTTGCTTGATAAATTCTTCAGCGATAAGCTTGCTGATTTCTTCATTACTGCCAACGACAACTTTCATAATTTTCGACTACCTCTTTTCTTTGACAACAATATTATCTTTTGCTTTATAAATGCTATTTTCTGGAACAACACCTCTCACCATACTTAATGGATAGACTTGAGAATGTTGACCAATGACTGTACCTGGATTTAAAACGGATTGACAACCAATATCCGCATAGTCGCCTAAGATAGCACCTATTTTTCTTAATCCAGTTTCATAGTCTTTTTCGCCGTGGATGACGATATTCTTACCATCACTCTTTAAGTTAGAGCAGATGCTACCCGCACCCATATGAGCGTAGTTACCTAAAATGGAATCACCAACATAGGAATAATGTGGAACTTGGACGTGATATAAGATAATCGCGTTTTTGAATTCACAAGAATTACCTAAAACACAGTTATCACCACAGATGAGATTGCCTCTAATATAGGCGCCTGGTCTAATTTCAGTATTGCTACCGATAATCGCTGGAGGAATGATGGTCGCTGTTTCAGCGATTTTCACATTCTCACCCACTAGGACACCTTCTTTTAAGACGGTATATCCTGGAATACCTTCTTCAAGTAATTCCGCGATTAATTCTTTAATATGTGGGAGCATTTCCCATGGATATTCATATTTATCAAAGAACCCTTTCATAAATGATGGTTCTTCGATATTGAATAAATCTCTAGTCAAAACAGCTTTCTTATTCATCGATGACAAAGCCTCTTTTCTTAACAACGTTATAGATCTTTTCGATATATTCATCACAGCCTTGTAATGTTGGATATTCCACCATAATACGAATGACTGGTTCAGTACCGGATTGTCTTAATAAGGCTCTACCGTTATCACCGATTTCTTTATTCACTTCGTCGAACTTAGCTTTAACAGCTTCATCTTCAACAGCAGCGTTCTTATCAGTAACTCTGACGTTCTTGGTCTTTTGTGGTAATAATTTCACTGGGGCCACTAGCTTAGATAACGTTTCTTTTCTTTCTAATAATTCTTCTGTCACCATGATTGCGGTTAAAACACCATCACCTGTGGTGGCATATTTTCTAATAATGATATGACCTGATTGTTCACCACCCAAGACATAACCGTCATTCATCATCTTTTCAAAGACGAATCTATCACCGACTTTAGTCCTTACTAAACTACAGCCAATGCCTTTGAGGGCTTTTTCAAGACCACTGTTGGACATAATTGTGGCTACAACTGTATTCTTATCTAAAGATTCTTCACTCTTAAGTTTGCAGGCTAATAAGTACATAATCTTATCGCCATCAACTTCTTTACCATTTTCATCAACAGCGATACATCTATCAGCGTCACCATCAAAAGCAAAGCCAACATCTAAGTCATTGTCTTTGACAAACTTGCAGAACTTTTCAATGTGCGTGCTACCAGCATCAACATTGATATTTAAACCATCTGGATGGTTGTTAATAATATAAACTTGGGCGCCTAATGCTTCGAAAACACTCTTAGCAATCATCCAAGAAGCGCCATTCGCGGTATCTAAACCAATTTTAAGTTTCTTCATGGAATGTTTGGCTAAAGAGATTAAGTAACCAATGTATCTATTTCTACCTGAAGAATAGTCATTAATTGTGCCAATATCACCACGTTTTGCGAATGGCAAATCGTTTTCATCATCTTCCAAACCTAATGTTTTGAAATCGCCATCTAAATAAGCTTCCGCTAAATAGGCGACACCATCTTCCAGTTTTTCACCATTAGAGTTAATGACTTTAATACCATTATCATAGAATGGGTTATGCGAAGCAGTGATCATGACACCACAGTCAAAGCAGTCTTGTCTAACGATGTAGGAGACTGATGGAGTTGTTGTAACGTGAAGTAATTCCACATCCGCACCACTAGCCGCTGCACCAGCAGCCACTGCGTATTCAAGCATATAAGAAGATCTTCTAGTATCTTTACCAATAACGATCTTTGGTCTATAGCCTGGTTTTTGCATATTGTACTTAGGATTAGCGTAGAACCAACCTAAGAATCTACCAATTTTATAAGCTTTATCTGAATTTAATAATTCATTAGCCTCTCCTCTAAAGCCATCAGTACCAAAATATTTGGTTTTGATATTGTCGCTAGGAAGAGCGACTTTCTTGCCACGATGGATGACGATAGTGTCGTCAATTAATTCATCGGCGGACACTTTAAAGATTTGGCATAATTCCTTAATCGTACCTAATGGAGGCAATGTGTCATTGTTCTCCCACTTGGATAAGGATTGTCTTGAGGTCTTTAAAATTTTAGCAAGTTCTTCTTGCGAAACATTGTTCACGATACGAAGGTGAACGATTTTCTCACCAATTGTCATATGTATGCTCCCTTTTGTGTACTTATAGATTAAAGATTAAGTATGTAAATTACAACAAAAAGGTGTAAAGTTTTGTTTACTTAAAAGTTTACAGAATGACTTTATAACAAAGTTATAAATATTGGCAATATAACTCGAGACAAATATTTGAAATCTCGTTTACGTAATTGTTTGTTTACGTATGAAACTTAAATGAAATATAAAAAGGGCCACGTTTATGACCCTTATTACTCTTCTTATTGTTTTTTGGTTCAATCAATGGCGTTTATTATCTCGTTTTGGTTTCTTTGCGCAAAGACGATTCTTAAGATGTATACCATTTTGTCGTCGCTATTATAGATGTAGTAAATCAGATAACTATCAACGATTAGAGACCATATTTCTTCTTTAAATCGTTTAATGCCTGTTGGCCGTCTCTGACTTTGTTGGCCTGTAAATCAGATAGACCGTCGTTAACAATCTTAGCTTCGAAGGCTTGGTTCAAGAGTTTTTCAAAATACTCGATTTCCATGACCACTAGCTTTCCATAGCCATTCTTGGTAATAAAAACCGGACCTTTTTCTTCAGCGCAAAGATTTTCAATCTTGACTGTGTCTTTTAAGTCGCGAATTGGTACTATTTGCATGGTTTTGCCTCCTTTGTGACTTAATTATATACTATATTTAGCCACATTTCAATTATAAGCCAAATAAAAAGAGATGTCTTTCACATCTCAATTTAAGATTTAATTACTAGGTAATTATCTTTTAAGCATCTTTTCAGCAATGCCGATGAATGCGTAATTGTTCGCACCTTTGATAAGGTTATATTCATCGTTTAAGTCTTTCGCAGTGTTATAGCAGTTTCTAAAGATTGTGGCCATGATGCCTTTTAATTTGTTATCAACTTCTTCAAAGGACCACTTTTCACCTTTTTTGTTTTGTTCGATTTCTAATCCTGATACCGCGACACCACCAGCGTTACTAGCTTTACCTGGTGAATAGATGACTTTGTGATTAATGAATTTCATCGCTGCTTCTAATGTACATGGCATATTCGCACCTTCAAAGACACCGATACATCCATTAGCGATTAATTTATCTGCATCGTTTTCATCAAGTTCAAATTGTGTCGCACATGGGAAAGCGACATCACATTTGATACCCCAGATATCTTTAGAATTCATCACTACGACTTCATCTTTAACTAAGTCTTTATATTCTTTAATTCTTCCACGTCTATCTTCTTTTAACGCTCTTAAGACTTCAAAATCGATACCATTTGGCACGTAAATAGCGTTACTACTATCGTTCATCGCGATAACCTTACCACCTAATTCGGTAACTTTCTTTAAGCAATATAGAGCAACATTACCACTACCGGAGACGATAACCTTTTTGCCTTTTAAGTCAGTGTTTTTATAAGCCTTTAAAGCTTCTAAGGCAAAATATGTCACACCAAAGCCTGTGGCTTCTGTTCTACAAAGCGAACCACCTAAATCTAATGGTTTACCAGTTAAAGAGCAATCTGACTTACCAGAATATTTCTTATAGGCTTCATACATTGCCCTAATTTCTCTAGCGCCCACACCGATATCACCCGCAGGGACATCTTTATCAACACCAATATATGGATAGAGTTCTTTCATAAAGGCTTCACAGAATCTAATGACTTCAGCATCGCTTTTACCTTTTGGATCAAAGTCACTACCACCTTTCGCGCCACCCATTGGTAAAGTGGTTAAGTAATTTTTAAAGATTTGTTCAAAGCCTAATAATTTTAAAATTGAAACATTGACTGTTGGATGGAATCTCAGACCACCTTTATAAACACCATTAACGTTATTATATTGCACACGATAGCCTTTGTTCATACGAACATTACCTTGGTCATCTTTCCACTTAATATCAAAAGTGAGGATTCTATCTGGTTCGACAATTTTATCTAGAATAGAAGCGTATCTTGGATTATTTAAAACTGATTCATCTAATGATGAAAACATTTCTTTAAGAGCCGCTTTAAATTCTGGTTGGTCATTATACTTTTCTAAGTTAATCATGACTTAATCCTCCTTATTCAACAGTCACACTCTTAGCGAGGTTTCTTGGCTTATCAACATTTAAGCCCTTCGCTAAAGCGACATAATAAGCTAAATAGAACGCAATGGAAGAAACAGCCACACTGGATAAGTAATAAGCATAATCTTCCACCATGATTGTGTCTTCTGGTTTAGATAAACTCTTCGTGGCGATAGTATAGACTTTCGCACCTCTAGATTTCACTTCTTCAATATTACCTCTCATAGAAGCTGCAGTATCTGGATCAGTAATAAAGACAATAACTGGGATACCTTTTTCGATTAAGGCAATTGGACCATGTTTAAGTTCACCACCAGGGATGGCTTCACTGTGGATATAACTAATTTCTTTAAGTTTTAAAGAAGCTTCTAAAGAAAGGAAATAGTCAAAGCTTCTACCTAAATAGAAGAGATTCTTTTTATCTTTAATCTCATCAGCGACTTTCATGATAAGTGGCTTATAGTGATCTTGGATATCATAGATAACATCTAAAGAATCAGTTAAATCATCAATGAGTTTTGTGTCATTACTTAATGCTGCAGCGAGCATCGCTAGTAATGTTACTTGAGCGACATAGGCTTTCGTAGACGCTACAGAAACTTCAATACCACTATAGAGTAATAATGAGTACATCGCGTTTCTATCTAAGGTAGAACCACCAGTATTAGTGATGATTAAGTTCTTTAAGTTATGTTCTTTAATAATCTTCAAGCAGTGAATTAAGTCCGCGGTTTCACCAGATTGAGAAATCATAATAATGAATGGTTTTTTACCAGGATATGTTGGATGGAATGCCCATTCAGAAGCGATGAATCTAGATGTGGACTTATCGTATTTTTCAAAATAACGACCACCCACTAAACCGGCGTGATAAGAAGTACCACAGGCAATAAAGATAATATGGTCAGATTCTTCTAAATCTTTGATTAAGTTTGGATCAAATTGATATTTATCGTCTTGATAGTATTTCGCCATCAAACGTCTGACTGTTTGAGGAATCTCTTCGATTTCCTTAATCATATAGTGAGGATAGCCTTTTAAGTCATGGGAAATTAATTCCACATCTTTAGAGATGGTATCCTTTTTAATTTGTTCACCTTTTTTGTTATAGATAGCAACTTTATCTTTGGTCACGATACCAAATTCTAAGTCATCTAATTCAATAAACTTATTAGTGTGTTCAATCATTGGGGAAGCATCAGAGGCAATTAGATTAAAGCCTTCACCTAAACCAATGACTAATGGAGAAGCTTTCTTAATGACATATAAGGTATTTTTATCTTCACTTGTAAAGAAAGCGAAAGCATAACTACCTTTGACTAATGTCATGATTGTTTTAATCGCTTCAATGATTTCACCTTTTTCAAGGTAATAGTATTCCAATAAGTTAGCGATAATCTCAGTATCGGTTTCACCATAGAAACGATAACCCTTACCAGTTAAGAAGCCTCTTAATTCTTTGAAGTTTTCAATCACACCGTTATGCACTAAACAGATCTTTTCGTGGAAAGATAAGTGAGGATGTGTATTAAGTTTAGTAGGCGCACCATGAGTGGCCCATCTAGTGTGACCAATCATAATGTTCGTATCGATTGTTTCAGGAACAATGCTTAAAAGATGCTCCACACTACCGACATCTTTAAAGATTTGGATGCCGTTATTAAAATAAGCGACACCTGCGGAATCATATCCACGGTAATCAAGCATCTTTAATCCATTAAAGACATAGTCTTTTGGGCTAACAAATCCAACAGCGCCAACGATACCACACATTTAATAATTCCTCTTAATGTTATATTACATTATACCGATTAGAATATTTCTTCCCTAATAATTGTTTGATTTTTATCTGGACCAGTAGAAACCATCACTACTGGAGTGCCAGTTTCTTTTTCGATAAATTCAACGTATTTTCTAACGTTTTCTGGAAGAGCGTCATATGTTTTGATGTTAGAGATATCTTCTGTCCAACCATCTAAATAAGCATAGACTGGTTTACATTCTCTAAGCACTCTATCTGAGGCTGGTAAAGTATCAATTAGTTGACCTTGGTATTCATAATGGGTGCAGACTGGTACTTTATCAAAACCTGTTAAAACATCAACGAGTGTTAAGCAAATATATGAAATAGAGTTAATTTGAATGGAGTACTTTAACGCAGGTAAATCTAAGAAGCCTGTTCTTCTAGGACGATGAGTAACAGTACCATATTCATGGCCTCTTTCTCTAATAAGGTCACCCACTTCATTTAATTGTTCAGTTGGGAAAGCACCTTCACCCACGCGTGTTTCATAGGCTTTAACAATGCCTAAGATATCGTCAATGCCGTGGCAGCCAATACCTGTACCATCAACAGTGCCACCTGAGGTGACATTAGAGGAAGTCACATAAGGATAACTACCAAAGTCGACATCTAATAAAGCACCTTGCGCACCTTCAAAGAGGATGTTTTTACCTTCTTTTCTAGCTTTACCGATCATTGCGACTGTATCAATGACCATTGGTCTAATATAGTCCGCTAGTTCAAGGTATTCTTTAACGGTTTTATCGTAATCAATTGGGTTACCACCCATATCGATGATTTGTTTGTTTTTAATGGTTAATAGGTTTTTATATAGTTCTGGGAATTCATTAGAAATGAAATCACACATTCTCATACCAACACGAGAGATCTTATCAGCATAAGCTGGACCAATACCACGTTTGGTGGTACCAATCTTTTTAGAACCTAATGATTCTTCATTTAATCTATCTAATTCGATGTGGTGATCAAATAAGACGTGGGCTCTATCGGAGATATAGATGTTTTTAGCAGGAAATCCCGCTTTTCTAATTTCTTCCACTTCTTCTTTAAACGCTCTTGGGTTAATAACCATCCCGTTAGCGAGTACGCATTTAACATTTTCATTAAATACACCAGAAGGTATTAATCTTAAAGCGTACTTATGACCACCGAACACAATTGTGTGTCCTGCGTTATTACCACCTTGATATCTAATAACGATGTCAGCTTTTTCAGAAAGAAAGTTAGTGATTTTACCTTTTCCTTCATCGCCCCATTGGCTGCCTAACACTAATAATGATTTACCCATAATTAAATACCTAGTCTCTTATAGATTTTCTTTACGTTCTTTAAATAGTTATTTTCATCAAAGCATTCAGTAATTTCTTTCTTAGTGAGTACTTTGCTAACTTCAGCGTCTTCAATTAATAAATGTCTAAATAATTTCATTTCGTTTAATGCTTTAAACGCAATTGGTTGAATGAGATCATAAGCTTCTTCTCTAGACATACCTTTATTAATGAGCTTAGTTAAGACACCACCTGAATAGGTAACACCATAATGAAGAAGAATGTTCTCATTCATCTTTTCAGTATTAACCACGAGATCTTTACAGATGCCCGTGAATCTCTTAAGCATATAGTCTAATAAGGTACAGGCATCAGGAAGGATGATACGTTCTGCAGAAGAATGAGAAATATCTCTTTCATGCCATAAGTTATTATCTTCTAAAGCTACATCAACGTAGCTTCTCATAAGGCGAGCACAGCCACAGATGTTTTCACAACCAATCGGGTTCTTTTTATGTGGCATCGCACTGCTACCCTTTTGGCCTTTAGAGAATGGTTCTTGAACTTCACCAATTTCACTTCTAGAAAGGTGTCTAATTTCAGTGGCCATCTTTTCTAAGCAAGAAGCGATTTGAGCTAATGAGAAGATATAGCCAGCATGTCTATCTCTTGATAAGACTTGCGTGGATATCTTAGCGTAATCCATGCCCAACTTCTTAGCGACATATTCTTCCACTTCCATTGGGATGTTCGCGTAGTTACCAACCGCTCCACTTAACTTAATAACTTCGATGTTCTTTCTTTCGTTTAAGAAACGTTCTTTACATCTATTAAGTTCATCAAACCATAAGGCCCATTTAAGACCAAAGGATGTAATTTCCGCGTGCATACCATGAGTTCTACCCATAATTGGTTGATCTACGTACTTTTTAGCCATTTTCTTTGTGACTTCGATTAAATTATCTAAATCCTTTAAAAGAAGGCTATTCGCGGCTTTTAAAGTTAAAGATTGGGCACTATCCACAACATCTGTAGATGTAAGTGAATAATGGAACCATTTCTTTTCTTCACCGAGTTGAAGAGAAATACTTCTAGTGAAAGCGATGACATCATGTTTAGTGATGGCTTCAATCTCTTCAATACTATCTAAGTCAACGTGGGCTTTCTCCACGATGGCTTTATAATCGCTTTCAGGAATTAAACCTAACTTAAAGTAGGCTTCAATGACCGCTTCTTCGATTAATAAATAGTTATTAAATCTATTCTTGTCAGAGAAGATTTCTTCGAATTCTTTATGGGAATATCTTTTAATCATAAGTTAGGTTTCCTTTCATGTATTACTGTTCGGAAAATAATAATTCTTCGTATGTTGGCATTGGCCAATAGTTCTTTGGCATTAATGTTTCACATTCATCGACGACTTTTCTAAGCTTCGCCATGGATGGGAGCAAAGTGTCTTTGATAAAGAAGGCTCTTCTTTCGACATCTTCGATCTTATCAGCGTCTTCATATTTCACTTCTAACCAGTCAACATCATCACTAATCTTAGTGAGGTTTTCACTTAACTTATTGAGGATGGTGATTTGATAATCAGTGGAGATATTCTTACTGATTGCTTTCATTTCATTAATGTTTCTAGCGAGTTTACCAACGTATTTGTTGATTACTGGCATGATGTCTCTTCTCGCCATATGAATCATGGTCTTTACTTCGATTTCTAAAGACTTGATATAGTTTTCATAATCTGTTTCTTGTCTAGCTTTGAGTTCTTCTAAACCTAAGACTTTTTCTTGTTCAAACAATTTGACGTTCTTTTCATCTAATAAGTGGGCTAAAGCATCTGGGGTAGTTGGATAATTGCATAAACCGCGTTTTTCCGCTTCTAAGACCCAAGCATCGTTATAGCCATTACCAGAGAATAAGATACGTTCATGTTTCTTGACGGTATCTTTGACTAAATCATGAATCGCTTTATCTAAGTCTTTAGCGCCCTCTAAAGCGTCAGCGAATTCTCTTAAAGAATTAGCGACTGCTGTATTAAGGACCATGTTAGCGTCACTCACAGCTTTATTACTACCTGGCATTCTGAATTCAAATTTATTACCAGTATAGGCAAATGGGGATGTTCTATTTCTATCAGTATTGTCTTTATTAATACTTGGTAAGACATCACTACCTAAAAGAATCTTTTCTTTATGTGATTCATAGGTAAGTTCATCATTAACAATAGCTTTTAAAACTTTGCTTAATTCATCACCTAAGAAGATGGAGATAATAGCTGGTGGGGCTTCATTTTTGCCTAAACGATGATCGTTAGAGGCTGACGCTACAGATATTCTTAATAAATCTTGATATTCATCGACCGCTTTAATGATTGCGGCTAAGAAGAGTAAGAAGACTCTATTTTCAAATGGGGTATCTCCTGGATGTAATAAGTTAATACCTGTATCAGTGGATATAGACCAGTTATTGTGTTTACCACTACCATTAACACCATCAAATGGCTTTTCGTGGAAAAGAATAACAAAGTGATGTTTATCCGCAATCTTAGTCATGATTTCCATCACTAATTGGTTTTGGTCACATGCTAAGTTACATGTTGTATAGATATTAGCGAGTTCGTGTTGAGCTGGTGCCACTTCGTTATGTTCTGTTTTAGCGGAGATACCTAATTTCCAAAGTTCTCTATCAACTTCTTCCATAAATTGAGCAACACGTGGCTTAATAACACCGAAATAATGGTCATCTAATTCTTGACCCTTTGGTGCGGGAGCGCCGAATAACGTTCTACCAGTGAGAGATAAGTCTAATCTCTTTTCAAATAGGCTCTTATCAACAAGGAAGTATTCTTGTTCTGGACCAACATTGGTGACGATATGTTTCACATCATTCATCTTTAAGGCCTTGAACACTCTCAAGGCTTCTTTATTTAAAGCATCAATACTTCTAAGTAGTGGTGTCTTTTTATCTAAAGCGTGACCACCATAGGAACAGAACGCTGTTGGAATGCATAAGGTATGGTCTTTAATAAAGGCATAGCTTGTTGGATCCCATGCTGTATAGCCTCTAGCTTCAAAGGTACTTCTTAAGCCACCTGATGGGAAAGAGGAAGCATCTGGCTCACCTTTAATAAGTTCTTTACCACTTAACTCTAAAACTGGATTACCACTTTCCACGTTAGTTAGGAAACTTTCATGTTTTTCAGCGGTGATACCCGTTAATGGTTGGAACCAGTGGGTATAGTGGGTTGCCCCATTAGCGATAGCCCAGTCTTTCATTGCTTCTGCAACTTTATGGGCTAAAGATGAATCTAGAGATTCACCGTTTTTAATTGTTTGTTCTAATTTATCAAAAACTTCTTTGCTCAAGGCTTTACGCATGGCGTTTTCATTGAACACTAGTTTTCCAAATTCTTCTGGAACGATTTTCATAATATTCTCCTATTCATATTCGATAGTCGCCGGTGGCTTACTAGTGATGTCATAGACCACTCGATTCACACCTTTGACTTCATTGACTATTCTTCTGCTTGCCTCATCTAAGACACGATAAGGAAGTCTCACATAATTTGCAGTCATAAAGTCGTCTGTACTAACAGCGCGTAACGCGACAGCGTATTGATAAGTTCTTTTATCCCCCATCACGCCAACGCTTTGCATATTAGTGAGAACGGCAAAATACTGACTAATCTTTCTTTGGTATTTGTTTTTAGCGATCACTTCTCTAAAGATATAATCAGCTTCTTTAAGAATTTCTAATTTCTCATCAGTGATATCTCCGATAATACGGACCGCTAAACCAGGACCTGGGAAAGGTTGTCGGAACACTAATGCTTCATCTATACCCATTTCTAAACCAAGCTCTCTCACTTCGTCTTTAAATAGTTTAGAAAGAGGTTCAATAATCTTTTTAAATGGTAAGTTTTCTGGTAGACCACCAACGTTATGATGGCTCTTAATGGTATTACCATTGATCGAACCTGATTCAATAACATCTGGATAAATGGTACCCTGCGCTAAATAATCAATACCTTTAAGTTCATTAGCGACTTTACTAAAGACATCAATAAATGTTTTGCCAATGATATGTCTTTTCTTTTCTGGCTCTTTAACACCTTTTAAGGCATCCATAAAATCTTTTCTAGCGTCGACTTTAATAAAATTAAGGTCGTATTTAGAGAACCGCTCAACGATTTCTTCAGTTTCGTTTTTTCTCATAAAGCCATGGTCAACATAAACACATGTTAGGTTTTTACCAATTGCGTGGCTTAATAAGACTGCGGCAACGGAAGAATCAACACCACCAGAGAGGGCTAATAAAACTTTCTTATCCCCGACTTCTTTTTTGATTTCTTCAATGGCTTGTTTATAGTAGTCTTTCATTGACCAATCACCTTTCGCGTGACAAACACGTTCAAGGAAAGCTTTAATCATTTCTTTACCACATTGTGTATGTTCTACTTCTGGGTGAAATTGCACACCATAGAAGTTCTTTTCTTCGTTATAGATAGCAGCGTACTCACAGTTTTTCGTAGTGCCACTCACTTTAAAACCACTAGGAATCTTTTCGACATGGTCACCATGACTCATCCAAGCGACACTTCTATTTGGTAAGCGTTTAAATAAGGGACAGTGTGTATCAAAATGGGCCACTGCTTTACCATATTCTCTGCCCTTATCATCTTGAGCGGGAGTAACTTTACCCCCTAAGAGATGCACCATTAATTGCATGCCATAGCAGATGCCTAAAACAGGAATGCCTAATTCAAAGATTGCAGGATCAATTTTAGGGGAGTTTTCTAAATAGACACTATCTGGACCACCAGAAAGAACAATGCCTATTGGATTCTTACCCTGAATGAAAGTTGTCGAAGTAGTCCAAGGTAATACCTCGCAATAGACATTGTTCTCTCTAATCCTACGCGCGATAACTTCTGAATACTGCGCACCAAAGTCAATAACTAAAACAGTCTCATGCATAATTATTTGCCTTCTTTCTTATCAAGCGCGTTAGAGATTAAGCCCACGAACAATGGGTGTGGTTTTGTTGGTCTTGATTTAAATTCTGGATGGAACTGAGAACCAATATGATATTTATTAGCGGGAGCTTCCACGATTTCTACGAGTGATTTATTTGGAGATAAACCACTGAGTCTTAAGCCCTTATCAATAAAGTCTTGACGATAGATATTATTAAATTCATATCTATGTCTATGACGTTCATTAATCATGTCTTTGTTATAGAGAGATTTCGCTAAAGAATCTTTTTGTAATGAACATGGGTAACTACCAAGTCTCATGGTGGCCCCTTTAGCAACGATATTTACTTGTTCAGGTAATAAGGCGATAACAGGATGTGTGGTATTTTCATCAAACTCACTACTATTCGCGTCTTTATAACCTAGGACACTTCTAGCGTATTCAATGACCATTACTTGCATACCTAAACAGATACCTAAGCATGGGATATTGTTTTCTCTAGCGTATTTAGCGGATTCCACCATGCCTTCGATACCACGTGTACCAAAGCCACCTGGGATGATGACACCATCCGCTTCTTTTAATGTTTCTTTAACGTTTTTAGAAGTGATCTTTTCACTATCAATCCAAAGGATTTCCACTTTTGCGTCTAAACTTGATGCGGCGTGGAAGATTGATTCTTCAACACTTAAGTAAGCATCATGTAATTGTATGTATTTGCCCACTAAAGCGATTTTAACTTTCTTGTGAGCGTTTTTAATCTTATCCACCATTAAGGTCCACTTTTCTAAATCTGGTTTAGTAATTGGTAAGTGAAGTTTTTCACAAACAATATCAGTTAAACCTTCGTTTTCTAATAGAAGTGGTACTTCATAGATACTAGAAGCTGTTAAGTTTTCTATAATCGCTCTTTTATCGATATCGCATAATAAAGCAATCTTATCTTTGATTTCTTGTGTTAATGGTTGTGTGCTTCGACAAACAAGAACATCTGGTTGAATACCTAAAGAGTTAAGTTCTCGTACACTATGTTGGACTGGTTTACTTTTAAGTTCACCACTACCAGGTATTTCAACAATAAGTGGGACGTGGATATAGATAACGTTATCTCTACCTTTATCTTGACCGACTTGTCTAATAGCTTCTAAGAATGGTAAAGATTCAATATCACCAACCGTACCACCAATTTCACAAATGGCGATATCAATGTTTTGTTGTTCAGAGATATAAATCCATCTTTTGATTTCATCAATGACATCAGGGATGATTTGGACTGTTCTGCCTAAATAGCCACCGGTTCTTTCTCTATTGATAACATTCCAGTAGACCTTACCAGAAGAAACAGAGCAAGAAGCATCTAAAGGCACGTTAGTGAATCTTTCATAGTGACCTAAGTCTAAGTCTGTTTCCGCTCCATCATCAGTGACAAATACTTCACCGTGTTGATAAGGAGACATCGTACCTGGGTCAACATTTAAATAAGGATCAAACTTTTGATTCTTAACGTTATATCCTCTTTGCTTTAATAAACGGGCTAAAGAAGCAGCGCAGATGCCCTTACCTAATCCTGAAACAACGCCACCAGTAACAAATATGTATTTCATAATTCGACAACCAACTATGGCGATATACTATCATGCGAATAATACAACAATAAAATACATATAACGTTATGGTTATCATATCTTTTTTGTATGTTATGTTTTCTTTACCAGATATCAAAAGAAAAAAGCTTTATTTCTTATAATAATCGTATAGTTTTTTAAAAGCAGGTAATGAATTTACAATCTGTTTATAAGATACACAATAAGCAATTCGTATATATCCTTTATAGCTAAATGGATCGCTTGGTACGAGAAGTAATTCAAACTTCTTTGCTACCTCACTAAAAGCTTCAGCGTCTTCCTCTAATGCCTTCATAAATAAATAGAAAGCTCCTGTTGGATAGATGACATCATAACCAATTTCTTTTAAAGCGTTATATAAAGTACCTTTATTCTTTTTATATTCTTCTAGATTAGATGTATACCCTAGTACATAAGGCACCATATGTTGAAATAATGCAGGCGCGCATATATAGCCAAGCATAGAAGCCGCACCACAGATAACTGCGTAGACATCTTCGACATCTTCACATTTAGGATTCACTAAGATGTAGCCGATTCTTTCTCCTGGAAGGGACAAGCTTTTAGAGAAAGAATAACAAACTATTGAGTTACGACAGTAATTAGTGACAAAAGGATATTTTTCATTACCATATAGTAATTCTCTATATGGTTCATCACTTACTAAGTATATTGGATGACCATATTCTTTTTCTTTCTCTGAAAGAATAGCGCTCATCTTCTTAATTGTTTCTTCAGTATAAAACGCTCCTGTAGGATTATTAGGGCTATCATAAATAACTATTTTAGTTTTATTAGTAATCTTATTTTCTAAATCAATGAAATCAGGAAGGAAATCTGGATCAGGATTAACGGTGACTAGTTTACCGCCTACTGCTTCTGTATATGTACGATATTCAGGAAAATGTGGAGCGAACACTATCACTTCTTCATTAGGAAATAATAAGGCTTTAGTGACTATTGCTAAAGAAGCTGCCGCACCACAGGTAAGGAAGATATATTTACCAATAACTGCAGTGTTATATGCTTTATTTAAATAAGTAGCGATGCTGTCTCTTACATCAATGTTACCAGGAGAAACAGTATAGCCATGTATCTTCACGGAATCTTCTTCGCTTAATAATTTAATGAGCGTTTCATTAACAACACTAGGCGCAGGAATAGAGGGATTGCCAATACTAAAATCATAAACATTATCGTCCCCTATTACTTTCTTTCTAGCGAGACCATATGTATATAAGTCTCTAATCGTGGATTGGCTATAACCAATGTCTAGCATTTTCTTATCAAACATATGTAAACATTCCTTTATAGAAAAACACTATCACATTGAAATAAGTATAAATAAATACATATAATGAAATGGTTGTTATACATTTTTCGTATGATAGGAGATCATTTATGGATTTAAAGACATTAAAATATTTCGTCGTTGTTGCCGAAGAATTAAATATTACTAGAGCTAGTAAGATTTTAATGATGAGTCAACCACCACTTTCTAACCAAATTAAGAATTTGGAAGAAGAATTAAACACAACTTTATTTATTAGAGGTAAAAGGCATTTAGAGTTAACTGATGAGGGTCGATACTTGTATCAAAAAGCTAAAGATATTCTTTTATTAAACGATAAAACCATTAATGAAATCTTATTAATGAATAAAGGTTTAAGTGGCACGATTGGTATTGGTCTAGTTGAAGGTACCGCCCCTGATATTGCTGCGGAATGGATTAGTGAATTTTTAAAGATGCATCCACATGTGAAGTTTAGAATCCTAGATGGTAACAGTGATGATCTTATAGACAAAATGAGAGCGGGTTTAATCTCGCTTGCCGTTATTACTTCTCCATATGATCAAATCCTTTTAAATAGCTTTAAAGTTGGTGAAGAAAAGATGGTCGCCTTAATGAATAAAGACCATCCATTAGCGAAATCCCCTAATGAGAAGATTACTATTGAACAATTAAAAGATGAAAAGATTATTGTTCCTAGTAGAAAGATACATGTCGACGCGATTGTTAAATGGTTCAAAAAAGACCACTTCGAACCTAATATTGTTTGTGAGATGGATAACTACTTAGACGCTGCTGCTATGGCGGGTCGTGGTGTTGGTATATCTATCTTCCCTAAGACAGCTTATATTATGAATAACTCCTTAATCTCAAAAGAGATTGAAGGTGAAGAGAAAAAAGTCGATTACCTCTTCGTCTGGCGTAAGGGTCATCAACTCTCTACACTCGAAGAAAATTTCATCGACTTTATTAAAAATAAGTATAGCAAGTAATTACAAATTAAAACTGCTCAATTTATAAGGAATCGCACCCTTATTAACATCAAATAACTTTGATTTAGAAGGTGTTTCTGTAATTTCTAAAAAGCCATAGTCAACCAACTTATTCAAAGTTTTTAATGCGCCTTGTTTGCTCATTTCGATGTTGCAATTCTTAAGAAAATCCATATAGGTAAATTTTCCATTATAAGTAATCATTATTTTCTTGATGTAATTACGGTCAGTATCCGTTAATATAATTCCCTTGTTTTTAAGTTGCTGTTCAATCGATTCAACGTTTTTATAGCATAAGATATAGTCGCATGAGATAGAGAAGAGATATATAAAGAAATACGACATGTCGTTATGAGAATCTCTACTTTGTTCAAGCGCTCTATAGTACTGACTTTTTGTCTGGTTAATGGCTTCAGAGATAATAGGAGGGAAGCATTCATCATTAGCGAGCAAAAGAATCCAATAAGAAACCATTCTCGCAGTCCTACCGTTATAATCGAAATATGGATGAATATACAAAATATAGTAATGGCAGATATATGGCATAAGCATCCAAGTCAAAGATCTCTCTTGTTTTAGAGAATCATTAACAAATTTAAACAAACTGTCCATGCATTCGCTGATTTGAGAATATGGACACCCATGGTATCCACCAATCTCAACAGTGTCGTACCTATAGTAATCTCCTTCTCTCAATTTGTTATCTTCTTCTAAACAATTTTCGCTCAAAATATTATATAGTTTTAGCAAATTTTCTTTATTAAAAGAAGGAAGCTCCTCAACAAATTTAATAGCCTTATCCATGTTTTGGATAATAATGTCGTTAATATTCTCCGCTTTTGCATTTTCTTCCAATAGTTCTTTCAATCTTCTTCTAGTGGTAGGAACATTTTCAACATTTAGAGATCCTTCAATCTCAGAATATAATCTTGATTTGTAAATGTTGGAGGCGAATCTATTGCTCAAAGTATCACTGTTATAAGTGTAATCTTCCTTCAGCAGCGTTAAATATGATTCCAATAGCGATAGTAATTCATCACCTAAACAATAATAAATACACCTTGAGTTAAACGATTTTAAAGGTAGACCAATCAAAAGATCCTTTTCTTCGTTTCTTTCAATCAAATCCTCTTTGTATTCAAGGTATTGTTTATACTCGTATGGCGTTAATAAAACATTTGCGTCAGTACTATATTGAAGTTCTTTCTGATTTAAATATTTTTTGCCAAGTTGGGCACGTAATGCTTTTTTTAGTTTATCATTCATGCCATTATTGTAAACCGTATCGTAAACTTTGTAAATAGACAAATGTAAACCATATCGTAAACCAATAAAAAAGTTCCTTTTGGGAACATTTCTATTTAGATGCTAGCATCTTTATAACTAAGCACAACACCCTAGTAGCGGTCTCTAACTCTTTTAAAGAGACAAACGTTGGGGCAATTCTAATATGTGAATTATCTGGATCTTTACCGTATGGATACGCACTACCCGCGGATGTAAGTGTCACTCCTAGCTCTTTACATTTAGCCACCACTTCTTTAGCGATGCCTGGAACATATAAGGAGATAAAGTAACCACCTGTTGGTTTAGTAAATGTCGCAATACCTTTTAGTTCTTCTTCAAATAGATTTAATACTGTTTCAAACTTTGGTTTTAAGATAGCAGCGTGCTTCTTCATATGTTTGATAATCGTTGGTTTATCTTTTAAGAATTCTGCATGTCTTAATTGATTTAATTTATCAAAACAAATGGTTTGATATTGTAAATAATCTAAATAGTCTTTCTTATTATTAAGAGAGAAACCCACCGCGGAAACACCACTTCCAGGGAATGTCATCTTAGAAGTAGAAGCAAAGATATACACTAAATCTTCAGTGCCGTTTTTTAAACATTCATCATAAATGTTAAGTACTGGTTCTTCTTCTCCATTGAAAGATAGTTGAGATGTATATGTGTTATCCCAATAAATTCTAAAGTCTTTAGAGGCTGGTTTAAGTTTAGCGAATCTTCTAATCACTTCATCAGAGAAGATAATACCGGTTGGGTTAGAATACTTAGGAACACACCAAATACCTTTAACTGTTGGATCTTTAATGTACTCCTCAATCATGTCCATATCTGGGCCATTATCGTCCATTGGGATGTTAATCATTTCAAAACCAAAATATTCCGTCATGGCGAAATGTCTATCATATCCTGGAACAGGACATAACCATTTAAGTTTTTCTTGCTTAGAGAATGGTACACCACCTTCAAGACCTACAAGCATAGACTTCACTAATAAGTTATGCATGATATTTAAGGAAGAAGCACCACAGACAACTGTGTTCTCCACAGGGATTTCCATAATCTCAGCAAATAACTTTTTGGCTTCCGGAATGCCTTCTAAAGCACTATAGTTACGGCAATCGATATCTTCATCAATACATGTTGTCTTGGAATTAACAATGTCAAGCATAGGTAAAGATAAATCTAATTGTTCAGGAGAAGGTTTACCTCTGGCCATATTAATATTTAGATTTAATGATTTGTAATACTCGTATTGCTTTAAAAGGTCTTGATTATTCATATAGATATTAGTTTAGCAATCTTCATAACAAAAACACTATTATTTTTTGAAGTGTATTCTCTATTTATTTCGTTTTTTGGAGCATAAATAGGCAAAATCGTTACATTTTCTAACAGTTTTGGGTATTTATTGTTGCTTTTATGGCTTTTATAAAGAAAAAGAACGCATTTAAGCGTCCATTTAATCTTTTGATATCTTGAGTTATTCACCAAAGAAATGGCGATCGATTCTATCGATATTTTTAAGCACTATTGCAACAGCATCTTTAAATTGTGTATTAGTGTTTATCTTTTTGTAGTCATCGTCAATAATGCCGTTCATCCCGTCGAAATGATTCTCTTTGAGGAGGTCAAAAAGATGGTCTGAACACGTTTTTTTAGTTGGAATCACAAAACGGAGAAGATTCTCTGAATAAGCATCGTTAAACTCGTTTATAAGCCCATTATATTTGCCTTCTTTATATTTCCTCCCATAGATAAACATTGATATAACGGATTTTTCCATCATATGCTGTCTATTGCTATTATATATCGGCATAAGAAGTTCTTTCTTTTGCCCATTAATTGTTCTTGGAAATGGAAATGTTTCAATATACTCTTCATAATTATTGTTCTTTAAGCCATTACAATATCTATACGCAGCAGCCAAGATATTGGTTCCAACAATCAGCCCTAGTCCTGTAATTAATTTATAATCATTTTTAAGCAACTCTGTTCCAAGATATTCAGAGTTGTCTTCAACTTCAAAGCACTTCTTTTTGCTGATACTTGAAAAAGCTCCTCCAATAAAGACAGTAGGTCTCATTTTTTGTAAAACTGCTTTTTTTAATAGTTCAAAGAAAACGTCTGATGCGTTATATGTTGCTTTATCTTGTCCTTTTCCGCCTTCTTTATCTGTGCAATTATCACTAGTTCCTTTTATCATCAACCATTCTATTTTTCTTGAAAAAGCGTAGTTTGAAAGAGCTATTCCTTCCATTTCAATTCCTTCACCAGATGGATATGCTGAAATATACTTCGACTTTAATTCTCCATTTTTCACAACAGCAGAACTCGAAATAATGCCACAATAATCAACATCATATTTTGCCTTTGCTTCTTCTTTTATTTCATAAGCAGCTTCTTTCAAATAGTTGCCACTTGAATAGTGTTCCCTGCTAGGTCCAGTATAGATAGCTTTTTTTTCTTCTTTTCTTGAATCTGCATCAAATACTCGTTCAGCAATCAAAACAACATCTCTAACTTCTTCTTCTGTAGTAGCGCAACAACCAATGTTAGCTATGTATTTAAGATTAGGAAATTCATCTGCTACGGCGTCAAAAGCTTTCCAAACTTCAGTAGGTCCACTTTTCCCAGGCAATAAAAAGTAACAAATATGATAGCCATTCGCTATGAACGGATGAACCTCCGTATCATTAATTCGAATAGGTTCACCTTCTTTAACGCCACAATCATTAAGTTTTGTCTTAAAACCTCTCAATTCATTTTTGTTAACGATAAGAATTAAAATTTCTGTTCTTTTAAGAATATAATTCTTTCGTACATTTTCAATATTGCCGTCCATATTTTATCTCCTCGGTTCTATTTCTAAACATATGTCGTATTTATCCTTATTAGCAAGAATATCAAAAGAGTGTTTGATTGCTTTTTCTATTTTTTCTTTACTGTCGACATCACTCCATTTGTAAAAAGGTATAAACGAGTGCAAGTCGCCTGAATACGCCACAAGCTTATTATCACAAGTACGTGTTTTTCTATTATTTTTCAAATTAAATATATTTTTCTTGAGTATATAAAAGAGTCTATTTGAATGGCACATTCTGCACCCTTTTTCACAGCACTTTTTATCCTCATAATAATACGTATACTCACCCTTTGAATCAGGTAGGACGATAGCCATCATCGCATTGGTATAGCTTTTCTCTGGATTTCCACTTGTATTTTTTCTTACTTCAATATCCAAGGAATATTTGATTTCTCGTGGTATCCACTGTTCTGTTTCTTTTTCATTTGTTTTCATATTAGGAGAGATTAGAACGATAGTCATTGTGGAATCAAACATTTTCTTCTTTAAAATATCCCAGATTTCATCATCTGTTTTTCCAGTTAATGGAGTATCATCTTCTTCAGCCTTAAAATAATGAGGAGAATATTCCTTTATATAAGTTTCGAGCACGTTGACATAGTCTCTAGGAGTTCTTTCACCAACTTTTCTTTCTTCAAATAGTTCGTGCTTAACATATTGATAAACATCAGTGTCGTGATATTTATAACTGATAAAAATGCTGTGACCCATAAAATTAACTAATTACTCCATTAACAACTCTTGTCATCACTTTGAACGATTTAAGAAAGAAATTATCGTTAGCATCATCGTAGAATGCCAACACATATTTGTTGTGTTTGTTTTTTGTGTAGTAGTTCCCTATTTCCCAAGAACACCACTGACGAACTGTATGATTGCCTCTAATCTTTAATTCGCTGGCGGCTGTTCTTAAAAATAAGAGCTGATTGGAATTATCTAGTTCTTCGTCTAATTTATTTTTTAATACAGCACAATTATCTGCTTTTGAATTCCACATCCAATCGACATATAAAAAACCACCATTTAGCAAAAAATAAACAAATAATGACAATGACAGGCCTTTATCATCATAGGCATATGAAAGGAATGTTCTAACTATCTCACTATTATCAGTAGTGAACTGTTCTCTTTTGTTTTCTTCGAAAAGGTAATTTCTATCAATAACTTTATTTTGATATTTAATAACCGCTGAAAGAATGGCGGAAAACATTTCGTCAAAGGAATCCTTATCTTTCTCTCTCTTTTTCTCGTTCATCTCTAAACGTTTTTGATATGCTGAAGAAACATAAAACATCAGCTCTTGATTAGTGTTTTTAGAGATGGAACGATAGATTTCTATAAAGTCGAAATATTGTCGTTCGGTTCCTGTTATTTTTTCTATCTCAGCTAAAAAAATAGCACTCTCACGAAGCGCGTAGATTACTTCACCGATATCCTTGAATCTCAAATTAACGTTTCTTAGATTGTTTGCCGCAAAACTGTATAGTTCATTTCTCAATAAGGCATTTTCCATTCTCATATTTCAATCTCCTACCAGTTTATATGATCTTTATCATCCAAGAAATCTACATTAGTAGGTATTTCATTTCTTGCCGCTCTTTCCTTTCCTATAAACATCTTGTTGTCTTGTTTATCTGTGTTATAAGAGAAAAGAACGACTCGTCCATTTTCAAAATTGTTTATATGCAATACGTTAGGGTGATGATATCTTACATTAAATTTCGATGATACAAAGGCTTCTTTGACATTATTTAAATCAATATTTCCCATACTATTTGTATATTCACAACCATGATGAGGGACTATCAAGTGCGTAGGCGAAAAGCGCTTTGGCCAAAATTCATACAAAGAATCTCCTGGCACTAGTATTTTTTTATCACCTAATTCAAACGAAGCAATTACGCCATCTGCGTTCATTTTTTCGTTTTCTGAAATAGAGCCCTTCGCGCTTCCTTTGTATAAGTCTATGTCACCAATCTTGACTGGCATAGGAACTTTGTCAGCAAAAAAGAACATCGGTATTCCATATCTATAAGCAGAAAGAATCATCAAACGTGCTTTAAAACAAATCGCATTTGGTTTTTCAGTAAACGGAAACACAAACAAAGCATTATCAAGTTTTTCATAAGGAATGTGGTTTGCTAAATTCACATGATCATCATGGAAATGGGAAACAACAAACAAAACATCGCCATCGTTTTTGCTGATAAGTTCTTTGGTTAACATAGTGACTGGCTCTCTATTTTTGCCATTCTTATTTCCTAAATCAAACACCACACCAACCTTGGTGCCATAATACAAAGCCGAGCAGTTGGCTTGCCAAACATTAAACAGTCTCATTGTTTTCTTTTCTTCACTGCTCAAAGACGCCGATCTAAAAGTAAAAGCAGTTTGATTTGTGGCAACAACAACTTTTAAGAGGTTATTGAGTTTGCTATATTCTTCAAAACTATCAAGTCTTTTGTATCTATCGCCCTCAAATGAAATAACGATTGAAGACAATTCTTCATTAATCGTTTCGATTATTTCTTCTTGTTCTTCTTTTTCTGACGATAAGTTGAAATTTATTTTGAACAATTCTTTGAACACTTTCGTTTCTATTACTTGTTCAAAACATCCAACTCTTGGTATTCTTGTTTTTTGATTTATCGACTCATTGAGAATGATTTTTTTAAAAAAATCAAAATCCTCTTTAACAATGTAATATTTTACGATCCTTATTTTATAGCCATCATCTAGAAAGCTCTTAACGATGCAAATAAGATATAAATCATCATTATGAACATTATAAAAATTTGGTCTAGTCTTAAAAAACTCTTTAATAGTTGGCATAACAATATCGTAATGTTTTACGAAGTCTAAAACAACACTTTTATTAGTCTATCGCAGAAAATCAGTCTTGCTTTCCACAAGAATGCGCTTTTCAAGAATTTTGTATAAAGTATCTAGACTTTCGTCGGCGATTGGAACGGCGGGAGAATATGATTTAAATTTTAGAAAATCTTGTTTGGTGATTTCTATGAAGTTAACAAAACTACACTTGAACTTAACCTCAACAGTTTCACACATTCTTTGTGAGAAGCTATGCTCAAAGTGTTGCCTGTAGCAAAGTAGCCTTTTACGCCTAACCATATTGGAGAATAATACTTCTGAATAAATCCACGGAGATTTAGTATGTGTATCTCCAGCCAGCAATGAATTATCGGTTCCAATAAATAGAAAACACTCTGTTGAGTCAATCATCTTTTCAATTGCACTATTTAGAATAAGCAAAGAATTTGAGTAGGCAATCTTTTCGATTTCATCTTCAGTCATTAAATCATATTCGTAATCTTGAGATATCTTGTAATATAGTTTTTTTCTTAAATCGTTATAGTTTTCCCAAACGCCATCATCAACAAATGCTATAACACCATATTTCACGTAAAGCCAGCCAACAAAAGAAATAATTGATTCTATGTCTTTGTGAGAATGGGAAATAAAGATATTACACTCTATGCGTGGGAACCATACATTTTCAATGTCTTGTGCATCTATGATGCTTTGAGTACTGTCGATTGCTTTGAAAAGAGAATTAGTGACTTTACTCTTAAGCGAATCTAGGAGTCTTTTTCCTTCTTTGTAATATCTTTGATTGGAAATTATTTCTTTGCAAACATCAGCAAAATTATAAATAACTAATCTTGAAAACATATTTATCTCCTTCTCCAAAAGTTTTGATTCTCGAACATTTTAGTTCAAGTGAAATTTGATGTTGAAATGCTATCATAATGCAAGTATTATATATGTGAACATAAACCGATAAGGTTTGAAAAGAGGCCTTAAGTGGCGCTCTTTTTTTATGCTAAAGATTTTAAGACTCTTTCGATTTTAATATGGAATTCTAAGGAATACGAATTTCTAGAACTCAGAGTCTTTATTGTTGCAAATGAATATGGAAAATATGAAACGCTTCTTTTATAGTTCTCTTTTAACTTTTCGAGAAGGTCGGTTAGAGAATTAAAAGTTTTCATTTCTGTATTTTGAATAAATGGGAATATTGGCTCGTAATGGTTAACAATATTTCTAATAACTTGAATTCTTATTGCGTCTTTTTCAAATTTTTCAATTGAAGAATCTGGATATCTTTTTCCACTCGTTCCATTGAAGATACACACTAACTCATTTTTATCGGTTTGAGACAGCATTGAGAACAATGTGAGTAATTGACCCAACGTTAAAGAATGGATGGCTACGAACATTGGAACATATCCATACTTCGTTTGATAATGTTGAACCATATGGTTTTTTGATAAACTCGTAGCCATAGTAGAAATTGTTTTTAAAACCTTTCTTCTTCTATCAATAGTAATTGGGTCAGCAGGTTGAATGGCCCCTCCTAAAAACACCTCGTTAATTTTTAAAAGATCAAAAACTTTTCCTTTTCTACAATATTTAGCGGTCCAAGAAAAATCTTTAACTTGTTTATCGCCAGCAGCTTTCATCTTTGAACAGTATTTATGCATTAAGAAGTTTTTAACCATCTTCTCAAAACAGCCTATAAGCATTTGGAGATAATTACATATAGAAGCATCTATTCCGTTGTATTCCAAGTATTCGTCAAAACTAACAACGGACGGATAAATGTGCTTGTTGTGAGAATCTCTACCAATGGCTATTAAATCCGAATAAGGTGTTATCAAATCCAAATAAGTCTTCTCTTCAAAGCAACGTAAATTGATAGTTGCCTTATCAACATTTTTATTCTTTTCAAGATTAATAATCTGAGCACCAACGTTTTGGTATTGTTTTTTCATACTATTTTATGCCACCACAAAATAGTATGCGATAATATGAAGCTTTTATAAAGAAAAAACCGACTACAGCGAAAAATTATTATAAAGATTTGAGAAATCTCTCTATTCTCTTAATTGCTTCCTTTAGAGCATCTAGGCTATAGGCATAGGATATTCTAACAAATCCTTCACCACTGTCCCCGAAAGCGGTACCTGGTACCACTACTACGTGTTCTTTATTTAATAACTCCGTAGCGAACTCTTCACTGCTCATATTGTATTTTCTAATATCAGGGAAGATATAGAATGCTCCTTTAGGTTCAAAGCATGGTAAACCTAATCTATCAAATTCTTTGAGAAGGTATTTTCTTCTTTTATCGTATTCCTTCTTCATTCTTTCAATATCGTTATCGCCATTTCTTAAAGCTTCTAATCCAGCATATTGAGATATAGTAGGCGCACTCATGACCACGAATTGATGGATCTTTTTAACTTGATCAATAATTACTCTAGGGCCCATGACATAGCCTAATCTCCATCCAGTCATAGAATATGTTTTAGAGAAGCCATTAATGGTAATGGTTCTATCTCTCATACCTGGTAATGCCCCAATAGAAAAGTGCTTACCCTCATATGTAAGTTCACTATATATTTCATCAGTAATTACTAATAAGTCATGTTTAATAATAACCTTAGATATCTTTTCTAAATCCTCTTTAGCCATAATAGCCCCTGTGGGGTTATTAGGATAGTTCATTAAAAGAATCTTTGTTTTAGGGGTGATAACACTCTCTAATTCTTCTGGAGTTAATCTAAACTCATTTTCGTTCTTAAGTTTAATCTTAATAGGTACACCACCAGCGAGAATAATATCGGGCTCGTAGCAGACGTAATTAGGTTCAAGGATAATTACCTCATCCCCTGGGTTTAATGTCGCTCTTAGGGCGATATCGATAGCTTCTGAGCCACCACAGGTGATAATGACTTCATCCTTACTATAATCAAGATTATATTTACGCTTATTCCATTTAGCGATTTCTTCTCTTAATTCTGGTAAACCTTGATTAGAGGTATAGAATGTCCTTCCTTGTTCTAAGGAATAGATACCTTCTTCTGTAATATGCCAAGGTGTTTCAAAATCAGGTTCCCCAACACCTAAAGAGATACAGTCTTCAATACTATTAGCAATATCAAAGAACTTTCTGATACCAGAAGGTTTAATATTCTTTATTTTGTCTGATACGAAATCTCTCATAATACGACGTTAGTTCTTCTATCGAATGTTTTATCTAATAATTTAACCCCGTGGTCCTTATATTTCTTTAAAACAAAGTGAGTAGCAGTACTTTGAATGTAATCAAGTGTCGCTAGTTTATTAAAGACGAAGGATGATACTTCTTTCATGGACTTACCATTAACGATAACCATGAAGTCATAACCACCTGACATTAAATAAACAGAGTCAACTTCATCAAATCTCGCAATTCGGTCGGCGATTCTATCAAAACCAGTGCCACGTTGTGGCGCAACTTTAAGTTCAATCAAAGCGTCGACTTTTTCTTCGGTAAGTTTATCCCAGTTGATAATAGCGTTATAGCCACAGATAACTTTATCTGCTTCTAACTCTCCAACAAGCTGGATAACTTCCTTTTCTTTTAAGCCTAATTCTTTAGCGATTTCCTTAGCGGAAAGCTTCGCATTCTTTTCTAATAACTCTAAGATTTTGGTTTTCATAAAAACACCTCAATATTATGTCTAGTTAATTTCTAATAATTGTATTTAAAGTATAGCAAAATAACAACAAGGAATGAATAACGTTGAGTTATTTATATTAATTGTAATTAATTGTTACTTTGGCGCTATAACTTCAAATTCAGAAATAGTAAACGTTATTCTACCTTCATAAATAACAGCGTCAACTGCGAAAAACACTGTTTGATCTTGGACAACGATATTATCGTTTATTCCACCGACTAAGTACTTACCATATTCGGCAATATTAAGAACATCACTATAACCATAGCCGCCTCTAGTGCCCCAGTCATTATTAACGACAAATTTAAATGCTTGGTTTGGTTGAAGATATACACTAGTTAAACGGAATAGATCATCACCCATTTTCGTAAACATCAAGCCACCACTTGTGACATCCCAGTCATTGAAATCACCGACCATGGAGATGGAATTAATACTGTCATCTTCATGTTGTTGTGGTTTAGCTTCGTGGAAAGCACGAATGATAACGATGCCTAAACTAGCATCACTATCATCATAGTTAACCCAGAGATATCTATCGCCTGCTTCTTTACGGTAATAGGCACCTTTAAATGTGCCGAGATATCCACCATCAAGAACAAAGCCATTACCGTTTAACTTATTTTTATAATTTTGTGATTCACTATATCTAGTATTTTTAATTTCTAAGACATATGGTTCTTTACTTAATTCTTGTGTACCATATTCAATTCTTTCCCCGTCATATTCAGGAACACCGATGTCCGCTAAGACTTTAGGGAATGTCGGTTTAACATATGTATCTGGTAAATTACCTGAATAGATGAAATCCATCACACCACCTATACCTTGTTCGTCCACAAAGGCAATGATGAGGTTTCTATTTGTGAATTTATATCTCTCCATAATGTCGGATAAACTATCGACTAAACTAACTTCCTTGGCTTCATTGTTATCTTGTTGTCTAATATAGAATCTTAAAGCCACTAAATCAGTGATTTCTGAAACTAAAGCATCATTTTGATCGATGTAATATAAATGGATAGCTAGTTTCTCTCCATTCTCATCAACAAAGCCACTGAGTAGTTCTCGTATAGTGACATTACCAGGAACTTGGTAGTTACCAGCGCCTCCGGATAAACTACCATTCATCGCTCTAATAGCCACAATCTCTTGTCTTTGTTCTTCTTGTTCATCTTTACAAACTAGATTATAGATAATGTCTTCTTTAGCGATTTTAGAGAAATCGTTATAGCAAGTTTTAAGAACACTGTTTTGTGTACCAGTTTTATTAAAGAAACTATCAGCGTCTATCTCATTAGTATTTAATCCTAAGTTAGTAAACAATGCATTAGCGATTGTCTTAGCAGCTTCGCCTTTTTGTCTAACATTCTTGTTCTTATAATAAGTACCATTCTTATACCAAGAACAGGCATCTACTTTATATTCACATCCTTCATTAACGTAAGCATAAAAGTCTTGATGACTAGCGTCTTTCACTAAACGATGATCGTTATCCATGCAGAATTTTCTCCATTCATTAATTTCGGAGTTCTTAACTTCTACATAATCATATTCATATGTATAGCTTCCATAATATGGTAGTTCTCTTTCATCATTCTCTGTCACCATACTCATTGTATAGTTAGGAGAGTTATTAGCCATATCATAGTCTAGTTCTATTCCTACATACCATTTCGTGGTATATGACTCACTACCTTTTTTAAGATTAATATCAAATGATACATCCGCGGTAATGAGATTATTATCATCGATATTAATATCCATACCTAAAGTGAAGGTGTAGTTATATTTAAATTCGTCACCTTCTTTTTTCTTTGCTCCTGTATTAATATCGACATACATTTCACCAGTAACAGTGTCATAGTATTTCTTATCAAACTCATAGCCGTTACCAATCTTTTCTAATACTTTCTTAATGTATTGGAATTGAATCATTGGGGGTTGATTGTATGAAACATCATCTAAGAAATCATCTCTTTTATCTTCTTCTGTATATAGATTAAAGATAGTATCTAACGCAGAAGATGGATTAGATCCCCCTATCTTATTTCTTTTTAATAATAATGGTTTATTTCTTTTAACAACTTTAGGAGATTTAAATGATTTCTCCACACCGTTAAACGCAAACTTAACTTTCTCATATTGTGTAGTAGGTAACTTATTAGAGTTACAACCAATTAAGCCTATAGCAAAAGCGCCTACTAGCGTAGCAACAAAACAATTAATCTTTTTCATAATGTGTATTTAAAACAACTCCCTGGAACCAATATCTAATATTTGATTCAAATTATACGTATATGATGGTTATAGCCTTATCATATCATGTATTTGGGAAATAGATAGAGGAATATGTATTAATAAAGAGAAACGCATGCCTCAATCAACAAATAACTGATGTATATTAAGATTGTTTTGATAAGTAGATTTTTGAACACATCTTCACTGAGTAGCGTATCCGATTAGTTATATTTCTCGGTCTTTTTCATCTAACACAATTATCTTTGATTGGCAGGAAGAACACTTGTAATCCCAGCTTTTAAATTGTCTTGATAGAGGAATTTGAATTCTTTTAGCTTTCCAGCATGCAGAACAGTATGGAAGTTTGTTGCCTTTGCTATTTAATGTGAAAAAGCCAGCTGGATAATACTTAATATCATCTTCGCTAATTGATGGATTCTTTATTAACTCCAACTGTTTCTTCAGTTCCCTATTTTCATCTTTGACTGACTCGAGTTCTTCTTTGAATTCAAATATTTTTTCTTGAACATCCATTGACAAAGAAATCATTTCAAGATTTTTCAATCGTTTCGCTTCTTTGATTAGATCCTTTAGAATTTCGTATGCATCCATTAGTGTTCCCATATAGTTTAGCCTTTTATTCTTGAATACTATTATATTACAAGATTGTCAAAGAATCTTATTAATCGCTCTCTTTATACAACAAGTCTTCCACAAGATTATAATCTTTATCAAAATAGACAATCGCTTGCTTGTCAACTCTCTTACCACTTTTAAAAGTGCTATATTCTAGCTTATTTGCAAAGCAGAACCAAATGATTTCTAAATTATTTGCAGTTAAAAAATTAATCAATTCGCTTTTATTGATGTACAATCCATTGATACCGTTATTGTTTAAATTTGACATATCGTAGCAAATTGGGCCTTTTTCGTTGCTCCAAATAAATGCGCTTTTTTGCCTTAATGACATTTTTTCAATAAGAAATTTTGAAGGCATAAACGAGTTGCGGCTATCGTTTATAGTTGAGTCTTTATATGATTCCCATGTATAAATAGAACTTGTCGGTATTAGCTTTCCAATTGTTTTTCTTTTATATGTTTCCTTCTTTGTGATTTCTACTATCATTTTTTTACCAATCTTTTTAATCACAGGGGTGTCAACCATCTCTTTTTCGTTAGAATCAGCCTCTATATCGACCTCAAAATAACTTTGAAATTCATCGAAATAAGGAATGCTAAAACCAAATTCCTTCAGCATAATGTTATATACCTGCGTTGGAGAGCAATCATTAAATAGATACAACATCTTTTTATTTTTTATCGCGCTCAAAGACGCTTTAAATTCATCTCTTTTTATAAGCATTCCAATAGCGCTTTTCCAAACAGATTGTCTTGTTTCCTCAACTTTTTCATTTTCATCGTTGTTTGAATAATAAAGACTTATTAAGTTGTCAGAAAGCAAAATATCACTAGAAAAAGATGATATATCTACCGTTGAGCACCAATCACTAGTTTCTGTATCCCAATCATTATATTTTTCTCTTTTTAAATTAGTGAACTCACCATCATTTTTGGCTTTATCAACAAATGAATAATCTAGGTCTCTAACATTAAATCTCCATGCGCCTTTACATTCTAGGTATGAAACATCACTATATAACTCCGTATATTTATACATATCAGCAACAAGAGCTAATGTATGGTACATTGTTATCCATTCGTATTTTTTCCCAATTCTTTCAAGGGTTGGCCTGCTTCTAGAATAGTCTCTTAAGCTTCTATCATAGGCAGCAAACAATTCATCTGTATAGCCAAGATTATTTATCAAGTAGAAAAATGCATACTTAAAAACCAGTTCTTGCTGCATTCCTTCAAAATGTGAAAGCTTATTGCCAAATGTATATCTTCCAAAATCACCATATATCGTATCTGAAAAGCCTTTAATTCCATATTCAGGATTTAATGAGCGTTTTATCGCCATTGTCCCGGCTCTTTTACGATAGTCTTCATCATCTTCATCTTGGTATAGTTTTAGTAACTTGCTAACTGGTATATTAGGAATTTTTTGCTTTGCAAAAGGAGGAAAACAAGATTTAACATCAAAATCAAAACATATGTTGTTCTTTGATAAATAGTCTATTGTGTTGCCGGCATAATCTCTAATTAAAATATCGTTGATAGGTTTGTTCCTAAAACAATATTCAAAAATAAGCTGTCCCAACTGTTGATAATTAGGCGTAATATCACTGTTTAAAACAGAGCCATAAATACTGCCGTACAATCTCTCTAAAACATACGGATCATTAACATTATGAAAGTTATTAATTAACATAGAGCAAGTATTAGGATCATTGATCAATAATTTTACAAGTATTTTTGTTGATTTGTCTCTAATCGTTTGATTGTTAGAAACTAAGAACCAGGAAAATAAAATCGAAATAGGGATTTTTTTATCTTTAAAATCAAAATCATTCTCATATAACAGATTGATTAATCTACTGACACAGCCTTCATTATAAAAAGAATCGTTTAAAAATAAGGTCCAACAAAAATCTCTAATTGGTAAATCTAAGCCCATTAGATATTCATTTAAATAGTTGTAGTTTAGATTACAATCACGGAACCAACAGTTTAAGCAAATTTCAAAAAACCTGTCTGTTTTTATTATTTTTTTATTAAAACAATCTAGCACAAATTCTTTGTCGATTAATTCATCGTCGCGGCGGAGATATAAGTCGAAATAACTATTTATTAATTTTTGATATGAATCTCTATTAAAAGTGCTGCTTTTTATACATTCAATTAGTTCGACACCGAAACGTTTTTTGACCAAATTTGCAAGAATTGAAAATATACCTGCTGAATTATAATTAATGTGTCCAAATGAATTTTTCTTTAAAAGTGTCTCATTGCAAAAAACAGTTATCTCGTCAATCGAAGGCATACTTTCTAAGATTCTTTTCGCCATACAATATTCAAAAAACAATTCAAAGCCAAAATAAAGGTATTCTTTGTTATTACTCAAAAACTTTGAAAAAACACCAGAATAAACCAAACCATCGATAAAAGCCGAGTTGATATTCTCTTCTTTTAATAAACAATCAATTTCTTGCTTATCAAAAGATGATTTGTTATCTAAAATATACTTATTATAACAAACGTCAAACACAATAGAAGAAAGCGATCTTGCATCGTTTATCCCATTTTTTAATTTTATTTTATTTTCTTCTTTATTAACAAATTCGTCATAAATAGTAAAAATATCAGGCTTTTTTACAAAACTTTTTTCTTTCTCAACCTCGCAATACATCTTCAAAAACATTGGGTTAGAGAAATCTTTTTCCAATCCAAGCAAAGGATCAAACAGAATATTGTAGTGCTCAAAAAATGATTTGCAGGCGAACAAAGGATCATAATCAAATCCCAGATGGTAAATCTTGAACCATTTTCCACTGTTAATTGCGTTAAGAAAATCGCCTATAAAGATTCCATCGAAATAAGTGCTTCTAATTGAAAAGACGATTTTAACATAATCGAGTTCTTGTATTTTATATACTAGTCTTGCCAAAAATTGAGACCAGTTGTTGTGATTATAACATTCGTTAACCGCATCAAAATATATTAAAGAGACCTCTTCCTTGGATGAACCAATGGTATTTAAGGTGTTTAGAAAATCAAAAACACTACAGCTCAAATTAAGATAACTTTTTATTTGGTCTTCTGGCGATGCATTTGATATTAAGGTGTGTCCAGGAAGTAATATACTGTTGGAATTATCACTGTGTTTCTCTGCTTCATGAGCCAATAAATGAGACTTCCCTGTTCCAGCATCTCCCTCAACAACGAGTACTTTGCTTTCAAAAAGTCTGAAAAGCGCATTGTTTTGGTTTAGTTCTTCTACAATATTAATGACCCTTGAGTAGCGATAATAATCAAAGTGCTCATCATCTTTATTACTGCTAATAATGTCCTCTATTTTTGCAACATAAGGTCTAATTCTTTCATATATCCTCAAAGCATCAGTAATTTGTTTTTTTGAAGATATGTACGTATCGAATAAAATAGATCGTAATTCTTTAATCGTTTCATCTTTAATTAGCAAATTATCTAAAGATGAAATGACATCTTTAATGCAACCAATTACCAGTTCTTTTCCTTTTTCATTTTTATAAAAAGTATCAAAGTATTCCTCATAATTAACGTTCTCAACATTAAAATCTTTGGTGTATCTAGGTCCTAGATTTTTAATTGATTGTCTTAGTTTACTATCAAACCATTCTTTGTCATAAGAATCATCGGTGAAAAAAGTCGATTTTAAGCAGCTATAATTTGAATCATAATTAATCAAATCTAAAATGTTTTTATTACAAACGGTTTCAACAATTATGTTTTCAGCGCATAAATCTTCCAGCACTTTCTTTAATGATTTGGTATTTAAAGACACATCTTTGTTTGAAAACAGTATTACTTTATCAACTTTGCCAGCGTAATAAGTTATTACCTTTTCTAAAGATTCGACAATTGATACATAATTTATGTTAGCTTCAAAAAACTTTGCTTGAAACCCTATCTTAATCCCTTGAACAGATATTGGCTCTGTTTCTAAACCTGGATTCGTTCGAGTCTGATTCAATACAGTGCTGATTGAGCCTGTATATTTGATTTTAAAAAAGACTCTTGCCAAATCTTCAAAATCGTTTTGAGTATTTCTGCTTTTGCTTATGAAGTCGATCCAAGAATAATTCATCAAAAAAACGCCTTTCTTAAAAATTATAACAAAACGTTACAAGACTGGTATGTATAAATTCAAACGATAAATTTTAACTACACAAGTCATTTTTATGCAGCTAAAGCATAATACCCATAAAGCGGATTTCTTCTCCCGCACTTAAATGGGTTCTCCACTAAAAGTATTAATATTATTCATTTCTATATCTTGATAGATATAATATCGATTATTCTTATAATAACCGTATACATATTTATACAAGCGGTTATCTTCCCTATAATGCACTTATAGGAAGATATACTTGAAGTTGTCACTTCATCCACTACTTATAATCTTACTAATACACTATTACCATCTAATATCTATTATTTATATCTATTAGTAATAAATATATCTCATATAATAACAAAGGCCCTGTTTCCAGGACCTATATCTATCGGCGAGTGTTGTGCATCTTATAGCAATGCGAGCCACCTAATGTCTTTTATTTCTGCTTTTCAACTTTTATTTTTCCTATTGTTTGGTTTGTAGTCCAATATCTGCCTTCCAAAACATTGCCATCAGCTACTAAATCAGCCGTACCAATACTTTCAGGATTTCTTGAGTCAGTATTAGTCATTTTAGAATTTGTCTTGTAAGTATAAATTAAATGATAGATACCGCCATCGTTTTTGAGTTCGCTTGTAATTGTCTCACTTCTGATTAAGTTTGTTGTGGCTACAACCTTAATTCCATAAAGAGTTTGAACTATATTTAGAGCCACTGGTTTCTTGCCTCCGCCTTCAAAATCAAATTGCAATTCACCGAAAAAGTTACCATTCAAATCGCAAGGTAAAATGTTTTTAAACAAAGGAACCTTTTTAACAAGTCTCCATCCAAATAGGCAAAACATTATTACTAGTATTTGCAAGACAAAAATAATAATAGACAGCCAAAACAGCCAATCTATATCACCAACAAAATGAGCGATAAAAGAAGCAACCGACAAAACGAACCCAAAGATTGTGAAAGAAATTGAGAATCCGGCTTTCATATGAATTTGTTCTTTCCTCCTTCTACTTGGTGAAAAACTTATTGGTATAATATTATTATAATATGAGGAGACATTATGCCATATTACGAATTTGAAAAGATTAATAGGTATTCAAAATATATTAGCGATACTGAGGATAAACTTTGTTATCGTACACTAGAAAAATTGCGCAACATTTTCTTAAATAACGGTTTTACAATCAGCAATCACGTTTATAGTGACACCGATGGTCTAAAATACAACTTTAGAATGAAAGATTTAAGCGGCAATGATTTTCTATTCCTTGTCCAGGGCTCTTTCGCAAATGGTACATGCATAAGGCAAGAAAGCGATTTAGACATCGCTATTATCTCTGAAGGCACATTTAGAGGTGAATACAGACCAGGCAAAACCGCAGCCGATTATGGATTTGTTAATTCTTCTTTTAATATTTTGGATTTTAAAAACAGAGTGCTTGCCACGCTTAGAAGCAATGGCTTCAATGCAAAGAATGGCAATAAATGTATTAACGTAGATTTTAATGAATACAATAAAAAGAGTTTTGATTTAGTTCCGTGTTTAAGGTATAGAGACTATAGTAAAGACTATAATAATGATCCCAATAATTATCAGTATGGAACTTTAATAAGAACCAACGATGGCAATGAAAGAATTAACTATCCTGAGCAAAGTATCTTAAACAGCACCGCTAAAAACAATAGAACTGATTACTATTACAAAAAAGTAGTGAGAGTACTAAAAAATATTAAAAAAGATATGGAAGATGATGGGATTCAAATAGCAAAAGATATCAGTTCTTTTGAGTTAGAATGTTTGATTTATAACGTTCCAGATAATTATTTTTCTAAGATATCCTATTTGGATCAAGCTAAACAATTAAAGCATATTTCAAAAAATGTTGTTCAGTATCTTCTAGCGTTCAGGGAAGTAATTATGAATTTTAGAGAAACGAACGAGATACTTAGTATCTATTTAGATAGTTCAAAGGATTCTTATAAAACAAAACAGTTTATTCTTGCTTTATTTAATTATTACAAATGAAAATTAGTATGCCTAAATCCATTAAAAATATGTCACACATTCGAAGTGTAAGAAAGTGCACCACTAAAGCAACATAGTATTAATATTTTTGTTTTCGTTTTGATAGAACGTTTGAAAGTTAATACTCCTCTTTTCCATTATCAACAAACTCAGGATATGCTCTCTCAATCAATTCTTTATCTTGCGTATTTCTTCTTTGATTAACAATACAATCAATGATCTTGTTCGTTGTGATAGAATTGCAGAAGATTCTTAAATTGTCTTTTGAACGAGTGATGGCAGTATAAAATATATTCTTTGTTATTCTTTCAACGGTTTCATCCGAAATAACGACAGCCACATTATCAAATTCAAGTCCTTGCGCTTTATGAATTGTAATTGCATAGGCTGTAGCAAAAGGAATATCGTCTAGGAAGCATTCTTTATTGTCTTTTCGAGCAACCTTTTTGTATTCATAAAAATTTATAGTAAGTTCTGCTGTTGATTCGCTGATTTTGACTATCGAAAATTCACAAGACTCATTAGTATAAGAATCTTTTTGCAAAGTATCGTTTATGTCAAACAAAATAATTACAAATTCGTAATAATCACCTTTTTTTATAATAGACTTGATTTTTCCTTTTTGATTGTTATAAATAAACTTTTCTAATCTTATTGAAGAATCAAAAATAATTGGATCATCTTCTTTATAGATACGGTCATTTATTTCATAAGGTGTTTTTTGATTTCTTTGCTGCAAAATGTTGTTAAGATTATTAACACCATAAAGCCCATCATAGTTTAAACAAAGAACTACACTGCTGTCCTGTTTAAAAATCTCTGATATTTTTTCTATTGAAACATTTTCGACTATGCCAATTCGCGGAAGATAAGTTTTTAATTTACTATCTTGTGTCCTAACCATGTTCCAAAGATTTTGAAGCATCTCATTGTTGGTTCTGAACGGACGCGTTAGGTAAAACACAGAATCGGCTTTCAAAAATCTTTTAGATAGGGAGAACCAGTTGCCAAATTCAATAGCCTCGATTTGCTGATCATCGCCACATATAATCAATAAACAATTAGCACTATTAATTCTATCTAAGACATCTGCCATATCTTTATTCGAGACGGTGCTAGATTCATCAATGACAACACAGACATTATCTATAAAGGCATTGTTTTCACGAAGGAACGATTCTATTGTACTATATCTTGTGGAAACGCCCTCTATTCTCAAATACCCAATTTTACGTCTTAAATTGTTTACAGAGGCATTTGTTTGAGACAAAAACTGGAAATTTAGATTATTCAAAATGTTACGCATATTTCTTAAAAGTGTCGTTTTGCCAGTTCCGGCCGGCCCAGAAATGCACAAAACACCCCTTAAAGAAAATCCACTATTAGTAACCGCTTTTTGTTCATCACTTAAATATAAATAATCACTGCTATTGTTTGCGATATAACGGTTTATACAATTCTGATAATTTGAATAAGTCATATTCTCAATTATTTTAATTTTTCTCAAGCATTTAAGGCAATTATCTTCCATATTCTGAACAAATACGTATTTGGAATCGAAGTGAAACGTTTTGATGCTACGCGTCGATATATGCTTGCGATAGATTTTATTGTTGAAGGAATTTATTAAATCGTTTATGTTCTCGCCTTCTAAATTAAACGGCGTTTCTATTTCATTCTTTTTGATATAAATCCTACCCATATTAGAAGAATAAATATTCAAATATAAAGAAAGCAATTCATCTTTTCTTTGATAAAAATCCTTAATTGTGTGTCTTTTATCGATTATCGAAACTGGATAGTCAGGAAGAGAACTGGCTACAGGCATTTGTTCATAAGGTAAAGCTTGATAAGAAAGGGCTAAGTTGCTAGCGTATTCGTTCTCATTTTTGGGAAAATTAAACGTCGTATACAAAATACATTTCTTTAAGCATTTAACACGTGGTCTGTGCAATAAAAGAGATAAAGTGTGACATCCAGGTAAATCTTTATCTATGTATTTCTTTGCTTCCATTATCACATTATACAGAGGATGAACTGTAATCCCATCAATAAGGTCATTCCATTCATCATTTGACAATTTAACAATCATATCATACAGCGAGAGTTGATAACTCTTCATATATGCAGTTATTCTCTTGTAGTCGTCTAAAGCAGCATAGTTTATATAATTTCCATTGTTTCTAATATGCAAAATATAGGAAAGATTATTTATATCTTGCTCTTTAAGAACAATCAAATAATCAACGAGGATCAAAACGTCAATTTTGACGCCATCTATCAAAGAAATTGCCTTTCTTTCATATTGTATGCGAACTGGATAATAATCTGGCACTTTAATGTCGGAATAAACGATGAACCGTAGGCTCTTGTCTTCGTCATCATTAGCTGGAACAAATGTTAATTCATAATAGCTCTTTATTGACGGAAAAGGTTTTGTTTTTTCTAGATAATAATGATTTGTTTTATATCGATTATTGTTTTTCCTTTTTTCTCCAAGATTAGATTCATCTATTGCTTTCGATATTTTGTCATAGTAGTCACCAACATCCTTTGAAATATTGCTGAATATCAGATTGAAGTTTTTTAGGACATCTATATTCATTTCGTTTTTGATAAAAGAAATGATTGTTAAAATTCTATCTTTATATCTTAAAATAACCATATCGGCGCCACAATCGGACGGTAAATCATGAGCAGTTGTCTCATTAACAATCGTATGAAGCTCGTATATTTCTTTTATTATCCTATCCCTAGATTGTTTCACATATGGTTCTATTTGCTGGGAAAAAGTTTTATAACAATATGGAGATGTGATGCTTGGATTATTTTTATAGAAGACATAGGCTAGACAAAAATCAGAAAGATTGCGCAGTTCTTTGATGGTTTCCAAGCTTGCATTTAAGCAATTATCTGAATGAACTGAAAATGATATTTTATCATCAATTATTTCACACGTACGTGTAATTTTTTGTTTTAGTTCTGAAAGTATTGACATATTGTATTTGGCAGAAAGTCTTAAAAAAATAAGGGCTGAAGGCGTTAGATTTCTATGAAGATAATATGTGAGTTCGACTCTATTTTAGCAAACCAAGTAAAATAGTCACATTAACTCTTGTATTATTTTTTGATCTTTGAACTTTGTGAATTATTTCCTTTTCCAATAAGGCTTTAATGAATTCGTTGGAATCATAAATTGGAGTTTTAATATACGCATCATTCCCATTAACTGGTTTCAGCATATCTATTATAGCCTTGTTCGTTTCACCGATGAAAACCACGAGTTCCTTGCTTTCATATTTTTTCAAGCAAAGGTCTTTAACTCTTTCAGTGGAGGAATACTTATTTAAAAGCGAAGTGTTGTATATTTTTGAAACAAGTTTAGCGGGAAGAACAACATCATTGGAAGTGATAAAAAAGTTCAAAATGGCCTCGCACAGTCTGTAATTAGTTGTGTTTTCTTCAACTGTCGCCGAATTTGATTTTATGAATTCTTTCGTAAATGCGGGATTGATTTCATTGCTTTCGACAATAGCCATTAAATTATCAGCGTTCAGTGTGAGCATTGAAATATCGCTTGCTAAATCAGGGTTCTTGATGAGCATAGCGATAATAGAATAAGGTTTGTTGCTAAGGGTGACAAAATTACTCTTGGTTGGTTCGACTATTTCTTTTTCAATCAGTACTTTGCACATAATGTCGTCATTAACATATTCTGCCCCAATCGATAAATCCACCATATCAAGCAGTTTGTCTTTTAAGCCTGCTAGATGTTGATTATGAGATATTTTAGATAAAACAAATTTAAACAAATCAACATCAATTAATTTATCTTCAAAATAATCAATATTCCTAATTATAAAAGAGATTATTTCGTCATTTACATTGTCCCCAATATGGAACACTCCTGCAACATTAGACCATGTCTTGCCCATTTTATCTTCCCTTAAGAGAGCCAAGCAAACATCTAAATCAAATTCTTTTGAAAAAGATACACTATCGGCCAAAGACCTTAAAAACGCTATCTTTGTATCACCCGAAATGTTTTGGCTAGCAAGCAACGAATTAACAACATTAGCCTTTTCATGTAAAGAGTTATTATTTGAAGCAATATAAGAAACAACATCATTTAGTGATGAATTAAAATAATTAGCCAATTCTTCATTCTCAAACAAAAGAGTCGTCAAAGTAACGTCGTTTTTTTCAAAATAATAGATTTCAATCGATTCAATATTATTGTAGTTGATTGCAAACCATCTATTTTCTATGATGGCCTTAAAAATATCTTTTTGTATTATATTGTCTCCGCCTTTGTAATCAATATTAGCGATTTCTTTTATTCCGATTATTTTGGCAAAGTCAACAAACAGACTTGCTTTTTCGAAAACGTTGGATAGTCCTTCAATTGGAAAAGAAAAATTTTCAATTGTTTTTGCAATGATGTTATCGATATTAAAATCAGGCATTTCGTTTAAAGCTTTGTGTTTGACAAAGAGTTTTATTAAATCCATTTTTCCTTTTTCGGCAATATCTTGATCATTTAGCAAATCATACAAAGCGAATTTATTGTGATTACATAGCAAGCAGAAAAACTCGTCAAACGAGCGGCCTGAAAGATAATAATCTTTAACAAATTTCTTTGTGTCGTCGTTTCTTGAAGAAAGATAATTTAGAAAAACCTCTTTTTTCTCTAGATTGCTACTTTTACCAAAAAGCGATTCGATAAGAGAATAATTAAAAATATACTTGTTACCGAACTCACTCTTGTCTAGCTCTTCTATGATTAATTCACAGTTTTTAAGTACGGCAGCCGGATCGGTAGGAGCATCAGACATAACAGAGTTTATAAAAGAGCTGTCTATTTTAGAATCGTGTTGCCCTATATACATATAGTAAGTTTCGTCGATGTAACCATTCTTAACAGCAAAAAGCAAAAAACGATTCTTGGTCACTTTCGCTTTTAAATTGTTCGGAATATCGTATCTTTCGAGCAATTGTTGAAGTTTCAAGCCGTTAATAGCGGAGATTTCTGAGGCCACACGCCTTTTTTGCTCATCAAGATTGCGTAAAGTACTACCAGAAATCAAATCCTCATATTCTTTAATTGTCCTTCCTAATTTTGAATTTAGTTTTTCTAAATCCATATACTTATAGGCCGTTCCTCGGGCTTGTTGATTATAGTAATGATTGGAAAGAATTGAAACATTCAAAGCAATATATAAGCCAGTACTCACGTTAGAAAATGTCTTAGCACTTAAAACGTCAACATAATCAGTTGGGATTGTTGGCGAAGAGTCACCTTCTCTGGAGATAATTCCTGATACGAGATCTTTTAAATCAGCAAATTTCTTAATAACAGAGGTAGACTCTTTGATGTTTTCGATTGATTTTTGTAGTGTATTAAAGTTGTTTCTCAACTCCAGAGAGACATTATCAATTATTTGTTGTTTGCACGAATTGAACAAGTCGAATAAATCCCCTTTTTCTTCTAGAAGATTGACGTAGTCTTTGAAGCACACGTTCTTATAAACCATCATGGCAAACAGTTTTTCTTTGTCTAATGCAGAAATATCAGGAGTGGTTCCAAAATAAATAAAGTCATTAATAATGTCATTAAGCACTCTTTTATCCGCAATAAATCGTGATATCTTCTTTAAGAAGACATCATTCAGTTCTATATTATTTTCTTTAAGGCACGAAACAATATGCTCATTAACATTTTTAGGATTCAGAATTGGAACGAGAGAAATCACAAACTCGAAAAATTTAGCACGATCTCTTTCTCCTGCAAAAAAATCATCAGTAACACAATATATAAATGTGATTTTTCTCTTAATTCGCTTGTTGTTATTTAAAACATGATTAATTTCGCGTAACTTTGTAAAAAGACTAACAGAACCAAATCTTTCAATGTCCTCAAAAATTACAACGTCTGTTTTAGTATTCTTGAAAAAATAAACTATCTCATCCAAGAAGAAATTAAGGACAGACCCTGATTCAATTTTGTTGAATTCTATTTCAATGTTTTGGAAAGAAATCTTTCCTATTCTAAAAGATAGAATCAATGATGTGATAGTAAGCAAAAGCGACACCGCGGCCACGACAATATAAACCAATAGATTGTTTCCATCTGACCAAGGTAGCACTTTCTTATATTCCATTATTGCAAACAGCAAAGAAAGAGTGGAAACAACAACTAAAAAAGCAACTAAAAATGACGTTAAAACTCTATTATGTATTCTCTCTATTTTAGAAAACGGTAGCTTTGCTCTTCCTTCTTTGAAGAAAAGCTGTTCAAGGATGCTTTTTTCCAAAAGAGCATCTTTGTTTTTCACTGGCTCTTTATCGCTACTTTCTTTTTTATTATCATCCTGCTCAGAAAGATGCAAAAGAGATATTTCGGCAATTTTTTTCTTATTTCTTTTAGCTTTAAGTGAGTTACTTTCTTTAAAAGTTTTAATCAAGCTACTTTTGCCAGCGCCATACGGAGCGATGACACCTATATTAAAAACATCTTTGTTGGCAACCATCTCATCGATTGCTTCAACGCCTTCACCATAATACTCTTTAGAGGAAATAGGAGAGTTGCTAAAATAGCGATTTTTCTTTTTGTCATCCATACTTTTTAAACTCTTTTCATATTATATTATGAATAAACGTTTCATTACTATAAAGAAAAAACATTAATCGTTTGCTGATGATAAGAATTGAATATATGAAAACAGTAAGAAATAGATTCATTGACTGTTCCAAATCTTTTTAATATGCAATTACTATCTAGAACAAATATATCCCAAACAATAATAAAGGTCCTGATTCCAGGACCTATACCTATCGGCGAGTGTTGCCCACATAGTAACAATGCGAGCCACCTAGTGTTTTGTTATTTCACTATTTCAAAGAATGTATCTGGCCTATCTTTATTAAATATCTCATTACACGTCATTACTGTAACAAGATTCTCTGTTTTAGATAGATTGATGATGTTATGAGTCCAGCCTGGAATCATATACACTGCTTCAATCTTATCTCCAGATACTTCAAATTCTATAAATTCACCTGTATTGATATTGCGTTCTTGGATTAAACCATGACCCGCAACAACGATGAATTGTTCCCATTTAGAATTATGCCAGTGGTTACCTTTAGTAATACCTGGTTTAGATATATTGATAGATACTTGACCACAGTCTAATGTGTGAACTAGTTCAGTAAAGCTACCTCTATCATCTATATTCATCTTTAATTGATATTTAAATTTTTCTTTTGGTAAATAACTTAGATATAAACTAAATAACTTTTTAGCAAAGCTGCCTTCTGGCATCTTAGGCATTAATAAAGATACTGGTTGTTGTTTAAATTCTTGAAGAAGATCCACTATTTCACCAAGAGTGACTTTATGTGTTGGAAAAGCAACGCAGTATTTACCATTATCTTTAACAACTGGATTTAATCCATCATATTCGCATCTAGTTGGTTTATCTTCTAAGCAGTCATACATCGCTTCAATTAAATCATCAATGTATAAAAGTTCTACTTCGTTAGATCTATCACTAACAGAGAATTCTTCACCATTAGCGATGGCCCAGCAGAATGTAGAAACCGCACTATTGTATTTAGGTCTACTATGTCCCATTAAATTAGGGAAACGATAAATATATACCTTAGTGCCTGTTTCTTTAGCGTACTCTTCTAAATATTGTTCTCCCGCTAATTTACTTCTACCATATTCACCATCATATCTACCAATTAATGTTATTCAAATAATCAATGGACTAGAACTTACCCTCAAGTTTTTCATCATATCTAATTTGCAACACATTGCCGTTGAACAAGTTTTTATTTTTGCGCTTTTTTATAAAAGCCAACCAATATCTATCGTTTGTAAAATAATAATTATCATTGCCAGAAAAGAATGTTGCGGCGAAAAATATATTAAGGCCATCAATGAAATCGTTATTCAATTTAGTATATAAGATGCCCTTGCAACATATTAAATCTTCAAACATCTCCTTAAAGAAAGTCCCTCCAATTCGATCTTTAATATACTTGTCAAAAATGGCTCTGAGTGATAATGCGTTATTTGTTTTAGATGAAACGCCTTTGATATGTTTATGAAAATCGATTAAAGAATAATTGAACAAATGACTATTATTTACGAGCCTTTCATTAAAAACGATGCCACTATAAGGAACCTTTTCATCTATTAATTGTTGCTTTGATTCTGCAGCATTTAGCAATAGATTTGCAAAGTCTAATACTTGAAGCTGCATTCCGTTTTTGCCTAAATCTTCTTTTGGATGAACTGATTTATAATCATAATGAATGAAGAACTCAGAAAAAATACTTTCAAATGTATTCTTATTGTTGCCAATCTTGTCAAATTGTTCGATATATGAGATTTTATTTATCGCTCGTTGATTAAGGTGCCCTTTCTCATCACATTCCAACGAAATCATGAAAACAATTGCGGCCATTTTAGCGTATTGAACAAAATAGTTAGCATAGGGAACACCAAGCATTTTTTTAAAGCCATCCCTAAACCAAGCGTATTCTATTGGCATTTCTCCCATAATCTCTCCCATTTTCATATCATCAATATATCTTTTGCCATCTAAAAGACCTTGTTTCATTTCAAAAATGTTAAAAAGGTTTGCCACGTAAAAATCAGGAATTAGCATTAATTTGTCATAGAGATTTTTAATTTTTGCAATGCTATTTTCTCCTTTTAAAATTTCGTAAAATGTGAATGGAGAAATAACAAGATATGCTTTTTTATTAGCTACATTTTGAAAAACTTCTCTTTCGACAGAAATGGGCATGTTTCCATCTATCAAAAGTGAAAAACAGTTAGTGTCAAACCAATATAAAATCATATTGCACTATTATAATTCTCTGTCTTCTTCGTCTAAAACAATAATTTTTGATTGGCAATTTGAACATTTGCAATCCCAACTTTTGAATTGTCTAGAAATAAACCATACTTAATTATTGCAAAATAAAAAACTATTTCTATGATTATCGCTCAACATCTACCAATATATAGTTAGGTATCGCCCAGGCCGTTTTACCTTCGTTATTTCTTTCCGAAGCGCAGTCTTTTATCTCTTCCATACATTTCTCTCTCAACTCTTCCGGCAAGAAATGAATTAGATTAATGATGTTATCCTTAAGTGTTGATCCTTTAGATTCATTGGCATCGCTTAAATAGCACTCCTTGTATCCTCTAAATAACACAAGCATCTTGTTGTGCATCACACAGTTTCTTAATTCAATCAATGCATCTTTATTCTTCGTGAAATGAAACATATTAGGAAATACGAACTTTTCACCAAAGTTATCTTTTAATAAAACAACTTGATTAATTAATGTGGAAAAAGATATCTCCTCTAAAGCGGAATTAAAATCATTTGTCTTGTTTAACTCTTTATTAAGTTCCTCTTTTAAAACAATGCCGCTCCAGTGGGAGCGGTAATTGTCTAATAATAATGACCGATAATACTCTTCTAAATATGAGATGTATTTATAAAGTGTTTCCCGTAATCTTTTATCATATCTATATAATGAGGCGATTAATTCATATGGAACTTTATCGTTTTCTATCCACGCTTTTAATTTATCAAGAATGATGATGTGCTTTTCAATTCCTTTAGAAAAGATAGCGCGTTTCGCTCTTTCTATGTCTTCAGGTTTAATTTCAACATTATCAAAGAAATACTTTTCTCTATCATTCATGTTATTGTTCAAATTCATTTAAGATTTCAAGAAACACAGAAAAAGATTTTATATCTTCGCCTCTACTTAAATGCATATTTTTAAGTTCTAAATATCTTATTTTAAAATCGTTAAATAAACCTAGATGCTTAACACGTGAGAAACGCTCAATGTAGTTCTTTGAACCCCTTAATTCATTCCATATATAGCGGCCAGTATTTTTATCATTGATTAAACGGTAATATTTGTCATTATCCGCTTTAATGAGAATAGCAACATCAAACTTAAACTCTAATCTATTATTAATAACAATCTTATTTGTGACCACCGATGTAGAATCACAAACATGTTTATAACCATTAACGGCATCCTCTAAGACTTCATTAAAAGATTTCATAAACAGTTGTTTAATTGCTTTTGGATTATTTATCAAATCTTTCTTATCTTTTTGAATAATAAGGTTGTAGTCTAAATCAAAACATTCATCTTCGTTTTGAGTAACTAATCTTTTTTCACCACTACCGATAAGCCTTATATCAAAAGTGAAATAGTCTTTCAAATCATATTGAACTTCATGAATGATGTCTAAACACCATTTATTTAGTTCTGTTACTTCTTTTTGAGAAGGATAGCGAAAAGACATGCTTATGCCCTAGCTCCTCTCTTGCTTTTGAATTCTTCTAAATAATCATGACTGTCATCGTGAGAAATTATGGATAAATAGATTCTAAATAGTTTGTCTAGGTTCTTTTCATAATCATCATTATCAAAGAACCAAGAATATTTAGAATCAACAATCTTCTCTTCTTTGTGCCTTAATAATTGAACCCATTCTCTACATTCTTTGGAGTAATTATCTAATGGTTTATGACCATCCAATTGAATTGAAAGGGATGTTAGCACCTTTTCTTTTTCATCAACTGTTTTCGCTAATAAATAGTCCAATATGTTTTTTTGGTATTCTTTATGAATAGCAGCGGTAGCCTCCGCTTGTTCATCTTTTTTGCTTGTGACTTTATACTTCCCGTGTTTTACAAGAGTGTAGCCGCTTCTTTCAAGGCCTGCGTTAATAATCTTTTGTAATTGAGCAATGTCGTCACCAAACGTTTCCTCAAAAGCGTAATTGATACCGGAATCAATGAGTGCAAGCAAGAATTCACACAAATAACGATAATTTTTAATTGCACCATTAACATCTTTCGAATCATAGTCTTGGAAAACTATGTTCTTTAAGAAATCATCAAACGATGGTTCGTGAGCAGCAAAACTTGTATTTGAATACGTTAAATCAAAAGCATCTTTCAAATAGCAATGATTAAAATTTACATATCCGTCTCTATCAAGGATGGTCTTTATTTTGTTAATCTCTTTAACTGGATTGGTTTGGTATGTGTCAAGCATTTCAAATAAGTTCACGCCATTAATCCTTTAGTATTCATCGAATTATGCACTCTATTGCTTTCTATTAAAAAACTACTCTAGAGGGCATATAGTTGTTTGCAAAAAGCAATCAAATCAAAGTCTTTTCTATATGAATAGAGGATAATATAGAGGAGAAGTCTTTGGTAAATAACAAAATCAAAATAGCTCATCTTGTCTGATAACTTCTCTTCGTTTTCGTCTATTCTCTCAAAATCGTGGCCATGAACAATGCCGTTCCTATAGTCATTCATTCTATCAGAATAGGAGGAAGCAATTTCGTTGTCGCAAATAAATGTCTTGGCTAGGATAGATTCGATAATCGTTGCCATAGAATTATCATAATTAACAATGCTTCTTTTAATACTTTTTAAATAATCTTTTCTTTTTTTAGATGCTTCTAATGCATCTTTGTTATCGTCAATTAAAGAAATGAGATCATTTTTCAAAGTTTTCATTTCTATTGGCTCTGAATATGAAATACAATCACAATTCTCTTTGTAATAATGATCGAACGCAGCAAACAATTTAAACTGTCTTTCGTAGGTGAAAACATCTCCAAATTCATCTCTTAAAAAACTGGTGTATATTAAATGGTTATTAAATGCTTCTTTATATATGTATTTCAATCCTTCTTTATAAGTATCAAAATCGGTTATTAAATAATTGTTGTTTAAATAATTGGTACTTAAGTTACCAAATACCTCTCCCTCTAAAACGTCTCCTTTTTCGTCACAAATCGCAAATTCAGTATCCATAAAATTAATGCTCACTTTATTTGTTATTAATCTATTGGCTGCAATCATTTTTTTGTAATATTCAAAAAGACACAACAAAGAAATACTTGTATTGTTTATAAAGAGGGTCTGTAAACCACTGCACTCAATACTATTTTTTCTATTGTCTCTTGATAAGTGTGTTTTGTATTCATAAGAAAACTCAATTCTTTCATTTTCGCTTATATCGAAATCAAACGAAAACTCGCTAATTGGCATCAAACGTAGCAATCTATTTCCAGATTCAATTTGAGTCGCCCTGTATAGAAGAGTTACAGTATCAACACAATCTCCTCTAAAGTCAATTCTATTTGAAACAATATTCTCATTTTTGCTACTAATGTAAATAGCAAACGCCTCAACAACGCATTTGTATTTGGTCAATGATGATAACACAACTCTTATATTGTAGAAAGCAATATGCTGATCGCTATTTAAAATCTGACAGACAAAAACACCATTTAGGGTTTTCCCAACAAAATCTCTTCCAAATGAATTCAGTGAGCAACCGGTGAGTGATAATTCAAAACTTATAACATCAAAAATAAAAGAGCACTCGCATTCACCGATGGTTATGTTTCCACTAAGTAAGGATATTCTATCGTTAATCAATTTCATTCGATTATTGTTTGATGTTCTCTATAAACTCATCTAGTAAAGATGACCATGATTTTTCGTCAACATCTAAATTAAACAGTTTGCATATTATATTTTTAAATTCCAACATGCTAGTTCGACAATTTGAATTTGGTTTTAAAACAGCGCCCATCTTTCTAGTATCTAATGCGCACTGACTATATTTAGGATTGCTGAAATCAAAATCTGGCGTGTAGAAGCATAGATAATCACTTTTCACTACCCACGCTGCGCCCATTTCGTTCAAGCAAGCAACACTATTTAAATAGTGATTTGATAATAGGATAATAACGAAAACATTAGAACCTATATTCTCTCTTAGATAATCAAATATATTTTCACCAACTGGTATCTTATTAGCGGCATATGAAGTATATACTAGTTGAGAGTTCTTTAAACCTAAACCTATTAAAAGAGCTCTCAAAGCATCACCATATTTCTTATCGACGGATGAATGGCTTAAAAACACTTTCTTTAAATTATTTTTCTTTGGTTCTTTGTTTTCGATAGTTGGTATTACTAATTCTGTTATTTTTATAGTCTCAAGTAAATCATGTACCAACTTTTTAGTTTTTTTATGCGATTCTGGGTTTACAACATAAACATTATGCAATATGTCATCTAGATTCTCTGCATACCATTTATCAATAGCCTCTAAGCAATAAATCATTAACTCTCTATCACTAGTTTTAATTGAATCTTTTAGCTTATTTAAATAATTACAAATATAACCATCGTCGGTATATTCCTTAATTGTGGAATCTATACCATCAAATTCTGTTTTTAATCGTCTATAAATATCCATACTTGTTCTTTATCAAATATTCCAATCTTCTATTGGTGCGTTTCATATTAACTATCTAATAATTGAATATCTTTAACAAGCTTCGTTGAACGATGCCCAGAGCAATGCACCTCAATATTTCCGTATTCTTCGAAATGATAATTGTCTTTATTGTTGTCGTTCAAACATGGTTTATTGGAATAAATCAAAGCATTTTCGATTGCTCTTATTGTTTTTTCGGAAACACTATTATCAAACTTATAATAAGCGAACGTTAAAAAATGGCCATTTGCAAGTAACTTTTTTGCAGGTTCTATTTTGTTGTGAGATGTATTTAATCTTCCACTCGCATCAATTGATATGCCTATATAAAGGACTTTATGAATTATCCATTTGCCATCATTTGAATCACTGGTATCTCTAAAAACGTAGATAATCTTACCATCATCCGCTGGTAAGGAATTCAAAGTGTAGACGCTCTTTTCATCGAAAACTAAATTTGCTTTGATCATTTTAATTCGATCTCCAATATTGATATGATTTCTCTTCTATTATTAGTGTAGTTTTTAAAATCAGTCTCTTCTAAATAAATCTCTTGTATATACTTTGTTTTCTACATCATCTAAACAACTATCATATCTATTAGCGATAATTGCATTAGATAGTTTCTTAAACTCTTCTAAGTTATTAACTACTTTACTGCCAAAGAATTCAGAACCATCTTCTAATGTTGGTTCATAGACAATAACTTTAACACCTTTGGCTTTCTTTTCGGCGAGTGTTGCGCATCCTATAGCAATGCGAGTCACATACACTTTTTCAATAGCGTTATTTTTTCCTCGAAAGAGCTTCACGTAATTGAGTACTACTAGTTCCTTTTGTATAAGGGAAGTAGACTATTTCTGCCTTTCCTTTTAGAAGTTCTTCGTACCTATTAAATCTTTCTGTTCCTTTGTAATCCGAACCAACAAAGAGCTTGTCATAGTGATAGACTTTCCAAGCATCATAATCTTCTATGTAGTCTTCAACCACTAAATCAACATATTTAATCGATCCAACTATCGCTCTTCTTTCTTCGTATGGAATAAATGTTTCTTTGCCTTTCCAAGCGCCACTATCATGAACAGAAACAATTAGATAATCGCATTGTTCTTTTGCCCTTTTAAGCAAATTTAAATGCCCGATGTGAAACAAATCAAATGTTCCGGATAAGTAGCCAACCACCACTTGAGGCTTTGTGGATTTTCTACCACTTTTAATCTTGTATTGATAACTATCTTGTCCAAACGTTTCTTTGTTCTTGTTATACCTCTCTAATACGCCTTTATACACTTCATCGTACTGCGGAATATATAAAGCCTCTCTATTCAACATTCTATTAATTATTTCGTTAGCAACATTGTTTACTAAAGATAAGTTGTTGTTGCCTCCATTGAACGCGGTTCCATTAAGAGATCCTGGTGAAACATCTAGTATTCTATTTTTATATCCGTTTGCCTCTAATTCACAATTGAGATTCTCAATTAAGAAGCGCAACCCCCCTTTAGCGGCACCGTATACACTGAAAAACGGTGAAACTATTTGTCCACATATAGAAACCATCACAGCGGTATAGAAATCTTTTTTATCAGCGATTTTATTGTAATAGTGTCTAATAATTCTAGTGATAGATTCCAAATCAACGCGTAATAAGTTTTTAATCTCTGCATCCGTTAAGTCTTCAAACAAAGCTACCCTACCAAAACCGGCCGTGATAATCAAAGAGTCAATATCATCAATGTCATTAAATAGACTTTCGTCGAAATTAACGAAATTTTGTCTCTTGAATGTGACTTTTTCTTGAAAATCTCTTTTGACATTATCATCTAAAGCGGAGAAATCAGGTTCGTCTTTTCCTACGATATATATTTTGTCGACACCACGACGTAATAATTCTTCAGATATTGCTAATCCTATACCTGAATTTCCACCAACAATCAAAGCCTTCATACATTATTTCCTATTCTTATAATTCTTAACCAGCCACTCTTGGTTTTGTTTCATACATTCATCTAACCAAGCAGAACCTTTATCTGATAGATACCATTCTATTGTTTTCTTAATACCTACTTCAAATGTAGTTATTGGATCCCAACCTAATTCTTTATTAGCTTTAGCGGGATCAATTGCGTATCTTTGGTCATGACCATGTCTATCAGCGACATGTTCTATTAATGATTCTGGTTTATTAAGTTCAGATAATATACGTTTAACAATATATAAGTTATTTCTTTCGTTATGGCCGCCTAAGTTATATACTTCCCCTACTCTTCCTTTTTCTAGGACCGCAAGAATACCTCTACAATGGTCTTCAACATATAGCCAGTCTCTAATATTAATACCTTCACCATAAACTGGAAGTTTTTGGTCATGGTTAGCTTTATATATCATTAATGGTATTAACTTCTCAGGGAATTGATATGGACCATAGTTATTAGAACATCTAGAGATAGTAACTGGTAGGCCGTATGTGCGGAAGTACGCTAATACTAATAGGTCTGCACTAGCTTTAGATGTGCTATATGGTGATGATGTATGTAATGGAGTATCTTCATGGAAGAATAAATCTGGTCTATCTAATGGTAGATCACCATATACTTCATCAGTAGATACTTGATGATATCTTTCTATACCATATTTTCTACAAGCATCCATTAATACTTCTGTACCAATAATATTAGTGGTTAAGAACGATTCTGGATCTAAGATAGATCTATCAACATGAGATTCTGCGGCGAAGTTAACAACGATATTTGGTTTTTCTTCTTCAAATATCTTATAGATTGCTTCTCTATCTCTAATATCAGTTTTATAGAACTTATAGTTAGGATTATTTAATTCTTCTTTAATAGTATTAGGATTAGCGGCATATGTTAATGAATCAACATTCACCACTTTCCATTCTGGTCTTTCTTTTAATAATAATTTGCAGAAGCAGTTACCAATAAAACCCGCTCCACCTGTAACTAAGATTGTTTCCATAGTAGTTAATCTCCTATTTGAATAGTCCTAATTTATTTAATTCTCTAAAAGAAAGATTCTTTTTATCTTTTTCTGATAATAGTATTTCTCCAACATCAGGCCAATCAACACTAATGTCAGGATCATCATACATTAATCCGCCTTCGTCCTCAGGATGGTAGAATTCATCCACTTTGTAACAGAATGTAGCGGTTTCACTCAATACTAAGAAGCCATGCGCAAATCCTCTAGGTATCATAAATTGATTGCCCTTTTCAGAGGATAACACTACACCTTCCCATTTACCATATGTTGGTGAGCCTGGTCTTAAATCAACGCACACATCAAAGACTTCACCTTCGATGCATCTCACTAATTTAGCTTGAGGATATTTCTTTTGGAAATGTAATCCTCTTAATACACCTTTTTTAGATTTAGATTGGTTATCTTGTACAAAGTTATAAACTAAACCAGCTTCATCGAAGTCAGTCTTCTTATAAGTTTCCATAAAATAACCACGGTTATCGCCATATTTATTGACATCTATTTTATATACACCCTTAATAGATGTTTCTTTAAATAAGAAGTTACCTATTTGTTTATTCATACACTTTTTCTAAATTATATTAAAAGCCTTAATAATTCCAGAATCTATCACGTCCTGCTCCAATTCTCGTTGCTTTAATTGTCTTATTACTGATGTCTATATTAAAAACATCGAAAGCACTTTCGCTAACAAAGCCTCTAATTCTTGCTTCTTTATCGTCGTTATATGGTGCGTCGCAAGTAGTTGAAATTGACAAAACACTATCTTTTATGTGGTCTTCATCTTTGTGTGAGTGACCACTTAAAACGCATATTAATTCACCTTTCGATTTACTAAAATCATGGTACCACAAACGTCCGTTATATTCCCCCTCAAACATTTTCTTGTTTTTGAAACAACTTAGAATATTATGAAGAGCAATCATATTCGGCGAACATTCACTCATCATTTCATTGCATGCTTCGTGAGAAACTACAATCAAATGATAATCATCCGAACAATCTAAAGTGTCAATAAGCCATTCCATTTTTTCTGAAGTGAGACTTCGTGATAGCATATTTTGACCATCATCAAAAGCGATATAATCATCAATAAATAAGAACCGTATGTTACTATCTGGATGATCATAAGAATAGCAAAGTCCTAAGCTATTATTGTATGTAACAATATCTTCGTTCCTAGATATAACATATCGAAAAGTTTCTTCCTCTGTTTTTTTATAGAATGTCTTATTTAGAGAATCATTTACTATAAAATCATGGTTCCCTCTTACTTGGAACACTCTTTTTGGGTACCAATAATCCAATAATGAGTTCCACGTCGCCAATTGAGCGTCACAACTGTTCTCAGCCGTTTCACTTTCTTTACAGTAGGCCGAAACGATATCACCACCGCATACAACAAACGAAGTCGGAGTGTTGTCTAAAACAACTTTCATCAATTCTTTCGAAGAAAGGCTATTATGAAGAAGATGCAAATCAGTTATAAAAGAAAACGTTATGCCTTTTTCTGAAGGGATGTTGTCGTTTATTGAGTTTATTTTATACTCTAAATAATTATCCGTATCATAATAAGAAGGTAATGCTTTTTCAATGTAATTGCATATTAAGCATCTTCTATATCTGACCTTTAGGTTGCAGTCTTCCGGAACACTATCGGTAATCCATTCTTCATAAATGTGTTCACCCACATCAGTCCTTGTGCCATGATTGCATAAATCTGGGTGCCAATGAAAAGTTTCGTTGCTTGCCCATCCTTCTGAGTATTCGTGCTTGTGAAAGAAATATGTATCTTCACTATAAACAACCGATGATGTAATACCTAAATTACAAGAAGAAAGAGTGAAAGATAGCACAAATAAAAAAGCTATTTTACTTAATAAAGAGTTGCTTTTTGTTTTATCCATATTTTTAATCGTTTCAATATTGTAGTTGTCTAGTGAAATTTATTTTTCAAAGAACTACTTAATATCTATACGCGTTAATAAAATAGATTTGGATTATTTTTTAATACTTAATCTTCCCTTCAGCTACATTTAATAAATGCTGACCGTATTGATTTTTTTTCATTAATTTGCCAGTTTCAATTAGTTTATCTTTGCTAATCCAGCCATTTTTATACGCAATTTCTTCAGGGCAACATACTTTTAAGCCTTGATGCTCTTCTAACATCTTAATATAATCACTAGCTTCGATTAGTGATTCGTGTGTGCCTGTATCTAACCAAGAATAGCCTCTACCTAATGTAGTAACATGTAACCTCTTTTGTTCTAGATACATATTATTTAAAGAAGTAATTTCTAATTCACCTCTGTCGGATGGCTTAATTTGTTTGGCGAGTTTGCTTATGCCTTTAGGATAGAAATATAAACCTGTAACACAGTAGTTTGATTTAGGATGTTGTGGTTTTTCTTCAATAGAAATAGCATTGTAGTTTTCATCTAACTCCACTATTCCGAATCTTTCTGGATCGTTAACATAGTAGCCATAGATTGTAGCAATTTCTTCTTTTTCTGCTCTATTAACTGAATTTTGAAGATGCTTGATTAAACCAGCGCCATAAAAGATGTTGTCACCCAAAACCATAGCGCAGGCGTCATCTCCAATAAATTCTTCTCCGAGAATGAATGCTTGGGCTAATCCATCAGGTGATGGCTGTACTTTATAAGATAATTTAATACCAAATTTAGAACCATCACCCAATAATTGTTCCATTCTAGGAGTGTCTTCTTTTGTAGAAATAATCAATATGTCACGAATGCCAGCCATCATAAGAACAGATAACGGATAATAAATCATTGGCTTATCGTAGACAGGTAATAATTGTTTTGATGTAACTAATGTAAGTGGGTAAAGGCGTGTGCCACTACCACCAGCAAGAATAATACCTTTCATATCCTATTTCTCCTTTATCTCTCCTAGATATCTTCTAACAGCATCTCTCCAATCGGGAAGAGGTTTAAATCCATTTTCTACCAGTTTACTTTTATCTAATCTTGAATTAAATGGTCTCTTTGCAATAGAAGCACCATATTCAGCGGTTGTTACTCTTTTTACTTTGACATCTTTATTTGCTTGTCTAAATATTTCTTCAGCAAAATCTGCCCAAGAAATATATCCGCCTTCATTAGTAGCGTGATAATAACCATACTTATCAGTTAAAATCATATCCACTAATAATCTAGCTAAATCATATGTGTAAGTAGGCGTTCCTATTTGATCATCCACCACTCTTAATTCTTTATAGCCTTTATCTGCTAAAGACAACATAGTCTTAATAAAGTTCTTTCCGTTTAAGCCAAAAACCCACGCTATCCTAACTATAAAGTATTTTTCTAATTGAGATGATACAGACAATTCTCCTTCCAACTTTGTTTGCCCATAATAATTCAAAGGAGCATAGTCTTTATCATCTGGTTTCCATGGTTTGGTACCTTCTCCATTAAAAACATAGTCAGTGGATATGTACATGAATTTAGCACCGACTCTTTTGGCTTCTTTTACTAAATTATCAGTACCGTTGACATTTATTTTTTTAACCAATTTTTCATTATTCAATTCCTCTGCACCATCGACATTTGTCCATGCAGCACAATGAATAATAACATCTGGTCTAAAATCACTAATCTCTTTTTTTACTGCTTCCTTATCAGTAATGTCCAATTGGACATATTCTTTCCATTTCGCCTTGTTGATTATTATTTCAAAAGGATGTACATCACTAGCAATGACTTCGATTCCTTCGTTAGAGAGCTCATTAGCAACATCGTGACCAAGCTGCCCGCCTACTCCAGTAACAAAAACAACCATACTAAATGCTCTTTCTAATTTTAGTTTGCAATACTATTTTGTCGCAAACTTCTTCAATCGACCATTCTTTTTCACCAAACAAGAATTTTCTCACTTTTTTGTGGGAATCCAACTCGCATGGATTAAGTTCTATAACATTATTAATTGCTTCAAAAAGAAGATTGGGATGTTTAATGGTTTTATTAACATGATATAGTGAAAAATCGTTAACAAAACCTCGATCGCTTTTATTGTAATAGTCAAAATCAGGACAGTATTCAAGGGTCATTTTGTTTTTAGCTATCGCATCAGAAGAAGACGATGAATAATCGGTAATAAGCAAATCTATATAATCATATAAAACATTAACATCGAATCTTGAATCCAAGTTAATGGTACATTCACCATCATCTAATTTTCCAAGATTAGTATCTGCAGTATGTTTTTTTTGTATCCAAATATACTTGTATTTGTTTAAAAATGTATCAAAACCATGTATTTGATTAGGAAGAACATAGTTAGAAGAATCATTACGAAAAGTCGGTAAGAATAAAATGATTCTATGTGTTTTTCTTAGTTCTATTATTTTGTTGATTAAAGTAGCTTCATTTTTAAGAAGCACTTGATTTAAACAATTTCGAGGATAATAAGCCATTATAATTTTATTTGGTAGGACAGCATAATCTTGAATAGCGACTCGTTTATTTTCTTCGCTTGTAGCTAACTGAAAACATCTACCCCACATGCCTGGTTGTCCATAACGATTGATAAAATGGTAGTAAAATTTTGTCTTAATTGTTTCTGGATTCTTTAATTTTAGTCTTCCGCAAGCTTTAATTCCCACTCCGTGCCATAGTTGAATTTTTATTGCCCCAAAAGAAAGAAAAGTATTCAAATCATGCTTATAGCCAGAAAAAGAAGCATTATTACAGAGAATATGGACTCCACTTCTCAAATGGTAAAAAAATCCTTTAAAAGATCTGATTTTCACAACATCATAGTTAAGATCCTTCATCATTGAAAAAACTTTTTCGCTTCTTGTCATCCAAATGACCCTTTTTACTCTATATCTATCTTTGTTTGCGAAAACAAATTGATACATAAAACGTGAATTATCTGAAAAATTATCTCCAAACCACGACCCAAAGATCCATATTCTTTTTGTTCTCCAAATAAAAAGATTGGTCACCAAAACCAATAGATTTATAAAATTGTTTATGATGAAAAAACATATGCTTTTTAATGTTTTCATATCAAAATTATCTAATCTAATTCATATGGCCCATTGTCGCCAACATCTTTCTAACAATTGAATTCCAACTATAATCATTTAAGACACAGTCTCTAGCATTCTTTTTTACTATAGACACATAGTTTTCGTCTTCTAAATATCTAAACACCGCCGAAGCCCAAGCGTCTTGATCAAAAGAATGCATAATTTGACCATATTTGTCGTTTTTTATAAGGCTGGTTGCGCCTCCATTAAAGCTGGAAATAACTGGTGCTCCAAAGCACATTGCTTCCAAAAGAACCATTCCAAATATTTCGAATAAAGATGGCAATAAAAAAGCGCTTGCTTTTGAATATAAAAATTGAAGTTGGACATTATCGATGCTATCAATATGAATTAAATTATCCACCAACAATCTTGAATGCTTTTTTAATATGGAATTCAAATAATCATTATTATATTTATGTAGTAATCTATTAATGATCGATTGTTGACACTTTCCCACAACAACCAGCTTGATATCGGGATATTTGCATAAAACTTTTTCAAAAACTTTTAACAAAAAATCAGTATTTTTATTTTTGTCTATCCTTCCTACATATAATAAAAACCTTGATTTCCCAATTCGATTCAAAACATTTTTTGTTAAATCGCTAATTTGAACGCCAATATAGTTTTCTAGTTCAAAACCAACGCCAATGTCGTATACGTTCGTATACCCCTTTTTTTCCAAAAAATTTTTAGCCAACAAAGATTTTGTAAACTTGTATTTTACAGACTGATTAATTCTCTTTGTAAAAAACAAATCATACAGAATTGATGAAATCTTTAAGTGAAAAAGATTCCAATAAGGTCCAGTATACATAACAGTAAGTGGAGTTTTTTTGGAAATAAGATATGTCATCAGTTGATAGTATTCTTGAGAAATGACCAAATCGTACTGTTTCAAAAAATTGGCATCAAGCAGCTTTTTATTGATACCCCACCTAAACAACTTGAAGCGAGGAACTTCAATTACGGTACATTTGTGCCCATCTTTTTCAAACGTAGTCCAGGTACGGCAATTATTTTTTTTAAAAGTTACAAAGTCAAAATCAACGCCCATTTCACAAAAAGCTTTCCCCATGCCTATTTGTTGGACGTTATACTTTCCAAAGTTAAGGTCGTATGGTGGCGTTCTTACAAACAACACTTTTTTAATTACCATAATCAAGCTCTCTCTTCTTAATGAGTAAAAATGGAATGGATAAAAATAGATAAGAAACAATTCCAATAAATACTTGCGTGATTAAAAGTGGAAAACCATCAAAGTTAAAGAAATTGCTTGTTCCAATTACCAAGAGATACATCATAAAACCAAAAAACAGAAAGGGTACACCTTTGGAATAACATCTAACAGTTTTATACTCTTTGTACACAAACGCGAATTGGTACAGTGCAACAACGATATTTGCAACAACAGTGCCAATCGCAGCTCCGATTGCGTTAAAACGCGGGATAAGAATCAAATTAATTATTAGATTGACTAACGCACCACTTATTACTGAGCCAATATAGATCTTGTCCTTATTTTTAGGTATCAAATACTGTGTTCGCAATACGCTTGCTAAAGAAGAAAAAATAAATGATAGGCACAATATTTTTAAAATAACTGAAGAATGTCTGAAAGCTTCTCCGAAATAGAGTGGGATGAAAGTATCAGAAACAGCTAATATTCCAAACGCCATCGGAAAGCAAATAAACTCTACAAAGTAAACTGAATTTTTGAACAAGCCATTAAACTGAGTGTCTTTTTTAGTTGCTAACATATTGGTCATTCTTGGAAGCATTGCTGTGCCAAGGGCGGTGGTGATTGTACCAGGAACACCTATTATTTGTTCAGCGTTTTCATAATATCCGACAAAATCTTTTGTCGAAAAAAAACCAAGCATTATTTTATCCATAATTCTATATAAAGAAACTGCAAGAACAGGAACAAATAACACAAGCAATCCTTTTAGATGATTAGGAAATGATTTAAAATCAGGTTTTTTGAACTTGCCAACTCTAAAAAAGCTAATCCACATTATTAACTGTGTCAAAAGCGCCGAAAAAGAAATAATCAAACAATAAACCCATAAATCGGTTCCGTTTCTTATAAAGACAAAGACACACACAATCATCAGTAGTTTAACCACACAATTTCTTATGGTCGTCACTGCAAATTTTTCTGTTCCGAAAAAGAACCAATTTATGTCAATCATTCCAGAGAAGACATATGGTATAAAACAAGCGGCTATAACTTTGTTATCGACATTAAAAGATAGTAGATAGATTAAATAGGTAGTTAAAACAACAAAAGACACTACAAACTGAGTGAAATAAATGCTCCAAAAGATTTTATTTCTTTCATCATTTGTTTTGCATTTGGCAATCTCTCTAACACCATAATTATTGATTCCCAATAAGCAAAAATAAATGAAATACGTTGCAATAGAATAATTGAACGAATAAACTCCTACCCCTTCTGGACCAAATACTCTTGAAATATATGGGGCAGTGATTAAAGGAGTGATTAGAATAAAGAGTTGATATACAAGGTTATATACGAAATTCCTTTTGCTTGAATTTTTCATTACTGTTTTTTTTAGAAATTATGCATAAGCCAAAAGCAATTAAACACCAGAAATATGTTTCGTACCAGAACGAATTAGAAACTATCAGTCTTCCAAAAGAAAATGACCACAATGCTATGAAATATACTTTGAAAGTAATATCAATATGTTTGTTAAATAAAACTTTGAAAGTGAGCAGCAGTATTAAAAAGATAAAAGAGATGGAGAGAATTGGTCCAAATGTAATCCACATTTCCAGCAATATGTTGTGACTATATTTTCCAATTCCCAAAAAACCTTGATCCGCTAGAAGCCCATACCCAAATAAAGGGATGTTGTATAAATAAGGGCTCAAATCATCGACAATGATTCTTCTTCCGGAATCAGTTGAAGAAGTAAAATAACCTGTGCTTAAAATATACCTCAATGACCTAGGAAGCGAAGACAGGTCGAGCAGTGGTACAACCAACAAGAAAAAGATAACGCCGATAAAAACGAGTAAAGCTGCTAAGAAAATGATTAGTGCTCGTTTCGCTGGAGTAATTCTTTTTAGGATAACAAAAAAGAAAAGCAAGAAAGAATAAATAACTACGCATAGAATTGGGCCTCTTGATCCAAAGAATAGAATAAAGAAGAAACTAATCAACGATATGATAAGGTACGTTTTTTTTCTCTCTATCGCGTATAGTGACAAGAAGCATAAAAGAGGAAATAAAAGCGTGTATCCAAAATTCATATCATAACCGTAAGTTAAAAACTCATTTCCTCTTATTGTCACTAAAATAAATCTGAAAAAAGATATTATTACATTTATATAACTCGCTATTTTGATTCCTTTTTTAAAAGAGGTGGGACTAAACTTTATGCCAAAAAATAATAATCCAAATATTGAAGAAGTAAACGTGAGAATTCTAGAAAAAACACCATTTGTTTCACTAAGGTAAACATCTTCAAAAGCAGTTAATTTTTTCGAACATATCAAAACATAAACGAAAATCGCAATAAACAAAAGCACACAAGTCTTATTTAGTTCGATTTTTCTTGTAACTAAGCCAATAATTAGTGGAGTATATAGTAAAAGCGCTATCAAAACATAAGATATTATTGTGCTAATACCATATGAAGATAAGAAAGACAAAGCGGGTGATATCGTTAAAAAAACAACGAGCAGATAAACACTCAGATCAGTCTCTGTTTTGCATAAAATTTGTTTATCATTAATTGTTCTTGAAATCATTTTCGCTCATCGATTGCTTTATGAAACAAATGCTCATATTTAGACGCAACATCCTTCCAATCGTATAATTCTTTCATTCTTTGTTTTGCATTTTTTTTGATTCTTTCAATTCTTTCTTTGCTTATACTTTCAGAACGCTCGATTACTTTGGAAAGAGAATTCACATCTGAATCATCAAAATATAGCGCACATTCTCCACAAACTTCTCTCGAAAATACACAATCTCTTGCCAAAATAAAACCACTCGTAGACATCGCTTCCAAAAGGCCAGGGTTTGTTCCGCCAACTGTGTGACCGTTAAAATAGCCATAAGCGTTTTGTCGCACATAAGAAAGTATCTCTTTATCATATGTTGTTCCGACAAACTTTATTCTTTTGTCTGTATCAAACTTTAGTTTCTTTTTCAACTTGTTATAGTATTTTGACTCTTTATCAATGTTTGAGATTATTACAAAGTCTCTCTTTGTGCTTGACTTCATATATTCTTTTAAAATTAATTCCCAACTATTTTCAGGCATAAAGCGGTTGATAATAAGAAAATATTGATTTGGAGTAATTGAATGCTTTTTGAAAAAATCATCAACAATTGGAGGCATTTTTCCATCTAAAATATCTGCAGGGTATGAACCATAAGCAATAAACTCTTTTGGGTGCTTACTATTCTTCACCATTTTATCATATACTCTACGCATAGCCTCACAATCACAAACGATGTAATCGGATGATATAGCAGTAAAATAGCAAGAAATATATTGGTACAAACTTCCTATAATGCCCCACTTAGGCCTTTTCCATTCTAATCCAGCAGGGTTCTCAAGTGTGACAATACCTTTTTTTCTCAGTGAACGCTGCATCAGCCACTGAATCGGTCCTATTCTTGCGCCTAAATACAAAATAATAGGATTTTTAATTTGATTTTTAGTTACTATTGTTTTAACGCTTTTAAATGCTTTTATATCGGCGAAAATCATTTGAAATCCACCTTTAGCTTTTTCACATATACGGATGCATTCGATGCCATCGATGATAACCGAACCAGTTTCTTTTTTGTCAGTAACAATTTCAAAAATATGATACTTGATACTATTGTCTATTTGATTATCGACCAAGCCGTGTACAAGGGTTTCCCAACCACCATATTTTTTAACGTATCCTCTAGCCCCAATAATAAAAACATCAATCATACTAGAGTCTCCACCATTTCATGCCGGATTTTTCAAGATCACTGACCTTAAATAAACCTTTGACATCAATTATCACTTGTTCCGTTCCTTCTTTGTATAACTTTCTTAAGTCATCTAACGACAAACTTTTGAATTCGTTATGAGCAACAGCGATGATAATACAGTCAATATTTCTAACATCTTCTAGTTTTGTAAGTTTTATGCCATACTCATGCATTGCATCTCGCTCACTTGCCCATGGATCGACAACGATTGGTTTAATATCGAATTCATTTAATCTCTTGATAATATCATCTACTTTTGAATTTCTTGTATCAGGACAGTTCTCTTTGAACGTTAGTCCCAAAATTGCTATTTTTGAATTCTTTGGGGCCTTACCCGCTTTAATCATTTCTTTGATTGTAGCATCAGCCACATATTTTCCCATGTTGTCATTCACTATACGGCCATTAAGGATAATTTGGGAATGATATCCTAACTTTTCAGCCTGATATGTGAAGTAGTATGGGTCGACACCAATACAGTGACCACCAACTAGGCCAGGTCTAAATCCTAGAGCGTTCCATTTTGTATTCATTCCATCAACAACTTCATTTGTATCAATATTCATCTTATCAAACACCATAGCTAGTTCATTCATAAAAGCAATATTGATATCTCTTTGAGAATTTTCAACAACTTTAACAGCTTCAGCTGTTCGAATGTTTGAAACTGGATAAGTTCCTACTTCAATAACGATGTTATAGACATTCTTGATTTCTTCTAGGGATTCAGCATCCATGCCTGACACAATCTTGTGGATATTTTGTAATCTATGAATTTTATCGCCAGGATTAATTCTTTCTGGAGAATAGCCAATTTTAAAATCAACACCACATTTTAATCCTGATTCTCTTTCTAAGATAGGGATGCAGACATCTTCAGTACATCCTGGATAAACTGTTGACTCATAAACAACAATTGACCCTTTTGTTAAGTTACGCCCTAGAATTTCAGAAGCTCCAATCACCGGAGTCAAATCTGGAGTATGGTCGGTGTTAACTGGGGTCGGAACGGCAACAATGTGAAATTTTGCGCGCTTCAAGTCTTGTTCGTTAGCTGTAAATTCCACTTTTGTCGCTTTTATTGTTTCGTCACCGACTTCCTTTGTTGGGTCTATGCCACTTTTGTATAGATCAATTTTTGATTTATTTAAATCGAATCCAATGACTTTAACACCTTTTTTTGCAAATTCGACAGCTATTGGCATACCAACATATCCCAAGCCAATGAGCGAAAGGCATTCTTCTTTTTTTACAATTTTTTCGTAAAGCGACATATTTTTTCTCCTTTTATAAATTAATTCATATGCGTTAGTGAAACGTTATCCAAACTTATATTTTTAAAACTATCTTCTTGACTTATCAGCTGATATTCAAAATCATACTTGCTCATCTCTGGCAGATAATAAAAGTCGGCAAACATTTTATTTAGCGAGCGAATAAATGGTGATCCTAAATAAACAAAGAAATTAAGCCATCTCCAAACATGCAGTTTATGATTATTTTGTTTTGCAAAAGCCTTCACTATTTCAACGGTATCCGCCAGTTCTTTGTTCTGAGGATAGAAAGTTCCTTCTTCTTCCCTTAAAATTATTTGTTTGACAAATTCAGCAAGATTGTCGATAAACAGCATACTTCTTTTATTGTGAAAAGCGGGGAATATGGGAGTTACTGTTCCTAATTTAGCAAGCCTCATAAAGTTACCCTTGCAATTTGGACCATAAATCATAGGTGGTCTTAATATAGTTACTTTGAAAGAATCGTCTTCAAGCTCGTGAAGGCCAATCTCTGCTTGAAGCTTACTATCTCCGTAAAAACCGTTTGGATTTGGTTTTGTTTCTGGAGTAACTACGTTAGCTTTCAAAGACTTAGATTCTCTAAAAACAATGCCGGAGCTCATAAAAATGAATTGCTTTATTCCGTGCTCTTTTGCCCACCTAGCTACTTCGATTGTTAAGTCAGTATTAACTTTTCTATATAGAGGTTCCATTTTTTTCTTAGCATCCACATGGGCTATGCCGGCAACATGGAATATTACATCATATTTGGTAAAGTCTGCTTGTTTCCATTCATCATTAAAAGTAGAGACAGTATCAACTTCAAATAATTCTGGTGTTTTCTTGAGCCATGCTTCAACATTTGTTCCAACATAGCTATTTTCACCAGTAATTAGAACCTTTTTCATTATTTAAAATCCTCCCAATGCTCAAAAAGAACTTTGAAAGGTTCTGGGTCGTTCTCGTCGTAGAAATATGTTCCTTTAGCTTGTTTAAATTCTAATAACCATTGAGCAAGACTAATCTTTCCACTATCAACACGCTTACCAAAGTCAATTACTTCTGACATATCGGTAAATGGTTTAAAATCCTTCTTTGCGTTTGGATCAATATGACCATCTAATGTCGATTTAGCCCACAAATATGAAAGTGGCATGCCTGCTATAGAGCCTGTATGATTCCAAGCAGATGCTCTAAAATTAGTTTCCAAGAAATAGTATGTATCATCTTGGTCAATAAGGAATTCAACTTCAAATATTCCTTCGAAACCAATCTCTTTGAACATTTTTTGAAGTTTCTCTTCCATATTTTTGTTGGTAAACGGCATTACATCGTGGTATGGAGAATAATAGCCTTCTATCAAATACTTCCATGTTAAGGAAGTGACTATCATCATTTCATCTCCGTGATTAATGCAAAAGCCTTCTAAAGCGTATTCGTTCTTTTTGTTTACAAATCTTTGAACCAACACTTCTGGGCTTGTAATGGTCTCATATGCTTTTTTTAGTTCTTCTTCATTCTGACAAATAAAAACGTCTGATTTCCATGAGCCAGAGTTTGGAGAAATGTCTTTAGTAATTATTGGATAAATCAATCCAGCTGGTATTTCACCTTTTTTAACAACGTACGAATCTAATATATTAAATCCGTGCTTTTTGGCTAAATCCAAGATATTCTTTTTATCCATAAATTCATTTATTCTTCCACTTCTACCGGCGTTATAACAAATGAATTTGTCCTTTATTTCATCATAATGCAAATCAAAATAGCCGATAGTTTTGTCATCAGAGAACAATAATATTGGTCTGTGTTCATAATCATAATTGCCATATTCTTTGAGAAGTAAATCAAATCCTTCTTCTACAGAATTAGCTCTATAAATTTTAGATATGTATTTACTATGTGTTGCTACTTCTTGTCTCCTTTTAATTGAAAAGTAGACAGGATTAACACCATTTTCGCCTAGACTTCTAATAAGACCTAATGGATTATAGTGTTCTAGCGCAAACACAATAACAACGTGACCATTTAATTGATTATTCATTTTCTTTATTCTCTTCTTTATAAACATTTTTTCCAGTGAACACAGTTTTTAAAACGCCGAAGAATGTTTTTACATCTAACCAAAGTGACATCTTTTTAGCGTATTCGGCATCCATTTCAAATTGGAGTTCTCGCGATGCCGCCGCTCTATATTTAACATCAACGGTACAAAACATTCCTGGTCTTACTTTAAATCTTGGTTCGTATTCTTCTTTGGCAAATTCTTCATACTCCCAATCTAAAACTGGTCTTGGCCCAATCACGGACATTTGGCCTAAGAAGATATTTAATAATTGTGGAAGTTCATCAATACTTGTTTTTCTTAAGAATTTTCCAACTTTAGTTATTCTGTTGTCACTTTCAGAAGATGCTACACCACCTTTTTCATAAGCGTGATCACACATTGTTCTGAATTTTAGAACTGTAAATGGTTTTTTATTTTTCCCAATTCTTTTTTGCTTAAACAAGGCTGGTCCTTTACTATCGCATTTAATGACTATGGCGATAATAATCATCGGTAGCCAAAGAATCAACAGGAGAAGGATAGAGCCAATTATTTCACATATCCTTTTAGCAAAATAGCGGTAAAAAAGTACCACTATTAAAAAGACTACGAGCAGCGAGCCCAAAGCAATAAGAAGAATGACCCACCATTCCATTATTAATATCTCTTAAATACTAGTTCGAAAGCTTCAGCATAATTACATCCAGCTTGCACGCCTCTATGCGCCGCTAGACCTTTGATAGCTTCATTGCTTCTTGGATGTGGGTATGGTCTCATAACGCCTTTATACGCTTCAATTGCTTTTAATTTGAGTTCTACACCATCTTTACCAATTTCAACGAAATAGTTAGGCGTGAAACGATTCGCGCTGCTATCGAAACTCCATTCTGTTGAGGATGGAACTTCCATGTATAGTAATTCCTTTAATTCAGGAACATTTGGTTTTCTTTGAAATAGTCTACAAGCCGCTTGGACAGCATAACTAGTAACAACATGATCATTGTTTGTGTCACTTGGATGATGAGTGATAATTGCATCTGCTCCGAAATCTTCAATGCATTTCTCAATAAATTGAACTAAGTCAAGATGTGGAACAGTATTCATTTTGATATTTGGGAAATCAGCGGCATATGACTTAGTTACGCCCATAATTTCAAAGGCTTTCTTTTGATCATCTGCTAATGTAACAGAGATGTTTGCTCTTGCAGCTGCATGATTTGCCATTGTAACAACGGCCACTTTGTGACCGTCTTTAATCAATTTATGAATGGTAGCACCAGCTCCTAATGCTTCATCATCTGGATGAGCAACGACTACTAAATAATTCATTACTATTTCATTCCTCCACCATTTGTGCCATCACCATTGACATAGGTAGGCACTGCTTCTTTTAAAGCCTGTTTAGCGAGTTTGTCATCTTCAGCTTCAACAGCCTTAGCGAGTCTATCTAATTTTGCAGTAAGTTCTTCTAAACTGACAGGTGTATCTTTTTCTATGAAGATTTTTTCATTGCTTGTTTTGGCTAAATGTTCATTTTTAACAAGCAATTCTTCATATAGTTTTTCACCTGGCCTTAAACCTGTTTCAATAATTTTTATGTCTTTATCAGGTTCATAGCCCGCCATTTTGATAATGGATACGGCTAAGTCATAGATTTTAACTGGTTGTCCCATATCTAAAACCATTAGTTCACCGTTTTTAGCGATTGTGGCACTGTGTAAAACTAATTGTGATGCTTCAGGAATTGTCATGAAGTATCTAATAATACGTTTATCAGTTAAGGTAACCGGACCGCCATTTTGGATTTGCTTTTTAAATAATGGGATAACTGAACCCGCACTGCCTAATACGTTGCCAAAACGTGTAGCACTAAATTTAGTGTGTTGTTTAATAGCAGCGTGTGTCATACAAATCATTTCACACATTCTCTTGGTCGCACCCATAACGTTCGTTGGGTTAACTGCTTTATCAGTGCTAACCATATGGACACGATCTGCACCATATTTCTCTGCGAGTAAGACTGTATTTAATGTACCAAAGACATTATTATCAATTGCTTCAACAATATTATGTTCCATTAATGGGACATGCTTATGTGCCGCGGCCATAATAACGATATTTGGTTTGTACTCTTTGAAGACTTTTTCTAAAGCGGCTTTATTAGTGATAGAACAGATTTCAATCTTGAGATCTAAATTGTCACCATATTCAATTCTTAATTCTTGTTGAACATCATAGACACCATTTTCATAGATATCTAATAAGATTAATTGTCTTGGTTCCATCTTAGCGAGTTGTCTAGCAATTTCACTACCAATAGAACCACCACCACCGGTGACTAAGATAACTTTTTCTTTGTAGTAATTTACAGTGGCGTCGGTAATTACTTCTTGTTCTTTTCTAAACAACAAGTCTTCAATATCGAATTCTCTTAAAGTACGCTTGCCTTTTTGAGTATTCTGCATTGAAGGATAGTCATAAGATTTAACTTTAAAACCAGCGTTCTTATAACGTTGGTATAACATCTTTCTTTCTTCGCCTTCAACTGTGCCAGGTAAAGCTAAAACAACTTCTTGAACGTTAAAGTCTTTTAATAATTCAGGAGCATCTTCTCCTTCATCAATAACTTCTAAGCCGTATATTTCTCTACCTAATTTTTCAGGGTCATTATCAACGAAGCAGACAGCTTTATAAACACTATGAGGGTTGTTGCCAAGTTCTTCAGCTAGAGCGGTACCAACAACACCAGCACCAATGATTGCGATTCTAATCTTTTCGATTGGATCTCCTTTATCATTGATAGACCAATTAGAACGACCAAAGATATTAACCATCCTGGTCACAAATCTACCAAACTTCGTGGTTCTATCTAGCTTTTTATAAACTAAGCGATATACCATACGCACCGCTAAACAAATGAGTGTATTAGCGAAAACGATCAATGTCACTAAGACGAATGTGATATTACCGATGCCAGGAACAAATCTTTGAATCAAGTAGTATACGATTAAAGCGCATGTGTCGGCAATCATGATACGGATATAACTTTGAACACCGCCGTATCTCCAAATCTGACCATACACTCTCCAGAAGAATCTGGCTAAAATGACACAAGCGTTGCCGATTAAGAAGTGCCACAAGATCTGTAGCCAGTCTAATTGAATACCATCACTAGTGATTGGCTTTTTATAGATAACAAAAGCAAACACAATCACCGCCATATAGATGAGTGTGTCATATGGTATGAGCAACCATCTAATTGGGAAGAACGAGAATTTGTGTTTGTTAGAAATCTTCATAACGATTTACCTATTTATGATATTTGTGACGAAGTCGATACCGACATTAGCCTCCACTAAACGACCACAAAGTGTGAATTCCACTGTTACTGTGCGTTTATGAAGGTTTACTTTTTTGATTTGAGTTTCTAGGCCAAGTAATGGGCCGTCTAAAACTCTAATCATTTCTCCTTCTTTAACTTCGATATGACTGATTTCTGTGATACGAGAGTTATTCGCACTATAAAGGATATCAATCATACGAGATTCATCTTTATCTAGAGGAACAAAGTTTTCTGTTCCTTCTTCTCTACCTAATAGCTTTTGAAATCCTGGAGTGAAATATAGTTGTCTAAATAACTGTTTAACATCATTTGTTTCGACAAAAATATAGCCAGGGAAGCATCTTTCGATGACTTCTTTATTTTCGCCCTTATATTTACGAAGAGATTTACGATATGGTGAGAAGACGTCGAAAGAAGCATCATCTGGCTTATTTTTCAATATGTCTTCGATGGCTTTCTGTTCTTTTCCGGTTTTGACTTGAATAACGTAATACATACATAATCTCCCGTTTTTATGGCATGTTGGTTCATTAGATATAGTCCAATAAATATACCTAGATAAGATGATGGCATCTATACCCTATTGAGGTGCCACAGGCTTCGACCTAGTGATATAGAATAAGAAGGAGTTTTGTAAGAATTAACTATCTTACGTAGTTGAATAAGTCAGGATTCTTAATTTTCTTAAATGACTTATCCAGTGTGGATGGTCTAAAACTATGTGTATCACTTGCAACATAGTCTACAAGATTGTGCTTCAATAGTTTCTTTGTTAATCTCTTTTCTTTCCAAGTGGTCATACCTAGATAAGAATTGGAGTTAATCTGAATTAAGGCACCTTCTTGACGTAAGGCCACCACTTTGTCATATGTCATCCATTCATAACGTTCGACATGGGCTATAATCACTTGATAGCCATTAATGGAGAAGTTATAGATGACATCTAGGACGTCTTCTGGTTCTCTGGTGAAGGAGAACTCAAGGAGAATCCTATTAGTGTTATTTAAAGTCAATAATTTGCCTTCTTTTAACATCTTGATTTGATCTTCACGATGTGTGTAGCAAATCTCTTGACCTAAATATAGTTTTACAGGTAGATTTTCTTTTTCTACCGTTTCTTTTAAGAGATTGAACTGCTTAGTTATTTCTTCCACAGTTTTTTCATATCGGTGATAGATATGATGTGGAGTAGCGATAATGGTATCCACTCCAATATCTATTTCATGTTTAATCATGGCTAGTGACTCTTCAATGGAGTGACTACCATCATCGACACAGGGAATAACATGGGTATGGATATCAATCATATTTGTAACTAGTTATCTTTCTCTTCTTCAGCTTCTTCTGGAGCCTTGCTACCATCAGGAGCATTATCTTTACCATAGTAGTTTTGGTAATAGTATTTGTATTTATTGCTGTAGTAGTAATTACCACGTTTAGCAGAGATATTGGCGAAGACAACACCTAAGATGTTAACTCCGTTATCTCTAAGAATCTTGACTGATTCTCTAGCAGCAGCTTTTTCGGTTTTAGCTTGGCTAACAACGAATAAGCAACCATCACATAATTTAGAGATGATTGCAGCATCAGAGACCGCTAAGATAGGTGGGCAGTCAACAATGATGTATTCATATTGTTTTCTTAACTCTTCAAAGAGTTTAGTCATACCTTCACTGCCTAATAAAGCAGTTGGGAATGGAGCTTTGCTACCTCTATTTAAACAGTCGATGCCGTTTTCACCATGGATGATGGCGTCTTTTAACTTAATATGTTCTGCGAGGACATCGGTAATACCATCTTTATTTTCTCTTCTGAATGAACGATGAAGTTTTGGTCTTCTAAAGTCAAGATCAACCACGAGGACTTTCTTACCATCTTCTGCATATGTTGCAGCGATGTTTAAAACGGTAATTGATTTACCCTCGCCTTGCATAGAGGAACAGACTTGAATAACTTGTAAACGCTTATCAACATTAGCGAATTCTAAGGAAGTTTTAATTCTTCTATAAGATTCAGCGGCAATGGATAATGGTTCTTCAACAGTGATAATTCTGTAATGTGGATTATCGGTTACTGTGTGTTTAACTTTTGCTTTATAGGCCATAATTACTTACCACCTTTCTTTTCATCATCGAAATGATAGTCAGGAATACCAGCGAGGACTGGGACACCAAGCATTCTTTCGACTTCTTCGCTTGATTTGAATTTATTATCGAGTAATTCTCTTAAAACAACATATAAGAAGGCTGCTACAATGCCTGCGCCAAAGCCGATAACGGTATTTCTTAAGGTGTTGCTAACTTGTTTGCCTTTCTTAGCTTCACTAACAGGTGTTAAGTTACCATTTAAGAATTTATATTTTGGTTCTGGATTACCTTCACTATCTAAAATCACATTACCTTGTTCATCTAATTTTGGTGAATCAGCGACTTCACTAGCGGTATCAATGACGGTTTGTAAGATGAATTTAGCATCATCTGCATCTCTAGCGGTATAAGAAACAGTTAAGATAAGTGAATTAGCGCTCACTGAAAGATTCCTCTTTAAGTTACCAGCGGTATATTCAATTGGCTTTTTAAGAAGAGCCTTGTTTTCGTTGAGCTTATCAGCAGCTTTACTTAAGACAGCTTCTTCTTTAATGAAAGCGACATAAGTATTGGTAATGTAGTTAGAGAAGTTATATTCAGTGGTGATTTGAGTATCTTTACCACTATCATAGGAAACTAACATTGTACCAGTACTACGGTATACAGGTTTGACTCTTTGTTCGACTTTGGTCCAAGTGAAGCCGGCAGCGGTACCTAAAAAGATAAATACGACGATAGCAATCCAGTGCTTACGGATGATAAATAAAATATCTTTAAACGTTAAGCCTCTACCTTCTTCGACGACTTGTTTTTCTTCGTCCATAAACTTAACCCCCTCAAGTTGTTTTTTGGATAAAATACTATTTTATATCTTGCGCTTATCTTTCAATTAGCGCAACTGAAAGATAAGTACATTATAAATGTAGTTTCTACATTCCGGACATCAGTCAGCGTCAATTTTATTAAAATAAAAAACATCACTTAAACAAGCGATGAACGCGTAGTTGCTACAATGTTTAACGATGTTATTCATAATATTCAACAAATTATTGAGCAAAATATTTTTGATGTCGGGTAACAAATATTTTATCTTTCTTGCCCTTATTATACATAATAACGCTATGGTGAGGAAGAGTTTTGTTACACAAGCATAGTTTTAGAGGATAAAAGACCTGGAGATTTATTCTTCTCCAGGGTACTTTTTTGTGTCGTTAACTTCCCAATCTTTTAAAGCTTCAAGAATCTCTTCTAACTTCTTAGTGAAGAGAGCTTTTTCTTCTTCGAATACTTTCTGCTCTTCCATAGAAACACTACCAAGTTGCACATTGTTCACTAGTTTATCAATAGATACATGATAGACCATGGACATGTTTTTAAGTGTTTGGATAGAAGGCTCACTACGATTTGTTTCATAGTTCGCTAATTGGTAGGATTTAACACCAATCAGATCCGCAGCTTCTTTTTGGGATAGCTTTTGTTTTAAACGATATGTTTTAAATCTTTCACCTAAGTCCATGTCTCGTATTATATCAGTTGTATTTTTTACACATCAATTAATTTTTACAAAATATACATCAAAACAAATCAGTGCTCATAAACAATAGACATGTTATATGAATTGTAAACCATTCGTTACAATGTTTGCTTATTCTACTTTTTGTATTTTTTATACTCTATTGTGCTTTTTACAAGGCATATTAAAACAAAAGAAAAACCTAGGATTTCCTAAGCTATTCTTCAACGATTTTACCGTATCTTCTATCTCTAGTTTGATATTCTTTTAAGCATTCTTGGAACTTATCTTTAGTGAAGTCTGGCCAATATGTTGGGGTAAAAATAAACTCAGAATAAGCGAGTTGGTATAGTAAATAGTTACTTAAACGTTGTTCACCACTTGTTCTAATCATTAAGTCCACTGGTGGTAAATTGCTTGTGTATAGATGATCACTAATTGTTTGTTCATCAATATCGTTTATATCTAACTTATTATCTTTCACTAATGTAGCAATTTCTTTCGTGGCTTTGACTAGTTCTTGTCTAGAACCATAATTTAAAGCAATGTTAAAAACATAGTTATTGTTATCTTTTGTCTTATTAAGTGCTTCTAAGACTGTTTTTTGAGAGTGTTTAGGGAGTCTAGTGATGTCCCCCATCACTTGCACTCTCACACCATCTCTCATTAAATCCGCAATATTGTCTTTAAAGAACTTATCTAGATATCTAAACAACAAAGTGATTTCACTTTTTGGTCTATTCCAGTTTTCAGCAGAAAAAGCATATAAGGTCATACAGTAGATATGATTAGCCTTAACTGCGTCAAATATTTCAATAATTCTTTTGCAGCCTTCTTCATGACCTGCGGTTCTTGGTAATCCTCTTTTTTTAGCCCATCTACCATTGCCGTCCATAATAAGGGCCACGTGATTAATTTGATTATTAGCCATAACTACTTATTCCTACTTTCTAGATATTCTTTGATTTGATTGATGGTATTTAACGGAGTGGATGTCCCACTGGCGATAACTGCGTTTTTATATTTAATATCAAACTTCTTACAATCTTCAATGTTCTCAAATAGATATATCGCTTTATTAAGATGTTTCTTTTTAGCGACTTCATATAGTTTCATCGTATTAGATGATTTCTTACTACCCACGATGATGATTGTATCGATATCATCCACAAGTTCATTGATTGCCTTTTGTCTTAATAAAGTCGCGTCACATATTTCATCAATGATATTAGGGTTTTTAATATTATCCTTTATCTCTTTATGGATATCTTCTAATTCTAAGAACGATAACGTTGTTTGATTAATGATTAATGGGTTATCACTCTTCACTTGTTTATAATCAAACTCACTATTGATGTCATAAAGTAAGACATTTTCGTTTTGAGTGAGGGCCGCCATCGCTTCTGGGTGGTTGCGTTTGCCAATATAGATTGTTTCTTTGCTATTTCTAATCGCATCAAAGCATTCCTTAACTTTAGGACATGTCGCATCAAAATAACGGACACCTCTAATAGTTAAGATATCTTCATAGACATCAGGATGACCATGTGCAGTGAAAATCACAATATCATTACTAGTGAATCTCTTTAAGATATCTAATGGATTCTGATTAGTTAAATCTATTGTTTTAATACCATAGCTATCTAACTCTTTAGTCACTTCTTCATTATGGACGAGTAAACCAAAAACATAGATGTTCTTATCTTTATAATCATTAGCGACTTTCTTCGCGAGATTAATCGCATTTATCACACCATAGCAGTGGGCAATAGGTTTAAGTAATTTAATCATGTAATTATTATCCACCATTCCATAAAAAAAGTATATGTGCATGATTTGCACACATACCTTTCTTAAGCAATTAAGCATTTACCACAGAAAGCGTTAACCCAAGTGGTTTCATAATCTTAATAAGTGTTTCAATATTCGGTTTAACAATACATGCTTCGATTATTGCCACAGATGATTGAGGAAGGCCGCATATAACCGCTAAATCTCTTTCGGTATATCCAAGTTCATTACGTCTATCTATGATTGCTGTGGCAATGGCGGCAAGCACTTCCATTTCTTCAATGTCCTGCTTAACCACATCGCTAGTACTTTTTGCGTCTTTTTTATAATCTTCCCGAGTTCTCATTAGTTGATCCCCCTGTTTCTAATTACAAAATCTTTTCTTTCCTTCGCCATCCATTGGTAAGAAGTTGTCTTTGTTTTTTAATATTCCGTTACCTTTTTGTGTAATATTTCAATCCCGTCGTAATCATCAATCATATAATCTTCAGCGACATCATCGGGTATCTCAACAACACGCAATTCACTGTACTTGCCACTAGCAGCATCTCCAAGTTCTTCAATCACTTCAATTAGAATAGGATCAAATCTATGTTTACCATCTAAAATAAGGTGGCCTTCAACTTCATCATTAAAAGAAGAAAGATGTACTATATCTCCACAATCCGCGAAAGAATAGAAATATAAGAGGTCTGGTTCATTTTTGATAAAGTCTTCAAGGCTTTCTTTAGTGTAAACAAAGCCATCTTTTGAATTATGGTTGCCTCTATAGCAATATAATTCTTTATTAATCTTTTTAGCGTAGAGAAAATACGCTTTAGGTGAAACGCTAAATAATCCATAGCACTTATTTAAAATAACTTTTTTCATATATTTGTCCTCCTAAAACAAAGGTGACTAATCCTTTAAGTCGTCTATTAGTTCTTCAACACTACTATATTTTTTAGTGGTTGGATCTCTTTCTAACTCTTCCACTTCTTTCATGGCTTTTATTGTTTCTTCATTTGGAACATCTTCCAACTCGATAATCTGATTATAGAGGCATGTCTTTTTCTCATTTATATCTCTATTAAAATGGTAATGGCCAAAGAACCAATGCTTATAATTCGCTACTTTATCCACAAACATCAAGTAATCAGTGCAAATATCTCTTCTAAAACCAAATGCTTTCAAAACAGTACTGGTATCACAACAATGAGTTATAACAAATTCGACTTTGTTATTAACTTTTTCTAAATTACACATAGCATTATCGATATCGTGCTGTGTTATTTCTTCTTGAGGCCACCAAGAAAGATGTGGCGTTCTATACATCTTATCAATAGAGCATGCTCCTCCGAGGCACAGAAAGATTTTATTGTCTAACGTCATTATCTCACCACGGAGTACATGAAATATGTGGTCATCTATATGGTGCATCAGGGCTCCTTTGTATTCCACGAGAGGAGCCTGTTCTAACATATCGAAGTTTTCATGATTACCATCAATAAAAAGAATTGTACATCCAATATCTCTATATAGGTCTAGCATGTATGGAAATGATTTTGGTGACCAGCAGATGCCAGCATCACCGCAAATGATTAGATAATCGTCATACGAAAGATTCTTCTCTTTCAAGGCAAGGAGTTTCTTATAGTCAATATCTCCATGTGTATCACCTGTAATAAAAATCATATTAGTCACCATTTCCACATAAAGTATTAATTCTCTTTTTAAGCGCATCTATTACAAATTCGTCTTTTATCAAAGTAATTTGTGAAAGCCTTTTGCCGATATAATTAATCGAACAACCTAGATGGTAGAAAAGCTCATTATCTAAAACCAAATATCTATCATGACATTTATCATCAATTTTGATTTCAATTCTTCCAAACCTATCTGAGAAAGAAGATATTTCTCTTCTTCCGATGTTTGCTCTAGAAGAAGTAATCACAACAAGAGTCACTCCTTCTTTCTTGTTTTTAAAGAAGCTCAAAGAAGCTGCATCAATATATGGATCCATTAGAACAATCGAAGAATAGGCTGTCTCTATCATTTTAGTAATAAGAACGAGCGCATCGAACATTTCTCCATCACTAATAATCACATCCTCGACGAAGCGATGCTTTACAGCGTTTTCAATAGAACCGATTCTGACATCCAAAGAATCCACTCTATTAACTAAATTCAGGTAATTATCTTTTGTGATAAGAGTTCTTCCTTCATTCAGCGCATATCCTCTGAGTAAATACTCTTTCAGTACAGAATTAGCCCATCTTCTAAACGCTATCCCGTTTTTAGAGTTTATTCTGTAACCAACAGCGAGCACAACATCTAAGTTATATAGTTTCGCTGGTCTATGATTAGTTCTGTCGGAATTTCCGACGGAAGTCATTTTTTCTAATTCGCCTTCATCAAAAATGTTATTTATGTGTTCAGTGATAGTAGAGCGAGATTTTCCAAACAAAAGCGCTATTTGTTCTTGTGTTAACCAAACCGTTTCTTCTTCCGGAGAAACATTCACTTCTAACTCTACATTGCCATTTTCGAACCTAATAACTTCATAATTCATTGATACGGTCTCCTTTTATTTCGCTTTCTTATTTACATTCTCACACACAAAAAAATGAGTCAATAGACCCACCAAAATTGCCTTTATATATTATATTTATATATAAGTAATCTATATCTACGTAGAGACTAATATAATATTATAAAGGCAAATTTTTTATAAAATTTTCCTTTAAATGAGTTTTCTTAAATCATCAAAGGTAATACCAAGATCTTTAACTTGATCTAAGACATTACCGTGTTTAATAAATGTATTTGGCACTGCGAGTGTTTTAATATCACCTTGATAGCCTAATTCAATTAAGTAATTAAGCACATAGGAGCAGAATCCCTCTTTCGTACCATAGATATCATAAAGAATGATTTGTTTTTTATTAAATAATGACTTTAAGCAATCAACATCAATTGGTCTAATGAACATTGCATTAACAATTGTGTAGCCAGGCATTTCTTCGACAAGGTGTTTAATAACTGGACCATAAGAGATAATCGCGGTATCACCATCATCCACTTCAATCTTCCATTCACCAAGTTTGACTTCTCTTGGTTCATGGTTACCACATTTCTCAACGATGTCTTTTGGATAACGGATCGCTAATGGGTGTGGATATATGGTTGAGAAGTTAAATAAATCAATGGCTTCTTCCATCGTATTAGCCATACAAATAGCGATATTAGGAATACTTAATAAATACGCGACATCATAAATACCAGCGTGGGTTTCCCCATCTTCTCCTGGTAAGCCCGCTCGATCGATAAGGAAAGTCACATCACTATCAAGTCTAGCGACGTCATGGCTAATTTCATCATAACTACGTTGTAAGAAGGTGCTATAGATATTGTAATAAGCATGGATATCTTTATTTAAGCCCACAGCCGCGGCAAATACCGCACCATGTTCTTCAGAAATGCCCACATCAAATACACGGTCAGGGTATTTTTCTAATAAGTCATCAACACATGATCCCACCATTGTCGCAGGATTAATTAAGACCATACGTTCATCAACTTTTAATCGATCTTTTAATAATTGAGCGTATATTTGTGACCAACTAAGGTAATATGGGTTTCTTTCTTTAAGTGGTTTACCAGTTTCAATATCAAATGGACCAACCCCGTGCCAGTTACCAACATAGTCTTCTTCTGCATATTTATAACCATGTCCTTTTTGTGTGGTGACATGGACAACGACTGAACTAGGAGCGTTCTTCGCATAGTTAAAGGCTTTCTCTAATTGTTTAATATCATGTCCATCAACATTAGAAATGAAATATAAACCCATTTCCGTAAAGAAGTTCTTTCTTAATAAGAGTTTTTTAAATTGACGCTTAATCCAACTAGTTAAGTGATAGAACCATCTAGTTAAGAAAGTCTTCTTTAAAAATCTTTGATAACGGCTTTTACTCTTTAAATAGCCTTTAGATAATCTGAACTTTTCAAAATAACGATGTAATAAACCACGTGATTCACTAATACTGCGGTTATTATCGTTAATGATGATAATGATTTTATGATCAAAGTTAGCGAGGTTATTAAGACCTTCAAACGCCACTCCATTGGCTAAAGAAGAATCACCAATAACAGCGATAACTTCATATTGTTCTTTGTTTAGGTCACGGTGAAGTGCTAAACCCATCGCTGCGCTTATAGATGTGGATGAGTGTCCTGCTTCATATGGATCATATTCTGATTCACTTCTTTTTTGGAAACCAGATACACCATCACTCTTTCTTAAGTTTTCTAAGCTTCTACCAGAAAGAATCTTATGAGCGTAGCTTTGATGGCCAACGTCAAAGATGACTTTATCTTTTGGTAAATCAAAATAATGATGAATAGCCACAGTTAAATCAGTAGCCCCTAAAGAACTAGAAAGGTGACCTCCATTTTTAGCACAGCTAGCGATAATATTCTTTCTTATCTCTTCGCTGAGGAGATCTAATTCTTCCCATCTTAATCCTTTGATATCACTAGGATTGAATGGTTGATTTAAGTCAAATGTTCTTAATTCTTTCTTCTTCATTTGTGCATTTATTTAATCACATTACGCGTATAATCGCAAAAAGTTAGTGGTTTTCCTTCTTCTTTGCTTGATGTTTTAAAACTAAGGCAAGAATCAATACAGTAATACCTAAACCAATGACATATCCACCTGTATCGATTAAAACATCAACGAATTCCCCACTTCTTCCTGGGACATTTAATTGAATGATTTCCGTTAGTACCGCTAAAAGGAAACCAAATAGGAAGGAGATACCAATACCTAATCCTTTTGTGTACCATTTAGTGTCCTTAATTACAAAATAAGTGGCAAAGGAAGAGAAGATACCACTGAGAGTAAATAAACCAAAGTGACCAAAGGCTTTTCTAATAAAAGTCGCAAATTGATCATGATTAGCTTCTGTAATAGTGTTAGGTCTTACTGTATTAACGACTTCTTCACTCACTTCCACGACTCCTTCAGAGGCATTAGAGCTTTGCATGCCGTTTAAACAAGCATGATAAATAATATAAGCGTTAATTAGTACCGCTAGTACGATGAATGTTATCAGTAATATCAAATCTTTTCTGCTCTTTTTCATGTAACCATATAGATTAGCACAATTATTATGCATTAAACAAGTTGCGCATTTTTACTTGCGCAGTTATAATTGAATTATGGAAAACGAATTAAGGCTAAAAAGAAAACAACTTGGTTTAACCCAAACACAGATGGCGAAAATATGTGGCGTTTCACGTCGTACTTATCAAACATACGAAGAAACGAGTTTGAAGAATGAAACATATAATAACTTATTAACCCAACTGAATGAGGTTTGCGATGTTGAAGGAAAACGCTATATTTTAAGCGTCAAGTTAATTAAGTCTTACTGTGCTTACGTGTTTTCAAAATATCCAGAGGTAAAATGCGCCTATTTGTATGGTAGTTACGCAAGGGGCGAAGCTACTGGAGAAAGTGATGTTGATATTTTAGTGGTTTGCCCTGCTATGGGATTACGTTTTTATAAAATGGCTAGCGATTTAGAAAAACTGCTATTTAAAAAAGTTGATCTTCAAACACACAGACAAATTGGCGATAATGATTCGTTTTTAGAAAATCTACTTACAGAAGGAATAAAAATTTATGGGTAATTCAATCAAAGATAGGATTCGTTTCCTATTAAAACATATCGATACTGTGTTGTCTGATACAAAAGGCAAAACGTTAGAACAATTCGCCGAATCTGATTTATTAGTAAGAGCTACTTGTTTCTCAATTGTACAAGTTGGTGAACAAATGACTAAGCTAGAAAAGCATTTAGCTGACAAATATCCAGATTTACCATGGGACGAAGCGAGAGACATGAGAATCCTCATTGTACACATTTATAACAAGGTTGACGCTGCACAAATATATAAAACCGCAATGAACGACTTGCCTGAATTAAAAGAAAAAATCATGGCAATACGTGACGAAATGTTCGGCCCTATCAATTAGTCTTTTAAAAACTCTTCCACTACTTTTTGATAACGATTATAGTCCGTTAACGCTGATGCACCATGGTCAGCGTTTTTAAATACTTCATATCTTATTTTATGAGGGTAGGTGTCCGCTAATTTCTTAGATATGGTATATGGAATAACATGATCTTTATCACCGTGCATGATAAGTATTTTGTTATCACTATTCTTAATGGAATTATACGCTGATGTTTTATTTAAACTTTCATGAGCGAATATATGACTAGTTAAATTAAGAAGTGGATAAAAGATAAAGCCTAAGATGCCTAAAGCGATATATAAACCAATCATGATTTAAATATAGCATAATATTTTTAATATTTTTTACTAAAATACTTGACAGTCCTTTAAAAAGGACTAATATATTGTATTCACTTGAGGAATACCTCGTCCCAAGCAAGACGTAAAAAGGCTAAAAGAAAAGAGGTATTCCGATGATGAATAAGTACACATTAGAAGCCGTCGTAGATGGAAGATTCATTCAATTCCGCCACAAGTTTAACACCAGAACTAAAGCTATTGATTACATCTTCAATTACTACAGTAGACATGGCCTAGTCGACCTTAGAATCAACGATGAATATTTCATCGGTAATAACAAGCATGATATTGCTTATGTCTATGACTACGAAAATCGCTTCAGAATCGCTAGAGCATAGTGTGCTCACTAATGAATAACAGTCACCCTTAAGTGCTAAAGAGGTGACTGTTTTATTTTTCTATTCTTTTCGAGTTATTAAATATTGGCTCGTAAATATTATCTTTAGGATCAACCTCGGCGAGTAAGCATACTTCACGATGGACACGTTTAGTTAAATCAATGCGCTGCTCACCTTCTGGTAAACCATCATCTCTAAATAATAGTTTGCCAATAGTAAGCGTGATTGCTACTTCTTGTTTAAAGATATGTTTTCTTATCCAACTTGGTTTTCTAAAAGAAAAGCCAATTGGTAAGATTGGTTTATTAAGACGACAGGCTAACGACATAGCGCCCGTATGGAATGGTCTAATATATGGATAACATTCCCACATACTGCCTTCAGCGTATATTTGTAGGAATCCTCCATCATTTAAATATTGTTCCACTGCTTTATTACAAGCAACTTTACCACCTAAATTACCATCAGGGATAGGGATACCCCCTACTAATCTCACTAAAGTACCACTTTCACCTCTAACATTAGGGGCCCACACTAATACTCTAGGTTTTCTTGGTCTAATAGCCTTCATAATAGCGATATAGTCCCACATATGAATATGATTAGAGACTGTTATCGCTCCATTAGATAGTTCATTCTTATATATTTTTAAGTTCTTTCTACCTTTAATTCTTAGTCCCATGTAAATAGGACAAATTGGGAAAACAATTAAGTTTAATAGTACACGTACCCACCATTTTTTAAATCTAAAGCCTTTGGAATTATCAATATATGGGTAATTCTCATCAAAAATTGCCCCATTATTCTTTTTAACCACTAAATAATGTTGGTCAGTAAAATCTGGATATTTATATCTTGTTGAATGTGGATCGTACATACCAATAGTTTAATACAAAAACAAAAAGAAAGAAGCGGACAATTTCCGCTTCCTTCTTTTGAACCGTTGTACCTGTTACCAGATACCCAAGTTAAGCTGCATTCGCTGGTGATGCTTCTTGTTAAAATGCGTTTTGAACTGAGTAGCGCATTAATGGCCAGCTTTTCCAAGTCATTGGCTTTGGAACTGTTATCCTCTTCGTCATGTCCGGTGCCGGGTTTACTCTGCCAAGCTTTAACGCAGATGCCGGTAACTATTGCTAGTTAGGTGGGATCGTACCGATAATCACCATTCCTGATGATTCTTTGCTAGCGCAACCAGTTAACGATGGTTCTTTAATCCTTCGAGGCTCCATAATCAGTTAATGGAGGTGGTTGACTTATCTAGTCTTAAGCTCTCTAGGCCCTTTCTTCACGAGATTTCCATCTGGGTTCTCTCGCTATCATCGCACGTTAGGTTGAGTAATGCGATTTAGGCTTTGCGGTTAGGTTTTCTCTAACTCGCTCTCTTTTTCCCTCTTCGTCTTTGTGTCCGGCGGTGGTTTTACGCTGTTAAACTCTAACTCAGCGACCACTGTAGCAGTGAGGTTTGCCGTTTGGATTTCCTTGCGGTCTTCCAGCCTTTTGCGATCATTAACTGGGAGCTTTAATCCCAGAGCCTTACTATCAACGTCGTTTTAGTGGTGATCGTCTTACTTTTTAAGGCTAAGTTTTCGCCCATTCACTCTCTGTGCCATTACTGACCAGTTAGCTTATTTCAGGTTTTAAGTTGCTCTAGCCTGAATGTGGGGTGTTCGATGGGTAATTCACCTTCATCTTCCTCTTCGATCTTGTCGGGCGGTGGCTTTACGCTGTCAAACTCTAATTCAGCATCCACTGTAGCAGGGAGGATTTTGCCCTTGGCTAGATTGCTCTAGCCTGCCAGTACAATCATTAATCTGAACTTTTTCTTTAATCTCAGAAACGCTTTAGCAACTTACATACCTGCGTTGATTGATTTATCTGGTCTTTAGATATTAAGAATCTATCAATTCTTATTATCTAACTCACTCGTTTACCGGGTGGGTTATTATAGTATGCGCTTATTTAAAAATTATTGCAATACTTTTTTTAAAAATTTTTCAATTATTTTTTATAGTAGTTATTTTTCTTTGATATAGTCTAACTTTTTTAATATAGATTTTTTGTTTTTTTATTAATTTTTGGTATTTTTGTCTATTTTTTAAGCATTTTTATTCATTATTTATCTTTTTATATTTTGAGCGCGCCCAGAGGTGTGTGCAGGCACCCGCTTGCACACCCTCACACCCGCACTTTCTTTTAATATTTATAGGCAAAAAGAAAAGATCAGCGAACTGACCTTTTCCGTGAGAAAGGAACCTATCACTGAAAACTATTTCAATGTTGCTTGACCCAACGCACTATAGACCAAGCATCCCTTTGAAGATGTTTTTAGTGTTGTATTGTAGCTGGCACTTCCAGACGAGAATGAAACTGAATGCGAACCAGTACTAACCGTAGTTGAAGAACAAATTGTCTTTGTGACATTTGTGGTGCTAGGAGTCTTCTCCATGCCACCAAAGATGATTAATGTGCAGTCTTTTAAAGTAACGCTACCATCAGTGTCTAAAGCCGCTGCACCACCACCAGAATTACCACTTGCAGATCCTGGACCTTTAACGATGACGGCACCACCTGTTTGATTATATGCGCCATTACTATCGATACCATCGGTATCGCCGTTAGTAGGAACCTCAACATCAAGGAAGCCACCGCTGACATTAATTGCCGCGTTAGTTTTACCCTTAGTGGCGTTCATGCCATCGTCTGTAGCATAGACATATGTTTCACCACCTGTGATATTGATGACATTACCTTCAATACCTTCATAAGCGGATTCAACATGTGTCTCACCACCGGAGATGTTAACGATATTGTCAGCGTGGATACCATCATCACTGGCGTTAAGTACTAAGCTACCACCAGAAATATTGATGTTACCTAATGGAGTTGTACCATTTTCTAAAATGCCATCATTATTAGCGTGGATTGCGTCATCATAGGCTTTTATATTGATATCACCTGATTTAATGTAGATCTCATTTTCCGCTTTAATGCCTTTTGCGGACACATCTGCACTATTAGAGTTACCTGAAGCGTAATTGCCCCAGCTACCAAAGCTAATTGTTTTACTGCTCACTGAGATAGTGACCATATCGTAGGCTTCATTAAAGGCTTTTGCATCACTAACAGCGTTATAACTATCAGCGTTAAATGACGTCACGTTACTACCTTGGAAACGATATAAAGTAAAGCTTGTTGCACCACTTGGTTTAGCAATTTGATAGATATGGTATGTGTTTGATCCACCTGGGCCACCATGACTGCCTCCACCAGGACCACCTTGACCATCACTGGATTGCGTGCCTTTATAGCTAGCGGCATACCACTCTGAATTAATTAAAGCGGCATATGTATAACCACCATTAGAGTAGGTAGAATTATTCATTCTTAAATAGAAGTTTGAAGTACTTGTTTCTACAGTAGAGCCGCTATAGGAAGAATACTTATTTGTTTTAACTGTTAAGTTGATTGGATTCTCACTATCAAGCTCTTCAATAACAGCGTCATGAGCGGCTTGAAGAGCGTCGCTCCAAGAGTTAATAGTGATGCTACCACCATTAATGGTGACATCACCTTTTTGGTTACCTTTAGAGGAGACATCACTATTCTCTGTATGGAAAGCATCACCACCACAAGAGATATCTAATGTACCACTAGTAATGGTTACACTATCATTGCCTCTAATTGCGTGGTTAACTGCGCTAATATTTAATGTTTGTTTTTGGACCTTAACATCATCTTTTCCGTGGATACCATTTAGATATCCAGCATTGATATTCAATGTACCTGTACCTTTAAGTTTAAGGTCACCATTATTAACAAATATTGCACCCTTACCTTGACCTGGTTGATCAGTAACATAGGCACCACGTGTATCTTTTATGTTATTAGTTGTGCTCTTTTTCGCGGATAATTCTAAGGTATCGCAGTCCTCTACATAAATAGGTGAGTTGGCGTTATTTTCAATAGTCACACCATTGAGTTCTAAGACAATAGTTTTATCAGGAACATTAACATAGATTTGTTTATAGTTTTTATTAACGGAGAAAGTATATTCATCCTTACTAGAATCATATGTTCCTTCATTTAGATTAGAAGTAGTCACAAAGTAGATATTTGTGTCACTTGTATCTGGAACATATGGAGTATCCTCTTCTTCAGTTACCACAGTTAAAGCACAGGTAGCTGTGTAGTTACCTTCTTTAGTGGTCACTACAATATTAGAGTTACCTTCTTTAAGCGCATTAATTGTGCCGTTTTTAACTGTGGCCACACTTGTGTCACTTGATGACCAAGATACTTCCTTGTTAGAAGCGGTATCTGGTTCAACAGTAGCGGTTAATGTCGCACTTTTACCAACATACATGGTTAATGCTTCATAGTTAAGCGACACACCACTTACAGAGGATGTGTTCTGGTTTTGACTTGGTTCATTACTGTTATGGGACTTTTGTTTGCATGCTCCTAAAGATAGAGCAAGAAACATGGTTAATGGAATGAAAAATACTTTCTTATTCATAAAGATTTCTCCTCACCAACATATGGAAGAACCGAAATCTCAAGATTACCGTTCTTCACTCTTAATTCATCAATGAATTCTTTTTCTTCTTCGATGTTTTTAAATTCCACACGATAGGAAAGTCTAAATAACGATCCCATCGCTGTCGTTTTAACTTCTAAAAGTTCATTACTTTTCAAGTAATGATTAAATATATCGTCAAAAACATCATTATATTCTAATGTTTCTGGGATGGTGATTTTTAACATCTTTTCACCACTGAATCTCTTATTAGAGAATAACTTAGTGCTAGTAAATAAAATGTATAAGCCTGCGATTACTAAAGCGAAGATTAAAGCGAATACGACATAGCCTAAACCACAGATCAATCCAATAGCGACACCACTAAATAAGAGTAATAGTTCTTCTGCTTTAGCGTTTTGACTTCTAAATCTAATTAAGCCTAAAGCTACCGCAATTGTGGCGATTCGTACCACTCCAGTTGTGGCTTGATCTAAGAATATAGAAACCATAGAGACAACCGCCGCTACAATCATTGGCATAATCGCCGAAGTCACAAAGAAACTTTTAGTGCCTCTCATCTTTAAAGAAATCAGGAAAGTGAAAAGAACACTGATAATTAAAGCAATAAAAGTAACCATTAATGCCACGAGCACTGTATCAACATTGCTTAATAAACTAAATAACGAGTTCATGTTCCTTCTTCCTTTCTATGATCATATTGTTAATGTTCATGACTTTCTTAAATGCTTCACCAACTTTAGAGAAGGTGGTTTTATAAATCTTTCCTTCGGAAAGAATACTTGTTAACCATAAAGGCATTTCTTGTTGGACTTTGATTTCTAAAATCGCATTTCCTAATGGAAGAAGAGGCGCTCCATCCATGGAGGTATGAAGATTAAGGTCATAGGCTCTATAACGTGGATTCTCATCAATTGTTAAACGGATATCTCCCACTATTTCTTTATAGGATGTTCGATCATAGGCAATCATGATTTTAGGTTCTAAAGTTTGATAGAGGTCTCTAAAATAAACCATCTCTTTAGCGATTTGACCTTCACTAATATCATCAATTTCTTTATTCAAGAATCTAGCGACTTCAACTTCTGAAGTTTCCACTCTACGTTTATAAACAATGCCTTCGCATTTTCTTTTAATTTCTAAATAAGCGGGTTTACCGTTTTTAATCAGACCATAACTTCTTAAACGGATCTTCTCCTTATAAGAGGGTTTTTCAATGGACCTTCTTATAAGGCGATAATCTGGAGTGTCGTAATAAATGGAAGCGATAGAAGTCTTGCCATATTGGTCTACTACCATATGGTCTTTTAAAGCATCCTTAAGGAATACTAGCTGTTCCTTAGTAAGGATAAACTTCATCTCGTAACGTTTCATGACAGTAATAACGTCCATCTATTTGACCTCCTTTCCGTTACGACAAAAGAGGGATGTTGGGTATATAGTTTGCCTCTATTGTCAGTTCCATATTAAAAAAACAAACTTAAACGAAATTAAAATCAAAAATCTTTTTGTTAAGTTTGTTTTTAGAATGAGATATTGAAGTAAATCTTACCGTTTCTTAAAGAAGCAGATACTTTACCTTTATGTAGTTCAATAATCTCTTTAGCGATACTTAAACCAATACCGGAGCCTTCTTTTTTGCTGTTCTTAGGGCTACGATAGAATCTTTCAAAGAGTTGATTAATATCAACTTCTTTATCATCAGTATCATTAGAGAATAAAATTTCTAATTTATTCTTATTAGTCTTTTTAACATTGAAGATGATTTCCCCTTTAGGGGTTGCGTACTTAAGCGCATTATCTAAGAAGATATAGAATAATTCATTAATTAAATATTTGTTCGCACGTACATCTATATCCTCATCAATATCGCTTTTAAATTTAAAACCAGATTTCTCATATGTTGGTAAGAAAGCATCCACGGATTCTTTTGCTAATTGGGAAATAGAAAACACAGTGAATGGGTAGTTTTGCATATTAGCCTCATCAAGTCTAGAAAGAGTGACTAATTGATTAGTCATCATTGTTAATCTTCTCACTTGATCAGCGATTGAATCAGTCCATTCGTTTTCCCCATGGTCCATCTTAAGAATCTCAACATCGGTATTAATAATGGTTAATGGCGTTTTTAGCTCATGGGAAGCATTGGTGATAAACGCTTTTTGTTTTTTATATGATTCTTCACTAGTTCTAAAAACAAAGTGACTAGAAACAATGATTAACGTTGCGATAATTGTATAGCTCACCAAAGCAATAATAACTGAGGTCGCTAACCAGTTACCAAAAGATTTGCTTGCTTCAGTGGTATCCACGAACACAACATATGTCGCGGTGAAAGGCACTTGTTCATCCACTTCTTCATAATCCATCCTATAGCCAGTGTTGTTCCATGTTGCGGAATAATAATGTTGTCTAGCGTAGTCTGTTTTGGTTATTTTCTTAAAAGAATAGTTACCAATTTTGCCTGTTAATTTATTGCCGTTATAAACAGTGATGGCCATTTGTTGATCCGCTTCTTTATCAACGGAAATCATATGGAAGTATGTATACTCAACACTGCTATCAGTATTAAAAACAGTGATGAAATATTGACCACGTGGATCGTCTTTGTTGGGATCGCTTTCTTTAAATTGAAACTCATCTGGCTTTTCCGGCTGTTCTTCAGGGTTACCACCTGGTTGACCTGGTTGACCCCAACCACCTTGACCACCTGGTTGACCTCTATTGACATAATCAAAAGAGTTTTGTTTCACTAATGATTCACGTTCTCTGTCCACTACTTGGTCCAATAACGTTGCAGTATCACGTTCCGCGCGAACGTAGTTAGATACATTAATGGCCGCGATGGTCGCGGCTAAGACTAAGAAGATAGAGAAAAGAGCGCTTAATATGAAGCGGAGCCTTAGTTTCTTAATCATTTTGGCACTCCAAATAGTAACCCTGGTAACGGATAGATTTAATCTTTACACTAGATTTAATCTTTTCAATCTTCTTTCTTAAATAAGAAATAAAGACCCAAACATTTTCACTCGTGGAATATGATTCAATATCCCAAGCGTTCTTAGAAATAGTTTCTAAAGAGACAACGTTACCTTTAGCCTTCATTAATAAGGTCATGATTTGCATTTCTTTGTTCATCAAAGGTACTTTATCTTCTTTCGTGGATAGCATTAGGGTATTGATGTCTAACTCTAAATCCCCAAAGGATAATGTTTCTACTTCATCATAAGCAGGTTTACGACGGAGAAGCGCTCTAATACGGGCTAATAGTTCATCAACATTAAATGGTTTTGGCAAATAATCATCCGCGCCTAAATCTAAGCCCACAATCTTATCTTCAGTTGTGCTTTTCGCAGTAAGCATAATAATTGGTGTATTAATCTTTTTGCTTCTCGCTATTTTTAAAACTTCCAAGCCATTAACTTTAGGAAGCATGATATCGAGAATGATAATGTCGTATTTGTATTGATCAATAAACAAGAGAGCTTCTTCACCATCAAAAGCACTATCGACAACGAATGAGTTTCTTTTTAAGACGGTAGTTAGCGCTTTATTAAGTTGTAAGGAATCTTCCACTAGGAGTAATTTCATACTTAAACAATGAATATCTAACCTTAAATAAACCTTAAACGATCCATTTAGAAGAGGGCGGAGATGATTTTAAGGACACTACAGATACTTTTCTTAATACCTCTGAAACGATAATTCTGTGGCACTTTTTTGCTTACTTTAATCATCTGTTCAAAATCTTCAGTTATTTCGTTCATACAATTGCATTTATAGAGGACCGCGCCACACTCAAAGTGATGCACAAGGCTTCTAAAATCGAAATTAATCGTGCCAACGAACGCTAATTCGTTATCCGCAATAACGGTCTTCATATGGTTAAAGCCTGGGGTATATGTATAAATATTGACACCAGCTTCTAATAAGAACCTAAAATTAGACTTGGCCATCCAATAAGCTAACTTCTTATCAGGAATACCTGGAACAATAAGATTAACTTCTACACCTCTAAGCGCAGCGTTTCTCAATGCATCTAATAAGCTATATGTTGGGATTAAATATGGTGTGGAGATATATACTTTTTCTTTAGCGTAGTTAAGGATGTTGATATATGTCTGTTCACCAATCAAAGCGTTATCAATACCACCAGGACCATCACCAAATGGCATGACATAGCCTTCGTCGTCGTATGTTTCATATTCATAGTCTAAGTACTTATTAAAGTTGCTGACCCAGCCAGCACATAAGTTAAAGTTTTGAAGGAAAATAACTAATAAGTTATTAATTGCGCTGCCTTCAATCTTAACCATTGTATCTTTCCAATAGCCAAATCTTTTAATTTTATTAGCGTATTCATCAGCAAGGTTCATACCACCAGTGAAGGCCATCTTGTGGTCAATGATAACAATCTTTCTATGATCACGGTTATTGTAGACCCCAGAAAGGATTGGTCTAAACGGATGGAATTTATAACACTTGATGCCATATTGTTTTAAGATTCTTGGTGTTTTAGGGGAGATAGTGCCACTACAACCCATATCGTCATAAACAATACGTACATCAACACCCTCGTTAGCCTTTTGAATTAAAATCTCTTTAACAGCATCCCATTCTTTACCGTCTGTAATGATAAAGAATTCCATAAAGATGAACTCTTCTGCGAGCTTTAAAGATTCGATTAATTCTGGGAAGAATGTTTCTCCGTCTTTATAATAGGTCACTCTGTTACCTTTATGAGCGCCTAGTTTGGTGACATTTTTTACATATTTAAAAGTACCATATGCCCTATCTAGCTCTTCACCTACTTGAGCGATCTCTTTTTTGTTTAGTTTGAAATAAGACCGATAAGCATTAACGGTAGCCCCAATAATTAACTTATCTCTCTTATTTAAACCATGGTTGCCAAAGATTAAGAACACAACAGAAGTAAAGAATGGTAAAAGAAGCATGCCTACAATCCAAGGAATCTTGAATTCTGGATCTTCTGGTTTATTAACAATTCTAAAGAAAATGAAAAAGGCGACAAAGAAAACAACAATTCTTAACAATAGATAAACGAGTATGACAGTAAGTTTGACATCTTCTTCGGCTTTGCCAAGGATAAAAGCAACGGTATCTTCAAGGAAGAACTGAATGAAAATGAAGATAGCCAATTCTAGCAACAAAATGATCAGCACAATAAAGTAACCAGAAAATAAGTTGCGTAAAAACTTTTTCATAAATAGCCCTCCTTGTTTGTTAGTTAGTAATATATTAGCACGTATTGTGCTATTTTTCATTGCAAACTATTGCATTACTTTGTAAAAGGTCTATGATACTCATTTGTATGATTGCAACCTTAATTATTAGCATTGTGACATTCCTCGGTATCACCCTCTCCACACTGTTCTTCCCAAGAATCAAGTTAGGTAAGGTCACTTTAGATACCTATTGGGTTGCCGCTATCATTGGAGCGTTAATCTTAGTAATTGCACAATTATGTCCAATTAATGAAATTAAGGACTCTTGGACCAGCAGCTCCGCTGTTAATCCGTTAAAAATCTTAGTGTTGTTTTTCTCAATGACCATTCTTTCTATCTTTTTGGATGAAGTTGGTCTATTTAAATATCTTGCTTCCTTAGCGGTTTCTAAAGCTAAGAATAGTCAATTAACATTATTCTTTGCGTTATACTTCTTGGTCTCTTTCTTAACAGTATTTACCTCTAACGATATTGTGATTCTTACTTTCACACCATTTATCTGTTTCTTCTGTAAGAGAACTAAGATTTGCCCTTTACCATATTTAATCGCAGAATTCACTGCCGCTAATACATGGTCAATGATGTTTATTATTGGTAACCCAACGAATATCTATTTAGCCACGAGTGCAGGTATTAACTTCATCGAGTATTTCAAAGTGATGGCTATCCCAACCTTATGTGCGGGTTTCATTGAATTAGTGTTAATTCGTTTATTATTCATTAAGCAACACAAAGAACCACTTAATTGTGACGATTGTGAAGTAGTTAAGATTGAAAGTAAACTTGATTTAATTATTGGCATTGCCCATTTAGGTGCTTGTTTAATCTTCTTAATCATTTCCCCATATATTGGTTTAGATATGTGGCTCATATCTTTGATATGCGCTTCATCCTTATTAGTGTTCATTATCATCACTAGATTAGTCAGAAGAAAACAATGGCATTTCTTAACCAATTCTTTAAAGAGATTACCTTATCAATTAATTCCATTTGTCCTATCAATGTCGATTGTGGTTATTGCCCTCCACTACCAAGGAATCGCTACTAAAATTGGTGAATTATTAAGCCACGTGTCCCCTATCTTTGGTTATGGTACATCTTCCTTCTTAGCCGCGAATATGGTCAACAATATCCCAATGTCTATCCTTTACGCGGATATCCCAGTAGCCTTAGAAGGTGTTAAATATTATCAAGCAATATACGCCACCATCATTGGTAGTAACATCGGTGCTTTCTTAACACCAGTTGGCGCGCTCGCTGGTATCATGTTTGAAAACTTATTAACTAAATACGATGTTAAATACACATTTAAACAATTCGTCAAATATGGCGTAATTATTTCTGTTCCTGTTATCGCTACAGCATTAGGAATGTTAGTGATAATGCTTTAAGCTTCGTAATTCCTAAATCTTTTAAACATGTGAAGTGGCACTAATAACATTGCTACCGCTGTAATAAGTGGAAAGTAGTTATTTATTAATCCCATAAATGGAATGCCTTGATACTTAAGTATCACTTTATATAAGAATTCTTCAATAATTACAGCGTCCGCTAAAGCGGAAACAAAGATCATTTCCTTAATACCGATGACCACCAAGTCATCTTTTTCTAATGCACCTTTTAAATTGATAATTGATAAAACAAACATCAAGATGACAAAGGCAATAAAGATATAACCAATAATGCCTTCGAAGTTATTCTTACTAGAGGTATCAATGCCACCTACTTTAAGTACGGCAAATAGCAAGAATAAAACACCAAAGGCTAACGCTAATGTCATCATGAAGAAATAGGTTCTCTTTTTCTCGCTTCTTGTGCCATTCATCTTATGCCAGAATAAGAACTTACAAACGCAAACGATTAATGTAGAGATCGAGGCTACAATTAAAATCATCGAACTAGATAAAATACCTAGACCTAATTTATAAAGAAAAGACACTAAAGAGATAATCGCCATTATTAAGGCAATGCGTTTAGCGGTTAGTTTATGTTTTCCACCTTTAGCCATAATATCTCTCCTCTATTTATATTGAGAAGAATATAACTCGTAATAGAATCCTTGTTTCTTCATTAAATCAGCATGATTACCTGTTTCCACTATTTTGCCATCTCTCATAACGATAATGATATCGGCTTTTTCAATCGTCGATAATCTATGAGCGATAACAATAGATGTTTTCTCTTTCATCATTAAATCAAATGCGTCTGTAATGAGCTTCTCACTACGCGTATCAATATTAGATGTGGCTTCATCTAAAATAACTAGTTCAGGATTAAGGAGCATGATTCTAGCAATCGCAATCATTTGTCTTTGACCTTCAGATAGACCATGTTTATTACTGACCTCAGTTAAGTAGCCATTAGGTAAGGTATTAATAAAGATATCAGCGTGTGCTTTCTTTGCCGCTTCTCTCACTTCTTTTTGAGAAGCGTCTTTCTTGAAATAACGAATATTATCTAAGATTGTGCCTTTAAAAATCCAGGTATCTTGAAGAACCATACCCACTTTATTTCTTAAAGATTCTTTTCTAATTTCTTCATATGGTTTCTTGTTAATGAGGATTGAACCATCATTAGGATCATAGAATCTCATTAATAAGTTAATTAAAGTAGTTTTACCCGCGCCTGTAGGACCAACGATAGCGACCTTTTGTCCTTTAGATATCTTTAAGTTGAAGTTATTAATTAATGGTCTATCAACATCATAAGAGAAAGACATCTTCTTAAATTCAATGCTTTTAATCTCTTTGATTTCATCTTTACCTTTATCTTCATCATCGATGATATTTAAGAAATCATTAATACGTTTAAATGAAGCTTTCGCGTTTTCAAATTCTGCGACAACATTACTTACTTCATTAAATGGTTTTGAGTATTGATTTGTGTAACTTAAGAAACTAGATAAACGACCAATAGACATGACCGCAGCAACAGTTAAAAGCGCATCGTGATTAGAAAGCATGACAATACCAATAACACCTATAATGACGTAAATAACGTTATTAACTAAACGGGTTGAAGGATTAACCCAAGAAGCAGAAAACTGCGCAATTCTCCCTTCTTTTTGTAGTTTTTGGTTAATTTCGTTAAATGTCTTAATAGAAGCTTCTTCATAGTTTAAAGACTGCACAATATCGATATTATTGAGTGTTTCTAAGCTACTAGCGTTCAACGAAGCTTGTAGTTCTGATTGCTTTTTATAGTGTTTATAGGAGAACCTAGAAACGATTCTCGCCATTAAGACAGATAATGGGGTTAGGATGATGACGACTAAAGCAAGAATCCAGTTCACTAACACCATTAGGATGATGGTAATGATAATAGTTAAGACACCTTGCATTAAGGTTTTGAAAACTGCGAACATACCCATCGCGAAGTTTTCCATATCTCTAATTTCAAGTTGAACAATATCACCATGTCTCTTCATATCAAAGTCTTTAATGGAGATAGAGTTAATCTTTTGATACACATCATCTCTAGCTTGCTTAATAACCTTTTGAGAAATGTTCATCACAATGACTTCAAATAGATAACCGAATATTACACCGATGACCACAAGGCCTAAGGCAATAAAGATATAAATATTAAATAAGTTTTGATTATTTACTTCTGGAGAAGAAGCATCAAGCGCTTTACCTAGCAAGAATGGTTGAGCGATTTGCGCCACGACAAAGAGCAAGGCGAAAAGAATGGCGAGTAATAACTGACCGCGTTTAGCTTTTAGATATGTAAATAATCTATTCTTTGCGTTCATACTTACCTTTCTTAATTTGTGTTTGATAAATCTCTTTATAGATTGGGCAGTCTTTTAATAAGTCTTGATGTTTACCAAGACCAACGACCTTGCCACCTTCTAAGACCAAGATATAATCAGCGTTTTGAATTGTGGCCACTCTTTGGGAGACAATGACCTTAGTCATATCATCATAAGAATTAATGACTTCTCTAACTCTTTTATCGGTTAATAAGTCTAAAGCGCTTGTCGCGTCATCTAAGATTAATAAGTGTGGCTTTCTCACTAATGCACGACCAATACAAAGTCTTTGTCTTTGGCCACCAGAAAAGTTCATACCACCTTCATTAACTTCGTGGTTAATACCATCTTCATATTTAGAAACGAATTCATATGCTTGCGCGTCTTTTAAGGCTTGGATAATATCTGCATCTGTTGCATATGGATTACTCATTAAATAGTTAGACTTAATAGTGCCTTTAAATAATGAGGACTTTTGATTAACTAAACCAATATCATTTCTTAAAGTGGTTAATGGATAACTCTTAATAGGTTTACCGCGATATAGTATTTCACCCTTATTCGCATCATAGAATCTTTCAATTAAGTTAATGACTGTGGACTTACCACTACCGGTTCCACCGATAATACCAAACGTTTCACCTTTTCTAATTTCAAAGTCTAAATCTTTTAGGAAATAACCTTTGTTATCATTAAAAGTAAACGACACGTGGTTAAATTTAATAATTGGACCACTTAATTTAACGGAGATATCGTTGCCGTTTTTAATTGCTGGTTCAATACGCAAAATGGAATCAATTCGTTTAGAGGAAACATGGGCCTTAACTAGTTCAATAACCACCATCGAGAATTGAGTAACCACAAAGAAGATTTGTGATAGATATGCCATCTCAGCGATAATCGTTGAGGCAATTAAAGTATTGTCTCCACTGAAGAGAGAATCTTTAAGTAAAAGAATGATGATAATTAAAACGATTGAGGTAATCGCAAAAGTTAATGGGTTGATCAATGAATTAACGCGATTAACTTTAATAGCCTTTTCTTGATAGACTTCTGTTTTAGTAGCGAATTCTTGATCTTCATTTTCTTGTTGATTAGACGCCCTAACGACTCTTGCCCCATCAGTGGTTTCACTAGTCTTATTGGATAACTCATCTAAATCATTTTGAATATCAACATAACCCTTAGAGGATTTTCTAAGAACTAGGAAGTTCACTAAGAAGATAATTGGAACAATTGCTAAGAAAACTAACCCCACTCTCCAGTCAAGGACAAAGGACATAATTAATGAGCCTAATAAAATGAATGGAGCACGTACCGCTAATCTAACAAAGAACAACACACCATGTTGTAATTGATATGTGTCGCTGTTTAGAACGGTTAGTAACTTACCTGGACCAACTTCTTCTCTTTCTTTTTTGGAAAGAACAAGCATCTTACGATATAAAGCTTCTCTAATTTCTGTACCAACATCAACGGAGCTACGCGCGGCAAGATATTGACTAAACATCGTAATGACATAACCAATAATACCCATCAGTAAAATAATGAGTCCGCCCATTAAAGCATCGCCCACATTATTAGCGGATGGATTGAATGCTCTTATAAAACTAGCAACGCTAGAAGAAATCTTATTTGGAATAGTGCTTGGATTACCATATTGGTTTAAATCAATAATGGCTTTCATAAATAAAGGAATAAGTAAATCAAAAAATGCTTCAATAGCCTTTAAAAATGGCCCTAAAGCAATACTAATAATATGATGTCTATATGAGTCACTAACTTTATTTATCATTGTTAATATCATAGCATATGCTGTTGATATTAAAATAACATAATACAAATTTACGATGCATAATAGTTGAGTGTCATTCAACTTTTGTTATATACTTTTGCCATGAAATTCGGATTATTAGTTAAAAAAATTAGACAAAGATTCCATATGACTCAATCAGAATTAGCCGCTTCTCTCGGCTATTGTGATAAGTCAATGATTAGCAAAATTGAAAAAGGTGAAAGCGAAATGAGCTACGATAAAATCGTCTTATTTGCTGAAAAGTATGCCTTAAACGTTAATGAATTATTTTTCGACATTAACGAAGAACCATCATTAGAGAATCGTGATAAAAAGATCTTAACCATTCAAGATGTCTCCTGCTATGGTCAATGCTCTATTACAGTGGCATTACCTATCTTAAGTGCCTGTGGTTATGAAACAGCGATTTTACCAACTTCCATTCTTTCAACCCATACTTCTGGATTTAAAAACTTCCAGTACAAAGATATGGACGAAGAACTAGCGAAGTTCTTAAATCACTGGAAAGATGAAAAGCTTAAATTTGATGCAGTATACACTGGTTATTTAGGTAGCATCTCTTTAGTGGATTTCACTATTAGAGCCATTCAACAATGCAAGAAAGAAAAAGCATTGGTTATTATTGATCCAGCAATGGGTGATAAAGGTAAACTTTATCCCGCCTTTAACATTGATTACGCAATCAAGATGCGTGAATTAATCAAAATTGCGGATGTGATTTTACCTAACATTACTGAAGCATGCTTTATGACAGGTATTCCTTATCAAGAACAGTATGATCAAGAATACATTGAAAACTTATTAAAAGAATTACGTAAATATACAGATGCGAAAATCATTTTGACTGATGTAAGTCTTAAAAAGAACACCACAGGTGTTTATATGTACTACGATAATTACTTCCAATACTACAAACATCATAAGATTGGGGAAGGTTATCATGGAACAGGTGATGTCTTTTCATCTACATTCGTGGCTTCATATCTCAAGAACAGAGACTTATATCTTTCAGTGAAAATCGCCGCTGATTACGTCTATCGATGTATTAACTACACCCAAAGTGATAAGATTCACTGGTACGGTGTAAAATTTGAACCATTATTAAACGGTTTAGTTAATAAACTAAACGACATCGAAAGGACTAATAGAAAAATGATTTATAAACATGTCGACGAAGCAGTCGGTAAAACTCCTTTAGTGGAGCTCACAAACTACGAAAACAACTTAAAATTAAACGCTAGAATTATCGCTAAGGTTGAATACTTCAACCCAGCAGGTTCTGTCAAAGACAGAATCGCTAAAGCGATGATTGATAAAGCGGAAAAAGATGGCTTAATCAATAAGAACACCATCTTAATTGAACCAACAAGTGGTAATACTGGTATTGGTTTAGCGATGATCGCTGCGGCTCGTGGCTATCGCTTCATCGTGGTTATGCCAGATACCATGTCTATGGAAAGAAGAAACCTTCTTAAAGCCTATGGTGCGGAACTCGTTCTCACTGATGGAAAATTAGGTATGAAAGGTGCAATCGCTAAAGCGGAAGAATTACATAAAGAATATCCAAATAGCGTTATTCCTTCTCAATTCACTAACCCAGAAAATCCAAATGCCCACTACTTAACAACTGGTCCAGAAATCTTTGAACAATTAAGTGGTAGAGTGGATATCTTTGTCGCAGGTGTTGGTACAGGTGGCACTATCTCTGGTGTTGGTAAATACTTAAAAGAACAAAATCCAAATATTAAGATTGTCGCTGTTGAACCAGAATCCTCACCAGTTCTTTCTAAAGGCACACCTGGTCCACACAAGATTCAAGGTATTGGTGCGGGCTTTGTTCCTCAGACACTTAACACTGATATCTATGATGAGATTATCACAGTATCTAACGAAGATGCCTTCGCTACTGGTAGAACATTAGCAAGAAAAGAAGGCTTATTAGTGGGTATCTCTAGTGGCGCTGCTGTGAAAGCGGCTACTATCTTAGCTCAAAGAAAAGAAAATCAAAGTAAAACTATCGTGGTCTTATTACCAGATACTGGTGAAAGATACTTATCCACAGATATGTTTAAAGAAGAATAATCTAAAATACCAAAATAAAAGGGACGTGGATTGATTTACGTCCCTTTTATTTGCTTTTTAAACTTATATTTGTTTTAATGATTTTGCCGGTTGTTATATTATTCACGACCTTTTTTGTCTGTGATCCGCCGGCTTTTTTTATTTGATTTTTTCACTCTTTTTTGTTTTAATAGCCTTGCCGGGGCAATTATTATTCACGACCTTGACGTTGTCATGACTTGTCTGTGATCGACCGGCTTTTTTTATTTCCGGATACGTAATATCTACATCTATTTGTGTTTCCAACTTAAAAGGGCTAAAGTGTCTTTTGAATGGTTGTTTAGTATTGCTCATAAAAAGCCTCCTACTTAATAAATAGGAGGCATAATCGATTTTTTTCCTAAAAATCTTATAAATTAAAACTTTTTCTTCAAAGTGACGATGTTCTTCTTATTGATGTAATCGTAAGCGTATTCGCTCATCAGTTTCTTCACAATCAGAATACCTAGTCCGCCTTCTTTCATTCTTGAGACATCTTGATCTCCAGAAAGTGGCTTGTTATTAACACTGAATGGATTGAACTGCACACCACGGTCAATAATGGTTAATACAAATTCGTTTTTGTCCTGGTTATAAAGTAGACGAATGAATATATCATCGGTGTAATCAGCGTAACCATATTTCACAATATTAGATAACATTTCATCAGCGACTACATTGAGATTATTGATGAACATCTCTTCTAAATGCATCTTGCGACCGAAATCATCGATCATTTGAATCATCTTAGATAAGTTCTCTTTCACACCTTTAAATCTTTGTTCTTCGTAAAGATAATTATCACCATGATATTTAATAGTGATATAGGTCATATCGTCCGCTTGATCTTCGCCATCAACGAATCTTTCAATATCGTCTTTTAGTGAGTGATGAAGTTCCACTAAGCATGAGTATTCTTTATGGTTAAAGATATCGATTAATCGATCTTCACCATAGAATAAACCGTGTTTATTTCTAGCTTCAGTAATACCATCCGTATAAAGAGTTAACGTATCACCATTATTTAACTTATACACTTCATCCACCACAAAGACATCTTTAAGTGGTCCAAGGACGAAGCCTGATTGACACTTTAAGTATTTGTAGTTTTTATTTTGCCCCACTAATGGAGGATTATGACCCGCGTTAGCGAAACGCATCTCTCCCGTTTTAGTGTTAATAATAGCAAAGAAGCAAGTTACAAACATATTTGAATCATTGCCCTTATTAATGGTCTTATTCACTTCTTTAAGTGTCTCCGCTGGAGACTTAGAGATGGAAACAATATTCTTGAAGCAAGTGATTGTTTTCATCATAAACATCGCTGCTGGAATGCCCTTACCAGAGACGTCAGCGATGACTAATGCAATATGTTCATCATCAAGTTGGAAATAGTCATAGAAGTCACCACCCACTTGTTTGGCGGGTTTAAGTTCCGCTTGGATTTCAATATCTTTAGAAGTCACAAAACCAGTTGGTAATGTGGCTATTTGAATATCTCTAGCAACATCTAATTCTGTTTTGGTCTTTTCTTGTTCAGTATTAATACTGATTTCTTTGACTAATAACTTATACGTACGAATATTTAAAGCGTTAGAAACAATAAAGATAACCGTGAATAAAGCCGCTCGTGGTAAATAATTAAGAGTGAAAGCTTCTAAATAGCGGTTGTTACCTTTCGCCAACTGTTCTTGCAATAATTCGTAGCGTTCTTCGATACCAAAGACATTTTCATCAACTTCGCCATCAATGATTCTTGTGCCTAATAAGTTAGGATCATATTCACCAACAAATAATGAACCATATAAGCAAAGCAGCATTAAGACTAAACAAACACCAAAAGCAAAGCCTCCAAGTTTAGGATTATAGTAATGGTTAGCGACAACAATGCACAACGCCCAGCCGATTAAAGAGTTCTTTGGTAACAAGATATTAAGAGCGGCCACAACAAAGATAAATGAGAAAACCACAAAGAACTTGTAATTAGGCTTTCTAAGAACCTTTTTGAAGCGGAAGTTATAAAGTAACGGGGTGAACAAAATCAACGCGCTGATTGGGAAAATAACATTAATTAAAGGTTTAATCCAATCGCTAGCAAAGAAAGCCCCTGTTAAATAACAGATCCAAATGCCTAAAACTAAAACACCACCGATGGAGTTAGCAAAACCCATCTGCCTATTCGCATCGGCTTCATTGTCGTAATATGCTTCTAGATATTTATTTCTCTCAACTTCAGTCATCTTATGCACCAATGTCTAAATCGTTATATTTATGGAGTAAGTTTTCAAGTCTCTTCTTACAACCATTGAATCTCTTTTCATTATCTCTTTGGTTAGTTAAAGTCCACCACATCATGTGGATATAGCAAACTAAAGCAATCTTATCTTTAATGTTTTCATCATCATTACCAAAGTATTTATTAACTAAGTCGTTATATAGTTTCTTAGAAAATTCAGCAGTCACTCCTAAGAACTTTTCGTTATTGCCCGGATCGTCTTCTTCAAAGGCAATGTATGGAGCGCGTAATGCCGCTAATTCGAAAATTGGGTGACCACGTGATAAGGTATCCATGTCAATCAAAAGGAATTCATCACCTTGCACCATGATGTTTTTGAAGTGGCAGTCGCCATGAACGAATGTCATTCTATCTGGGACATTATCAATGAGTTCAAAGCACTTATCACCATCTTTTTCATCAAGATACGGTTTAATCTCTTTCACCTTTTGTAAATAGAACTTTTTAATATCAGGAATAATTGGATCAAGACATTCAGTGGAATTAATCTTCTTTAAAAGAGCAACATATCTATCTAATAAGGAATCATATTGGTCAGGGTTTTTCACAAAAGCATTCTTTAAAGACATACAGTCAAGCATTTCAAAACGCACACCAAACTTATCACCAACTTTAACAATATCAAATGATATTGCGGTTGGAACACCTGCGACAAAAGCTTGCTTGGCGAGTTTTAATTCTCTTTCAATTTGATGTTCATCGCTTGTTCTTTTAAAGACTTTAACGATTGTGTCTTTATCTAATCTATAAACTGTGGAGAAGAAACCTTCGCCAATTACTTCTGCGCCTTTAATGTCCACGACTTTTAAAGCTTTAGAAACATCCATGATATTAACGAATCCAGTCATACTTAAGACATCATAAACTTCTAATGACGCTTCTTTAACGTGAACGTCATCATATTTTTGTTTAAGTTTAAGAATGATACGTAGGCCCGCACTAGAGACATAACGTAAAGCGGCGAAGTCTAAGTTTAAGGTTTTGAATGTTTGTTGGTCAGTAATGCCTTCGATTTCTTTTTCAACATCATCAGCATTATAAGAATTAAGTTCCCCTTCAAAGAACAAGGAAAGAACATTGTTTTCTAAATTAAATCGCATATCTGACTCCTTAATATGTTTTTTGTTCTTGTCACTATTATAGCACTCATGTGCGCATAAAGGTGCAACAAAAAAAGGTGTTCTAGCACCACCTTTTTTCGGCTGCGTCATTATGAGAAAACTTTTCGGGTATGCAGCTATTTTTTCTTCTTCGGTAAAGGAAAGAAGAGGGAAAGTTGTTTTATAAGTTACACAAAAATAGGTAACCAAACTTTTATAAAGAAAACTAACTACTTTTAATATAGCCCTTATTATTGAAATTATCTAGATATTTTTATCGAAAAAATACCGAATTAGATTTTTATAAATAGGCACTTACTTAGCCCAGTTGTTTCTTTGCTTCGTTATAAATAGTCACGCCTGCTTCTTTAGAAATACTATAGACATTAACGTAGGCGATATTTGGTCTATTTAAACTATCTCTTTCCATCATGTTGTAAACTCGCACATAACGGTAATTGTTTTCTAAAGTTAAAAACCAAGCCTGCTTGATTTCGTTTCCAATATCTTCTTTAGCGAAGTTATAGAAAAGGAGATTCTTATCTTCTAAGATATACTTTTCACATTCTTCAGTGGCGAAATAGTTATATTCGACATTCTTTAAGGTTCTTAATAACGCTCCATCGTCAGTGAAAGTTTCATAATCATTTATACTGCTATAACCATTTTTAGAAACATTACCAATAATAGTTTCTTGGTTAGTAAGTGCATTTAGGAAAGCATCAATGCTTTTATCTGTCTTTGTGCTGTCTCTATCTTGTTGAATGGCATTATCGTTAGCGTCAAACTTATCTTCCGCCATTTTGAAAAAACTAGCAGCATCATCTGCGCTCATTGTGAAATAGTTATATGAATCAAGGACGCCATAACCATAATCATTAACAACTATTGAACCATTAATATAGAAAAACATTTGGCTTCTATATCGTTCATAATAGTCGGAATTATTAGTCTTTACAGAGTGGACAAGGTTATAAACAAAGTGTTTTTGGGTTACATCTGTAGCGGTGAATCTCTTCACTGGTTGTAATTTCTTAATTTCGTTAAATATATAGGAATCGCAATCTTCATAATAAACGTTATAACCATATTGGGTTTCAAAATAGTAAGAATTTTGTTCAGTATTAGAACAGTCTACAAAGATATCAGAAAACTGTTTATAGTTAATCTTTTGACTGCAGCCTGTAAGAGTGCTTATAGAGGTCACCATCATTATTGGTAAAATAATAGCCTTATTGAATTTCATATGTTTGTACCTTCATTAATTAGACTAGATCATGAAGTGAATCTGCTAATAATAGTACACTATTCCTGACAAATATCACAAATAAAAGAAGCACCCGGTTAAAAGTGCTTCTTGCCAATAACTTAAAGTGTAGAGCCTTTAAGTCTTCATTCTTATCAATATAGGAGAAGGATTGGATGTTGGCTAAATTCCAAACATAGTTTTGTCACACCCAAGGAGAAACGATTGCGAATGTGACTGATTATTGATAAGAATTGTTGGTGTTTTAAATTAGTTTTTCGAATACATGTCTTTATATTCTTTGTACATCTTTGTACAGTTAGAACATTGCGCTTTGCAGTTTGCACAGTTGCCACCACAATCGCCACCTAAACTTTTACCTTTTTTCTTCAAATAAAAGTTCAAGACTATCACGCCTAAGACGAATGATACGACTGCAATAATGATTAACGGTTCAAACCAAGCCATGTAATACTCTCTTTCTTTTGTTTTTTATTGCGCTAAAGCGGCTTTATGACGTCTACTGACAACAATGCCCGCACCGACAACTGCACCCGCTAAAGCGAGGGTTACTAATAAGCCACCCCACCATGCTACTGCATATAAGCTACCAACCCAGTAGACCACCAAGGCAAAGCCATAGGACATAGCGAACCACCATAACATGGTAAGCCAGAATTCTTTACCTTTTTGTTCACCAGAAGCAGCACCGATTGCGGCGAAGCATGGAATTGTGAATAAGTTATAAACTGCGAAGCTGTAGACACCTGCTAAGGATAAGCCCACTGTACCTTCATCTAAGCCAAGTTCCGCCATTGTGGCGACAACGTCTTCTTTAGCAATTAAACCAGTTAATGTGGAAACAACATATTTCCAACCATCAACATTATTGGTCCAACCACCTTCTAAACATCCAAGAGGATAGAAGAAGTAACGTAAGCCTCTACCTAAGTAAGCAAGGATAGATCCATCAATATGGAGGACCCATTCCATTTCACCAGTTTCAGCATTTAATTCTTCGAATAATAATAAGCCGAATTTGCCATCTTCCCAACCGAAGGACTTAAGCGCCCAAATGACGATTGTACAAGCGGCGATAATAGTACCAGCTTTAATTAAATAGTGTTTGAATTTTTCCCAAAGATGCGCGCCCACGTTACGTGCTTGTGGCATATGGTATTGTGGTAATTCCATAATGAATGGAGACACATATTGATCTTTGGAGAATAACTTCATAAATAAAGCGAAGATAATCGCACAGGCAATACCACCGACATAGATAGTAAAGACGAAGATGTCACCAGCGAAGCCCGCCATGGCACCAACACCGGCAAGTAATGCCCAGATAGGTGCTTTAGCGCCACAAGAGAAGCAAGTCATTAATCTAATGGTTCTGTTCTTTTCTCTTTCATCTTCTAATGTTCTAGTGGCCATGATGGCAGGAACACTACAACCAAAACCAGTTAACATTGGGATGAAGGCTTTACCAGATAAACCGAATTTTCTAAACGCTCTATCTAAGATAAAGGCTACACGTGCCATATATCCACTGTCTTCAAGGATAGCGATGAAGAGGAAGAGAATCATAATTTGTGGAACGAATGATAAGACGGCATCTAAACCGGTTAATAAGCCATCACAAACAAGTGATGTATACCATTGACCTGCTGGCATCCATGAGCCAAACCAATCAATGACGCTACCAGTTAACCAACCAAACCAAGATTGTAACCACACACCAATAGATGGGATACCACCTAATGGTAATAATTCACCAGTTGCTTCATCAAATTCTGGAGCCATACCAGTGAAGAAGTTGATCCAACCTTCATGGCTAATCTCTAAGCCAAAGATTCTATTTAAGAAGAATAAGTCTTCAGAGAATGTGAAGTGGAAAATGAAGAACATAATGACCACGAATAATGGGATAGCCCAAATTCTATGTGTCATAACCTTATCGATTTTATCGGATTTGGTTAATGTATCTTCGCCCTTATCTTCAGCTTTTGGCGCTTTTGTTAATGTAGTGGCGTAGTTCTTCGCAATGTATTCATATCTTTCATCAGCGATTAAAGCTTCAAAGTCACTACCGAATGTTTCATTTTTGAATGACGCTTTGAACTTATTAACTGTTTCCACTAAATCTGGATGCATGGCTGTTTCAAGCTCATCGAGTTCCACTAATTTAACAGCGTGGAATAATGGGTTTTCAATGCCTTTGAGTTCCAAAGCGATTTGGACATCACTAATTAAATGTAATAAATCCTTATCACTAACAATTGTGGAGCCTTTTCTTTCATTAGAGGCAGCCTTAACAGCGGCTTCCATTAAAGCATCTAAGTTTTCTTGTCTTAAAGCGGAGATTTCCACAACTGGTGTGCCTAATCTCTTACTTAATGTTTCGGCGTCAATTTTATCGCCGTTTTTTCTGACAACGTCAGACATGTTAAGTGCAACAACTACTGGCACATCAATTTCTAATAATTGAGTGGTTAAGTATAAGTTTCTTTCTAAGTTTGTCGCATCAATGATGTTGATGACACAATCTGGTTTTTCTTCCAAGATGTAATTACGAGACACCACTTCTTCAGGAGTATATGGTGATAAGGAATAAATACCAGGTAAGTCAACAATATAAATTGGTTCACCTAATTTACGATATGTACCTTCTCTTTTATCAACAGTGACGCCTGGCCAGTTACCTACGTGTGCTGTCGCGCCTGTTAAAGAGTTGAATAATGTCGTTTTACCGGAGTTAGGATTACCCGCTAAAGCAAATTTTCTCATACTACTTTGCGTCCTCCACTTCGATATTGATTAAGCAAGCTTCTGCTTTTCTTAACGATAATTCATAACCACGGATGGTTACTTCAATAGGATCACCGAAAGGAGCTTTCTTTCTTAATGTTACTTTTGCGCCTGGGGTAACACCCATATCGAATAAGCGACGACGAATCTTACCGTCACCTTCCACGCTTTTCACAAGGCCAGTCTCGCCTTTTTCAATTTGGTCTAGTTTTTTTAGCATATGCCCTACCTTTCTACGCTACTAGAATTTTGGAAGCAATCGAGCGATCGAGCGCAAGTCTGCCACTTTTAACCATTAAAATAACTCCGCCATTCATGGAAGAAACGACGGTCACTTTAGCGTTCACTAAAATACCTAAACTTTCTAAATGTTTTTTATTCTTTTCATCAGCGAGCACTCTGATGATTGTGACTTCTTCATTAACTGGAGCTAGAGCTATTGGCATACTTATTACTTCCTTTCAGTTAGTCATTACTAACGCTTATCTCAAAAATAATAGTTAGTCTAAACTAACCACTATATTATATATTAAATATATTTCGTGTCAAATGTTATTGTAAGAAAAAATAGTTAACATAAAAAAGACGCCCTGGTCGGCAAACAGGACGTCCCGGAGAAAGAACATTACTTGCTTTCTTTTTCTTTTTTGTCAGTGATGATCTTATTGCCGAAGTAGCCTAATAAGACACTCTTGAGGTCAATACCTAAGGTCTTATTGAGACCAGCGAAGATTTGATCACCATGTTGTTGGATTTCAGAAACTAATTTAGCTTCATTGCCATCACCGTACATTGTGATGCCATCGATTTGCGCTAAGGCAGCAGCGATTGGTTCACTGTAGGCTCTGACTGTTTCTGGTAAGACGTTGCTTTCTAAGATTAATTTTAATTTAGCTGCATCGTTATAGTGTTCCATAGCATCGGCTTTGGCTTTGATGGCATCGGCTTCTGCTTTACCTTTAGCTTCGATACCTTGGGCTTCCATTAAGGCAGCTTCTTTATTAGCATCCGCTTCAATACGAACGGCTGTGGCAGCTTGTTCACGAGCGGTCTTTTCAGCTTCCGCAGCCACTTTCTTAATTTCCGCTTTGCGTTGTGCTTCAACGAGTTCAGCTTCAGCGACTGTTTTTCTCTTGAAGAGTTCTGCTTCAGCAGCTTTTTCTGTCGCGTATTTTTCAGCATCGGCTTTTTTGTTGATGGTAGCCGCTAATTTCTTTTCGGCTAATTCAACTTCTTTATTACCAAGTTCAACTTCTCTTTCTCTCTTAGAAATTTCTGCGTTGGTTGTAGCGATGTTGATTTCTTCTTGTCTCTTTTGTTCTTGAATACGATAAGCGGCATCAGCGTTAGCTTTAGCGGTATCTGTTTTGATCTTTAATTCCGCTTCTTTTAAGGCATATTCGGTGTTCTTTTGAACAATGACTGTCTTAGAATTAACTTCTGCTTCATTAGCTTCTTGCGCGGCTTTGGCTCTGGCAATGCTGACATCTCTTTCAGCGTTTGCTTTAGCAATCGCAGCTTCCTTGGAGATTTGGGAGATATTATCAATACCCAAGTTTTCAATGACGTTATTTCTATCAGAGAAGTTTTGGATATTGAAGTTCACTAGTTCAATACCTAGTTTACCCATATCTGGGATGACGTTTTCTTGCACCTTAGTGGCAACACCCTTTCTATCTTGGACGAGTTCGCGGATACCGACTGTACCAACGATTTCTCTCATGTTACCTTCAAGAACTTGTTTGACTTGTTCAATTAAGTCATCTTGGTTCATGCCTAATGTGGCTTCGAACGCTCTTTCGAGTAATTCTGGATCACTAGAGATCTTTAAGTTTGCGACGCCATCAACATTGATGTTAATGAATTCGCGTGTTGGAATTGGTTCTCTAGTCTTAATATCGACTTGGAAAACCTTGAGTGATAAGCGGTCTTTTCTTTGCAAGAATGGAATTCTCCAACCCGCTTTTCCTCTTAAAATTTTTCTTTTGCCGAGGCCGGATACCATAATGGCTTCATCTGGTCTGGCCTTTGTGTAAGAGCAGGCGATAAAAATGACGACTAAGGTCACGATAACAACGCCTGTGATGATTAATGCTACCCACATAATTTCTTCCTCCTTTGTAGTAGTTATCTGAGAAAGAGATTTGTTCCGAAATACTCGGCAAATTCTCTTTTCACCATAATTGTACATATTTATACATTTCTTTACAATATTTATCGAAAAAATCGTATTAAGCTATGCTTAAAAGCAAAAATAAAAAAGCACTGGATTAATTTTCAGTGCCTTTTTAATCATTATTAATAATATTTAATTTAATTCTTAGACCGCATATCTAAGTTAAATGCTTTAGGGATTTTAAAGAAATAAAAGAACGTTAAATATAAAGCGGATTCAAACATCACGAACAAATACATTCTGAAAGGACGGTCGTCAGTGCCTAATGGTAATAACGCAATAAAAGCCATCACGCTTGTCGCAAGTATTTAATAGTTACTAGGAACAATACTTAAAAGAATGGAATAAGACTATAACAAAGTTAACTGTCCATAGCACATACATGAGTTAAGATAGATACTCTTTTATGGAGCAACCTTTAAGACTACGAAAGCAAAAACAATCGCACTACCGATGAACAGGATTAAATAAGGTAGCCAAGTATCACCCTTACCAACTAAAAGGGTATATAACAAAAATAAAAATATAGATAAATGTTATTCTAAGGCTTCCATGAATGGGAGATCCCAATACTCTTTCCTGATTTCAAAGCCATTGCCGTAATGGCCATAGAGCAACGGTTTGTTCCAAATTGACTCATCTTGTTTTCTTATTTCATCAAATTCTTTCGAAAAAATATCATATTTTACACTATCATTTTCCTTTAAAAAATTCAGTGCGGCTAGAACCATCTTTCCGCTTTTTGAGGAATACGTTTTCATTACAGTTAAACACATTAAAAATGTTCTATCATAAAGTTTTTTATAATTGTTATTGTACAAATACGGCAGTAGACCAGCAAATCTATCGACAGAATTAACTATATGTTTCATATCATTAGGGTGATAAGAGAATAAATACTTATTGTCTACCACTAACGCTGACATGATATCTGAGTGCGCCGAGGCTCCATGCATATCTGCTGGATCGTCAACGAAGACTTTTTTAGCATAGTCACGATTATCTTCTAAGAGCAAGAATTCTAAAAAATCAACAATCCTCATGAGATATTCTTCGTTTGGCTCGTAGACAGAACCGATTGGACAACACACATCTAGAGCAAAAGTGTCTTTAGCAATGTCACGAGAAAGGATAACATTTTTCGCATTCTCTAACCAAGACAATAGTTCCTTCCTTTGACAGCCAACTATTTCTTCTTTATTTGTGTTAAACCTTTGCATTCTTTCAATAGTCTTTTCATCTTTGAAAAAAGCATCGGACAGGCCAATGATATCAAATTCAAATTCTTTCATTGCTTTTTTGTTCATTTTATTTATATGCAGGAATTGGTAATGGAGCATAAGAGTTCCAACGATGACCCTTATTATAAAAATCCCGATAATTACTTACCGAGGAATTCTTTTAATTTTTGGAACGTTTCTTCGTTAATCGCGTGTTCGATTTCGCAAGCTTGATCTTCCGCACTTTGAGGATCAACACCTATCTTGATAAAGAATGAAGTTAAGAACTCATGTTTCTCTAAGGTGTTCTCAGCAATTCTTCTACCAATATCGCTTAAGACGAGTTCACCATCTTCCTTGACGGATATTAATCCTTCTTGTTTAAGTTTCTTAACAGCGATAGAAACACTAGGTTTGGAAAACCCTAGTTTGTTTGCGACATCAATTGACTTAGGATTCTTACCTTCCTTTTCCAATTGTAAAATCGCTTCTAAATAATCTTCACGTGATTCTTTTTTATTCATGTTTCTCATTATACAACTTTCTTTCTAGAATTGAATACAATCCAATGCAAGCATGATGACAAATCCCACGATAAACGACCAAACACCAAAGTGATCATGACCTTCGCTTGTCATTTCTGGAATCATCTCTTCCGCGACAACATAGATCATACAACCCGCAGCGAACGCGAGAGCCCATGGCATAATGCCTTGAATTTGCATCGCTAAGAATAAACCAAATATTGCAGCAACTGGTTCCACAACGCCTGATAGCATACCAAATAAGAATGCTTTAGTGGAGGAACCGCTTTCACCTTTAATTGGTAAGGATACCACTGCGCCTTCTGGAATGTTTTGAATACCAATACCAATGGCGAGTAATAAAGCGCCCACTAATAAGGCATGGTTATTGCTTTGTGATAAAGCGACACCAAAGGCAATACCAACGGATAAACCTTCTGGGACATTGTGGATGGTGACCGCTAAAAACATCTTAGAAGTTTTAGATAGTGATTTAGTTCTTACACCTTCTTCTTTGTTTTCTTGAGAGTGAAAGTGTGGCACCACCTTATCAATTAACCATAAGAATCCAGCGCCTAGAACGATGGAAATAACTACCACTAGCCAATTAGGCATATAAGAGACGTTTCCATCCTCTAAAGCCGGTTTAATAAGGGAAAAGAATGAAGCGGAGAACATCACGCCTGCGGCAAAGCCGGTAAAGATTTTATTTAATCTTGGTGAGATTTCTTTTTTGCGAATAAAGAAGACAAATAATGCCCCTAATGTTGTACAGATAAATATTAGGGGTATACCAATTAATGGATAGACAAAGTCTTGCATATTGATTACCTCCAAAAGGACAACTTTTTAATAGCCTGTGTTTTTTGGTAACTAGTAATCCTATAACCTGTTGGATAAAAAGCATCGATGAATTCTTTTTCGCTTATCTCTAAAGGGGTGATAAACACCACTGTTGCTGAAAGATGGGAAGCTTTCACTTTCTTGTAATTTGGAAAGTCCTTCCTTAATGTGTCTTCAACGTGCATTTCGCACATTCCACACCTCATACCATCAATGCCTAAGATATATTTATTCATACTAGTTACCTATGGTGATTCACTACATGAGTTAGTCACCACTAACTAATAATATCACAATAAATAACTTTGCAAAGAAAAATGTATTTATATTTTTATCTCTTCCACGAATAAAGATATTGGTGTTTTAAAAAATACGCTTATTTTATAGATGTTTTGAAATGAGGCGTTATATAAGGATTGATCACTAGAACGATATTTGTTTAGCGTATTAGCGCTTATACCTGTTGCTTTGCTTAATTTATTAATGGAGCATCTATAACGTTTACAAAGAAGTCTTAATATCGTTTCTTCTTTTTCTTTGTCGTGGAAATAATCCACTAGTTGAGAGATATCCATTTCGTGATAAACATTATAAAGGTCTAGCATTTTTTCTAATGGTAATTTTAAAAACAAATATGAAAATGGTTTGCGTAGCATTAGGAATAGTTCAAAGTAACAATACCCACACCAGTAAGCATCATTATATATGCCAAAACTATCATCCTTAGCTATATTATTGCCCACTATTGAATGATATCCTTCTTCAACGGAAATGTCTGAGATTTCAATCAAATTTCCGTTTTCGATATTCCTTAGATAATCACTACTTGCAAGATAATCAGTAAAAGCTGTTAAATTCATTTTGTTATGGATAGCAACAACAAAATAGCGGCAGAATGTTTCCTTTATGTCATAAATTAAGTATTTATTCATTGTCAAAAGCCAAGTCCCTTAGACGTATTCCTTTCACATAACGATCGCTTTTTATTAAGTCAGCATAGATGCCATCCGCTTTTGCTTTTCTTACATAATACTGTTCTCTGCTAACTTCATAAGTTTCCTCAAAATCTAAAAAGTGAAGATTTGAAAAAGCCCTTTGAGATACAAGAACATATTGTTTGCCCAAATCTCCAGAGAGAAAGATTTGCTCTAGTGATTTCAGAGTGATTTCGCCTTTAATAAATGATTCTGGAAATTGGAAATAGCTATCATCAGCGCGATAACCAATCACTACATCATATTTCGAGATATCAATTAAGTATCTTTTTTCTAGATACTCTAGTTCAACTGGGTGTTTATCTTTGAGTGCTTCTGGCAGTTTGCGATTGTGAACTAATAAAGCAACCCAATAAAGAACGTTATTATATGGGGGGTTGGTTAAATCAAGAATCTTTAAACGATCATCTCTAATTCTATATCTATTAACAAAGCCCGCACCTTTTCTTTTTGATGCCCATTCTTTTGCTAATTCTTTATTAGAACAGCAGTAAAAACCAAGTCCATAATCATTGAACTTGTTTCCTAACCCAAACTGTGGTTTTTCAACAATACAATCACTACCGTGATAAATTATTCTTTCCATACACAAAATATTATACTTTGTGTAGGTATTATTGTCAATCTATAGTACTCTACTACCATGTTTTATTTGTTTTAGGTACACATTTAAATCACAAACATGCAAACAATGACATTTAAGAAATCATAAATGCCATGGCCTAAAGCTAAGCCTAAGTATTTGCAGTTCTTAAGGAAGTATTTAGCGAAGCCAAATATTAAACCAAAGCCAAAGGTAAATAAGACTTGGAAAAGACTACCATTAATGATGTGCCAAATACCAAATAATGCCGCGGCAATAATGACACCTATCCATTTATGCTTTTTAAAGAAACCACAAAATGTTTCTTGATAATAAACTCTGAACACTAATTCTTCAATTGGTCCTACGAAGAGAACAAAGAAAACAAAATCTAATAATAAAACATATAACTTAAAGTCTTGATGACCCCCAACGATAGAATTACCTAGCATTGCAGGTAAGAATGCGCATAAGAAAGATAATGTTAATGCAATACCTAAACCGATAACATATTGCCAAATATTCTTAGGATCAAAATCTATCTTAATACCCGTTAATATCATAGCGACCACTGCGGTAGCGCCCATCAACATATAGATACCAATCTTAAAGAAATAACTTGGGAAACCAGTTAAAGGAATAAACTGGGGCATGAATGTAAAGAAAACAATTAATAATGTTGCTGCTATAAGAATGATTAATTTCTTTTTCATAATGTTTGGTACCAATCGAAAAAATCTTATCACATTTTAATATAAGAATTAATCGTTAAAGTGTATGGTTTATTATTCAGTTCATAAATCATTTGTGGCACAATAAAGATATGAAAAAGAGTAGGTCAATCCACATAAAAGTATCATCTGATAAAGAAGATTTAGTCGCTTTTGCGGAGAACATTAGTTCAGTAGGAGCAGGAAAGCCAAGCGATAAAGCTAAAGAAATAATGCGTCTATATGATGAAGGTGTGATTGATTTAGAAACAGCGGAAGCTGCTATTAAAGAATTACACACCAAAAACATTAATTAAAAGGCCCATCACGTTATGTGAACGGGTCTTTTTGTTTATTGTTTTTCTCTTTCAAAAGTCACAACGATACCATAGCCCATCGCCATATTTGGGCTGACTTCGATTACTCTCCAGCCACTTTTAGCGAGTTCATTCATTTTGGCTTCTGCTTCTTTGACTTTATAGACTTCGACTTTATATTCGTACATAACTATTTTTCTTTCTCTTCTTTACTAATCTCTTTTAGTTCTTTTTGGTCTCTTCTACCAGATGTTTCGTTATAGAAGTTAACAATGATAGAGGTGATGACCGCGACAGCGATAATGCCGTATAATCCTAAGATCACTGTTAATACTCTTCCTAAAGGAGTAACCGCGGTAAAATCGCCAAAACCAATCGTAGTCACTACCGCGAAGCTATACCATAAGGCATCTGGGAAATTAGTGATACCTGGTTCCACTGTTTGAAGAACAATGGAGAAGCATATAATCGTGGTTAATAAACCAAATAAGATTTCTAAAGAGAATGTGGAAACAATAATCTTAAATAAGACTTTTACTTTCAAAGTCGCAAAGATAATCATCGCCGCTTCAATGAAGGATACCACGGCGATAAAAACACATTCTAAAGTCACAATTGTGACAACGTTTTCTTCCGCTGGAGTAATAAATATACCAACCGCTAAAACAACGGCGAAGGCAATGATTAAACCGTTTAAAACAATGCTACGTATATCGTGCTTTTGAATAAGCGAGAATGCTCTAGATATGACAATGGATAAACAATATAATCCTGCGGTGATTTGGAATACTTGGGGATTATATGTATTGCCAGATAAGGAGACAATACCCAAAATAGCGTTAAATATAAAAAGTATTAAAGACCTAATGAAGTTCAATTTGGTGCGGTCTTTTAAGAACGAAACAATACTTAATAAAGCTGTCGCCATAAAGACCCAAATTAAAAACTTACTAGCTTCTTCTGGTGTCTTTTCATAGATTTGTAAAATCGTTAAAGCGGAGAACGCTAAAACCAAAGTGGAAAGCACAGTACTAACTAATGTTAATAGCACTTTCATGAATGGTTTTTGAAAGAAATCAGTTTTGCGTTTGCTCATAATGTAAATACTATATCACTCTTTATAGAGCGATGCTCGCAAAAGTCTCTATTCGCACGTGGAAATAGCTTGCCAGTTTTTGAACAATATCAACATTGGCTTTTCTTATATCTCTTTTGCCTTGTTTAAAACTATAAAGCGTATCCTTGGAGATACCAGTCTTTTCCGCAACATCATTGAGCTTATAACCATATCTTTCTAACAAAATAGCGAAGATGGTATGCTCTTTCTGTCTTTCAAGGAAGTAATTGACAATATGAGAAAAGTCCATCTCGTGATAAATAGGAAATCTATCATACATGACTTCAAGTGGCAAAATTAAAAAAATAGCTTCAAAAGATAATCGTGTTTTAAATTGTATCCATATGTAAGCATCTGCTGCCCATAGACAGTGATTATATATTGGGACATCGTTTGAGTTGATTTTACGTTCAGGAAAAAAAGCATCAATTAAGTTTTGTTCGTTTCCAAGCGGAGCTACCCCATGATGGCTAGTTTCAACAAGACGAAAGAAGCCGCTATCGGCGATGCATTTTTCAATCGCATTGAATGAATAGTCATACTTAAAGCCGGCCGAAAAAATTCTTTCTAGTATTTTAGAATATTGATAAAAATAACGATCATCCATTGTCTTTCCTCATTAAATCTAGCAAATAGGTCTTTTTATAGTCACTTGGCAAATCCAATATTGCGTTCACCTCTGCGCTAGCTTTTGAAACAATTGCGTAGTGTATACCCAAAAACGTAGATTCACAATTAATTACTTTTATGAATCTAAGTAGCTTGATCGCACGTTCGGAGATAAAAGCGTATTGTACGCCAAGATTTCCTTTAAGATAGACTGTCTCTAAATCATCATAAGCTAATTTCCCATCGATGAATCCTAAAGGAAATTTAAAATACGAATCATCTGCTCGGTAACCAATTACCACATCATATTGTTCGACATCTATATAATATTTGCTTAACCAAGCTAAGGCTTGTTGATTGTCTTGCTTGAAATATGGAGGCAATTCGCGAAAATGCATCAAAATCGCTATCCAATTTAAGGCATTGTATTTAGTTCTATCAGTTAGGTCTAATATCTTGAGTTTTTGAAAAGTGTTGTTATCAATTCTATATTTATTAACCAAGCCAATAATATCGTTTTTGCAAGCCCATGACTTCGCAGATTCTAAATCTAAAGTCATGTAAAATGCCGGACCATAATCGTTATTTGGATTTGATCCTTTACATTGCGGTTCTTTAACTATCGACTTGCTGCCATGGTAAATAATCATACCTTTATTATAGGCAATTCTGAACAATTATCAAGTTTTTTGGTACGGTGGTACTAATTTACGCTATTTTTGTTAAAGATTCTTTTAAATCGTTAAGGCAATGATCGAATGTTTCTTTTGGATAGCCACGCTTATTAAAGAAATGAAGCGCTCTCATGCAGCCCAGCACTCTGGCTTTATTAGAAATCTTAATATATTCTTCATCATTTAAATCAGAATAGTACTTTCTAGAAAGTTCTTTCCAAATATATCGAGCTTTATCAACAGATATACCGAGGAAGTCTTCCACTGAGCGAGGATCTAAGAAACTGAATTCATAATAAGAATTGCAAATCGAGGCTAATTCAAAGATTGGATCACCAATACATAAAGTATCCATATCAATAAGCATTAAGTCATTGCCCACCATTAGTTGGTTTTTAAGATGGAAATCACCATGCATTAATGTTCTTGAATCTGGAACTTCATTAATCAATTTATAAAGGGTGTTATATGTTTGCTCATCTAAGAAACTTTTAACTTTTTCTAAATAGCCAAATGTTAATTGTTTCATATCAGGTAAAGAACCATCATTAATTTCTCTACTATGCATGTATTTAAGAATCTTGACGGCTTTATCAATAAAGGCATCAGTGTTCTCTTGGCTTTCATTGACATATTTAGTGCATGATGTCGCATCTAATAGTTCAAAGATTGTGCCATAGTCTTCCCCCACTTTAACGATTTGTAAAGCAATCGCAGTTGGTAAGCCCATGACAAAGGCTTTCTTTGAAAGTTCTCTTTCGTTTTTAATATCTTCAATTGTGGTATGTTCATCGTAATAGACTTTAACGATGGTATCTGGCGCTAAGCGGTAGACCGCTCCATGAGCGCCTTTACCAATTAAAGGACAGCCTTCAATGGAAATGACTGGGTACGCTTTTTCGACATTAACAATCTTAGTGAAGCCAGTCATCTCAAAGATGTCATACACTTCCGTAGAAGCATTAATAACAGATGTATTATCTATTTTCTTTTTAATGCCTAAAACAACGCGTAAACCCGCACTAGAGATGTATTTAGTGTTACCTGCGTCAAGTGTTACTGCTTCATAGTTTTGTTGGCTTAAAAGGTTGTTTATCTCTTTCTCCACTAGTTCGCAGTTATCAAAAGATAACGAGGATGGTAATTGATAATGAAGGGTCTCCATACTTTTATTAGGCCTATTGTCCTTGTTCTACTGGTCTCACGCTTTCAATTGCATCTAAGAAGCCATAATAAGCTGGTTTCTTGCCGTAGTTATCATTGAACAACAATGGGTATTGTCCTCTTCTCCAAGAGTTATTATCTGTGATACCCCATAAGATTAAAGCGTTGATATTTGTTTGTCCTTCTTGGTTAGCTTTTAAAACCTTAGTCACTAAGTTTTTATAATATGTGCCTTGGTTATTAAAAATGGTTTTAGAGTTACCACTCGTGGTGACATCAATTTCGGTAAGTTGGCACGCTAAACCTTTTTGATGGATTAGCTTCGCATCAGTAATGATGTTATCAACGCTTGCGGTTGTCGATAAGTGAGTTTGAATACCCACACCATCAATTAAGTTTTCCGCGATGGCTTTCTTTAATAATGTATTAAGAGCAAAGCGACAGTTATTAGTGTCGTAATCATAAGCGTAGTCGTTATAGTATAAGGCTTGTCCTTCTGCGGTATATTGTCTTGCGTATTTAAAAGCGTAATAGACGAAGTCGTCACCAATAGTTTGATACCAATAGTTTGGATTCGCACCATTATTATCGGTTTTTCTAATTTGTCCGTTTTGTACCGCCTCATTAGCGACGTCCACTGCATAGACAAGTCCTGGCCATCTATTATTAAGTGTTTCAAAAACATTCTTAATGAAGTTTTCCATACGTTGAAGCATGATTTCTTTACTAACCACCGCTCCTCTATCGGTGTAGCCTTTTCTAAAGAACCACTGTGGAGTTTGGTCAAACCACACTAAGGTATGGTGTCTTACTTTGATATGGTTAGCTTCGCAATAGCTATACATCTTCTCAAATGGTGCGGTAGTAATAGCGACTTGTGTTTCATCAGATTTCGCTAGTTGTTGGGAAGTTTCTTGATCAAGGATGTACTGTGGTTTGCCTTCGTTTTCCGCGGTCACACTATTGAAGTTATCTTTAAGGATTCTTCTAAATTCTGTATTACGCATCATTTGATTGCTCATACACGTACCAACTTTAAAGTAGTCTTCGTATGTTTTATATAAAGATTCATCATTATATTGATACTCAGTCTTCACTGTTTCTTCACCTAAGGTGATATTGATATCATCAACATAGAATCCCGCGGTATAGCCATCATTAGCGACTTTGTAATTTAATCTAATAGCCCCGAGGGTTTCTAATGTATCAAAGGACACCATTAATCTAATCCATGTATTAATGTTATCGTCTGTCACCGTTAATAAATTACTCTTCAAAGAGTTGTTCATAGAAATAGGAAAGACTTCCATTTGCAATGAAGTAAGATTGCTATTTTCTGGAACATAGACAAATAAGGAGATAATATCCCCGTTCTTCGCATCATCTTCTGTAAAATATGGTTTCTCTAATAAATCACTACCTAAATAAGCTTCTTTTGCAGTGTATGCTACTTCATATTTAAGTGCACTGTTATCTTCATGACCAAAGTCATTAACGATTTCACCTTGGCTGTTCTTATTGGCCATACCCAATGGTAATTCATTGCTATCTTTAGAGGATGTCCATTCCTTAACGGTATCCCCTATTTCTAATGGTTTTGGTTCTTTGCTTTCTTCTGGTTGATTCCCCTTTTTACAACCAAGAAGTAAAGATGCGGTTAAAAAAGGAATAACCGCACACAAAAGTCGTTTCTTATAGTTCATATTCGATGGTTCCTTTATCAAGAACCATTTTACATAAACTTATGTCTAAAGACAAATAGTATAAAGTCTTTATTTATCGTTAAAAATACCTGGGCAGTAGATGACACCATTAAAATATTCAACTTGTGTATTGTTAATATAACAGTAATTTGGGTCAAACCTAAAAACATAGTCCTGTTCATCGTCGTAACTAAGAACAGCGGCTCTTCCCATTCTGCGATTCATAGAGTCATAGTAATCAAGGGAATATGTTTTTTCTTGGCGATTGATCGACCACGCAACAACATCAACGTGACCATCTCGATATAAATCAACTAAACCGATTTGTTGAAACACACCATTATTGCCGGAAGAGAAAGGATGAATGATAGGACCATTAGGATAATAGACAAAGTATTCATCAAGTTCTTCGACATAATATATTTCAATGTTTTCTGATCTTTCTAAGATGGCATCTGGTGTCACGTTAGCGGCGTGATAGTCCATTGTTTTTTCACTCACTAAGTCTGTGTCTATCAAATCTCTAATAAACGTTCGAGTTTGATATTTTTCATCATTATAATTAGGAGCATAATAGGAAAAAGAATCATTTGTGTACACAATCTTTTTAGATGTGGAAGATGACGCTAATAAAGTAGAATTACTAGCTTTATAAGAGATAAAAGTTTCACCACATCCAACAGTGGCTGCCACTAAAGCGATAAAAGATGTTAGAACTAATAATTTCTTTTTCATAATTTTTTTGGCTTGGCTACTTTAAACCAACCATCACATATGAAATAACCATCTTTATAATATACTTCCTTACCGTTAATATAGAAGCTATTCCCCTCGATTGAAAAAACATAATCCGTTTCAGCGGTTTTTTCAAAAGTTGTAATACACCCAATTTTCCCTTCTCTCCTATCGTATAGACATAGATAATATTTGTTCTCACGATACGTTTCTTCATTAATTGCCCAATAGACAACATCCTTATTTCCATTGTTGTCATAGTCCACCACACCTATTTGATCGATGATGTTCCCATGTGCATAAGGACATTCATAGATTGTGCGTGTATCAGGAAAAAAGAAGTATGCACTACTTCCAAGTAGCCTCATGACTCTAAGACCACTGATTTGGTCAGAAACACTGAAAGGGGTTATATCCGTAACATCAGGGAGTTGAAAACCAAAATTAGCGGCACTTCTTTCACTACCATTGGCAGTAATATAACCATTCGTGCTCATTACTTCGCAAAAAAGTTTCACATAATCATTATCATCATCTTCACGAGGAGCGGGACGATAATAATCAGTAGGGTCTTGCGTTGGAACAAAAACACTTTTGCTGGAAGAAGATGGCTTAAACGACACAGTGGTCTCACCACATCCAGCCAAAGTTCCCAGTAAAGCGGTAAACGAAAATAAAACTAACAGTTTCTTTTTCATAATTAGTCTCCAAATGGATCAACGTTTTCAAATAAGGTAGGGCAAGAGAATTTGCGTTGGGAGCAAACCACTCTTTGGTCTTCTATGTAGCAACCGTGTCCATTTATATAACAGGTAAGAGGAGGGTTATCCTCATTAACAAGGTGATACCAGATATGAAGAGTGAGCTTTTCGGAAATATCGAACGCTTCAAGGCTTTGAAAGATGAGTGAATCATTATAAATCCACATCATGATAAATGTACCTTCACTAACACCATAGTCCACTAAATCCATAGCAACTATTGATCTGAAATCGATACTACCATAATCTAAACGATATACTTCTCCTTCTTCTCGATAATAGAAGAATAAGCCATAACCATCAACGCTGAAGACTTGAATGTCATCAGTTATTTTTGAAAGGGCACTAGGGGTGACATTATAGATGTTTTCCTTTGGATAGTTTCTATTACTAGTGACATGATAAGAAGTATCCGAATGGTTGATACGATAACCGCCGTCTAAGGCTAGACAAAATTCATCAATACCTTGGGTATTTCTTATCGAACGTGAATGATCACTGGCTTTATGGGAGACTGTTATATCACCACATCCAACCAAAGTTCCCAGTAAAGCGATAAAAGATGCTAGAACTAATAGTTTCTTTTTCATGATTCTCGAGATATCTCATAATAAGATGGGAATTGATTATTAAACACTCCCTTACATTGGAATGTACCATAGGAGTAATAGACTTTGTTACCGTTTATATAAAAGGAATTACCATAGAAATGGAAGGTATAATCTTCTTTGCCTGTTGAGCATACAATTGGACCAACGGCAAACATACGGTATGTCTTTGTGTCAAAGATATCAATTCGATATTCACAATGAACACTATCATAAGCCCAAGAAACAATATCTAAAGCACCATCATTGTTGTAATCGACGCATCCGATTTGGATAGTGTTTGTCTGTCTTTCTGTATAAAATAGGTACACTTCATGTTTATCAGGGAAATGTACATACATTTGGCCAGAACTATAAATAAAATACATGCGAAAAGTATCCGTTTGATCAGAGATACTCTTTGACGTAGTATCAAGCGTATGATCAAAAACATTGGTATACGGATATGTTTGTCCGTTTAATATATAGCCGTTATCTAATAAGTCTCCTTTAAAAGAACTATACCCTTTAACCTCGTTATTCATGTCAAATTCATAATACGCTAGGTCATAATTACTATCCGCAACAAAAGTAGCGGGATCTTTTGAACGACTACCACTAGCGATATGTGTCACTGTAGTTTCACCACATCCCACGATGGAAGCGGTTAACGCAATAAAGGCGGAGATTAATAACAGTTTCTTTTTCATGTTGTGTAATAAGTAGGTCTTGTGTAATTGAAGATACTGGTGCAATAGAACTCACCATCAACGTAATATACCTTCTTTTGATTGATGTAGATACCTGAATCATAGAAGAATAAGGAAAGGTCATCAGGATGAGAAAAACTTAGTTTTGTAACATTAAATAATGTACTTTTACTCATATCAAATATGTTAAGAACATATTGCGAAGCAGACTTATTTTCTCCCCAGGTCACAATGTCTTTAACACCATTATTATCATAGTCATAAAGACCCATTTGTATGATTTGTGCTTCTGAACTGCTGGCAAAGCGATAAATCTTATCACTACCCACGCTATATAAGAAGAAGCCATTTCTATCAACACGCATAATATGAACGTAATCATAACCCTGAGAAATGCTTTGTGGGGTGACATCATAAATATCACCACTTACTTCAGAAGGATAAAAAGTCTGTCCGTTAATGATATAACCATAGTTTAATAAATTAATTCTAAAAGTATTTGCACCGGTTGTATCGTAATCATTGAATCTTGGTGTATAAGGTGTTGTGTCATAACCGTATTGTTGATATGGACTAACATATTCACCATTAGTGGATCCATGACTGCGTGAATTGCTACCTTTATAAGATATTGTGGACTCACCGCAGGCGGCAAGGGTAGCGCTTAACGCTATAAACGATGTTAAAACTAATAATTTCTTTTTCATGGTTATTTACTACCTAAATATTCTCTTTGCTTAGCGTCATATACTTCTTGAGAGATTAAACCTTCATCGAGAAGTTTTTTATACTTTTTAAGTTCTTCAAGTTTTGGATCGTAAGAAGGTGTTTCTTCTTTTTCTTCTTTTGGAGATAAGGCTTGCATATTTTCAGACATTTGTTGAGCAAGAGCGACTTTACTTAATTGTGCAATCGCATGAGCGATATAGTCTTCATCAGCTTTCTTTCTAAAGGAGATGATGAACAAGACAATACCGATTATAGAGTCAATGATACCTAGGATTAAATAGACAATAAGCTCAGTATAGTCAATCGTTGTTTCAAATTCTCTAGCAATATCTTGAAGATAGAGTATGCCCATGATTGATGGTAAAACAACTAGTAAGCCAGAAACCATAGAAGCAATACCAATGCCTCTTGGAATCCAATAGAACTTTGGATAATGGGCTATACCATAGTCTAAAAGTTGTTGTCTTGTATATTCTTTATCACCAATTTGTCTTGGATATATCATACTTAAATGCTCCTTGTCTTATAACTATAATAATCCTTTAAAATACTATTTTGTTTGATTATTTGTTCCGCTGGTTCATTAAAAGCACTATTAGGGCTTTCTGTAACATGATTTTGATAGATATAGAACTCATTACCATCGCTATAAACGCCTGATATTGTTTGTATACCATCCACTATAGAGGTATATATTCTCTTATTAGAGCCACTACTTAATTGATAGAGATTTGGGCTATGACTTAAGGTGAAACCATAGTTCTCTATCTCTTCTAAAGTGATTTCATTCATATATTGATCAATCATCTTATCGCTTGAACAAATAATATGGTTATAAGAGATGGTATATAAGATATAGCCGCCTTCACTAGTTGAACTAGCGGTCACGCTATAGGTGTATTTATTGTCGCCTTCATCCTTATAAGTGATACAGGCGATATCATCACATTCATTAGTGTCATTGCTATATTGAATCTCTCTATTAATGATGGTGAGCATTTTGTTTTCAAAGATGATGGAGCCTGTATCGTCTATTTCAGTATCTTGTGAAGTAGAAACACTGCTAACTCCTTTAGCAAGTTTTCCTAAATCAAAATATCTAGCTAACAGTATCCATAAAGGGATAGAGATGATTGATAAAATTGCAAAAGAAATAATAGATACTTTTAACGAAGTATATTTCTTCTCTTTTTTATCGGTGTTTTCAGCATTATTTTGTTTTTTCATCTCTATTATTCTAGATTGCCTTCACTTATTAGACCAATAAAAATGATAAAACTGCTAGTTTTATAAAAAAAGATGGCTATCATTGGCCATCTTTTCCATATTCAATATTGTTTATTATTTCTATTTTATCCACTGTTAGTGATGGTCTTTCTCCATCAAGGGTAAGGGTAACATCAAAGATAACAATTGATTCGTAGTGTGGGTCAGAAGTGCAAATCATATAATAAAAACCAGCAACCACAAATTCATTGCTCTCAAAGTAATCAATATAGTCAAACAGAGAAATGGTGTATTCCATCATTTCTTCATGTCCCCCAATCATATAGTTAACATCAAAGACCATCTTTGCTGCGTAATTAGGTGGAACACCTTGGTTGCTATATTCGTTAAATGACACGACGAAGTGATAATGACGGCGCCAATAGGTTTCAATGTTTTCTTCGTATGTTAATGGTGATGACATATATGTTCCCTCATGAACACCGTAATGTGCATCATAATTAGCTTCACACTTAGTAAGTTCCACATCTAAGAAGAATGGGATATCACCATAATTAGCGTTTAATTCTTTAATCTCTCTTTGTTTTCTTTTTTCCTTATAGTGGTAATCAATTTCATGATAGTGATATGAAACAACACGTTTATTATTGTAAAGCTCACCTGTTTCTATATCTTTATTAGTCACTATTTCATCATAGTAATGATATTTCTCTAAACAGTAATCGGAGTTATAAAGGAAATATGCTTGTTCTCTACGAATGTACTCTACGTTTCCTTCATTCTTTTCGATGATAGAACTGCTATATAAACAGGCTCTATATTTACGATCAAGATAACCACTACCGTATTGGCTAGGATAGATATCTAGAAAAGCATCAGTGCCATATTCTTTATGGGATGCATCGTAATGCTTTTCCACTTTATCATTACGATTGATTGTCTCAACGGTGAGATAAGCGTAGTAATCGTTATCCCATTTTAATATTTGAGAAGTGTATTTCTCATCGATATTTTCTTTAGGTGATTTGACTTTTAATGTGTGATTAGTATTTGTTTCAGCGATATATGCATTCGCATTAACAGCGGTTTTATCGTTAAAGAACTCTGTTTTAGATGTCGCAGCATTAAATACTTCTTTATCACCCATATAGGTGTATGTTTCTTCTACTTCATCAATACTAGAGATGTCATAAACGCCCTCTCTATTAAAATGATCTAATTGAGTATCAAGGTTATCGTATGATTGTCTAAATGTCTTTGTGTAGTCTATAAAATAGCCTTTAGTAGAAGGACCGTCTGTTTGTTCACAGCCTCCCACAAATAAGCTTCCAATGATAGTAACAATGAGTAATATCTTTTTCATTAGTTATTCTCCACTCAACCAATAGTGTACTAATCGTATTAATACACGTCAATACTTTTAGGATATTTTTAATCTTTTTTATGAATAAAAGAAAAAATCCCGTCTAGCTAGTTACGGGACCTTCCCGGACATCATAACCCAACATCAACGCGATGGCCGGAAAGCATATAATATACAAAATGTTTACTTGTGTAAATAAAAATGTTTATTTATTCAATTTATTCGATGGTAGATCCCTTGATTGCATTGCACCTATGACAAAGAGTTTGAAGGTTGCTGTATACGGTTTTACCACCCTTGGAAATAGGGATAATATGGTCAATTTCTAAGTTTCTTCTACTACCACATTTAACGCAGCGATTATGGTCTCTGTTGTACACTCTAAATCTTAGTTTGTTGCTGACTCTTTCTCTTTCTACGCGGCTAATAGCATCCCATATCTCTCTATCCTGATAACGGTTACCAATCTTATTGTTAACTCTACCAATTAAACTTCTGATAGTTTTAGCATCATATATCTTCTCCTTAGAAGCGATATATTGGTCATTAATTTTAGTTAATATCAAACGAACGTGAATAAAGAATTCTATAGTTGGGTTTTGTGTGGTCTTAATAAAGAGTTTCTTTTCAAATCTCTTTAGTCTGTTTAAATTTTTTGGAAGGCTCTCTGTATCAAAAGAATTGAGCTTGCATTTCTCATTTATCTCCTCTTTATATTTTTCAAACTTCCTTTTATTGCTTTCAGCATCGTTTAACTTTTCAAAAACACTTTTTTGTATGAAAACAAGCTGATAAGTTAAGTAATCCTTGGTGGAAATGGTTTCGTAATAGTTTCTATTGTCATAGCGGTGCATAATCGTTTGGGATTTCACATCCGCAAATTTGTAGTGCTTGTTTATTTCTTTTAGAGTCTTAATTGCTACGCTATGCTTCAAAACAAAATCAGAGTATATTTTTCTGACAATCGATACAGGAATAAAGATTGCAAGAAAAATTGCCAAAGGCACAAATAAGAAAAGGATTAACGCAACTTTTGGGTCCATCTAAGCCTCACTTATTAATAATTTTATATTGATAATTCTTGAACGTTCTATCATATATTTCCAAATTATCTCTATTTGGATATATGCACATATACACTCTCTTAATGTGAGTTGGTTTATAAGTGAACAATGCTTTAACGCATACCTCCGCAGCTTCTTCTATAGGATAGCCAAATGCTCCTGTAGATATAGAAGGGAAAGCAATAGATTCTAATCCTAAAGAATCCCCTAGTTTTAAAGAATTGATATAACAGTTATATAACGTCTCTTCTGGATTTGGATCTGACCAATATCTAGGACCCACTGTATGGATAATATATTTGTTATTTAAGTTATAGGCTTTTGTGGCTTTAGCCTCTCCTGGTTTACAGCCCCCTAAGGTTCTACATTCTTCTAATAGTTTAGGGCCTGCCGCTCTATGGATGGCGCCATCAACACCACCACCGCCTAATAATGTTTCATTCGCGGCGTTAACAATCGCATCAGCTTTATTACCTATCTTAGTGATATCTATGTATATGATTTCTATTTTCATGTCATTATTAGTATACATCTATTTATAGGGGTATAATTGGTATATAAGTATGGACAACAATATCAAAAAATATCACCAGGCTTTTTTACTATTCACAATTGCACAGCTTTTTATGATGCTGGGCTTATTTCAATATGGTGGTTCTATTAAAGCATTAGCGGGTATCTTATCTGTCTTTTCTTTATTCCAAGATATTGCGTTTATCTTAATGATTACTGCAGCGGTTAAGCTGCATGAATTCAATAAGAACTACTTCTACGCTTTTATCACTTCTATTATTTGTTTATTTATCAGCATATTAGCGACAATCGCAAAAGAGTCTACAGAAGATATGACAGTCGCGTGGGGAAGAGGATTAGGTGTCTCTTCTGATATCTTATTATGTGTCGCTTATGCTTATTTCTTCTTAGGTTCTAAGGATAGATTTAAAGAACTAGAACTTAATAAGAACGTTAGAAGAAGTAGATTAGGTTTCATTATTGTGATTGTTTTGACAATCGTGATAAACCTTATGAGCTTTATAGGTTCATTTAATATTGTTAAAACTAACTATTTAGTAGCCGCTATATTTAGATACGGTGGTATCGCAATGAGATTTACGATGTACACATTTATGTTTGTCATCGTTTTGACCATGTTAATAGATATGAAAAAGAACATAAAAGAGGAGGAACATAATGAAGAAGAACAAAAATAAAAAGCCCTTCTTTAAAAGGTACTCCACTATCTTAGTTTTAGCGTTACTGATACCTTCAGTTATTTCCGTTGGTCAATATATCTTCAGTGTGGACGCAACATATCATAATGAATACTATCAAGGTGAATCGTTAGATGTTGATGATAGTAAGTTTGAAATCACCGCGATTAAACATATTGGTAAGGTCTCACAAAGTTCATCTAACTATTCATATCAAGGTGCGGCTTGCTATGAAGATAAATATGTTGTCTGTTTAGATGGCTTAGAAGCCATTCAAATATATGATTCCAATACTATGCAGTTATTGCATCATATTGAAGGTAACTTTAACAGTGAATACCACTGTAACCAAGCCTTCTTTGGGGATCAGTATTATAAGATGAGTGATGAATATCCTTTGTTCTATATTTCTATGGAACATAAGAATGTCCATTCCACAATTGCGTATCGTATTTATAGTAAAGGTGGCGTCTATCACATTGAACCAGTACAAACAATACAATTAGTGTTTGATAAAACCGAAGACACTATCTATTATCCAAACTCATATTATGACTTTGATGAAGGTCTCATCTATTACGCTGGATATACAGAAAGTAACTATATGAGAGGGGACACTAATAAGTTAAGGTATTATTCTTTCCCAATGCCAAGCTATAGGGAAGAATATTATGAACTACATACTGATAACCCTATTGATAGATTTGAATTAGCGAGTGAAACCGCCACTCAAGGTGGTTTCATCTCTCATAGTCACTTATATCAAACATTCTCATTTGGTTCTAAAGACGAACCTTTAAGAATGCCAGTTATGAGAGTTGTTGATTTAAAAAATAAAACCATTATTAAGGAATATAAAAACTTAGGTGAACAGTTTGGTGTTTATAAAGAGTTTGAACACTTAGCGGTTAACAATAAGGGTCGATTAATATCCTTAGGTAATCCTTTTGATATTTATGAATTCGAATATAGTGGCAAGCTAAATAGTTAGTCTTTATTAGCAAAGGCTTTACCTAAAGACTTACCAGCTTCCCCAAAGGATTTACCAGTTTCTCTCCAAGCATTACTGACTTCAGTATGACCGTTAGCTTCGATCATATTTTCATCATCGGTAAATACCGTCTTCATTGTTTTGCCTAAAGCTTTACCAAAATTGGCAAAGGCTTTACCTGTATTTTTACCTGTTAATTTCCATCTTTCTTTTGTGGACATAATCTATTACCTTCTTACATTTTATCAAATAGTATTCTTCCTAATCTAATATGAGTAGCGCCTTCTTCTATCGCTACTAGATAATCGTCACTCATACCCATAGATAGATAAGGGATATTAATATTAAGTTCTTTATTAACTTCTTCTTTTAATTCTTTTAGTTTTCTAAATTGTGTGTGGAGACTGTCTATTGATGAGTTGGCTTTTGCCATCATCATTAATCCCACGATATTAATATTAGGATACTTTAAGCATTCTTTTATAAAATCTTTAAGATTATAAAAAGGGACACCATTTTTATTCTCTTCAAGATTAATAGATACCTCTATAAAACAGTTAAGAGGTTCTTTTCTATATTTATTAATGGTTTTAACTAGTTCTAATGAATCTAAAGAATGTAGATAATCAATCTTATTAATCACTTCTTTGGCTTTATTGCGTTGTAAGTGACCAATAAAGCACCAAGTAATATCTAAATCTTTAAGTGCTTCATATTTAAGTAGGAAAGAATCCACTCTATTTTCCCCAAAAGAGTGGACACCTGCATTAAATAACTCTCTTAAGTCAGAGATAGAACCATACTTAGTGGCCGCTACTAAGGTAACATCATTAGGTATAGTCTTTAGAAAATCTTTAATGTCAGGTCTAATCATACTAAACAATTATAGATATTTTATCTATAGGTTGCACCACCAAAAAAGTGACTTTATTTCTTTGGAATAAATATGCTTGCTCTTAAAGACATTGGCCTTAAATCTACCAATTCTATATCGTTGAGCGAGACCTCTTTATCGAGCATATGTTCAATATCACACCTAGCCAAAATCCACGATATCTTTGTATTAGTGTTTGTTTCGCTAGAACATAAGACCAAATCTAGATTTTGTTTGCTTTTAAAATAACTGTTAAATTCTCTTGCGAAAACAGGAAGCAACAATTTTAAACCGTTCTTAAAATATAAACTACCAAAAATAGATGAATCTTCAATTATAAATATTGTCACAACTTTATACTTATCAAAATCTTGAACTAATTCTCGGACATGGTTTTTATAGGATTCGATTTTGTTGTAATGATCATCAAAAGCGGCGAATAGGTTTTCCTTATAAAATTCGATTTTTGGTTCGGCATTAATTTGGCCATTATAAATGCTCATGTTGTCGTTATTTGCACCAGCAACTTGCTGAAATCTTAATTCATCTTTAAACTCTTCTATTTTCTGCTTGCTACCTTTTCTGTTGTGCTTCGTAGAATCTATTTCGAAATGCTCAATAATGTATATAGTGTTTCCTACTATCGAATAAAAATCTGGTCTATCCAATATTTGAATGCTATCAAAAACATGGTTTAAAAAAGAGTAGTCAAAAGAACCGTTACTCGGATAAGTAATTTCGTTATCAAAAATATATTTTTCAAGATATCTTACTCCTTCAGTAGATGTGCCCATTTCTTACTATCCTTTCTTATATCCGGATTCAAAAACCTTATACTCTTTTTCGGAGTCTTTCATTTGAACTATTTCGATGTTTCGATATTTCTTTTTAAGCATTTTTAAATCATCTTTTTCGATTCTACATCCCGTATAGATTCTCTTTATTTTAGGCATTTTTAAAAGAAATCTATCATCTTTTTCAGAATAAAAAATGCTATCGTTCTCATCGTGTTTTGTAAACGCAATTCTTACTTCGTTTTCGTAATGCCAATCTATAAATTTTGTATACAATATTTTTTTAATCTTTTTCGCAATTGATGGATTATTAGAATCTACATTCTCGCCTATGTAATCATGGCCAAGTACAATAGCAGTAATTGTCTTAAGATCTAATTGAGTTCTTTTTTTGTCATATTTAACTTCTTGAAAATCTTCTGATGCTACTTCAAACTCAACGCACACTCCCTTGTGCTTGTTCGCATAATGAGACCACATCAAAATAGAATTGTTGCTTTTGCTAAAGCAAGATACAAGCAATGATTCTCTAATCTTTTTAACAATTCCATGTACTTTTTTAGAAAATCTTTTTTGTTGCTTATCCATTTCAATTCTTGCTCTAGGTTCTTTTTCAAAGTATTTGTTTAAGGCAATATCAATCACTCCGTCAAAGGCAGGCATTTTATCGTAATATGGATTTTTCTTCATTATCCATTTGAAAATTTTTAATTCCTTTCTCACCCACCTCAGCCCAAAAGGAATTTCTATTTTCTTCTCCAACATTATCTTTGAGAACTCTTTGAAGAAATAATAATTTCTAATCCGTAAAAAGCACTCATTCTCATCTTCTTTTGTTGGAGTTAGAACGCAATCAAAAGGATCGTTATAGTCAGCAGGATTGCTCAAAGCAACACTATTGTTATCGAGTGTTTTAAGCGCATCTTCAAATTTTAGGTACTTATAGATAATCATTTAATTGTGGCCTTAATACGATTAACTAGACGTATTTTAAGATCTTTAAAATCTTCATAGAAGATAGTCGATTTTTGAGCTATGTCGAAATGTAGTTTGTTGTCTTCAGTTTCGGTTCTTTTATCAAACAAATGAATAACTGGCTTGTTTAAAGCAGCGGCATAGCCTGCTTCATAGTAAGCACCATCACAAGGCAAACTAAAATCCACAACAACAAAACGACTTGTTTGAATGTAATGAAATATTTCAGGCATAATCCAGTTATTGGTTTCAATTCTATTCATGACTATTGGATTGAAACCAGCTTCGGTTATCGCGTCGCAAATAATTCCAATTCTATCCCCATTATCATTAAATTTTATAGCTATAAAAGCATCTCTATTGCTGATATCTAATGCACTTTTTTGATGCATAGAAATGGCTTTAGAAGTAAGCACAAAAGTATCCACGGCAAATTCGCCTTCAATTACTTCAATGAGTCCTTCTTTTTTCATGCTTTGAAGCATAAATTGCTTATATGCCCTTTTTTCGTCATCACTCAAAGAAGAGTCAACAAACAATACATCATCATCAATGTCATAGAATCGAAACATCTGGCCATTGAACTTTTGGTGCTGAAGAACAAAGCCAATAATTACATCAAAAATTCCATCAATACTCTTTGGATACCATTGTTTAACCATTTCATAAGTAACATGAATAATTGTTTGATTAGAAAAAGTTGATGATACTTCAATGGCTTTATTTAAATCGCCAATAAAATAGGTATTAACTGGTTTTTCTCTATCTTCATTGTACTCATGAGCAATCAAATATCGTCTAATTTGAAGTAGAGCATTGCCGTCGTTGATAATTTCATTAGGATTAACCAAGCAATACCTAAAGCGTCTCTTGTTTTGAAGATGTATTTCAAACAGTATCGGAGAATAATACTCACGCAAACTATCACCAAACACATCGAAAGAATCAGCTTTAAAAATAGGGTCTCTTTTGATTCCGGTGCTTGAAAAGTGATTAAATTTATAATTTTCCATGCTTCTATTCCTCTATCGATTGTGCGAACTAGAACAATTAAACAATAACTTTTATTAATTGATATAGAAAGAATCTTTCTTGATAATAGCCATATTTGGATTATTCGATTTTATTACTCTTTCCAATGTTGCACTTCTCACACAACGTTCTTAAATTACTAAGCTCTGTTTTTCCACCCTTTGAAACAGGTATGATGTGGTCAACATGAAGTACCGCACCATCTTTTGCAGACATCCCACACAAAACACATCTAAACCCATCTCTTCTAAGAACGTCATACCTCATACTATCAGAAAGCATTGCGCGTTCAGCTGTAGCTAATCTTTCATAAGTTTCCCTATCAACTCTAGACGTTGAAATGGAATCCAAAATTCTATTCAAAGCAACGTAGTCAAAGCTTTCCGCTTTTGAAAGATCGACTTTTCCTTTGGCAGAAACATATCTCAAAACCACATTAATTTTAATAGTAGTTTGTGGATGTTTTATAAGTGAATCAAACAATCTCTTTTCAAATTTACAGCATTTTTTAAAGCGTTTTTTATTGGTCTCACAAATATCTTTTGAGATAGGAACATATGCTTCCTTGATCTCTTTAAAATACTTATTACCACTAGTTTTGTTGAACTCGATTTTATCTCTTACATCAAACCAATATGATAGATCATTTCTGATTTCTCTACTTAAAAACGCGACTGGTTCGGTCTTACGCCAGTATCCTTTATTATCAAATCTATGATGGAATCTAACTGCTTGGTCATACGTTTTGAATGTATACCTAATATTGATTTCTTTTATTTTTCTAATTGAAACACTATTTGCGAGAACAAATTTTTTATATATGTTATTTCTAATTGAAACGAAAACAACGAGCGCTATAACCGCTATTACGATAAACACAAAAATAGTGAGAGCGATGATTTGTTCAGTTTTCATACTAGTTTCTTCTTTCTAGAATCTTTTTTAAATAGTCTCTAAGAGGGGCGTCTTCACAATAAATGAAACAGCCTTTTAAGCCTCTAGTCAGAAGAACTTTGTATGTCCTTCTAATAAGTTTATCAGCTTCATCGTCTGAAGTTGTTTTTAGCCTAATGCCACTAGAACTATCATCTCTAGAAATGGCATTTCTGTTAGTCCTTACATGTTGGCCGTCGTAATAGAGGTCTTTTCCAATAAAGACACCAACATAATCGAATTCCATTCCTTGACATGTATGGATACAGCCAATCTCTTCAAAAGAATTAGGATTCACAGCCCAATGGTCATCATTTTCCAAATTCCATTTTGCTTTGAAGTCGTCGCCAATGACGATATCCCATTCACCTCTATGCTTTTTAACATTCCAATCATAACAATAACCAGCAATCATTCTTGTTTTATTGTTCTTTTTGTTTAGTTCTCTTAAATCATCTCTCATCTTCACAGGATTATCGTAAGGGACCACTTTCAATTTATTAAATTCAAATCTTGTATTGGCGGTTTGCTTCAACTCAAGTAGATTGTTCAAAAAAGATATATAGCCATCACTACCATCGCATCTAAATTGTGAAGACAACTCGAATGGTCTATGGACAATTGCATTTTCTCTTTCAGCATACTCAATTATTGAATCAACACTGTACTTCTCATCAATTGTTATTCTTTGGTCTTCATCAACGAAGAAAACCGATACCCTTGATGCCTTAATTGCGTCTTCCAGCATATCGTTGCCAAAATATCTATATGGTTTCTTTTGCATTCTGTGAGCTTCATCAAAAATGCCTACATCCAAGCCATTATATGGAGTATTTGGTAGACACCAAGGTGATTGAATTGCCTTTTGAAGATTAATCATCTTCTTAGCATTTCCTTTTGCTAAGAGATTCGCATAGCACTTTCTAGGTGCCATATTTTTAGTAATATATGATGCATTAAGTTTCATATCTATAATGCATCTAGCTAATACGTTAATGGCTAAAACTGATTTTCCTGTACCAGGACCGCCGGTAATGATGATCACATGCTTTTCGTTATCTTCTCTAGATTCGCGAATAGCTTTCATAATTTTGTCATAAGCCACTACTTGTTCATCAATCATGTGGAATTCTTTATTTCCGCAAAGCATCGAATCCAAAGCATCCTGTAAAGATTTAGTTGGTCTTAGTCTGCCTTCTTCAATCTTATAGAGTAAAGAACCATCATTTGCTTTCAATCTAATGTACTTCTTTATGTATTCTCTAAACTTTAAAACATCCCTTTGTAAAAACAAAGGTGCTTCAGCTGTCCACTCACTGTAAATATTATCTTCAATAATAGAACGATATTTCTCTTCTAAATTGTGAAGATAAGCGCATGGTTTAATTGTTTTTTCATTAACATTTTTGTCATCACAATAATTCAATATTAAACATTTATAAGAAAATGCTTGATAAGAAGGATGGGCAACAGGTTCGTGCTTTTGCAAATCAGACATCACTGAGTGATCGCATGTTTTGTCCACGAGTTCAACTTTGCCCCATTGTTTTAGTTCAACAACAACTACATGATCTTCTTCACCATTGTTACCCATAATCATAAAATCCACTCTTTTAGATGTCTGCGGAATGTTATATTCAATGGCAACCTGGCAATTAGGAGAAAAATATGGATCGTCAAGGACGTCTTTCATAAAGCGAAGTGAATTGTTCCACGATCTAACTTCGCTTACTGAGCCACCACTAATACCTTTTTCGCGAAGTTTATTTGAAAGGATATTGGGTAACGCGTTCATAAGAACATCGTTTTTAAAGCATGAAAGTGTGTCGTTATAAATAATCATAGTTTGTTATACTTATCTGCTTTGCCTTTAGCTTTTTCAATTGGATATTTCGCTTCGTTCATATCCATCTTTTCATTGACTATGTCATCAACATCTAAGCCAAGTTTATCTAACATGTTTTGACAATACACTATGACATCAGCAAGTTCTTCTTTAACTGCGCAAAGATCGTAGTTCTTTTCATCCCATTGGAAGCACTCTAAAAGTTCGTTAGCTTCAATGCTAATGGACTTGGCTAAATTAGCAGGACTGTGAAACTGATCCCAGTCTCTATCTATAGTAAAATCGCGAATACGCTTAATAGTTTCTTTTTTCATAATGATGGCCTCGATAAAAAGTATATCACCAGTGTGATCTTTAAGAAAAGGAGGCGTTTTTAGTGGTCAGATTTTCTGCCATTGCATTTTGAGCAAAGGACTCGCAAATTGGATGGAACACTTTTCCCACCTTTGGAAACGGGAATAATGTGATCGATATGTAAGCCAACACCGTCAGGCATGTATTTTCCACATATTTGGCAAGTAAAATTGTCCCTGAAAGCAATTTGCTCTCTTAATTCTTTTGTCATCAAGCTTCTTTGACTCTTTGAATGATATTCTGACAAAACCGCTTCAAATCCAATCTCATTCAACTTATTAAATCTATCTTTCAAATACTTGTAAGAGCAAGAAAAACGTCCTATTTCTTCTACGACGGTATAAGGATATCTAACATAGTTAACTTGTTTATATCTAGTCTTGTTGCGTGTGAATATGAAAATAAAAGCATGCTCCCAATCTAAAGACGCAATAAACTGATCATTTCTTCTTTTTTTGTACACACTTTTTTTGATATCTTCTAAACAGCCTTTTTCCCATGCAAGCATTTCTGATTTATGACGATCGATTGCATTCATCTTATTGTTTATCAGAAGCCTATCGATATAGTCTTCGATTTTCGGCTTTTTGGTACCAGAAACATCAAACGTTATCTCACGATATGGAAATTTAAATGGTGATCTAATTAGAACAACAAGAAAAGATAGAATAGAAATGATGAGCGGAACAAACACAAAAACCCACAAACATACCCATAATGTTTCCATAGTATTTTCTCTTCTTTGGTTACAAACAATTATACGGTAAAAACACTATTCTGCAATTCTAATACGAACCCTATATGACATTGGTGATAGGTAGTTATGAGCAAAGAAATCTGTTTTATTCACTTCGTGTAATTTATAATTTCTACCCATTCTAATAAGACAATACACCTTATATGCGGCATCATTTCTGAATTTGTTCAATTCGTTCTCACTAATAAAGAATTCGATATACGAGTTGCTCATCTTTGCGGATTTGACTTCAATATGTACTTCTTGAGCTACGCCATTATTGATTTCAAAGGAAAGAATATCGTATCCAAAATCAGAAGACTGCCTAGAAACTTGTTTAACCATATCCGCTAAATCTGGACGGCCAGAGTTGTTTAACTTATCTTTTTCATAATTAATGACTGCTTGTTCGGCAGACTCTCCGGCCTTACGTTGATTTCTTTGGGCTCTTTCGTAATCTTGGACCGCTCTTAAGAGTTCTCTGTCAGAAGTTTCAACAGCCTTAGCTTCGTAGTATTTTAATTGAAGGGGTTCGCCATCAATTGCTCTTGGTAAAGAATCTAGATAAGTGTCGACAATTGGTTTATCAGCGTCAGCCCAATCTAAATCATTAAGTTTTTTACTCTCAACCCATTTTAAAGATTGGTGTTCCGAATCGTTTATTTCGCCAGCAACATATTGGCATTTATACACTTTTAAGTTGACACTAAAGCTATCATATTCGTGATAGTTTTCATCAATCATTTCTTTGACATCAACTTTGATGCCAAGTTCTTCTTTTATTTCTCTAGCTAAAGCTTCGGCGTCACTTTCGTCTTTTTCAATCTTGCCACCAGGGAATTCCCACTTACCTTTTAAGGAACCATATCCTCTTTGAGCGCATAACACTTCACCATTTTCATTAACGATAGCGGCGCCCACTACTTGTAGAGCTTTTCTTTCAGGAACAATGCCTGCTACAAGATGGTTCTTCATTTGTTCTGGAGTTAGTGGTATGAAGTCAGTCGATAGCACTAATGGAAATCTGATAACTTTTCTATCATTTCCATCAACATCTAATTCATTTTCAAAATATGGTTGTCCATTGAGATGAACGGTACCATAGTATGTATATTGTTGATTTTTAAAGACCACAAACAGATACACGGGTAGTTTATTTTCTTCTGAATATAATAAATCTTTATTCGCCCCAGTATATGTTTGGTCACCTTTTTGGCCTTCGCCAGTATAAATAAGTTGGTTATTTTGGAAAAGGTCTCCATAGATGCGGTTCGATGTGTGCTTTGAAATAAGTACTAAAGTATTGGTTTTGTTACATTTATTCATTCCACGATAAAAGGAACCACCAAAAGCACTTCTTAAATCTTCTCTGTTATAGATGTGTCCTTTTATGAATTCATTAATCTTCATCAATTAGCAGCTTAGCAGCTAAGAGATCTCAGATCAAACTATTTCTATATTTAGCGCTTGTACTATCTGTATTTCACTACGTCTACCATTGTGTTTCGTGATATTGTGTAGATATGTTAAAAAGCACAGGATATTTACTTTTGAGAATTCATATCTTTTTTGATGAGATTGGTTATAAACCCACCAGTGAAAACTATGATGATAACAAAGTGTTAGATAATGTTGTTAACACTATCAATCATTCTAAAAATCTAGAGGATGCTATACATGTCCTTAAACTCTACAATCACTACGTTAGTAAAAGAGTGAAGTTTATAAACAAATATCATAAATACCCAAAATTTTGGAACGCCATTAATTACAACGGCAGACAAGAAGTCGCAGTTGTTAGCGACGATGAAGCAATCGGAAGATACTACATCACCAATATCTATGGCAACAGTTATAAAGACATCTTTGTTTCAGGCCAATCTTTAGGAAATGAACTATTTGAATTTCAAAAAAGAGGTAGATACTTCAGCATTGAAGACGATGCTGATTATTATCTTAGTTACGCTGCGTTATCTTCAAAAAAGATGGCCTTGTTTGATAAGAGCAACAAGAAAGTGGCGGTTATCGTTATAACTGAAGACCTTGATATTTATTTGGAAAACAATAAGACCAAATACGAATTAATAGCATATGAGGCCGGAATAGCTTTCTTTGACAAAACATATATCTATTCAATAAAAGGCGAACCTGATTTAGAAAAATGCAAAGCATTCATCCAATGGGACATTGTAAACGAAGATGGTGAGTACGGCTTGTCTCGGTTGGATGTATTTGATGAGGATGCTGATTTAGAATTGATGATTACTATTGCAGCTTCTTGCTTTTTGGTTTTTAGGTCTTACATTAAAGACTATGCTAAGAGGACCAATAGAAAAACACTACTATCAGCATTTTTCCTTGCAAATGTATTGAGTAAACGTAAATAGACTTCTGAAGCGTCTGTCAAGACAAAGTTAAACGCAAGAAAAAAATCAAAGCGAGTTATCAATACACATTGTGATTTTTTTGTTATCCACGAGAATTAATAGTGTGGTACATGTTAAGCAGTTCTTCAAGAGTAATTTCAATACCAGCCTCCGTTAATTTCTCTTTTCTCTGATAATAAAGTTTTTTAATCATAGCATCAGCTTTTTTACCATAATGTATCTCGTTGTGGCAGCTACTGCATAGAGAAACAATATTTTCTGGTACGTCTAATGACACATCAAAATCATCATGAAAGCATAAAGGTACTAAATGATGAACTTCTGTATATGGCTTGCCATCGCTTCTTCTCTCAAAGCATTCATGAGTTGATTCATTCTCGCATCGATGGTTAGCGTTCTTTAAGGCGTGAAGGGCCATTTTATAATCTCTAGGATAGTAATAAACATTGTCAGCACCCTTTTTCAATTGCTTTTTCGGTTTAGCAACTGTTGTATATTGTTCTTGTGGGTCTTTTGAACACAGCAATCGCTTATTCAAAGCGAGATCATTCTCGTCATTAATTTTATTAGCAACAGCTGTGTTGTAACGTCCGTATTTGTTATAGAGCATAAGCATGAACTTATGATTGCTCATTTTTGCGTTATGGGCTTTTTTATATTCCATCAGGCTTTTTTGGCAATCTTCAAATTTATTATGACAGCGCAGTTTCAGACACTTTTCAAAATGCATTAGATCTTTCAAAAAGAAAGATGGAATCATTATTTCAGGATTGTACAAATAAATAATCTTATACTTAAACATATCACTGATTATAGTAGACTTAATATCTCTAAACTCAGTTAGTGATTGGGCTTTTCTAATTAACGAGGAGAGGGCACTTTTTATTTCAGAAAACGCTCTTTCAACATCCTCATTAAAATGCTTAGAAGTTGCCCTATATTTTCGTTCTTTGTCTTTGCCTTTTGTTCCGAACCAAAGACCAAATTTTGATGAATTCGCGCCTCTAACATCACCTAGTTCTCTAGTTCCAACTTCAACCAAATAGCAAAACGATAAGTTACTAGGCCCCTTGCCGATAACGTAATTATCCTTATTTGTCATTTGTTCTATTTTTTCAGGCGTGAAATTCTTAAGGAGATATTCCCAATTCTTTTTTGCTTCTTCGCTGCAATCATTAATCGATCTATTCATACTTTTTTTCCTCATCAAACATTTTAGCATTGTTCACCTTTTTTAGTTCTTTTTAATGAAGCGCAACTTAAAAAGCCACGCACTTACAAGATACGTGGCTAATTAATTATTCAATACTTTTATTAGAGAATAACGGCACTACCAATGTAATTTTCAATAGCTTCACCAGTGACGCTGCCTTTATGTGCAATAAAGATATCAACCAGTTTAGCGTAATCGCTTTGAATTTTGTCTAGGTATGCTTCCGCCAAGTTCACACTAGCAGTGATACCGCTCTTAGAGAGAATATCTGCTGGGAAATCAGTGAAGTTTGTGTACCCATCGTGATCAGCTTGAATGAACATCATTGGTAATTGCACTTCATATTCAGTGAATTGACCTTCATTATATCCATAGAAGTATTGTTTTCTCATTTCGACATCATATTTTCTAGATGTTTTAACCATTAGCTTAGTGTTGTATGTTGGTTCAAAGATTGAACCACTGCCATTTAAATAAATATCGTGAGTATTGTTGGCGCCCAATCCAAATGTTGTTTCACCGTTCTCAATGGCTTTAACGCTATTAATACCTGTGATGTTATTTAAGTTAAACCATAAGGTATGGTATGTCGCAGTAACACCCCACTTGGTGAATGTTTCTCTAACTTCATAGCCAAGAAGTTTGCCTTCGTTTGTTTTGTAAAGTTCGTTGATATAACCTGTGAATCCAGGCATACCACTGGCTTTATTACCAACGACTGAAGTATATGTGTCGTCAATATAGAAATCAGCACACGCTGGCATTAAATCTTTATCTTTGTATTGAATGTATTCATAGATATGACCTTCAATAGAACCACCATACATACGGTTGAGTTGTAGGCACGCTTTTCTGCTAACATTGCTTAAGCCATATTCTAAACCAAATATATATGAATTATCTGTCACAGAGTATCTCATTGCGTTGTTTTCAGAAAGTTGAATTCTTACAGCTTTTTGTAATGTTGAGACATCATATGTCATATCAATTTGTGGCAGCACCTCGCCAAATAGAGGAATGGTTAAACCCGTTTTGTATTGAATTGTATATGACAAAACATTACTAGAGAAATTTAGTTTAGCGGTATATGCCGTCTCATTTAATGTATAGGTAGCAGTTGTGCCAGGATTGTTATCTAAGTAGTTATTGAATAACGCAACAGATGCATTTATTGCAGCTTCGCCTAAAGATAATACTGAGTAGAATCTTTCGCTTTCTTTAATGTTATCAATGACCATTCTCCATTGTTCGCCATAACCACCATATTTGATAGCACTGACGTTATTAAACGTTGTGAAGTCATAGGCGACTTGTTCAGCAGTGACGTGGTTATCAGAATTTTCTGGTCTCATCTTTTCTGGAATATAACCATATGGGTCATGATTAACCACCGCCATTAAGGTTTGTAAATATGCTTTGATGTTAACTATTTCATTCCAGTTAGCGTATAACTTTTCATTTTTAGTTAAAGTTAATGGCCAACTAACTACTTGTGAACCAGCAGCATCATATGACCACGCTACAAAGCTATGGTTATCTTTCTTAGGATCTGCTGGTTTTGCAACAGCAGTACCATAGTCCTCTGTAATAGCGGCAACGGATGTACCACCATTACTTTCAAATGTAATTGTGTACTGTTGTTTTACTTTGCTAACAACAGCCCAATATGTAGCATCCGCACTAACAGCAGGAATGGTAATGACTGTTCCACCTAGAGAAGTGGCCCAGCCTTGAACTGTGTAATCCCACTCTTGGGTATCCGCTTTTGTGTAATTGTATGAAGGAGTTGCTCCTTTGTCCCATTTCTTGGATTCAAGAACACGATCTTCTTCATCTTTGAATGTAATTGTAAATTGTTCAATAACTACACCACTACTAGAATTTGAACTAGTAGGACTACTAGCACTAACGCTTGAGTTACTAGGTTCGCTGGATTTTTGGCTTTCTGGAGCCTTGGAGGATGATGGTTGTTCATTATTACCATTTCCACCACAGCCGGCTAACAATAATGGCAATAACGCGAATAATAAGTATTTCTTTTTCATGGTTTCCCTCCCTTTAGAAACAATCTTGATATTCAGTACGTATATTGTGAATTAAAACAAATGGGAATGATACTCCGCCTAGCAAAGCGGACAAACCAACAGCAAAGAAGAATGCTAGTATGCCAAATATGAATGCAATTATGGCAAACAATATCTTCATAGCAATAACCCAAATGAATCCTTCTATGCTCCAACTGAAAATTAAGCCTGGAAATCTAATCGATGCACTAGCGCACCACACAAATACATCGCCTATATATGAGCCAGAAACGATGCAGTAAATCATTGCGAAAGCAAGGTAGCTAATAAAAATACTGCAGCCAACTGCTGCGGCTGGGTGAATAGATCCTTTATATCCAATTAGCATAACTAGTAAAGAAATAACTAAAGCCACTGCGCCAGCAAAGATGCCCAATCCAAATGTTTTAACTTTATTCTTGTGAGCTATACCAGCTCTTCTTATACGTTCAGCTTCTTTTCTTTCTTTGACAACTTGTTCCCAACAGTCTTTATGATAAAAAGCTTCTCCTGCAGGAACCGTTCTCCAAGCGCGTCCGTGTCTTTCTCTTCTTGATAGATGTTCAACATATAACTCTTCATCAGGAATATCCTTATTGCATCTTCTGCAAACATGCAATTCTTTTTGATGAATAATAATTGTTTGATTAACTCGCTCTATAACCTGTGTTGCTGCTGGCGCATCAACTACCTCTTGTTTTGGTTCTTCGCTTTCTTCTTCGCTCAGGAGATAATCCATAGAGCAATCAAATAGCTTTGATAATTCTCTTAATGTAGCAACATCTGGTTCGTTTTCATCATTTTCCCATTTACTTACTGTTTGGAAAGTGACATGTACTTGATCCGCTAAATCTTTTTGAGTTAAGTTTTTATCATTTCTTAACTTTTTAATTTTTTGTCCTAATGTCATGTTCGGATACCTCTTTCCCTAACATACTCACCGTTTCGGCGATTTTTTTAAATAACTGAGAACGCGAGTTGATTCGCCAAAAAATAGAATTAGCGCTTTATTTGTCAAATAAATACATATTATCCAATATCGCGATACTTACGTGCATGTACATACTTATTTTATAAATATTGTAAACGACTTACAAACACTCTTTGAGTGAATCCCTTCACTTGTACATAAGAAAAGTTCCCACCATTAGTGTGAGGAGAACACTGGCAGGAACCTCTCTGCAGAGAAAGGATAGAAAGGAGGTATATGCTATTTACCAATTATCGTCTTCGTCATCATCGTCGAATGCGCTGCGATCCCAGTTATAAACATATTCGCCTTGATCCCAGCTATATCCGTTTTCATCGATCCATTCATAATCACCTGAATCGTAGTTCAAACACCATTTTGGGCCCATAATTATCTTCTCCAATATGGTTCATTAAATTTAGGCAATTCAGAAATTAATTTGTTTATTTCATTGTCTTTAATATCTTTAACATTCGCTTCTATCGCAATATCGACAACATCGTTATTTCTAATATTTCTTAGGCCGCCGATTTCATCGATGTAGACATCTTCTGGTTTTAAAGTAAGCCCTTCTTTAACTCTGGCGTTATGTTCAATTCCAAACTTCAAAATCTCTTGAGCTTGTTTTTTATATTTATCTAAATGCTTTAATGCATAGTTTAAGCAACCATTTATAACAGGATTTATCGAGCTGAAAGACATGCCGTCTCTTCCTTGTTTTCTTTTCCCTGATGGACCAAATTCATATTTATAAGTTTTGATATCAAACAGATCATTAAATAAATATTCGTGGTCCATGACTATTTCATAGAAATCATCTTGACTATAAAGTATTTGAGGAAGGTAGAATCCGTTTGACGCAAACATGCAATAGGAATCATAAATATCATTGAACAATTTCAAATCACCCATATTTGCCACCATTCTACAAAATTCAATAGCTGTATCATGGATCCAAAAGATTCCCTTTGGTTCTGTTTCAAATTGATTAGTCCAAAATCTTAGTCTAATTTTATAGAAATCATGCAAGAATCTAACACCGTTAACCGCCTTGTATTCAACTACATAATCAAGGAATGTTTTGCCAAATTCATCCATTTCATGAAGTATTGATTTTCCTTCTTTACTGAGTAACGTAGCCAATTCCTTTTCATATAAGTCTTTATTATCTAAATAAGCATAATATCTAAAGCCTTTAATGTATGGCACCATTTCTTTTTCTACCGGAAACTTATAGGAGTCTTCGTCCATCATCCTAGCTAAAGAAACGCCAAAGATTTTTTCTAGCGGAATGATGTATTCGTATTTAAGAGGTCTTTCGCCTTTCAGCATTTTAGAAAAGTTCGCCTTTTCTCTATTGGCAAAGTCATATGCATCCTGGCTTTTAATACCAAGTTTTAGAGCGATAGCGCGAAGAAGATGGCTATACATTTTGATGCCTTTTAATTCCATATAATGATCAATGTTTTTCTGTAAGCTGGTCATGTTTCTTTCCTCCGTTGAACACAAATATGATAACACTTAGCTATATCAAATAGTAGTCATTGGCGACAACTTTTGTAGTCAGTTTTGCCTTCCCTAAAAAATTAGTGTTTTTAGCGCTCTGTCAAATATGACAACTCCTATATCCTTATATATAAATATATAATAGGGAAAACATATTCCCTGATATGGGACCCTAAACTTAAAAAACATATTCCCACAAAGCCTGAAAAAGCCCTCAAGTATAAGTACTTGTAAGAGCTTCTGAATAATTATGAGTGAGTCGCGGTTACACGACGTGTTTATGTGTTTTTGAGGCAAAAATCATACCTTTTTCCTGTAGGAAAGTCACTAAAAATCTATTCGAGTATGAGTGGGCTCGTGCTCAGTAATAAGAAATATGTTTCTTATTTAACTACACTGTAGCTGCTTTCCATATCTTCTACATATTCATCTTGTTCGAATTCCAACTCATATGGTGGTATCTCTGTGTAGCATTCTTTCTTATAACCCATTTTTCTTCTCTGAAGGCTATATATGCCTAAAGCAGTTATTCTACTAGCTAATCTATCCGCAAATACCTCGCTTCTAGCGTAGAATACAAAACCAACTCCACTATTCCTATCTTTATAACGGAGCTCATAAATCTTAAACATATATATCTTTTCTCCTTATGTTTATATCCATAAAGAAGAAAAGCTCCCATCGCATCGATAGGAGCAATAATTAATCCCGTGTCAATTATTCCCCATCGATCAAGCATTAGCACCTTACTATCTATATAGCAGGTTGCTGACGGGTTATAGGGCTTGTCCCTCACCGTTCTCTTTATGGATGGGTATATTATATAACAACTATTTGTTTTTAGATAACCCACAAGGAATTAAGATCGCTAATAATAATGCCACTAATCCCCATTCAGAGATTAAGAAGATGTTACGTGTCTTTGGTTTCATATCTGGAACATAGTTACTAGCTAAGAAGAATGGAATATAGGTAGTAATAAATACTGGGATAACACCCCACCATGGATAGACCCAAATAAATGAATGGTTAGATGTACCCGCTAGGAAGGACTCAAATAAGGCGAATAATAAGGCCATCTCAATAGCGACCATGAGTTTGCAACTAATACCCTTAAACTTACCTCTAGCAAAGTATCTCTTTGTTCTATCCTGAGGCATCATCTTAAAGGAGATAATACCCGCTAAAGAGAACATCATTGATAATTCCCAAGAAACACCTATTAAAAGAATAAATGTCGTGGAATCATTAGATACTGACCATAATGGATAACCACTGATCTTACCAATAATCGCGTTAGTGATTTCATATAACCAGTGCACACCATATAAGGCTAAGCCAGCTTGTACGGCTGGATAGTTCTTTTTATGGATTTCACTCCAGTAGACATAAAAAACTACAGCTAAGATGAAAATAAAAGTCCAATTGAAGTTTTCTGTACTTCTTACTTTGATGGCGTCCACTAAAGACTTTGAAAAGTCTGAGCCATCACCCCAGAATTTAAACATATATAAGTACCTCTAGATATTATTATAACAAATAATATTAAGATGTCATCAAAAGAAAAGACCCGGCTAAATCATAAAAAAACGGGTCCCTCTAGAAAATGTTGAATGTAGCCTTTTAGTAGGCTTTTAGTAGTTTGCTCTTTCGAGCCTGATTAATATATCTATTATTTGTTAGTAATGCAAGTGTTATTTTAAAAAATAAAACCCGCAGCAGGAGAACGGAGCGGGTTTTATAGATGGTTTATGTAAATGGCGTCGGCGGGCCAATTACTTCTTTAGTTATTCTTGTTCTGCTTGATAATCAGGGAACTCCACGACAAGTTGGTTGGCACCTGAATTCCAAGTGGCATCTTTAACGATATCGTTCCAATCAGCTTCTCTACCAGCGTAGTTAATGACTACTTGACGGTTGATACCTGTAAAGAGTCTAGCCCCTAAAACTTTAACACTATAAGGCATATAAACGGTTTCAAGACTTGTGCAGCCATAGAACGCTCTTTCTTTGATTTCGTTAACGTCTTTAGGGATAAAGACACTCTTTAAGGAACTGCAGTTTGAGAATGTGTTTCTACAAATCTTAATAAGATTCTTAGATAAGGTTACTTCTTCTAAAGCAGTACATGCGCTGAAAGCGGAATCGCCAAGATAGATAACAGTATCAGGAATTGTAATTTCCTTTAAGGCTTCGCATTGCGCAAAGGCATTTGGTTCGATATAGATAAGACCATCATGTAACACTACTGTTTCAAGTTTCTTGCATTTAGCAAACGCCAGTGGATCAATACTGACAACAGAAGCAGGAACATCGATAGCGGTTAATGCTTCACAGTTATAGAAGGCTTGCATACCTAAGTAGGTAAGTCCCGCTGGTAGGACAACACCTTTTAATTTTGTGCAGCCATTAAATGCGTTATCATCGATAAGTTTGCAGTTAGTGTGAACATTACATTCATCAATTGATTTATTATTGGCTTTAATAAGCACTAAGTATGGGTTAGTCGCACTACCAATGTATTTAGCGTTATCGTATGTGGTAGCGTTGAGATTGGTGCAATAGCAGAATCCATTTTGACCTAATTGTCTAAGGCTATTAGAAACCACAACATTTCTTAATGCGGTTGTTTCTGTAAAGGCACTACCAGCGGTAACTTCACAGTTATCGTGCATTGTGAATGAATCTGCTGATTTATTAATTAAGGACATTAATACTAAATATGGATTATTAGCGTTACCTAAATATAAACCGTTTTGATATTCGTTATATGTAAGAGCGGTACAGCCTTCAAAAGCGTTAGATGAAATATTAATGAAACTATTAGGAATACTAATGCTTCTTAAAGAAGTACAGCCATTAAATGCTTTATTTTCTAAGAAGTGTAAGCCTTCTTTAAAGGAGATGGATTCTAAGCCTGTGCAGTTTTGGAAAGCATTCATTAAAACGTCATTAACTGTTTCAGGAACATCAACTTCTTTAACAAAGGTACAATCTTTAAAAGCTTCTTCACCGATTGTATCGATTGTGTAACCGTTCCACTTTCTTGGAAGAACGACATTTTCTGCATCACCTTCGTAGCCAGAAACAACATTCATATTGAAGTTCACACCATAGGAACAGGCTTCATATTGGGCATACATGGTGATTTCATCATTGTTATCCACTCTACGCCAACCACTGAATTGATATTGTAAGCCGTTTTCAGCGTAGTCTGGTAGTCTACCATTTGGATATGCTGGGATATTTTCAGGATTATCAATGATGCCTTCATAAAGGACAACCATGTCACGACTCACATAACGAAGAGTGTATTTTGCGTATCTGCTATTGAATAAGGCATTAATTACCATATCACCAGTAACAATCAACGGTTGATCCCAACCTGCGAATAAATATGTGTATTCAGGATTTGGATTAGGATATGTTGGCCTTTCACCGTGATATTTAATAGCGTCGCCAAAGTGAAGATTATCTTGAGTATCTAAGACAGTACCATCAACATTTTTAAAGACGACTGTGTAATCATTTAGGACATAATTAGCGACTAAAGTAATATCTTTGTAAACCGGTGTATCAAAGTCATATTCATTATCGTGATAGGTCCAGTTGGCAAATGTGTAGCCTTCTTTAAATGGATCTTCTGGCTTAGTGGCTTTTCTACCGCGTTTGATGGATTGCTCCGCTACTTGAGTGCCACCATTAGAATCGAAACTCACAGTAACGTTATGATTAAAGCTACTTGTTCCATTTTCATCACATGAGCAAAGGAAAGGTAACATCAATAAAGGTACAATAAGGACAGATTTTTTCATATTATTTGGTCCCTCCTACTTATAAGACAATATAATATAAAGAAATCTGCTAAAAAATTTTGAATTAATCGAACAAAAATAAATGAAAACCCACTGGCTTCCCTTCCAGTGAGTTTTCCTAGATACTTAGAAAAAATTCATTGCTACTCTATCGAGCAGCCCCATAAATATATCTAATATGGGATGTTAATGCAATAGAATTTTATATTAACCACCGATATAGGCGATTCTGATTGTCGCAGTTGCGTTACCATAGGTATCTGTTTCAATCTTTGTAACACCAAAGGAGAAACCTAAGCCACGACCATCATCTAACTTACCATCATGGTTATAAAATTGTGATTTGAATTTATCCATGGTGAATGAATCTCCTTGTTTGAATAAATCAGCATCACTTAATCTCGCTAAAGAGTTGTAGTCTTTATTAACATCATTTCTAATAAGATGTAATAAATCATAATTTGTATCGGTAGCGCTATTAGTATAGAGGTGTCGACCATTACTACCTAATTTAGCGTTAACGTGCCATAATCTGATACCTGGCACTTTTGCGTTATCAACATCCGTTCTAGCGGCTTCTTTCGCATTTAAGCCAGTTGGGGTATATAATTCTAACACTAGATATTCATCAAAGATTTCTTTGTAATCTGGTGGGTTTGGATTTGATGGATTATATAAATAATCATATGGATAACCATCCCATTTAGGAGTGAGGATAATCAAATCACCACTGCTTTGGAAATCTTTAATGGTGATTTCTATGGTTGGTTGAGTTGAAGTAGCAGCGTCTTCAGCGGAGAAGACATATGGTTCTGTCCAACCCATCGCCATGACACTGAAGGCATCATGACCACCTGAATCACTAGATTGCATATTAAGGACACCAACAGGTTCTCTAGTCATGGATTTATCATAATAATCAGATAAACCTAAAGCGTGGCCGACCTCGTGAATAACAGTTCTGGAATATAAACCATAGTTTGATAAATCATTAATGTCTAATTGACCAGTCCTAGATGTTCTTAAGCCATCAATGTTATAAGTGGTCGCAAATGACATCCAAGCATAGTTAGAAATACTACTATCACCAGTGCTATTGGTTCTTCTTAACCAGTTAGCTGTTTGAGGTTGTCCGTTATCTCTAAAGCTATGGTAGTTAGTGCCGTAGTAAAGAATTAATGTATCAATCTTACCATCGTTATTTTTATCATAATCACCACGTGTTTCACTTGGATTGTTATCAAAGTACCATTTCACCGCGGAAGCTGCGAGAGTATTAATCGCGGTATCTTGATAAGCGTACGTTGTGGAGGCATGATCTACTTCATACCAATCAGATACTTTACCAACAATATTTAAAGCGCCATATGATTCTTCACGATAATATGTCTTTAAACTTCTCCATGGGACTTCATCATTTTCACCAAAGACCACTAAATTGATGTCTTGTAAGACTTGTTCTTTTTGATTTAAACCACTTTCATCTTTCTTTTCAACGCTAATGAAGTCAGCGCTATCAGTAAACCAAATAGGAATGACTAACGCAGCAGCGTCACCTTTTGTTGGCATAGTTACATAACCAGCATTAGCCCACATAGTTTGATAGTTCTTAGTTAATAAACGTTTAGCATATGTTGGAGTAGGATCAGTATCTACATCATAAGAGGCTTCTTTAGTCACACCTCTATATGTATAGGAGAGTGTCACCTTAACGTATTTTCTATTAATCATACTCACAGTGACACTGAGGTTTGGATGACCGTTGATAGCTTCAGGTTCACCGACACTATAAATAGCGTAAATCTTACCATTAATAATGATGTTATTTTCGTTATAAACCTTAAACGCATCAGCGCCCGCTGGGACGTAGATGGATTCAAGTGTCTTAGTGTCCACAACTGAGACATAGAAATCAACTGTGTATGTTGTTTCTCTATTAGTGAATGTATAAGAGACACTGATTTTTGTAGTGCCCACTTTACCTAGTGGATTAATGACATATGTAGAAGTACCAGAAATAGCTTTCTTAGAGATAGAAGCAACCGTGACATCTTCACTAGTGACACTATAGGCGCTGCTATAGGTTGCCAAAGCATTGCCGTTAAAATATGAATTTAAGGCAATAGAAGCCGTTTCTTCCTTTTCGATAGTAATTGTTTGGCCATTACTAATTCTTTCGCTATATTCGCCATAATAAACGGTTAAGACATCTTCGCTATCAAGAGTTTCAGTCGCAGCTAAAACTAAATCTTTAAGTGTTTTATTTTCGTTATCTTTAATTAAAGCGTGAAAACGATAATTGGATAACATATTGAATTTATCAACGATTTGGAAATAGGTGTTACTTTCTTCATTTCTAAATTCGATCTTATCTTTATAGTATTCACCATCATCGTTAACGTATTCCACAGTGTATGGCTCATCATAATCTTCTAACTTAACCACTGGTAATTCATAGAAGGTATTAGCCAAAGGCACATTAATTTGATAATCGATACCAGTAACGTCTGATTTAACGACAAGAACATCTTCACTCTTAGAAACCACAGAGACTTGGTATTTATCAATAATGGTGATTCTAATTAAAACGATATCAATTACACCATCAGAACCATTTTTCTTCAGTTCAATTTTGACATATGGAGTAGCAGTTAATCTGGCATCATCATTGATTCTTACAACATTATTATTAATGGTGCCATATTCACTACCTGCAGCCCACGAATAAATCAAAGAGTATTCAGAGCTATCCCCATTAGCGATTACTGCGTTAATAGTGAAACTGCCACCTCTTTTAACGGTGATTAAATAATTACCATTTTCTTCATTACGTTCAAAACCTGTCGCGTCAAAAGCGATATATGGTCTTTCTGTTGGTTTACTTGTCTGATTAGTGTTACCTGTATCAACAGAAATACTACTCGTATTCTTATTATCGGAAGATTTATCGATATATGAGTATGTTGGACTGTCATCTAAAATATCCCCAAATAAGGAACAACCAGTTAATAGGAAAGGAATAATAAATAATGGTAGTAATTTCTTTTTCATAACAAAGCCTTTATGCAATGCTCTATTATACAACTTTTCTATTAATAAATTAATACCATTAAAGATTATGACTACATTACTGGTTTAATAACTTTCGCGGTTATAACAGTATAACTGCTCGCATTTATGGTGTATTCAATATCGCGATATCTTAGATAATAATTCTTACCTTTAGGAAATTAAACGGGAATCCTCGGTTGTTCAACTGCCGAGATGAAAGTGTTTAAAGAGTCATTATCACTTACTATATGCAAGGTAAATAATAAGATAGATAATATAAAATATTATGTGGAATAATCTACATATTTTTGCTATACTATATGTAGGAAAACCTATGGAAGAATTAAGACACAATAGAACATGTGTTTTTAACATTAATTATCATATTGTTTGGTCTACTAAAT